>NZ_JBIDAD010000003.1:0-802294 GCF_043202315.1 Streptomyces sp. NPDC048211
GGCACGAAGATGACCTCTCAGGAGCGTCGAAGCCGTCATCTTGCCACTGGACCTTGTCGTGCCTGCCTCCACCATCATTTACGGGACAAGTCTTAGGTACGGCCCGTTCCCTGCGAGCATGAACTCCGGATTCCGAGTACGCACGAACTCCTCGGACGTCCAGGAGACGATCCACACCAGTTCGTGCTCCTCGACGTCCACCACAGCCATGCGCAGTGCGTCCGCACCCGCAGCCCGCCACCTCTGATAGTCGCGTTCCAGTTGTTCCTCAACGGCCCGAACGGCGGCTTCTCGCTCGATCACGCCTGAAGCATTCCGCACGGGACCGGCCCCGGCCAGTGATTTCCCGCGGCCTGTAGGGCCGCGTAGGGACAGCCACCTGAACTCCTTGCCCAGGAGTACGGCAGCCGCGGAACAAGTGCTCTGTGCCAGTATCGAAGAAGCTCGGGTGCTGCCTTCTCCGAACTACTGATGGGTGGTCACTTGGATCTCCCCACTCGCGGCCACCTGACGGGCAGCTATTTGGCCGCGAGGTTACTGACTGCCCGTAACAAGATTCGGCCTGTCTCTTCCTGTCCTGATGCGTCACTCATCCCTATCGGCGGTTCCCGCAACAGTTGGACCCAGCCCTGTGGGGAGGCAGGACATCGCCGCAGCGACCGCCTCTTCGGCCGTGGCCGTCTCGCCGATCACGATGGAGTGGGGATGCTCCATCACGAGGTACGGGCCGCCGTTGCGCGACGGAGCGATGGCCACCTCGACGCGAAACGGGAACCCAGTGCAGGAGCTGAAGCCGAGCGTCCAGTGACTGGAGAACACGTAGAGCTGTCGAAGCTTCGGATCGGCATGTGCCGCTTGCACCAGTTCGCCGAAGGCAGGGAAATCCGGGGCCTCGGCAGCCTCTTCCCGCATCGTGCGCCATTGCAGCTCAACGACCGAGGCCGGACCGCGTTCGAGAGCCTCGGCGCGCTCGCTGACAAGCAGAAACGGCAGGTCGGCCCGCACTTCCCGCAAACTCGTGCCCCGATCCATGCCGCACCAGCCCTGACGACATCGGCCAGGTCAGAGGCGGCTCCCGTGATGAGCTCAATCCCCTGGCCCCAGCCGGAAATGCCGAACCAGCGGTCATCTGCCCCGATGTAGACGGACAGCGGCCGGCGCCCCGGGACCGACGAGGCGATACCCGCCGAAACGGGACTCCCGTCCTGGGTTACCACTGTGAGATCGATGCTGAGTTCGGCGGCCAGCCGTTCCAGCGCGGCCGCCAGGCTGTCGGCCGCAGCCAGGTCGGGATAGAGATCAGAGTTCACCCGCACAGTCTGCCGTCGCAACGCCGCGCGGGGAACGGCGATCAGACCTGGCTGGGAGCAGCTAACTGTGTGCGCGTAACTCCGCGTGACCGCCGCTGCCAGCCCGGGGAACGTGACTGGCCGCCGGTGGGGACCGTAAGTGGGGAATCGCTGGCCGTGCGCGGGTAAATGATCTTGGGGGCGGCATGCCGTTTGCGAAGGATCCGGCGGTGTGGAGACCGTGGTAGCGCGAGCAGCAATCTCTCGGAAGGTAGGAATTCCCAGGTCGACAGACTGCTGCTTCCGAGAGATCTGGGCGTCGAGTTGGGCTAGCTTCTCCTCGGCGTGGGTCAGGCTGCTCTGCAGCCCTTCGATCTCGCCGAGCCCAGCCTTCCCTTTCGGCTTCCAAGATGCGCGTGAGGAGGTTGTCGCGGATTTCGACAAGCCGGGGACGTTCTGTCACGTGGACGATCAGGGCAGGGCATCGGACACAAGCTTCTCTGAACCAGTAACTATGGTCCGTTGAGGAAGTCGGCAAACCTGTGGCACATGAGTACCGTGCCGGGCCAGGATGCGGCTATGCGTGATGTCCAGAGCGATCCCGAGTTGCAGGATGTGGTTCGGCGGATCGTCACGCCTGATCGGCGATACCTTCGGTTGGGCGGGAGCGTTTTCCGGTTGAGCCCGGTTGATCGCTCCGCGTTTGTGCGGGATCTGGCTCAGGCTGCGTACGAAATCACTCCGGCGGAGCTCGGCGTCCTCTTCGAGGGTGGATGGCGCGAGCGCAAGACTGCCGCCTGGCTGGTTGCTGCGGCCCACAGGTCCGAGTTCCGCGAGCTCATAGGCCGGCTCCTGCTGGCCAGCGAGGGGCCGTATGCGGGCGCGGCATACTGCGTCGCCCTTGCGAAGTTCGGTACTGCAGCGGACGCCGAACTGTTCAGCACATACCTTGATCACTACTTGTCGCGTCCCGACCTCGACTACGACCAGGCAGTCGTCCTTGGGACGCTTCTGTACCTCGATGAGATTCTCGGCTCCGAGTACACGACACGGTTCCTTGCCCCGGCCGGTCCCTGGGACCGATGGCTCGAAGTCCGGGCCGTGGCGGCTCTCGACCCGCATGACTGTCGGCAGGCCGTGCAGCAACTGTGCGCTTTCGTTGACGAGACCGCTGAGGGCTTCGCCGCCTCACTGGCCTGCGGGAGCTGATCATGACCGAGCGAGACATCATCCTCAACGAACTCGCCCAAGGACTGCACCCGATGGCACAGGGCATCGAGTGGTTCGACACCCACAGCCCGGAGGAGCAGGCCGAGATACTCCTGTTTCTACGCCACCACTGCGTGCAGGCGCGCGCCATCACCGAAGACGGGCCGGAGAGCATCCGACGTGCCGGGCTGCGCCCGACACACACGCCTGCGGTGCTGATCGCCTGCGGCCCGATCGATCAGCAACTGGGGAAGATCGCCGGCCTCGCCCCTGCCGACGAACGCCGCAAAGCGTTCCGGCTCCTGGTCGCGGTGCTCGGGGTCGCGGACGAACGGCGCCGCGAGCGCATCTGTTCCGGTGGATGCGGTCACTGGTGGCACAACCTGCCCGTAGCCAGCGGATGGTGAACGATTTCCCGCCGCTGTTATCTGCCCCTGGACTCGATCTGCGGCAAGACGGGCTGCGGTCAGTGTCATGCGCTCGTGTCGCCGGCGTCGGAGTCGATCACCGCGCTCAGGGCCCGCAAGGCGCCATCGTATTGGTGACGGTCGAACTGGAACGGACCGAATGCCATGTAGTCGCGCGTCTTGCGGTGCGATTGCTCAAAAGCGTTCCAGGTTACGAGATCCACTGTTGCGGTGATGCGCGCCATGAGCGGCCAGCACCCCCGGCCAGCACCCCCACTCGCCGCATTCACAACCGAGGACGGGAGTCTTTGGCCCCATCGCACTGGTGGACAGTCCAAGGAAGTGGTTCTGCATCGGGCCCAACCGGAAGAACTCTGGGATCAGACCGCCGTAGGCATCACGAGCCGGCTGCATCCCGGCCGCGATCTCGAACTCATCGATCAGCTCGGTGAGGGGCGCTCCGTCGACGTGGGGGACGACCACGAGCAGACCCCTGTCGCCACGGTGCTGGCAATCGAACCGGATCGCGGATCTCCACCAGGCGGCCGCGCTGGGCGGGGTCGGGGCGCAGGAGGGAGCAGCCGACAGAGTCAGGAGCGCCCATGCTCGCGGTTGAGCTCGTGGTAGCCGCGGAAGTCGAAGAACCGCAGGCCGTCGATCATCGCTCCAGACAGGATTTCCGGCAGGGTCCAAGGGTGGGGGGTGTAGTCGTCCGTTGCCACGCCTCCATGCTCAAGCAGCAGCGCGATCATTCGGTGAACCTCTGCGGTGCCGTCGATCCGCCCGGAGATGTCGATCTGCACCGCCCAAGTGGGGTGATGTCCGACGGCCGCGTCAAGGATCGCCACATCCTCGGGATCCCAATCGGAGAAGAGGTAGCCGGTCTGCTCATCGTCGATGTCGATGTAGAGGTTGCCGTCCAGAGTCCACGGATTGCGCTGCTCGGGCAGATGCCGATTGAGCGAGGCGACGGTCGCAGCTCGCTCACCTGCGGGAAACACGAAGACAGTTCGCATGGGTTGGAGCGTAGGCAGTTCAGCTTCGTGGCGACCATGGATCTCAGGGACGGTGCTGGTCCGTCGACGCAGTGGTGTTGCGGATGGCGACGTCGGCGAAGGTCGGCATGTCGAGATCGACTGTGGAGGGTCGGCGGGCTGCTTCGGCATCGAAGCTGGTCCAGCTTGCCTTGCGCGCCGGTGAGGCTGACCTGGAGGCCCTCGACTTCGCCCAGCCATCCTTCCCGCTCCGCCTCAGCGATCCGGGCGATCAGGTTGTCACGGATGTAGCAGGCGGGTGCGTACAAGGCCGGCGAGAGGGATGGCCCGGCCGACCAATGCCTCACCGCCCTGCTCACCTACGCCGGCCGCGCCCTCGGCACCAGCCTCTGCACTACACCCCGCACGACTTCCGCAGAATCTTCGTCACCGACGCCCTGCGCTCCGGCCTGCCGCCGCACATCGCCGCCCGCATCTGCGGCCACCAGACCGTCGACACCACGCTCGGGTACGCCGCGATCTACCCGGAGGACGTCATCACCCACCACCGGGCCTTCATCGCCCGCCGCCGCTCGCTGCGGCCCAGCGAGGAGTACCGCGAACCCACCGCCCAGGAGTGGCGCGACTTCCTGGACCACTTCGAGCTGCGAAAGGTCGCCCTGGGCGTGTGCGCACGCGACTTCGGCATCCCGTGCGTCCACGAGCACGCCTGCATCCGCTGCCCCGTCCTTCGGCCCGACCCCGCGCAGATGCCCCGGCTGCAGGTGATCCACGCCAACCTGGGCGACCGGCTCCGCGAGGCCAAGGAACAGGGCTGGCTCGGCGAAGTCGCCGCGATCGAGGCCAGCCTCGCCGCCGCCGAGCACAAGCTCGCCGCCATGCGCGACCTCGCCACCCGGCACACCACCGTCCACCTCAGCATGCCCGACTTCCGCAGCGTCGTCGCGCGCGTCGACTCCGAGCGGCCAAACGAAGGTGCGAAGCAGCAGGTCTAAGGACTACAACGAGGAGATGACCGTCTTCCTCTGTTCCAAGTGCGGCACCGCGATCACGCCGGAGCTGACCGAACTGGCCGCCGTTCCCAACGTCTCCGGCGACGAACGCGACCGGGACAAGGAGACACGCCGGGCACCCTCCACCGTTCCGCGGGGCCGCCACGTGATCGATCCCGAGCCCTGGGGGACTCCCTACGTCGTGCAGGACGACCAGGAGGACCCGAAGCCGGCCCAGTCCCGAGGGCCACTGGTCTGCCGCGAGGAGGGCTTCGTCATCTCGGCGGGCATCCCGGGCACGGTGCTGATGCACCCGGAGGACGCCCCCGACCTTCAACCGCTCCCCAACTGGGAGAACAGCACCGGCTGCTGCGGGCCCACCGGCAACGAAGGACTCAACCGAGCCTGCCCTTGCGGCGCCGCGGTCGCGACGCTCGCGGCGGACTGCTTCGGGCCCTACGAACTGCACCTCGCCCCTGTCCGGACCTACGCGTTCTCCCGGTAGGCCCGCGCAACGGCCGCCCCGGAGCGTGACACGCCCGGGACGGTCGTTCACCCAGCTACTTCACGACTACTTTCAGTGGCAAACGCACTTCGCGGACGAGCTCAGCGTCGAGCTGGGCTAGTTCGGATAAGACCAGCTCGGCGCGCTCGGCCTGGTCCTCAACGCCATCGTCCTCTGGACCACGAAGTACATCGACGCCGCCGTCACCCAGCTCCGCGCCGAGGGCCACGAGCTGCGGGACGAGGACATCGCCCGCCTTTCCCCGCTCAAGCACGCGAACCTCAACGTGCTCGGCCGCTACAGCTTCAACGCCTCCACCCCGGCCGCCGGCGCCCTGCGCCCGCTGCGCGACCCGGTCGCGGCCGGGCTCGGGCTGGATGAGGACGACGAAGAGTAGACGGGACCTCGGCCTCTCCCCAGGAGCCGGACTGTAGATGATGGCGTGGTGACGAACATCAGCGACGCCCATGTGAAGGTCCACTTCCGGGTGGAGATTGACGAGGACGGCTGGCCGCCCGCAAGCGTTGAGAGCCTCTGGGCAGTGGACCTCGGCGACGGAACAGTGCGTCTCGACAACACCCCATGGTTCGTCCGCGGCATCGCGAGCGGCGATGTCATCGGCGTGGACGTTGACGATGACGGCTTGCGCTGGGCCGGGGAGACCGTTCACCCCTCCGAGAACTGCACCGTCCGGTTGATCGTGCTGAAGGACGGTGGCTCTGAGGCGGCCCGGGAGACCGTGCTGGAGACCTTCCACCGGCTCGGTACCACCGGCGAGGGCATCGAGCAGTTCCGGATGGTCGCGCTCGACGTCCCTCCGGGAGCGGACATTCAGCGGATTCGCAAGCTGCTCGAACACGGCGAGGCGAAGGGTTGGTGGCACTGGGAGGAGGGATGTGTAACTGCCGCTTGGAAAGCCAGTGCAGACACGAAGAACGAGTGAGCACAGCGACAACGAAGGGTGCGAACTTGGGACCACTCTCACAAATGTTCCTCTGTGAGAGTTCTGCGAGAGCTCCCGGAGCGATCACGTTTCCGCAGGTCGCCGTTCGCAAAAGTCCTCTCGAAACCCGCACGTTGTGCGAGGCACTTCTGAGAGCCTTTCCGGATGGATCTCACGCCCGATCGGGCCGCATTGGCGGTAGAACGGCACAAATGCTCGAACTGTGACGCTCCCGCCGGCTCCGCCTGCCGCACCCGCGGCGGGAAGACCGCCGCGAAGTACCACACCCCCCGCTTCGTACTCGTACCCGCGCTCCGTGAGGAACTCGAAGTCCTCGTCCCCGCCGACCGCCACCCCGGCCGCGCGTGGAAGCAGGGCCCGGCGCTCGCCGTCGTACCCGCGCCCTGCACCGAGCGCCCGGTCCGCATCGGGTACGCGAGGACATCGACCGCCCGGCAGGAGCTGGCGAACCAGCTCGAAGCCCTGCACCGCGCGGAGTGCCACAAGGTCTTCCAGGAGCAGATCAGCACCCGGGTCAAGGTGCGGCCCGAACTAGAGAAGGCGCTCACGCTGGCCCACCAGTTCAAGGAGGCCGCGCCCGAGACGCCCGTCATCCTTACCGTCCACGAGCTCAAGCGCCTCGCGCGCAAAGCCGCCGAGCTGATGACGCTGTCCGCCGAGCTCCAGGCCGGCGGCATCCAGCTCGAACTCCTCACCGGCCCGCTCACCGGGATCTACGACCCCAACGGCATGGGCGCCATGTTCTTCGCCGTCCTCGCCGTCGCCGGGCAGATCGAGCGCAACTACATCCGGGAAAAGACCCTCGAAGGCCAGGTCGCCGCGGCGGCCAAGGGCAACCACGGCGGACGCCCGAAGGTCATCGACGACGACATGCTCACCTTCGCCATCGCGCTGAAGGACAAGGGCGTCCCCGTCCCCGAGATCGCGAAGAAGCTCACCATCAAGGACGGCAAGAACGCGGGCAAGTCCCCCTCGGTTGCCTCCCTCTACCGGGCGTTCGCCGAAGCCGAGCAGGCCGCCGCAGTGGACGACAACCTGCCGCTGCGGCCCAAGCCCGTCCGGATCCGCCGGCCCGAGGACCCGCTCACCCCCGAGGAGGTCGAGCTGCGCGACCGCCTCCAGGCCCAGCCCCACCCGAACGCCGAGCTGCGGTAGTCCTGCCCACGACCTGCCTCGATCCCATGATCACCGGCTTAGCGTTAACCGCTGTATCGCTGTTCCCCAAGGCCGAGGTTCAGCGGCGCATCCTCGCGTTCATCCGGGGCGCCATCGCCGACACGGGCGAGGCCCCGACGGTCCGGGAGATCGCCGCCGGCGTCGGGCTGCGCTCCCCCTCGACAGTGAAGTACCACCTGGGCAGGCTGGAGGAAGGCGGGTACCTGAGCCACGAACCAGGGCGCCACAGGTCCATCCGGCTCACGTAGAAGAGCGCGGCAACGGCCTATGGGGCTTCCCGCAGCATCCGGCCGATCCGGTCCGTGCCGTGGGACTCGCGGGGGCGGCTGCGGCAGTTCCAGCCCTGTCGTGACGCGCGCTGCGCGATGATCCGCCACCCGGCGCCGCGCAAGCTGGCCCCGCTCTCCCCGTCCTGTGTGTACGTGACGAGACGCGTGTAGCCGAGGGCCTTCGCTGCGCGCCATGCTGCGCCGTACAGGTGCGAGTTCGCGTTGACCGTGCCGTCCGTGGCCGTGCGGGTGACTTCGAGGGTCTGGCCGTTGTCGAGCATCCGTGCCACCGGGCGGCCGACCATGGCAACCGCGCGCAGCACGCCAGCTTCGTCGGCAGCGCCCACGCAGAACACTGCTCCGGCCGGAGGCTTGTGGTGTCGGTGCCACTCACTGACGAACGCCTTGGCGTCCTTCTGCCTGATCGGCACAAGGTGCAGTCGCAGTCGCCCCGGATCGGCGCCGGGGGTCGGTCGGGGCACGGAGTCCTCCACGGTGCGGGGGCGCTCTGCTGCGCCCCGCAGGCCGGCACCATGCGGTTCTCAGGCCGTTACCGTCCCCGGCTCGGCTGCTGGCCGGGGGTCCGCCTCGAATCTGCAAACTGGGTGCGCGCGGCAACGGCAAGACGGAGAATCAGGGCCCATGGACACGGAACAAGCCGTTCGGCGCTTCGGCCCTCAATTCGTCGCCGAACAGCGCAGCCGCTACGGCAGGCGTCCGCCGGAAAGTCGGATGCTCTCGTACGACCTGGCGGTGCTGGACGAGTACGAGCCCTGGCGGGCCTGGCTGGACGAACAGCTCGATCTCCTGCCGGGCGCCGCCGCAGGAGTCTTCGCCGCGAACCTGTGGCGAGACCAGAACTTCTGGCCCTACGTCATCGAGCTGGCCGCTGGGGCGGCACTGCGGCAGCAAGGCTTCGGCGTGGAGTACGAGCGACGATGGGGAAATCTGACACCGGACTGGACCGTCGTGGATGGAGGCGGCGCACCGGTGGCGCTGGTGGAGGTGCTTACCCACAGCCCCCCGAAGGGCACGTTCGCCAAGATGAAGGCGTGGCACGCCCTGGTCGAGCGTCTGAAGCAGGTGCCGGTCCCCGTCGTCCTGACTGTGGCCGGTGACCCCTCACGGCCCCTCGCTGCGCCCGATGCCCGTACCTCGAAAAGGATCGCGCTGGACCTACGCAACGCCCTGCTCTCACCCCTGCACCTGACTGTCTTCCGGAGCCAGGGTTACACCTTCCTGCTCCAGGCGGACCGGAACACCGGCCAGACCATGCAGGCGCCCGGGATGAGCACCATCCTCATTCCCCCGAGCAACGTGGCCGGCGTCGTCTCCGCCCGATCGGTCACTGCCGGAATCGAGGAGAAGGTCCGCAAGTATCGTGCGCTCGCCCAGGAAGCCGGACTTCCACTGATCGTGGCTGCGGGCGCGCACAAGTTCACTGGCCTTCACGTTGAGCAGCTTGACGACCTGCTCAAGGGCTCCCCCACGCTGCGCTTCCAGTTCAACTACGGCGACCCGTTCATCAACGCCCCCGTCGAAATAGATCCGTCCAACCCGCCGCGCTGGACCATGCCCCCCGAACTGGCTGGCGTGCTCTGGGTGAACAACGACTTCCCCTTCGCCACCGCATGGCGCCCCAACGCGAACACACGGACTCCCGCTCCGCCCGCACTCATCGCTCCACCGGTGGGCTGATACAGAGGTGGCCGAGAGCCCAGGACACTAGGGCGCGTATCGAGTCGCGATCAATCGGTGGGACTCGGCTTGTTGGCGGGGCGGCGTGTGCGGCCCCAACATCACCAGGCCATACCAAGGCCACCGAATCGGGCGGGTCCGGTAGACCCGCTGGACAGGAGCACCACTACCGTCTCCGCTGCTGAGTGGCGTGTAGCGTGTCGCGGCATGACGCTGCCGGAGCTGCCTCAAAACAGTGCCCTGCTTGACCTGCTGCGGCTGCAGGGGGTTCCGGAAGAGCGTGGTGCCTATGCCCACGAAGGGTGGGAACTGCATACCCACCCTGATCTGGTCGAGAGACTTGAGGGCCTTGCTCCCCAGTGGCCTGTCCTAGCGACGTTCGGGGTGCCGGTGCTCGCAGCCAAGGGCATCGCCGCGGTCGTTGCGTGGGGCGTGGGCATCCTGCTGGTGCGCCTTCCCGAAGCACCGACCGAGGCCCTGGAGCTCGCGGAAGCATGCCCGCCGCTGACGGATCCCGGCCAAGGTTGGTATTCGGTCTGCCCCTGGCAGAGTGAGCTTCACTCGGCGGAGTCCCAGGCCCAGCTGTCGCTGTTGATCCGGCATGCGCTCTCGCACGCGGCGACCCTGTCGGAGGACGACAGCATCGACTGGCAGGGGCGCCCGGTGCAGGCTCCCGGCGCACGCAAGGGGAAGGCCGCGGGCAGACGACCCAGCAGGGTCCAGGGCGGACGCGGGCGACGGCGCTAGGGTGCCGAACGGGTCATGATTACCGGGCTCCCCTGGTGAGGTCTTTGATCCAGATTACCGAGGCACGGAGGTGTAGTCCGGCGAGGTAACTCTCGGGGGGGTCTTGTCGTACCGGATGGCGATGCCGCGCCAGGCTTTCAGCTTATTGATCAGCCGCTCGACGGTGTTCCGTTCTTTGTAAAGGTCGTCGTCGAGGTTGATGGGCCGGCCACCCCTGGACCCCTTTCTCTTGCGGTTGGCGGCCTGGTCAGCCTTCTCCGGGATGGCGGCCTTGATGCCGCGTCTGCGCAGGTAGGCTCGGTTGCCGCGGGACGCATACGCCTTGTCGCCCGCAACAGCATCGGAGAGAGTGCGGGGCCGGCCAACGAGTCCGCGGATCCGGACCTTCCTAAGAGATCGTCTCAACTGGCTTGATCACTAAGCTGACGGCCGTGATGGCGATGGTGGAACGTCTGGTGCCGGACGGGCTGTGGGAGCTGTTCCAGCGGGTGGTCCCGGCTGCGCCGGTTCGTCCGCAGGGCGGCGGTCGTCGGCGCTACGGCGATCGCGAAGTACTGGCCGCGATCCTGTTCGTAGCCACAACCGGCTGTACCTGGCGACAGCTACCGCCAGGCTTCGGCCCGTCCGGGGCGACCGCGCACCGCCGCTTCACCGAGTGGAGCCGGGCCCGAGTATGGGGCAAGCTCCACCGCCTGCTCCTGGACGAACTCGGCGCACGCGGGGAGCTGGACTGGTCCAGGTGCGCAATCGACTCGGTGAACATGCGCGCAACAAAAGGGGGGATCTGACGGGTCCGAATCCCGTAGATCGCGGCAAGAAGGGGTCAAAGATCCACTTGATCACCGAGCGAACCGGTCTGCCCCTCTCGATCGGGATCTCCGCCGCGAATACCCACGACAGTCAGGGTCTCGAACCCCTCGTACGCGGCATCCCGCCCGTCCGCTCACACCGTGGACCGCGTCGGCGACGGCCCGCCAAGCTCCACGGCGACAAGGGGTACGACTACGATCACCTGCGCCGGTGGCTGCGCTCACGGAACATCACCCCGCGCATCGCGCGCAAGGGTATCGAGTCCTCCCAGCGCTTGGGCCGCTACCGCTGGACTGTGGAGCGGACGGTCGCCTGGCTTGCCGGGTGCCGCCGCCTGCACCGTCGCTACGAACGCAAGGCAGGACACTTCCTCGCCTTCGCCGGCATCGCTGCCGCTCTGATCTGCTACCGCAGACTTGCGAAGGTCATCACCTCGACGTGATCCGTAGAGTACGGCTCTAGAGGGTGCGGCCCCAACGCGCTGGACCGCACCGCGGACATACCGTCGAGGAACTCATGACTGACTACCTGGCCGCCGTGTTGGAGATGCTCGGCCCGGCCCAAAACCGCTACGCGGACCCAGCTGCCTGGGACCGACTCCACGCAGAGCTCGGCATAGAACTTCCGCTCGACTACAGGGCCCTCGTGGACGCGTTCGCCCCCATCCAGATCAACGGGCACCTGTACCTCTCCCACCCCGCGACCGAACAGTGGAACCTGGGCCAAAACATTCGCAGCACGATCAAGGCGTGGTCCGAGGTGCCGTGGGACGACCTCCATCTCGACCCGGACGAGGACCCCCGCCAGCTCTTCGGACTCGACGAGCTGAGCTTTGGCACCCGCAACGGGCTGTGGCCGATCGCGAGCACCGACCGAGGCGAAACCATCTTCCTGATCGCTGCCCCTGAGGCTCCGAGGTACCTGGTGAGCTATGACGAAACCTGGGCAGAGCACCGCATGAGCTTCGCCGAATGGCTCTACCGCTATCTCATCGGCGAGGACATGAGCGGGCCCAACAGTGCAGCCCTTTACCCGGGCCCCGTGAAGTTGGAGCGCCTTCCGATGTCCGCTGACGAACGCACCGTCCCTTGGTACGGCCCAGACCGCGGCATGTGAGAGGCCGCCGCTCCAGTCACAGCAGCTACCTAATGAGATCACTTCTAAGGACAGGGATGAACTGCGGGCTGTCGGCTGCCTGTCCGGCAGTCAGGATGAACGCCAGTGGACGACACTTGCGGTCAGCGGCGAGGTGAACCTTGCTGGTCTGCCCGCCCCGTGAACGCCCAAGGAGAGCCGCTTTCAGTCGGAGCTTTCGGCGCCGCTGGACGCGCCGTCGCTCCTCGCGGTCAGGATCTGCTTCGACGTCGTGTCCGCTTTGTTCTTCGAGACCGCCCCTTTTGATCTGGCCTTCTCCTCTTCGGCGGCTGCCTACTCCATGGCGGCAAGCATGTCCTCGCCAAGGTGCATCCCGGCGGCATCATGGTGGGCACGCGCGGTGGTGGAGTCGATGCTGACCAGCGACAGGTCCACCTCACCCCGCTTCGCAGCCTCCGTAATCAGACTCTCCAGCAGGGCCTCGAACACGCCAGCGTTACGCCACTGACGGAAGCGGTTGGAAACGGCCGACCAGGCACCGAACTCCTGCGGCATCTCCCGCCACTGCCCGCCGGTCTTGAACCGCCAGATCACACCCTCGAACTGCTGCCGCAGCCGCTCGGGATACGGACCGTACTCACCGACCGGCAGATGCGACCCGATGAACTCCCACTCATCATTCGTCAGTTGCGCACGCGTCACCCAACACGATCTACCTCATCAGGCTCCGCAACGCGGGCGGGTCTCGCCGATTGATCGCGACTCGATACGCACCCTAGGGCGCGTATCGAGTCATGATCTGCGGGATTCGCCCTCACTCCACGGCGTGATCCGGTAGATCGTCTTGCGTGACGCGAGTGCAACTGACTGATGCGGAGTGGGAGTTCATCGGGCCGTACCTGCCCATCGGTGAGTACAACCGCTTCCGCCAGTGGCGGGACGCGGGAGTGTTCGAGGCCCTGTTGGAGGGGCTGATCGCCGAAGCAGCGAAGCGGGGCGAGGTGGACCTGTCGCTGGTCAGCATCGACTCCACCACTGCGCGGGCTCACCACGACGCTGCCGGGATACACCTGGACGAGGACGTCCTCACCGCACTGGAGGAGGTTGCCACCCAGGAGGAGAAGGCCAGGTCAAAGGGGGCGGCCTCGAAGAACAAAACGGGCAGGCAGTCGAGAGCGATCCCAAGCGGAAGGAGCGACGGCGGATCCGCCGGCGGCGCAAGCTCCGGCTGAAGGCCGCCCTGGGACGCTCCAGGGGTGGGCAGACCAGTAAGGTCCACCTCGCTGCCGACCGCAGGTGTCGCCCGCTGGCGTTCGTCCTGACCGCGGGGCAGGCCGCGGACAGTCCGCAGTTCATCCCTGTGCTGGGGAAGATTAGGGTCCGAGGGCCCCTCGGACGCCCCCTCACGCGGCCGGACGCGGTCGCCGGCGACAAGGCATACTCATCGCGCGGCAACCGCGCCCACCTGCGGCAACGCGGCATCAAGGCAGTCATCCCGGAGAAGAGGGACCAAGCCGCCAACCGGGAGAAGAAGGGCTCCAGAGGCGGTCGACCCGTCGGTCACGATGCCGACCTCTACAAAGAGAGGAACACCGTCGAGCGCATGATTAACAAGCTCAAAGCCTGGCGGGGCATCGCCACCCGGTTTGACAAGGCACCCGGCAGCTACCTCGCCGGCCTGCACCTGCGTGCTTCGATGATCTGGATCAAAGACCTCACCCGTACCACCCAGTGAGTGCAGCTCGATACACGCGGGTGACCTGACAGTCACCAGCCGCTGGCGTCGAAGACTTGCCCGGTCAGAGCGGGCCAGCCGTCCTGTAGACGGAGACGTGGGAGCGCGACTCTGCGGTGAATTCCTCTCCCGTCCAGTCTGCGTGCCTGGACTCCAGCGTCATTCCGGCCAGCTCGGCCATCAGGTCGAGTTCAGCCGGCCAAATGTATCGGTGTGGGCTGCGAAACAGGCTGGCCTCGCGGCCACCGTCGGCGTCGAAACCGAAGTGGTACGAGACGACCTGCTGGCGCAGAACATCGTAGGTGTCGAGCCCGATATAGCCCGGTGCCGACCCAAAAACCACGCCCTGCTGACCTGGCGCCAACTTGCGAAGCTCGGGGACCCACAGCTCGATGACGAACCGCCCACCCGGCGCGAGGTGGCGTGCGGCGTTTCGGAAGCAGGCAACCTGCTCAGCCTGCGTGAGCAGGACCGAGATGCCGTTGTAGACGAGGTAGACGAGCTGGAACTCGCCCGGGACTCGCGCAGCGACCATGTCGCCGACGACGACCGGAATGGCCGCCTCGTCCGCTTGGGTACGGAGCTGATCGACCATCGGCTTCGACAGCTCGATGCCACTGACCGAGACTCCGCGCTCCGCGAGCGGCAGTGCCACCCGCCCCGTCCCGATGGCGAACTCCAGCGCCCGCCCGCCCCCGGTGAGCTCCGCCAGGCGGTCCACCGTCGGCCCCAGCACCTCCAATGCGAACATGCCGGTCCCAGGGGTGTCGTAGCTCTGAGCGGCCTGGGCATCCCAAATCTCACTTTGAAGCATAAGCAGCGATGATTGACCACCGTCCGAGGAACGTCAACGCACTTTCTCCACAGCCGAGATGAGGGCGCGCCACCGCGGGCTCCTATTCGGCTCAACGATGGCACCCCGAGAAGCACCGGCGATGCTCTACGTTCCGGCCAGGCCCATGACGTGACGTGCCCCTCTCCCACACTGGTGGACACCTTGGGGCGGACTCAAGCGGTCACATTGATCACGACTCGATACGCGCCCTAGTCCGCGCCGGAGCCCGCTTCGAACGCGGCCAGCTCATTGAGCGTCCCGAGGCCCTCGTCGCTTGACCTAGCGACGTCTCGGAGCAGGTCGGCCCAGGACTCGGCGGACTCTCGGTAGCCGTCGGCCATCGCGATCAGCTCCTTGGCGCCGTCACCTCTGGACACCTACGGCCTCAGCGCCAGCCATCAGGCACCGGCACGTGAAAACGCTTCTGTTGGGGCCTCCTACACGAAAGCGGGCAGTGGACCGGAAGGGTCTTTGAGCCAGGCGCGGGCGCGCTCGCGCAGGATGACGGGGAGCCTGCTGCTGAGGTCGGCGACGGTGACGCCTCGCAGGGAGTCGCGCCAGGCGCGGTCGGCGTCATACATGACCTGTGCCACACCACACGGCGTCTCGCACCGTTCGACGGGCAGGGCGCAGGCGCCGCGCTGCCGGATTTCTGTACAGACGAATGGGGGTGCCGAGCCCTCGATGGCCTCCACGATGTCGAGCACGGTAATGCTGTCGGGGGTTCGTGCGAGGCGGAATCCTCCGCGTGGCCCGGAGGAGGCAGCCAGGACGCCGCTGCGCACAAGGGATTTGAGGTGCTTGGCCAGGTAGGCGTCCGGTAGGCCGTAGTACCCGGCCAGCATCGTACGCGGCACGGCGGCACCGTCCTCTGCGTGTGCGAGCAGGAGGCAGCAGTGCACTGCCCACTCGACACCTTGCGACAGCTTCATGCCGGCCATCCTAGTTGATGGATATAGAGTATCGATGATATCGATGTTATGTGACGAACTTAGACGCTCCGTCCGAGACGCCTTGGCCTGCAGGTCGTCCCGCTCCTCGTGAGTGGCGCATGCTTGCTGTAGCACTGACCGCCACCTTCATGGCGAGCTTTGACCTCTTCATCGTCAATGTCGCCACCGAGACACTGCGCGCGGACCTGAGTGCGAGCGATGCCGAGTTGGGGCTCGTCGTGTCCGGCTATGCGTTCACGTACGCGGCAGGACTGGTGACCGGCGGCCGGCTCGGTGACCGGTACGGCTATCGGCGAATCTTCGTGACCGGCATGGCGTCCTTCACATTCGCCTCACTGCTGTGCGGCCTCGCGCAGTCTCCGGCCCTGCTTGTCATGGGCCGCCTCGCGCAGGGCCTCGCGGCCGCCGCGATGGTGCCCCAGGTGCTGTCCCTAGTCACGGCGCGTTTTCCCGCGGCCCATCGGGGCCGGGCAACAGCCTGGCACGGCGCAGTCAGCGGAATGGGCGCGATCGCCGGACAACTGGTCGGCGGCGTCATGCTGGAGGCGAACATCCTGGGCCTTGGCTGGCGCATGGTGTTCCTGGTGAACGTTCCTGTAGGCGCCGCTGCCTGCACGCTCGCAGGCAGCCTCTTGCCGAAACTGGTGGGCGCACGTCACCGGTTCGACCCGGTCGGCGCCACCGCGGTCACCCTGACGCTTGCCCTGATCCTCGCACCTCTGTCCCTGGGCCGGGACGAGGGGTGGCCCGGGTGGGCGTGGGCTTGCCTGGCTGCGTCCGTACCTGCCGTCTGGCTGACCCTGCGCTGGCAGAGGACGCTTCGGGCGCGGGGCGGCGAGCCAGTGCTGGACCCGTCCCTTTTCCGTAACCGCCCGTACACGACGCTTGTCAGCGCCGTCGGCCTTTTCCAGCTGTACTTCGGCGCATATATGTTCACATTGGCGCTCCTTCTGCAGGCAGGCCTTGACGCAAGTCCCCTCGCAGCGGCCCTCACCTTCCTCCCCCAAGCGGTGCTCTACAGCATCGGCTCGCTGCTCAGTGGGCGGCTGACGGCCCGGCACGGCGCAGTGGTTCCGGAAGTCGGAGGGATGCTGATCACTCTGGGGCTGGGGCTCCTCGCCGCGCAGCTGGTCCTGACGGGGAACCACACGGAGGCCGTGGACCTGATTCCCTCTCTCATCCTCGTCGGACTCGGCAACGGCCTTCTGTTGCCAGCGCTGATGGGCGCGGCCCTGTCCCACGTAGGCCCGCAGGAAGCAGGCGCAGCGTCGGGTGCCCTCAACACTGTGCAGCAATCGGCAAGCTCCGTCGGGGTGGCCTTGTTCGGCACGATCTTCTTCTCCGTAGCGGGGCATGGGCTGCGTGAGGCATACGCCGCGATGGCTACCGTCACGTTTGCCTTCATCGCCCTGACCGCAGCGTCGGTGGTCCTCCTGCGGACAAGCTGGGCGAAGACCCCGGCTCTCCCACGGATGGACGCAGCAACGTCGTTCGGAGACGAAAGGTCTGCCCCAAATCAGAACGACATGCCTCCCTGTTAGCCGAAGGCCAGGGCACTGCCTCCGGTGCGGCGGCTGAGACGGGCCGGGAACGTAGGCGCCCACGGACGTGCTCACTCCGACGGGCACACTTTTGCCGTGCCCGGGAGGCGCACCGAGGCGGAAGACAAGCAGCGCCGGGCCGCGCAGCGCGAGGTGGAGCGCCGGTTCTGCACGCCGTGGGGTGCAAGTTCAGTGACGAGTTCGGAGACAAGGCCACGGTGCGCGGCGGGACCTGGACGGCCGGGGACGCTTCGGTGTGCATTCAGTGCCGCGTTGATGACGTCGCCCGCCGGGATGCCTTCGCCGGAGCCGCCTGCATTGAGGCCGCCGGACCGCCAGAGCGGGAGGACGACCCCGGGTTGGGGCCGGGGCTGGTTTCGCCAGCGGATCGGACAACGCCGAACCGCACCCGGGCGATCACAGATCCGGGTGCGGAGCGTTTGCGTGCCTCGCCACGGCATCCCGGGACGGGCGCGTACGCCGGGGCGATGCCGCAGCCCGGGTGTGCATGCGTTGGCCGGGAGGTTGCCCGTGCAGAGCAGTCCTCGGCCGTGGACTGTGATCGGTGGAGTGCTCATGCGTTTCACCCACATCCGTAGATGCCGCTCTCGGGCAGCATCTCCCCGGATATCTTCCGGTGTATGTCACCGGGGCCCGACCGGCGACCCGGTGCACCACCGGCGCGAAGGCGGAGGCGGTGCCGCCTCGTACCGGTGGGCGTGGCCGCCGCGCCATTCGCCCCAGACCGCCCCTGCGCAGGAACTCGACGACGTCGTGGTCGTCGTGGACGAGGCCGGCGATCTGCCCGCGATACCGCGACTCGGGCGCCACCGCTGGACCATCGAACGGACCACGTCTTGGCTCGCCGGCTATCGACGACTCCACCGCCGCTACGAACGCAAGGCGACCAATCCCTGGCCTTCACCAGCATCATCTGCGCCCTCATCTCTACCGCCGATTCGCCACCGCATTCAGGCGTACTCTGTCGCGAGATCGAACATAGGCGAGTGGCAGTTCGCCGGAGGAAGGAACCATGCCGTGCCCCCGCTGGGCTGCCTTGGGGGGGAACCATGAACGACGACCGTACGGCACTGCCGCGGCGTGCGACCTGGTGGTGCCGGGTGACAGGAACGGCGGCGCTGGCGGCGGGGGCACTTACCACCCTCTGCCTGCTCTTCCCGACGCCCGAATCCGGCGTCGGGAGCGACCTGGTGGTTCGGTACGCGGTCCTGACCGCATTCCTCACCACCCTCTGGTGGGTCGGTGCGCTTCTGGCCTCTCCGCTGGTCCTTCCCCCATTGTCGGCCGATCCCGGCCGCGCGGCCATACCCGCCCGGCTGCCACGCCGACGCAGGATGCGGGCGATGCTCATACCCGGGTTCATGCTGTCCGTGCTCCCGCTCGTTGTGGCCCGCACGATAGGCGCCCACGCCGGACCGCTGGCACCTGCCATGAACCTGATCACAGTGGTCGCCGGGTTCGTGTCTCTGTATCTGCTGCGCCTGTGGGTGGTCAGCCTTTTCGCCGGTGGCGGCCCTCACGCGGGCCCGGCCGAGCTGCGTAGGGATGCCGCCGCCGGTACGGTTGCCGCCCGCCGGGTCCGGGTGGGCAAGGCCCAGTGGGACTGCGAGGGCAATGTGACCTGGCCGGCGCGTCGGCTGTCGCTCACGGCCGACGACCAGACCTTCGCGCTGCGGACCGCGGACGAGAAGAACACAGCCTTCCGCTGGCTCGACCTCGAACCAGGCATCGCCCTTGAGGGCCGATACGGCTGGCTTTGCTGGGCCGCGGCTGGCGGATCCTGGGGCGAACCGACGGAGGCGATGGGCGCAGCCCTGATCACGGACGATGGATACGTAATCTGGGGCGTGACTGATCGCTACGCCGCAGAGTCGGCGTACGCGCCGGAGTACGCGCAACCCACCACATCCCGCCGCGTTCGCCGGGCCCCCCGCACCTCCCAGTACCGCGCCGCCGCGCACCTTCCCGCGCTGGCCATGGCCGCGGCGACGCTACTCACTCTCGTCATGGCCGAGCGCGGACCGGGACCCGACGCGGTGGCGTGGATCTTGGCCCTGATAGCCGCGTACACCGGCGTGCGCGGCATCTACCGCTTCACGGAGGACTTCGACACGACTCCGGGCCCCGGCTGGCTGCAATCGACGACCGAGAGGGCCCGGCGCCCACGCCAGGACCCATAGGCCACGATCTCCCGGTGGGGCGCTGCTCACCAGACACCTGCACCGCCGCGCCTGACTGCCCGCGCCCTCTGGCGCCCCGGGCCTTCGCGCCTACCAGCACCACACCGCGGGGCGGGAACAGTGCTGTTTGCGCTTCGGGTGAACCACTGGCTTCGGCTACTGCTCGATAAGCCCTCTACGCGACGGTCGGGCGCACCGGGTTCGAACCGGTGAGGGCCTGGCCAAAACCGACGGCCTCCAGGGCGAAGGAGGCGTCGCACGGATCCGGGTCGATGCTGCACAGGAGTGACCGCAACGGCGATGCGCTCCACGGCATCCGCGAGCAGTTCAGGCATCCGCAGATCGGAGTCGGCGAACTCGGCGGCTGCTTCGATGTCGTCGGACTCTACGGCCCGCAGGTAGCTGAAGGCGCTGAGCACCGCGTCGCGTCATCGGGTCGAGCGGCGCGGTGACGGTGCCAGGAAGCCCAAGCACCGGAGGACTTCGACCGGACCTCGACGTCGGGAGCTCCTGCAAGCACTCGGGATCTTCCAGAGGGCTACGCCCGAACAGCTGTGGAAGCTGACCCGTCCGGACAACCAGCACGACCGGCTCACGCGGGACAACTGAGCCCTTTCCAACCTCACGCTGACACGCGGTGAAGGACAAGAACGGCCTGGACGATCGCGGTGACGCGGTTGGTGCTGCAGCGGAGCTTCCGCAGAAGGCGCCAGCCCCTTGAGGGTGGCCATGGCCTGTTCGCCGAGGCGGCGGATCTTGGCGTGGGTGCTGTTGTGCCGGCGCTTCCATCGCTTGAGGCGGCGGCCTCGGAACGGGACTCGGACGGGGTGGCCGGCCCCCTGGTACGCCTTGTCCGCCCAGCACTTCAGCTCGGCTGCGGCGAGCGCGTCGATGATCCCGTGGGTCCGTGCGGCGCTCAGGTCGTGGCCTGACCCGGGCAGGGCGGGGGACGCCCACAGCAGCCGTCCGAACGGGTCGGTGAGAACCTGGACGTTCATGCCGTGGCGCTTGTGTTTCCCGGAGTGGTACGGGGTGTCGGCGACGATCCGGTCGATCGCCAGGAGGGTGCCGTCCAGGATCACAAACTCCTTCATCCGAATGGTCTTCATCGCCTCGGTCAGGGTCGGGGCGAGGGCGGCCAGGACTTCGATGACCTCGCGTATGTAGTGGTAGACCGTCGCGACGCCGATGCGGAACCCGGCGGCGAGCTGGGCATAGGTATCGCCGCACCGCAGGTGAGCCAAGGCGGGCAGGGCCTGTCGGCCTGCGGACAGACGCCGCCAGCACGTTCCGTTCTCTCGCCGCCGGGCATGCAACCGAGCACTCAGATAGCGCAGGGTGCGGCTGGACAGATCAATCGACGACGGGTGGACAAGCACGCGAAGCTCTTGGTGGGGCACGGTGGATCTTGGTCGTGGACGCCTCCTACCAGGAGCTTCATCGCGTTGCAGAGCCGCCCAAGTGACGGACACCGCCGTCAGGTTGGAAACAGCTCACTGCATCGCCCTCCAGCGGCAGCTGGATTCGTCACGGCCCCGAGATGGGCCCGGGCAAGACTCGTCATGCAGATATCCGCGGCGCGTCAGTCCAGTCGAAAGATCACTCGAATACTTCTACTTCGCTATTTCTGGGACGAACCTTTCACTCAACTCGCCGTCAATTTCGTCGGTGGCGAGGGCCGCCACACCGTGCTGCGCCGCGAACCGATGCGCCACCCCGTCGCTGTCACGCATCGCTGTGGTCATCGATCGCCATGACGAAGCGCTCCACACGCACACCGCCCTGGCTGCCCACCATCCGCCGTCCGGCCCGATCACCCAGCACCCTGGCCCGGGCACTACCAGCGGTACAGGCCTCGCCCACGACGTTCTCGCAGCCCTGGGCAAGCCGCCCATGCTCCCGGGCCCGCTTTCCCGGCGGCCGTCAGCCCGCCTGGGAAGCTGCCACGGCCTGGATGACCGCCCTGCCCGCAAGCCGGGTGACCGTCCTGCGCGCGCTCCGCCTCACCGCCCCGCCGTGCGATGAGCCTGCTGCAGCTACAGGCCCTTTCCGGTGTCCACCTGGCCTTGGCCTGCCACCGCCCTCACCTTCCCGCCGTTCTGCACCAGAGGCACGTGGTGGGATTGAGACGCTTACCTGACTCCCGTGACGCAGATCACGGGAACCGGCCCTCGGCGTACGGACAGTCAAGGGGCGTGGACATACAACTGAGGCCGCGCATAAGAGCCGGCGACCACGAGGCATTCGGAGAAATGTTCGACGCGTGCTCCCGCTCCGTCTACAACCACGCATACCGGCTGACGGGTGACTGGGGGCTCCCCGAGGACATCGTCTCGCTGACCTTCCTGGAGGCATGGCGGCTACGCGGGACGGTGGAGGAGGAGGGCGGATCGCTGCGGCCGTGGCTGCTCGGAATCGCGACCAACGTCACCCGCAACACCCGGCGGGCCGCGCGCCGCCACTCCGCGGCCCTGGCGCGGCTTCCGCGCCAGCAGAGCGTGCGGGACTTCTCGGACGAGGTCGCGGGACGGATCGATGACTCCAAGCAGCTCGCCCTCGTGCGGACGGCCCTCGATGCCCTGCGCACGCCGGAGCGGGAGGTGCTGGCCCTGTGCGTCTGGGCGGGCCTCGGCTACGCGGCGGCCGCGCTGGCACTCGGCCTGCCGGTAGGGACAGTCAGGTCCCGGCTGTCGAGGGCCCGCACGAAACTCGCGCTTGCCCTGGAACCGGACGGCGCGCGCGGACAGGAAAGAGATGACCGCACCACTTCGGTCAAGCCCAGGCCCATTCAGGAGGGAAACCGATGAACCACGTTCCTCAGCTCCCCGAGAGGGACCTCCCGCCGGGTCACCACCACGTTCTCAAGGAGCATCTGATGCGTGAGATCCGTATGGACGCAGCAACTGGCGCCAACCCCCGAGCAGGCCGTGCGCGGTGGCTGCGCCCGGCCGTAGCCGTGCCCGCGGTCGCTGTCACAGCTGCTGCGGCGACCTTCACAGGCGTGCAGGTGACAGGCCCTGACGCCGAAGGCACGAGAGCAGAGCCGACGCAGGTCGTGCAACTCCTCGATGACATCGCGCTCGCGGCCGAGAAGACGGATGCGCCGGGAACGATCCACGACAACCAGTACGTGTACGTCGACAGCAAGGTGGCGTACGCCTCCACAGCGGCCGACGGCACTACCGTGCCGAAGCTCGACCCCGTGCACCGCCGACCGGTGTGGAAATCTGTGGACGGTGCCGCAGCGGGCTGGTCCGCGAGAAGCTGCCGTACCTGCCCGGCAAGGGCGAGACGAAGCTGGAGCGTGACACCCCCGGCGTCGCAAGCAACACGAACTACCGTCACCTCCAGACCCTGCCGACCGACCCCGCCAAGATGCTCGACTGGCTCCACAAGGCGAGCAGCGGCGGCAAGAGCGAGGACCAGAACACTTTCGTCCTGGTCGGTACCCTCTCGCACGAAACTCTCATGCCGCCCAAGGTGGCTGCTGCGCTCTACCGAGCCACCGCGAAGATCCCGGGAGTCGTCGTCCACGACGCGGTGGACGCGGCCGGGCGGCACGGGATCGCGATCGGGCGCGAGGACGCCGGAGTCATGGAACAGCTCATCTTCGACAAGAAGACCAAGACATTCCTGGGGGAGCGCGAGGTCGCGGTGCGAGATGCCGGCCAGATGAAGAAGGGTGATCTGCTCGGTATGAGCGCGGTCATGCACCGCATGGTCGTCGACGGGCTCGGCCAGCGGCCGTAGGAACGCGAAGAGCGCAGAACGGTGGCCGTCGTTGGCCCCTGCAAGGCCTCGTCTGCCCAGTCAAGGACCAGGTCTCGCGTGCACCAGGTCTCGTACGCGTTCCTCGGTTCAGGGCGATTGTGCTTGTCATAGCCGAGATGGTCGGCGATCTCGCCCTCCAAGGGCAGACTCCAGCAGCCGCTCGGCCTGGGACCGGGAAACCAGCGCCTCGGTCGCCTGGTCATCTCGGCCACAGGAACAGGGGGCCGTCGCCCGTTTGTGGGGCGGCGGCCTTCGCTGCGCCCCACTCGTGGATGCGCCCGCACGATGGTGGAGTCGACGGAAACGTCCCAGTCGATCTCGCCTGCAACGTTGGCCGCGGCCTGGACCTGCTGGAACAGACGCTCCCACGTCCCGTCGGCTGACCACAGCCGGTGCCGTTCATAAACAGTCTTCCACGACCCGAACCGTTCGGGCAGGTCACGCCGCTGCACGCCGGTCCGCACGCGGTGCAGAATCCCGTCGATCACCGCCATAAACTCACACGAGTCCTGACGAATGGTGCGTATCCGACCGGGACCTCGCTCACCCGAAGGTCCGAGAAGAGCAAGGCCACCTGGTGCGCGTTGGTTTCAATGGCACCTCGCGTCGTGCTCGTGCCGCCCACAGCGTCTCGCCAGAGAGCGCCAGCACGTCTGAAATCAGCTCCGTCAGAGCCGTCTCATCGTTGAGAACTCGACGTAAAGGTAGACGCGCGCCCTCGGCATCCAGCACCACGCAGTGGTGGTGTTCCTTGCCGAGGTCCACACCGGCCCAGATCTGGGACACGGTCACCTCCGCCAGCTCGTCGTCCAATAGCAGTCCCGCAGACGACCTCGCCGACGTTGTCCTACGAAGCGATCAAGTCGCGTATCCCCATTAGCGGTCGAGTCGTCGCGGGGCTCCGGGCGGCCAAGTTCTTTGAGCCATCCAACGGCGACAAGCTCACAGCCATACCCAGAACCCCCGGGTCCGTCGATCTTACGAATCACCGACTCAGACCCACGCTTGGAAGGTAGGACAAGCTAAGTCGGGTATCCGGAGGGGGCTCCGCGTCCTCGGATACCCGGCTGCGGGTCGCGCCACGTCATCGGTGCGCGGCCCGTCACCTCGTGTACATCGAAGAACCGAGCACGACCTGGTGGCCGGTGATCCCGAAGTTCACCCCCGACGGCGCGGAACGGGCAGCGGTGAAGCCGGCGTTCCGCGGCAGGGACACCCGCCACACGTAGGAGCGTCCGCCGATGCCCGGCACCGCGACGCTGATCTCGTCGCCCTGCGCCAGCAGACTCCCGCCGGTGTCGACCTCACGGCCCTCCCAGGTGCCGCTGACCCGGATACGCGCCTCCTGCCCGTGTGACCCGGCCGCTGGACCGACGGTGAGCGCCCCGCCCTTGCCCATCAGCCGCGTGATCACACCGGAAAGCGCCTCATAGGAGAAGGACACGTCGCCGGTAACCAGGTTCGCCTGCGCCGTGCGGGAGGACAGCGAGGTGACCCTCACGTCGTGCAGGTCGAGGGCGAGCTTCCGCACGTCGAGGTAGTCGCCCTGCGCGTTCGACGTCGTGTTAAGCGAGAAGTTCCCCGCGCTGATCGTGACATGGTCGAGCTCGCGGCCAGCCGCCTGGCTGAGGAACGGGAAACCGTGGATCGACACATGGGTGTAACCATCCGTCGAGCCCGAGCCGTATCCGTACTTCTGCTGCGCGAGCTGAGCCGCCTCCCCCTCCGCGAAGTGCACCGCGACCCGGTCCGCCACCGTAAACAGCACAGCCAGGCCGACGGCCACGATCGCGAGCACCCTGACCCAACGCCGCCTCATTCCCCTGCCCCCCATCCCACTGCCGCGCCCCCCTGGCAGCGACCACGCCGCCGAACAGACACACGGCGACGGGGCATAGTATCCGCACGGCCCGAGGCCGCGTGCCCACCATCGGCGGACTGAACCGCCCCACGTTTCTCAGCGGCTGGTTTGTGCGGTTTCAGGTGATGGTCGTCCGGACGCCTGCGAGCCGGTGGCGACAGCGTATGTGCCGGGTCGGACACAGGTCACGCATGTGGTGGTCAAAGTGCCACCGTGACGGGCCCAGGGGTCGTGACCATCCGTTGCAGTCGAACGATGCCGTCACCATCCGCGACGGCTTCCCAAGATCTGTGCCAGAACCCACTTCGGTTGCGTGGTGTGCTGTCGGGGCCTGGCTCCTTCGCATCCGCGGGTAAGACAGGGGGCGTCTGGCCGGAGAGCGCCCTGCGGATGCCGGCCGAGTTATTGTCAAATCCTGTGGATCTGATCAACGCGGTCGTTCCATCGGAGCCTTGTTTTGGTTCCCTCGGGCAAGAGCGGTCGAATCCGGTCTCACAGAGCGGCGTTCGCCTGCTGCCTGGTGAATGGGCTGGTAGCTTCCGCGACATGATCGACCACAGAGACAGCACGGCTCTCCGGACGCTGGTGACCAACGCCGACGCCGAAAGCGGCATCCTGCTGTTCGGCATCACGCCGCCGCGTCTGAGCACCGCCCCCGAGCGGATACGGGAGATCACCGCGGCCACGTTGGCACGGTTGGACTTCCTCGACCTGGACGGTCTGGCGCTCTACGACATCGACGACGAGAGCGACCGCAATCCTGCGGAGCGGCCGTTTCCATACCTGCCGACCATGGACCCCGCCGCCTACCACGCGGAATACCTCGGCGAGTGGAACCGCCCTGCGGTTATCTACCGGTGCGTCGGCAAGTACCCCGAGGCGGAGCTGCGGACTTGGCTGCAGATGGCCGACACGGACCGAGTGCTCAGCGTCTTCGTCGGTGCGGCCTCGAAAGACAAGACGGTGCGGACCCGCCTGTCCGAGGCGCAGGCCCTGCGCCGCGACGTCCGCCCGGAGCTGCTGCTCGGCGGCGTCGCCATCACCGAGCGCCCCGACGAGCATCTGCGGCTGCTCGCCAAGCAGGAGGCGGGATGCGCGTACTTCATCTCGCAGGTCGTCTACAACGCCGACGCGGTGAAGAGCATGGTCTCCGACTACTACTACGCCTGCCGCGAGCGGCGGCTCGCACCCAAGCCCGTCGTGTTCACGCTCTCGGTATGCGGCTCTGTGAAGACGCTGACGTTCCTCAAATGGCTCGGAGTCGACGTGCCACGCTGGATTGAGAACTCGCTGCTCCACGCCGACGACACCCTGGCCGAGTCGTACGAGCACTGCTTGGCCAACGCCCGTGACCTGGTCGCCTTCTGCCGCAGGCTCGGCATGCCGTTCGGCTTCCTCGTAGAGAGCGTATCGATCCGCAAAGTCGAGATCGATGCCTCGGTCGCCCTCGCCGGCGAGGTGAGCGGACTGCTCGGGCGCGGTCGACCATCCGTATGAGGCCGGCCATGAACGTGCAGGTGTCAAGTTCTCTGATCATGACGTAGCTCAGGCTGCTGTGACTTCCTCACGCTCGAAGAGGACTCCCTTCTCGAAGCGGGCTCCGACACGGACCAGGGAGACCAGGTGAGGCGCGTTGACCGCGCGCCATCGGGCCTGGGCGGACTCGACGAGCTTGAAGACCATCGCGAGGGCAGCGTCCGGGCTGCCGGCCCCGCGGGTGACCTTGGTTCGAAGCTTGACCGTGCTGAAAGTCGATTCAATCGGATTTGTCGTGCGCAGATGGACCCAATGCTCCGCGGGGAAGTCGTAGAACGCCAGCAGCTCGTCGACATCGCCGGTGATCTTCTTGACGGCCTTGGGCCACTTCGCCCCGTACGTCTTCTCGAACGCCTTGACCGCCTTGTCCGCGTGCGTGCGGTCCTCAGCGTTGCAGATCTCCTGGAGAGCCTTCTTCGCGCCGGGCTGCGCGGACCTCGGCAACGCGTTCATGACATTACGGATCTTGTGAACCCAACACCTCTGGCGCCTGGCCTGCGGAAACACCTCTGCATGGCCTGCGGGGCTCCAGGTCGACCAGGATGGGTGCCGTGCAAATCGCCTTTACGGAGCGAAATCGTCCACTCCAAGCACTCTGACCAGGTCCGGAGGCGGTTCGGGAACGGCGCGTAGGGGCTGCAGGAGAGTGTCCTTCGCGACCCGGATGCTCAGCGCGGCAGCCAACCGCGCCCCCGGCCGCCCTGCCAGCGTCAGCGCGATCGAGGTGAGCACCGCGCGAAGCAGCGGGGTGTATCGGGCGCGGGGGCTGGTCAGCCCGGGGATCTGCTCGGCGAACGTCACCGCTGAGCAACGGGTGGTGAGGCATCTGAACCGGCGTACCGTCAGCTCGATCGCGACCGGGGAACCGCCGACAGGAGCGTCAGCGAGTCGTCTCACGTACCGGCCGTCCACTCGCCACGACGGCATCATGCAGGCCGGGCATCTCGCCGGGAAAGTCAGGCACGACGTACGAAACGTGACCAGCCCGGCTGCCCGCTCGATCGACTCCACGACCACACCTGTCAAATGCGGTAGCAACCGCCCCAAATCCCCTGAACCGCACCCCAGAGACTGCCCAGCTCGGTCGGGTGACATCACAAGATCCTCGACAGAGCCCGTAATTCCCCAGGCAGAAGTTCATGTAATTCCCCAGGCTCCCGGTCGTGGCCCAGGTTTCTCGGGCCGACGACGCTGCTCGTTAGAGTGCCTGCATGTCGAAGACGAGCGTGAGCAACGAGACAGGCAGCCTGCTCTGCCTCTGGGTGGAACCGTGGGGAACTGACCACTGGATGCGTCCGGGTGAGGAGTTCACCGTCGTGACCGAGACGGAGCCCGAAGAGTCGCCGTTCAACGTCGTCGTTCATGATCAGGGCATCACGGTGTGGGCGAATTCGGTAAGTGACGCCGAGGTCTTCGACAAGATCGGCAATCCGGCGCCGTGCGGGCATCAGTGGCCTGCCGACGCCGGATTCTCACCGATCCGGTCGTCAGGTGAGTGGCTTGACGGGCCTGTCGGTGGGGTTCTTGGGCCGCTTGTTCGGGCGGTAGCTGGGGCTGTTCATAGACGGTTCCGTACCCGAACCGGTGTTCCGTGGCGGGACGTGCCGGAGCGATACGGGCCCTGGGCCAGGTCGTACGACCTGTTCCGGCGTTGGCAACGGGACGGCGCCTGGCAGCGGATCTTCAGCGAGCTGCAGGCCCAGGCCGACGCCCAGGGCCTCATCACCAGGGACCTCAACATCGACTCCACCGTGTGCCGCGCCCATCAGCACGCCGCCGGAGCGCGGAAAAGGGGGACCTCCAGGTTGAGCCGCCCGGCGGGATCAGCGTCGAGTCGGACGATCACGGCCTCGGCCGCTCGCGCGGCGGCCTGATCACCAAGCTGCAACTGGCACGATTTGGTCGAGCACGACCACCGACGGCAGGCCCCGGCGTGAAGGGGAATCGACCGCATCTGGCTTCGCCGGGGCAGGAAGTGGGGCGGTGTGCGTGCCCCGTCGGCCGGCGATGGGTGTTTGCGCTTGCCGAGCAGTTCGGTCTCCTTGTTTCGCCGCCCCGGAGCTCCGGTGCCGGGAGGTGTCCGTGTCGTGCGGAGAGGCAGTCACACGTTTCCGGTCCAGCCTGCGAACAGCGCGATGCAGGCGACACTGCGCGCGGTCGTGTAGGACACTCGAAGTCCCCCGACCTGGAGGACGAGTATGAGCGCCCAGCCCGAGACCCCGCGAGACCGTCGCATGCCTGGCATTCCGCATACCATCAACGCCATCGCAGATGCCCTCGACGGTCCCGACAGCACCCGTTTCAAAGCGGAAGTGCTGGCCGCGGAGGAAGCATCCGTCCCCGGCGTAATGCGCCGCTGGTGGAAGACAGCCATGATCAACCGTGTCCCCGAGGCCGCACGCAGCCGTGCGAACGCCGAACGCGGGAACTCCCTGCTGTCCGTGGACGATCTCATCGCCCGCATCAACATCGCATGAGTTGGAGCGTCTGGACCGAGGAGATCCCTGCGCAGACTGTTCTCGACATGCCAGTTGAGCTTCGGGGAAAGACAGCGTATTTCCTGAGAGCACTGGCGATCGAGGTCGCAGGCGCGCTTGATCTCGGGCGGCGCCCGCCCGGCGACCCGATGGACGATATCGGTGTGCGGTACTCGCTGGAAGTCCCCGGGGAGCCGGTCATCATCGAGTACATGATCATGCGAGACGCGAAGGAGATCCGCATTCCCGTCCTCGTCTGGTTCTACTGAGCGTGCAGGTACGCCAGTCAGGTCTGTGAAGCACGCTCCGGCGAAGTTCCGGTCGCCCAGCAGCATCCCGGGCGCAGCTCGCCGGTCAGGCGGTCGGCGTATTCCAGCTCACCGGTGGTGGCCGGGCCGAATGCTGCCCCGATCAGCGCCCGGGTCCCGCAGGCCACCAGTGCCGTCAGCCGGATCTGCGGATAGCCCCCGGCCAGCCCCGCTGTTGCACCGCTGTTTGGAGAACACGGCGAGATTCGCCGGGGTGTCCGGCACCGGCAGCGTCCTGTCGACCGCCACCACCAGCAGCCCGCGCCACCGCGTCGCGACCGCTGTCGTGGCCACCGGGCCGCGGACCAGGTCGAACAGTGCCTTCAACGGTGCGGCCCCCAGACGCTGACGGGCCTGTCGTAACGCGCTGCCTGACACACCCCAGGCCCGCCAGACCAGCGCACAACCGGTCGAAAACCTGCCGATAGCCCAGCTCAGCGAACAACGCTCCGGCCAGCAGCAGATAGACCGTGACTCGTGCCGGTACCTGCCGGACCCGCCGCTGAACAGTCCCGGTCGCTGCCAGCACTTCATCGACCATCTCGAAAGGCACGATCCGGGTCAGCTCGCGCTCACCCAAACTGCATAACACCAGGTCAAAACCATGCCCACTGTGCAGATTCACCGACCGGCGACACAATTGCTCGGTGTCCGCCGTACGCGGGTCCAGGAGCTCGCCGGGGTGACCGGAGCCAGCAGGTGACATGCCGCCTATGGCGCAATGGGGCCCTGGGTGGTCGGGCTGGGTCACGCTGTGGGCGTTCGGCCGCTGTTACGTCGGGATCCCGCGGGTCCAGTGCGACAGGTTTCGCGGGACACGCTGTTGTACAAGAGGCGAAGGGCGTCGTGAAGCACTCCGGGATCGACTACGAGGCGGTTTTTCAGGCCTTGCCGGCGGCAGCGGCCCTGCTCACCACCGACCTGGTGTACGCAGACGTCAACGAGGCTTATCTGCGCGCGTCGGGGCGCACCCGAAGCCAGATCGTCGGCCGCTACATGTTCGATGTGTTCCCGGACAACCCCAACGATCCCGCCGCGAGCGGCACGCGTAACCTCCAGGCGTCGCTGCTGCGGGTGGCGGCCACCGGGGAGCGTGACGCCATGGCGCTACAGCGCTACGACGTCGAGGACCCCGACCGGCCCGGCCGGTGGGAGGAGCGGTACTGGAGCCCGGTCAACGCCCCGGTCGTCGACGCGGACGGGCAAGTGGCGCTGGTGCTGCACCGGGTGGAGGAGGTCACCGAACTGCTCCGCGCCCGTGGCGGGCGCTTCGGCGGGGAGGACCGGACCAGGGCTCTGGAGGCCGAGCTGTACACCCGCGCCCGGGAGCTCCAGGAGGTCAACGAGCGGCTGCGCCGGGCCCACGCCCGCGAACGCGAGGTCGCCCTGAGCCTGCAGTCCGCGATGCTCCCCGCGCCCGGCCCGCTGGGCCGCCACCGTGGTGCCGTGCGCTACCAGCCCTCAGTCGGGTCGCTGAACGTGTGCGGCGACTGGTACGACCTGGCCGAACTGCCCGGCGGGTGTTTCGCGGTCGCCGTGGGCGACGTCGTCGGCCACGGCCTGACCGCGGCGGGCGTCATGGGCCAGCTCCGCAGTGCGCTCAGCGCAGCCGTCCGTGTGGCCGACGGCCCCGCGGCGGCCCTCGACGCCCTCGGCCTCTACGCCCGCTCGGTGGAGGGCGCCGAGTCGACCACCGCTCTGCAGACGGTCATCGACGGCGACAGCCGCACCGTGACCTACAGCAGCGCCGGCCACCCCCCGCCCGCTCTGCTGCACGCCGACGGGACAGTCGAGTTCCTCGACCGGGCCACCGACCCGCCGCTCGGCGCCCGCTTCGAGCACGTTCCGAGAATCCAGGCCGAAGCGGCCTTTTCCGAGGGCGCAACCCTCGTTCTCTACACTGACGGCCTCATCGAACGCCGCCGCGAGGACATCGACACCGGTCTGAACCGGCTCGCCGACTGCCTCGGCCGTCACGGACAGGCGGATGCGGACACCCTCGCGGACACCCTGCTGGCGGAACTGATCCCCCCGGGTGGCAACACGGACGACACCGCCCTGGTCGTCGTCCGCCTGTGACCGGGCCGCGCAGCAGCGTCCCGGACCTGCACGCGCACCCGGTGACGTGCCGTTGCGCGACGGTCCTCAGGCGAGGCTCCCGTTGCTCTTCAGTTCGGCTGTCCGGAGCGGTTCGTGCAGCAGTAGGTCGGACACGCCTACGGCTCGACGACAGCCTTGTACACGTGGGTGTCTGACGAGTACCGCAACCGGCTGATCGAAAGCGCGCTGCGGCGACGGCTGGAGGCCCGCACGAAGCAGGAGAGGGCGCTGTCGTGGTGAAGCGCATGGGGAATGTGTGGAACCTGCGTCGGCTGATGGCCGAGCGGGACATGTTCCAGACCACCGATCTGATCAAGCCCTGGCCGAGCACGGGGTCCATCTCTCCCGAGAGCAGGTCTACCGCCTCGTCACTCAGGTCCCGCAGAGGCTGTCGATGGACGTGCTGGCCGCGCTCTGCTCGATCCTCCACGTCACCCCGGCGAACCTGATCACCGTCACCGAGACCTACGTCCAGGTCGCGAAGACGACCGCGACGGGCGAGACCACCACCGCCGCAAAGGCCCCGTCGGCACGCCGAGTACGCCTGACCCGACCGGGAGACCAATGACGGCCCCCGCCTCTGCCTCGGACACCTGGCGCCGGTGCACCGTGTGGTGCGGGGGTGGTCACGGTTCCAGGCCCGTTCGCGTGTGCCGCGTCCCGCCGTCGCAGGCGGCGAGGGCCAGCAGTGCCCAGATGTCGGCGAAGACGGGGGCGTCGAACAGCAGGGGGCGTGGTGCGACCTGGTCGAGCAGCGCGGTGAATCCGCCCTCACGCTCCTGGCGAGACAGTAAATGTTCTACCCCGTCGCGTACGACGGGGTTCTCGGTAACGTGACGTCCGGTGGCGGACAGGGCGAGCAGGGAGTAGCACGTGCTGGTCGTGTCGCTGGGGTCGCCGGGCCGGTATCCCCAGCCGCCGTCGCTGTTCTGCGCCTCGGTGAGGAAGCGTGCCGCGGCGTCGCTGGCCCGGTCGATGCGCTCGGCCAGCGGGGTACGGGTGGTGTCGGGGAGCGAGTCCAGGGCTTCCATGGCCCGCCAGATGGTGTTGGCTTCGCTCAGGCTCCAGCTCCGCTCGAATGTCCCGTCCGGGTGCTGGGCATCGAGCAGCCATCGCCCCGCACCCCGCAGCAGGCCGGTGTCCTGACCGCCCGCCCCGGTCAGCGCGCTGAGGGCGCCCCCGGTCATGCCGGCCTCCGAGGGGTCGCCGCGCGTGTAGGTCGGGAACCCGCCGTCCTCACCCACGATGCCGCGGAGATACTCCGCAGCATCCGCCAACGCGGGCTGGTGGCGGGCAGGGGCCACGGTGGCCAGGCACGCGACCACGTATGAGGTGGTGTCCACATCGCTGTGCCCCATGCTCTCGCCGAACGTCCACCCGCCGTCGGGCGTCTGCTGCGTGATCAGGTAGCCGCACAGCCGGTCCAGCAGCGCGGGTTGTGCCTTCGCGCGGGCCAGGGCCAGGCCGGCGACCGCGGTAGTGAACACGTCCAGGTTCGCGATGCTCGGCACCCCGCCGTCACGGTCCATGGAGGCGAGGACACGCCGCGCTCGATGAGCGGGTCGTCCGGGGCGCAGCACTGTGCGGCAAGCAGGGCCAGCAGGTGCGCGGTGGTGTGGTTCTCCCACACCGGTGCCCTGCTGGAGTCCAGCAGGTCCAGCAGGCGTTACCGTTCGGGTGCCGTGATCTGTGAGGCGGCGTCGAGCCCGTGTGTGACCAGTACCCGGACGCTCAGCATCGTCATCTCGATCCAGGTGACCGAGTTGTCCTGGCCCGGGGCCTGACGGACCGGGCGCAGCATCGCCGGGTCGAAGCGGACAGCGCCGACAACAGCCAGGTAGACGTCGAACAGCAGGCGCTTGCGGGCGCGGGAGAAGTGGTAGAAGGCGGCCAGTAGTTCTTCCCCGACCACGTCGGTGGTGAGCGTCGTACCGTGCAGGACGGACCGCACGAGTGCCCGGTCGAAGCCGGTGGGCTGCGCCTGCGGTGCGGCCAGATGCTCCAGCAGGCGCCGAAGCTCGTGCGGGTGGGTGCCGCGGCGGCGCAGCAGCACGGCCAGCAGCGCGGTTTCCAGGGTGCGGCCGGAACATGGCCGGCGTACGGCACCACTCGCATCGACGGCCGCACTCAGGTGCGCGACCGCCCTGGAGCGAGCGGCTGCAAGTCCCGCCCCGATGGGTGCCGGTATGGAACCCGGGTAGGCAGTGGCTGGTTCCTTGTCGTTCTGCAGCATGCGTCACGCTCCTTGCCACAGGGCTGCCCCTGCGGGCCGGCATTCGGACCGAACCGGTGCAGTCGACCACCGCAGGAAATCCCTGCGGTCATCCCGCTCCTACCGCACCGCCGCGACGGACCGAGCGGCGGTTCCCGCAGACTTCGGACAACCAGCCACGCAGGCGGAAGGCCGAACGGATACCTGAGCCGTAGAAGAACGTACAGGCGCACATTTCGAGAGACCGCCCCGCCGGGGCCAGCTCCTCCGAACGGGTGACAGCCCTATTGACACCCTGCCTCCGGCTCGCCCGCAAGGACCGGCGGGCTTCCACGCTCCGCGCGTTGCAGGGCCTGGGCCACCACGGCCGCGCCACGCGTCGCGACCGACGCCGACGCGGCGGGCATGGTCGCCAGACCCGCCGCACACAGCGCCGCACCGGACCGCGCCGGGCGACGAGCCTGCCGGAAAGAGGGACTCACGCGGCCATGCGTTCCCCTGCCCGGTCCCCGCAGGCGGGCCTGGGACACGGCGCCGTAGTCGAGCTCGAAGAGGCGCACGTCGCTGGTCTTGGTCGGCCACGCGAGCCCGCAGCCTTAAGGGCTGCTGAGGGGATGTCGGCTTCACCCACGCGGTGGTTTTCCGGCGGTGCCCCGACTGCCAGGAGCACAACATCGTGCGCAGACGACTTCGTCTGCGTCGTCTGCGGCAGCGATCTACCGGCGGCGTGCATCGTGGGCCCCACCGCGTGACGCCCGAGGGCCACAGCCTGGCCTCCGCCGGGTGAACTTCCCGCGCTCCCGCGTATGGGCGAACATTACCCGGAGGCGGAATAGAGGACCGTGCGGCCGGGACAGGTAGCTGCCATGACTCTCCTGCGTAACTGGCGGCCCCGCACCAGCGCGATCCTCGCGGCAGCTGTCCCTACATCGAGAAGTGAGGGGACACCATGGGCACGAGCGTGACTGACGAACAGATCCGGGCTTTGGCCGCAACCGCGAAGCCCTACAGCCTGGCGCTCCTTCAGTGGAGTGCGGAGCGGGCCCCGGACGGGGCGGACGCAATTGAATGGGAACACCAGCGGCGCATGGTGTCGCTGCGCGCCGAGGGAGTGATCGCCATCCTGTGCCCGGTCGCCTCCGACACCATGGCCGGTGTCGCGATTATGACCGTGCCGGCTGAGGAGGCCGCAGAGATCATGGCTGAGGACCCTTGCGTGCGAGCGGGGATGATGCGTTGCGAGGTTCACCCGTGCCACGGCTTCCCCGGAGACGCCCTCCCTCTATGAACCACGCACAGATACCGCGATCCCACACCATCGATGGCACGCAGCCGAGCGTAGCTCGCATGCACAACTGCTTTGGCCATACGCCCAGGCCTGCCGCCGCACCGGCCAGCCCCGCTCAATCCGTCGGACCGCTGCTGGCGCGTCTGTCCAGGAGGTGGGGGATCACGATGTCGAGGGGTGGCACCGTCGAGGCGGGGCTGTATATCCGGTCGGCGAGGCATTGCAGGGCGCGCTCGGCGATCTGGCGCTTGTCCGGAACCACCGTGGTCAGGGGTGGGTTCGCGTACCGCCCGTCCTCGATCCCGTCGAATCCCACCATGGCGATGTCCTGCGGAACACGTACGCCTCGCGAGACGGCGGCATGAAGCGCGCCCAGAGCGAGTTCGTCACTGAACGCGAAGACGGCGTCAGGCTGCTTGTCCGCCTCCAGGAGCGCCGTCATCGCCTGCGCTCCGTCCTTGCGGTGCAGTGTGGTCACCGACCGTTCCAGGGTGGGGTCAGGCTTCAGCCCGGCGCGACGCAGCGCCTGTCGGTAGCCCGCCAGCCGCTGCCTGGCGGTCTCGTTACGCAGATGGGGCTGCACGCCGATTGCGGCAATGCGCTTGCGCCCGCTCCGGAGCAGGTGCGTCGTGGCCTCATCGGCGGCGAGAACGCTGTCGACGGCGACACGATCGGCCACTCCGTGAGCCGCCTGCTCGCCGAGCAGCACGACCGGCACTTCCCGGGAGCGGCCGGTCAGTTCCTCCGGGCCGAGTGACCAGGGGCTGACGATGAGGCCGTCGACCAGACGACCGCCGGCCCCTTCCAGCAAGCGCCTTTCCGCCTCGCTGTCACCGAAGGTCTGATCGATGACAACGGTCCACGACCTTTGCTGAGCAACTTCGACGATCAGGCCGGCGAGCTCGCCGAAGTAGGGCGAGTGGAGTTCGGGGATGACCAGACCGATCAGCCCGGTACGGCCGGCACGCAGGTTGCGGGCAGCGACATTCGGACGGTAGCCCAGTTCGTCCAGGGCGGCCTGAACCCGGGCCCGCGTCTCGTCGGCCACGGCCCCTGAACCGCTGACCACGTTCGAAACGGTGCGCGTCGAGACCCCGGCGAGGGCGGCGACATCTTTCAGACGACTACTCACGGTTGGCATCTTCGCACGTGACGATCACTGGCACCAGAAGTCCGAGCCAGCTATTGCAACGTCGCATTCCACGTTGCAACATGAGCGCAGTCATCGCAGCACAAGGAGGCGCACCATGAGCGCGCACAACTTCCCGGGAATCGCCGTCAGCGAACTGGACATCGACGTCTCACCAGACGTGGAAGCCCTCTACAGGGATGGGATCACCGCACGTAAGGGCGCCTTCACCACGACGTGGGCGGATCAGCTCGGTGCAGACGTGGACACAGCGTTCAAGGACGCCCTGAGCCGCCCTGGCGGCGCCGTCGGCCGCGGCCCCAACCGGTTCTACGTCGAGATTCACCCCGAGCAGATCAGGGGCTTCGTAGAGCTGGTGGAGCACCCCTGGGTACGGTCACTGTGCACCGCGACGCTGGGCCCGCACTACCGCATCGTGGAGCTCGGATTCGACGTCCCGCTGGAGGGCGCCGTCAACCAGCCGTGGCACCGCGACTTCCCCATCCCCGACGAAACGCGTCGCGAACGGCGTCTCACCTCCCTCGCGTTCAACGTGACCACCGTCGACACAGCACAGGACATGGGACCCTTCGAGATCGCTCCGGGAACCCAGTGGGACGACAGCCCCGAGTTCGAGCACGGCATGTTCCCACCCAGGTCGCACTACGGCCGCTACCAGGGGCGAGCGGTCCGCAAGTTCCCTCAGCGCGGCGACATCTCCGCCCGGACCGCGCTGACGATCCACCGCGGGACCACCAATCACTCCGCCAAGCCCCGCCCCGTCCTGGTTCTGGGAATCGATGGACCGGAGGCGACCAACGGGGACCGGCACGACACCGCAGTCACCCGCGCCTACTGGGACGCTCTGCCCGAGCGGGTACGCCGACACCTCGACTGCCCCGTCGCGGACGAGCTGACACCCATGACACAGAAGCACACCATCGAGGGTCTGGTCATGGGAGATGCCTGAGGCGACCGCCGCGCCGGAGGTCACCCATGCCGGCATCGGCCGTCATCCCCCGCAGGTCTACGCGGTGGCTGCCGCGTCCGCGCTGGGCGGCCTGCTCTCTTCGGATACGACACAGGCATCAGATCACGTCCCGGATCCGGTCCGCGCTGGCGAACGTGGCCTCGGCGATCTTCGCCACGGGCATGCCCTTGGCGGACAGCAGCACTATCTGGGCCCGCCACCAGGTCACCACCGACCCGGTGCCCCTGCAGTTGGTCCGCAGCAGCCGTCTGCCCTCGGCTTCATCGATCTCGCGGGCCCGCACGCGCTCCGCCATCGGCCCAGCCTGGCGCACGTCGCTCCGTCCGAAGCTGCACCCGGACGGCGCGTCACATCTGCGACTGAGCATGTAGTTGAGGAATTGCCACCTGCTGTGGTGAGCCTGGCGCTTCGACGTCGTCAGTGAAGGCGCGCAGCAGATGTTGTACCAGCAGCGCCAGGCCGCCCGGATACGGGCCGTGCACCAGGAATCGGACGGCACCTACGGAGCCCCGAGAATCACCGCCGAACTCCGGGAGACGGGCGGCGAGGCGGTCAACCACAAACGCGTCGCTCGGATCATGCGGGCGTCCGGGATCGAAGGGGTCCGGTTGCGCCGCCGGTACCGCACCACCGTCCCCGACCCGGCCGCGGCCAAAGCGCCGGACCTGATCCGCCGCGACTTCACCGCGGACAAGCCCAACACGAAGTACGTCGGCAACGTCACCTACCTGCCCATCGGGGGCGGGAAGTTTTGCTACCTGGCGACCGTCATCGACCTTGCCTCGCGGCGTGTGGCCGGCTGGGCGATGGCCGACCACATGCGCGCGAACCTCGTCACCGACGCCCTCGCGGCGGCGGTCCGCACCCGCGGCAGCCTCGCCGGATCGGTCATGCACACCGACCACGGAGCTCAGTACACGAGCAGGATTTTCGACCAAGCTTGCAGGTCAGCAGGGGCACTGAGAAGCATGAGCGCGGTCGGCTCCAGCGCGGACAACGCACTCGCCGAGTCCTTCAACGCGACCTTCAAACGCGAGACCCTCAAGGGACGAAAGAGCTGGCCGACCGAGCGCGAGGTCCGACTCGACACCTTCCGGTAGCTCCACCGCTACAATACCCGACGCCGGCACTCCCACCTCGGACAACGATCACCGATCGCCTTCGAAAACACCTTCCACCTCACACCAACTAAGCTGACACCAGCCGCATAACCCGTGTTCAGGATTCAGGGTCACGGCCCATGCCCTGCTCGGCGACAAGGGCTATGACTCCAATGCCCACCGCGACGAGCTGCGACAAAGGCGGATCCTGCCTGTCATCTCACGCAGGGAATCACAGGACATCAAAGGCATGGGCAAGCTCCGCTATGTCGTGGAGCAGACTTTCGCCCTACTTCATCAGTTCAAACGTCTCGCCGTCCGCTGGGAACGCCGCACCGAACTCCACGACGCTTTCGTCTCTCTGGCTTGCAGCCTGATCTGCTGGCGACGCCTCAAGAAGGCTTCATCATGATGGTGTTACGGGCTCTCACGGCTTGTCGCGCCACTGTGAAAATTTTAGGCCGGGTCCAAGCTTGACCGAGGTGACGTCGTCGACTCGTTGGTTCGGAGTGTGCTCGCTGGTCGAGCTCTCTATCGATCCTTCGGCGAGACCCCCTTGATGAAAGGGAACCCGGTCGACGACCTCGCCCTCATCGTTGAGAAAGTCCAGGGTGCCCGTAATGGTGTTGTAGTGCTGTTCGCGCAGAATGCCGTCTACCGTCATCCGCACCGTCTTCCCCTTCCCCGAAGGGCGGGACAGGTGCAGATGCTCACGCGCCGCCCGAGCCACCGCGGGTGACGTGGCTTCCGTGTTGACCGGGAAGGCCTCGTCACGCTTGTCGTCCAAGGCGTAGAGGAGCAGGCTGAGCAGTGCGGCAGACAAGGCCGCTACGGCGGCCCACGACAGAAGGCGTGATCGGCGAGACATCCTGGCATCCTTGCACGTCGTCTCCGTGCCCTCCCTCCCATGGCCACTACAATTCCGTTTGTCGACTTCGTCGGCCGCTGGTGTGGAGTCCGGGCGCGCTGCCACCATCCCGGCCCTGACCGGCCAGGTCGGCAACCGCCTTCGGCCGTCGTCACACCGGTCACGACCAGCCAGGGACGCCTAACAAGATCGTGTTCCGAGCTCTCAAGGGACGAAAGAGCTGGCTCAACGAGCGCGAGGCCCGACTCGACGCCTTCCGATGGCTCCACCGCTACAACACCCGACGCCGACACTCCCGCCTCGGACAACGATCACCGATCGCCTTCGAAAACACCTTCCACCGCACACCAACTACGCTGACACCAGCCGCATAACCCGTGTTCAGGATTCGGAATCAAGGCCCCTCGCGGAACTCCTTGGGATACGACTTGGGCACTGCAACATCCTTCCAGGCCGCCTCCCAGCAAGCCAGGTCAAGATGTCACCGGATCATCCAGTAGTCCTCTCGCTGCGTGAGCACCCGCAACTCGTCGCCCCGGCAGGCACCCCTCTGGCTGGGCTCGTGGCTGCAATGGCCGCCGCGGCAGCGCTCGTGCGGCGTGCCCCCGGCTCCGGGCTCCGGGCTCCGGGCTCCGACCAACGGCCCGCGCTGGTGGGAAGGGCTGGCGCTCCCCAACCGGCACCGCAGAGGTCCCTTGCGGGGCTCGTCCGTACACGCGCTCAGCTCCCCATTCAATGGCTGGCCTACTCGAATAAGTACAGGTCAGACATCGAATGGGGAGCTTTCGGTGTGCACGATGCCGGCACTTGCGGGGCTAACCCCCGGCCCCCGCATCCTCTGGACGCCCGCGCTCGGACCGCAGCTCACCCATCGCTCGAGGAGTTCGGCCAGCATGGCACTCGTCGCTTGGTCAGCCGGTAGGAACGCCTCAAGCCGTAGTTCGGCGATGGTGACGTCGATGGCGGTGCCGAAATGGGTGAGCGTGGTGATGAGCGTCAGCTCCCTGTCGTCGGCGGGATCGTGTGTTCGCAGGCGCAGCGGTACGGCGAAGCCGAGGTGGTGCGGTGACGGGCACGGGCGTGGTGGTGCCAGGCCGATGAGTTCGTGGGCCAGGCGTTGGAGTTGGTCGTCCGGGTTGCGCACGCTCTCGGCTTGGACGCTGTCGATGATGTGCCACGCCCACTCGTCGAGGTTGACGATGCGCGGTGCGAGGCCCTGCGGGTGCAGCAGCACCCGGGGAACGTTCACCGGTGGTACGAGCAGATGCGGAGCCACACCGGCGGCGAGGGCGTGGAAGGCGGTGTTGGCCGAGACGAGGTCACCGTGTCGGTCGACGACCACCGCCGGATACGGCAGGTGGCCGTGCAGGATCCGTTCGAGGGCGGTGCGAATCGGAGCGAGTTGGGGGTCGTCCAGGCGGGTCTGTGGGTAGACCGGTGCGAATCCGGCCGCCAGGAGCAGTTCATTGCGCTCGCGGATCGGCACCTGCAGGGCTTCGCCCAGCCGGATGATCATTGATCGTCCGGGGGCTGACCGTCCGCTCTCGATGAAGCTGAGGTGCCGCTGTGTGGTTCCGGCGCGCATGGCCAGTTCCAGCTGGCTGACGCGCCGCCGGGTGCGCCACTCGCGCAACGCTCCGGCGAGACCGTCCCTGCTCGATTCGCTGATCACCCCTCTTGTCTAACCCGTCCGGCTATTGATCCGCGATTCCCTGCGAGGAATTGCCGCGTGACGGCTGGCGGCTGCACGGTCGTTGCCGCACACCGCCCATTCGCAACCGAGGGGAACAGCCATGGCTGACATTGACATCCACGACCTCACCGACCGCTACGTCGCGGTGTGGAACGAACCCGACGGGGAGCGGCGCCGCGCCGCGATCCGCGAACTGTGGTCCGCCGACGCCGTCCACGTGCTGCAGCCTCCCAGCGAGATCCTGCGGACCGCTGAAGGGCTGGGCTTCGACCGTCTCCTTCTGGAGGCGCGCGGCCACCGTGCGCTGGAGTTCCGCGTGACGCGGGCCCACGAGGAGTTCGTCGCGGCGGGCACCTTCGTCTTCCGGTCGCGCAACAACAGCGACCGGCTCCGCGACGTCGTCAAGTTCAACTGGGAGATGGCCCCCCGGGACGGTGGTGAGGTCGCCGGCGTCGGGCTGGAGATCCTCGTGCTCGGCCCGGACGGCCGCATCGTCAGCGACTACCAGTTCATCGAGGGATGAGCGCGTCGACGGCCGCGCGCCCGTCGATGGTGCGCAGCTACCACCTCACCACCGGCGGCGGCATCGATGGCCTGTCACTGCGTACGCACACACCCCGCACCCCCGGGGCGGGGGAGGTCGCGGTCGCGGTCCATGCCACCTCGCTCAGCTTCCGGGAACTTCTGGTGCTGCGGGGGCAGTACGTGCTGCCTGTCGAACCGGACGTCATACCCGTCTCGGACGGTGCCGGTGAGGTCGTCGCCGTCGGACCGGACGTCCGGCGGGTGCGCCCAGGCGACCGCGTCACCGCCGCACTGTTCCCGCGGTGGTTGGACGGCCCGCTGGAACCGTCGTACCTGCCGCAACTGGGTGGCTCGCTCGACGGAATGCTGACGGAACTGGCCATCCTCCCCGAGGCTGCCCTGGTGCCCGTCCCCGACCACCTCTCCTACGCCGAAGCGGCAACTCTGCCCTGCGCCGCCGTCACGGCATGGAACGCCCTGACCGGCGACGGCCGCGGAGTCCAGCGCGGACAGACCGTACTGGCCACCGGCTCCGGCGGCGTGTCGCTGTTCACGGTGCAGTTCGGCAAAATCCTGGGCGCCAGAGTGATCGTCACGACAAGCTGCACGGACAAGGAACAGCGCCTGCGCGATCTGGGCGCCGACGAGGTGATCAACTACCGCGACACCCCGAACTGGCACACCGCCACCCGTGAACTCACCGCCGGACGAGGTGTCGACCGCGTCGTCGACACCGCCGGAACGCTGGAGCAGTCGCTGAAAGCGGTCGCCGTCGACGGACACATCGCCCTCGTCGGGTCTCTCTCCGGCAACTGGCCACCGATCGAACCTCGTCTGCTGTTCGGCGCCGCCGCTACGGTCCGCGCGCTGGCCGTCGGCAGCCGCGCGCAGTTCATCGCGATGAACAACGCCATCACCGCGCATCGGCTCCGACCAGTCCTCGACCGGACGTTCTCGTTCGAACAAGCCGCGGCGGCGTACGAGTACTACGCAACGGCCGGCCCGTTCGGAAAGGTGATCATCAAGATCAGATAGGCGGCGAGCGCACAGGCCGGGCATGGGCGGGAGAAATGGGGAGAGTCCCGCGTGCCGAACTGCATAGGGGCATCCCGCAGTGCGGCAGCGCCTCCCTCCGGTACGGACCCTCACACGGGGAAGCCGCATCGGTGCGCCCCCTGTGAACCGCCGCGCGCCAGTCGGCGAAGCTGCCGTCGGAATACCCGGCACGGACTTCGCCTCGCTGTGTAGGCATGTGCAACCCGTGCAGCCAGGTTCAGGCAATTTGAGGCACTGCCAGCCGCTCGGGCTCGGCATGGCTGAGACACCGATGAGTTCCCCGTCGTCGAACGGTCTATCCGGCGACCCGACCGTTCCCGATAGGAGTGCCATGTCCACCATTCAGCCAGTGATCCTGACTGCCCATCGCGATGTTCTGCTCGGCTTCTATACACAATTGTTGGGCGCTGAGGAGATCTTCCGGGTACCTGCGGAAGGACCGGCCTTCTACCTCGGCCTACGCATCGGCGACACCGACCTCGGATTGGTGGCCAAGGAGAACCGGAAACCGGGGCGGCACTGCGGATCCTGCTCAGCATCGGTGTCGACGACGTCGACGAGACGCTCACCCGAGTGGAGGCGCTCGGCGGAACGGACCGCAGCGGCCCCAATGACATGCCGTGGGGACAGCGCGTCGCCCACATCCAGGACCCTGACGGCAACGCGGTGAACCTCACTCAGCCGATCCCTGCCCGGTGACGCTCTTCCGCGGTGCCTGGGGCAGTCGTTGACTACTTGGCGCCCGCGGGCGTCACGGCCTCGCCCGCACACCCGTTCACCGCATCCCCGACGATCGCAACGCCCACCCCGCACGCGGCGTCCGGCGCACCGCCCTGGACCGCGCCCCGCGCGCCTTGCGCTGACTGCGGCCCGCCTACCGCACCGCCGCCACTCTCATCTTGAACGAAAGGCAACACGTGTGAAGAACCTCCAGCAGATCACCCTGATACTGAGTGCCCTCGCGACCGGCTTGATGGCCGGCCTGTTCGCGGCCTTCGCCTACTCCGTCATGCCGGGCCTGGCGCGCTCGTCCGACCGGACTTTCGTCGAGGCGATGCAGAACATCAACAAAGCCATCCTCAACCCGGTCTTCATGTTCCCCTTCATGGCCGCAATCCCCCTGCTCGGCCTTGCGGTCGTCCTGGCCTGGCGCGGCCACGGACGGGCCGCGCTGCCGTGGCTGATCGCCGCGCTGGTGCTCTACCTGCTCGCCTTCGTGGTCACCAGCGGCCTCAGCGTCCCCCTCAACGACCAACTCGCCAAGGCGGGCAGCCCCGACCACATCAAGGACCCCGCAGCCGTACGCGAGAACTTCGAGAGTGCCTGGGCCGCCTGGAACATCGTCCGCGCACTGCTCCACACCGCCGCCTTCGGCTGCCTGCTGTGGACGCTGATCGTCTTCGGCGCACATTGGACGCAGGAGGCCGCAGACGCCGCCACCCTCACCCCACGACCGCTCGCCGCGGAGCAGCCCGACGGCGGCATCCACCCCGGCCCTGAGCCGGTCACGGGTAGCCCCACGGCGCACGTGGGACCGACGCTGCAGGGGCAACGGGCTCCTTGGGCCCCGGGCCCGCGCCGGTAGGCTGTCCGCACGGCTGGGAACGGCCGCAAACGCGGCCTGGCCGTGGACGTCCTCGGCCTGGTCATCACAGTCGTCGTCCTCGCCGCGAACACCCACGACAACGCCGCGGGCATCGTCCTGCTGGACCAGGTCGCCGAGCACGCCGGCGGCACCGTCCGCAGAGCCCTGGCCGACCAGGGCTTCAAGAACCAGGTCGTCGCGCACGGCGCCGGCCTGGGAATCGATGTCAAAATCGTCGCACGCAACCCACAGGTCAAGGGGTTCGTGCCGCAGTCGAAGCGGTGGAGGGTCGAGCAGACCTACGGCATCCTGATACTGCACCGGCGCCTGGTCCGCGACTACGAGCACCACCCCTCCGCCTCCCGCGTCTATTGGGCGATGGCCCACGTCATGACCCGACGCCTCACCGGCGCGAACGCCCCCACCTGGCGCGAGACGCAGACGGCGACAGCGTGAACCTCCAGCCCCTGCTCGACGCCTAGACCTCCAGGAAAACGCCGCCCGGGCCCTTGCGGACGACCTCCGCGCACAGATCCACGACCTGCAGACCCGGCTGCGGGAGGCCGAGATCCACCTCGAACACCTCGCGATCACCCGCAAGACCGTCACCGGCCTCGCCGACCGGCTCCCGGCCGGCCCGCCGGACCTGCCCGAGCACCCGGACTACCCCCGCATCCTCGACGCCTTCAACCAGACGACCGGGCCGTTACGGCCAAGGACGTCTGCAAGGCCCTCGACAATGAACTGCTGCCGAAGATCGTCGAAGGCACCCGCGCCAAGCTGAAACGCCTGGTCAAACTTGGGATCCTCACCGAGGCCGTCACCGGCAACTTCGCCAGGAAGCAATAGCCGACGGAACCCGCGCCAGCGACCTCGCTGAAACCTCAACCAGAAACGGACATCAAATTACGAACCGTCCACTTAGGGTCGTCACTTTTGGAGGGCGTAGACGCTGCCGTCTTTGCTGCCGCCGTAGACCGCGTCGGACGCTACCGTTGGCTGGGCCTCCAGGCCGGCCTCGGTGGCGAAGGCCCAGCGCTGGTGGCCGGTCCGGGTGTCGAGGGCGTAGAGGTGGTTGTCCTCGCTGGCGGCGTAGACCAGGCCGTCCGCAGCGACTGGGGACGGGACGAAGGTGTTGCTGGTGCGGAAGGTCCAGCGCTTCTTGCCCGTCGCGGCGTCCAGCGCATACAGGTTGGCAATCTCGTCGCCGACGTAGAACACACCGTCGGCGACCGCCGGGGCGCAGAAGGAACGGTATCCGGGGACGGGTGGCTTCAGTTTGGTGCCGGTGACGGCCCAGCGCTGTGTCCCCGTTGTCGCGCTCAGCGCGTAGAGGCGGTTGCTGGACACGTAGAGCACACCGCCGGCCGCCACCGGGGCCGCGTTCACGAGTTCGCCGGTTTGGAATTCCCAGCGTTCTCCGGTCCGCTCCTGTACGGCAGCCCGTACCCGCTGAGCGCCGAGGAGATCACGCAGGTCTCGGGGCGACTGCGCTGATAGCCGCGGTTCAGCCGGCCATGGCCGCCACGATGCGGGGCAGGGGCTCCGTTTCGGGGCCGCCGCCCCAAGCGGTGGAAACGCTGCCACAACACCACCCACGCCAAGGTCCGTTGCCTCGACGAGCAGGCCACGGCCACCCTCAAGGGGTGGCCGTGGCCTGCGAAGGCTCCGCTGCAGAACCAACCGCATCACCGATCTGGTGAAGGCTCTGCGCGCTCAGAACATGCCGTTCTGATTGCGTGCCTCGTCGGGGATCTGTTGCATGACGTCCCAGTGTTCGGCGATCCGTCCGTCCTCCAGGCGGAAGATGTCGACGATCGCCGTTCCAGGGCCGCCGGGCACACGACCACCCTGGGCTCTACAAGGTGCTGCACGAGAGCAGCCTCAACCAGCGCACGGACATGCGCTTCAAGGAGGAGCTCGGACGTACGACGACGGCCGCGGTCCAACGGTGCATGAACGCCGGCCTGGCCCCAAAGGACGACGCCTCTACGGTGGCCCTCGACCTACGCGCCGCTGTGCACGGCGCGGTGTCCATGCGGATCAACCAGCCCGATCAACACTGGCCCCCACTGGAGGACCAGGCCGATCGCTTCCTCCGCAAGCTTGTGGGCACGTCTCCGGACTCAGTCCCCGAAGCCACAACCGGGGAGTAGCCACCGTGCCGGCGGGCAGCAGAAGGGCTTCGAGAGCCCGGGAGTGAAACGGGTCCCCTTCTCCGAGCGCCCGCCTGAGACCAGTCGGCCGAACTACCCCGATCGAACCGACGTCCACCATGATCGGTACGGCAACAGCCACTGACACCGGACCCGCCCACGGCCCGACCGCCCCTACGCCCTCGCTGCCCGCGAGGCTCTAGCCGCTCTCCTCACAAGGGCCAGTCCGAATCGAGGTCCATCCCTACTCGGCCCTGCCCGCCGACCCGGCCTGAGCGCGGCGCGGAGTGCCCGGAAAATCCGGCGGGCACCCCGCCGATCCCGCCGCGCGCGGCTGCCTGTCGGCAAAGGTGAAGAAGAGGGGAGGGTGCGGAGACGGCGACCGCCCCGTGCCGTTCACCGCCCCGCGGACCCCGGGCACCCATGGCGGGTGCGATCATCCTCGGATGCGAGGAATCGACGAACTGGCGCGGGTGGATGATCCGGCGTGGCCCGAGCTCCGGGAGATGCTGTCGGCAGGCTCCGTGCCCGTCCAGGTCCTGCCGGCGGACCCGGACGAGAGCCGCCGGACCCTGCTTCAGTTGCAGGTCACGGCGCGATCGACACTGGGGTCCCTGGCGTGGAACACCGGTGGGCTGCTCGTGGACGGCGGATGGGTGCGGGTGCTCGGCGGCGGGTCCCCCGCGAGCGGCGGGATCGCGAGCCTTGCGCAGGCCAACCGCTTCCCTGCGGACCTCGATCCCGCCTGGCATCCCACGGCCGGTCTCGTCGTCGGGTACGACGTGATCGGCGGCGTGTTCGCGCTGAACGGCGGCGACCCCGCTGCGGCCGGGCGTCCGGGCGCGCCCGGGCAGATGACGTACTTCGCTCCCGACACGCTTGAGTGGGAGGTGATGGAGATGGGCCACTCGGTGTGGGTCACCTGGATGCTCTCGGGCCGTCTGGACACCTTCTACGACGGGCTGCGCTGGCCCGACTGGCGTGCGGAGACCGCGGCCCTCACCTTCTCGCAGGGCATCACCGTCTATCCGTTCCTGTGGTCCAGGGAGGCGCGTGCCGATCTCGCGGCCACCAGCCGACAGCCCGTTCCGATGCGTGAAGTCGTCGGAGTCGCGGCGGACTTCGCCCGGCAGATGGGGCCGGCCGACCCGGGGTTTCTCGGCGACCTGTGACCGGGGCGCGCAGCGCGGCGACCCGCACCGGATCGCTCGCCCCGGATCACCCGCCCCCGATCGCCGCCCGCGGCTCAGCCCCGTGAGCGCCGGCGCAGCGCCTGAATGATCACGGCCGCGAAGAGTACAGCCGCGGCCGGGGCGGCGGCCTTCCTGAGAAGGACGGGCAGTGCCGCCGCGCCGAGGTCGACTGCTTCCGGCTCGGGTGCGAGCCCGCTCCGGAGAGCCGATGCCGGGGTCGCTGCCGCCGGGGTCGCCGAGGCGGTGCCGGGTCCGGCGTCCCGCAGCATGTCTTCGAGCCGGGTGGCGAACTGCTGCACAATGCGGTCCCCGACCTCGGTCATGATGCCCCGGCCGAACTGCGCGGGCCGGCCGGTGATGTCGAGGTCGGTACGGACGCGCACCAGCGTGCCGGCCGGGGCAGTGCTCAGGGTCGCGGTGACCGTGGCCGACGCGGTACCGGAGCCGCGGGTCTCGCTCCCGCTCAGGTCGAGGAGCATCGAGCGGGCCGCGTCGTCGCGGCTGAGGGTGCCCTCGCCGCGGTAACTCATCTGCACCGCGCCGACCTTGACCTTGACGCGGCCGGTGAACGTGTCGCCGTCGAGGGTGTCCAGCACGGCGCCGGGCATGCACGGGGCGACCCGGTTCAGGTCCTGGAAGAGAGTCCAGGCGTCGTCGACGCCGGCCGGGACGGTGAAGGAGTGATCAAGTTGCATGGTTGTCCAATCAGGGGGCGGCCGGCGGCACCGGGCCGTGGGCGGGAGGGAGGTCGGGTACGGGCGTGGCCGCGGCTCAGCCGGCGGCAGCCGTGCGGATGAGCGCGCGCACCCGGCTGGGCGAAAGCGGGCCGCGGTGCACGACCACGCCGTGGGGGCGCAGCGCGTCCTCGACCGCGTTGGCGAGTACCGCCTGCGGGGCGATGGCACCGCCCTCGCCGAGTCCCTTGACGCCGAGGTCGTTCATGGGGCTCGGGGTGAAGATCTCGTCCATGTCGAGGTCCGGGATCTCGGAGGATGTGGGCACCAGGTAGTCCATGTAGGTGCCGGTGCGGGGCTGGCCGTCGGGGCCGTACACCATCTCTTCGTACAGGGCGCCGCCGATACCCTGGGCGATGCCGCCGGTGACCTGCCCTTCCGCGATCATCGGGTTGACGATGTTGCCCGCGTCGTGGACGACGACGTAGTGCAGGATGTCGACCTCACCGGTCTCCTCGTCGACCTCGACGACGGCCGCGTGCGCGCCGCTGGCGACGGCGAAGCCCGGTGGGCGGAAGTGGACGGTCTCGCTGAGCTCGGTGCCGTGGCGCCCGTCGGTGGGTTCGGGGGTACCGGGCAGGGGCGCCTTGCCGGCCAGTTCGGCCAGGGTGATGGCCGGGCCGTCCGGTGCGGCGGCCGATATGGTTCCGTCGCTCAGCCCGAGGTCGCACGCCGGGACGCCGAGGCGGCGGGCAGCTGCTTCGACGATCTTCTCGCGGACGAGCAGGCCGGCCCGGTGGGTCGCGTTGCCGGCGTTGACGAGGGCGCGGCTGGCGATGGTGCCGACGCCGAACGGTGTGGCGTCGGTGTCGCCGCCGACGACGTCGATGGCCTCGACCGGCACTCCGATGGCGTCGGCTGCTATCTGGGCCATGGAGGTGCGGTGGCCCTGTCCTTGGGAGGGGGCTCCGATGGCCAGCCGCACCCGGCCTCGCGGGGTGATGTCGATGCGGGCGGTCTCGAAGGGTCCGAGCCCGGTCGCCTCGATGTACATGGCGAATCCGATTCCGACGCGCTTGCCGTCGCGGGCGCCTTCGCGCTGCCGCTCCCGTACCCGCTCGACGTCGGCTTTGGCGACGGCGCGGCGCAGCAGTTCGGGGAAGTCTCCGGAGTCGTAGGACTGCGGGTCGCCCGAGCGGTCCACCAGGCCGGTCGCGTACGGCATCTCGTCGGGCCGGACCAGGTTACGCGCCCTCAGTTCCTCGGGGGCGATGCCGAGTTCCGTGGCCAGCCGGTCCATGGCGCGTTCCATCGCGAAGACGGTCTCGGGGCGTCCGGCTCCGCGATAGGGGGTGGCGAAGGTGGTGTTGGTGAGCGCGCCGACGACGTCGATGTGGACGTTGGGGACGCGGTAGGGGCCCAGCAGGTGGCACAGGGAGTTGTACGGCACGACGAGGCCGGTCATGTTGTACGCGCCGAAGTTGACGGTGATGCGGTCGCGTACGGCGAGGAGGCGGCCTTCGGCGTCCGCGGCGAGTTCGATGCGGTGGATCTGTTCGCGGGCGTGCGAGGAGGCCGTGAGGTTCTCGTTGCGGTCCTCGCGCCACAGGACGGGACGGCGGAGGAGGCGGGCGGCGTGGGGGACGATGAGTTCCTCGACGTAGAGGATTCCCTTCTGCCCGAAGCCTCCGCCGACGTCGGCCGCGATGACGTGGACCCCGGCCGGTTCCAGGCCGAGGGTGTGGGCGACGGCGTCCCGCAGCCGGTGCGGGGTCTGGGTGCCGGACCAGACGGTGAGCCGGCCGCTGTACGGGTCGACCTGGGCGGAGACGGCGCGCGTCTCGATGGGCGAGGCGACGTACCGGTGGGCCTCGAACCGTTCGCTCACCACGGCGTGCGCCCCGGCGAACGCCGCTTCCGGGTCGCCGACGCGGGTGGCGACGGCGACGGCGGTGTTGTCAGGCAGGTCGTCGTGCAGCCGGACGGCGTCGTCGGCGAGTGCCTGTTCGGGGTCGACGAGCACGGGCTGCGGGGCGTACCGGACGTCGATGAGTTCCAGGGCGTCCTCGGCCAGGTAGCGGTTCTCGGCGAGGACGACGGCGACGGGCTGGCCGACGTAGAGGACCTTCTCAACGGCCAGCAGTGGCATGGGGGTCATCCGCACCGTCGGATCGAGCAGTTCGGCGAGCCCCGGCGGGGTGCGCAGTTCCTCCTTGTTCAGCATCGCGGGCAGACCGGCCACGTCGTCGCCGGTCCATACGGCGACGACGCCTGGTGCGGCGAGCGCCGCGGTCACGTCGACGGACTCGATACGGGCGTGCGCGTGCGGGCTGCGCAGGAAGGCGGCCTCGACGGCTCCGGGGAGGGCGAGGTCGTCGACGTAGCGGCCGTTGCCGCGCAGCAGCCGGTCGTCCTCGACCCGCGGGACGGACCGGCCGATCCAGGCGCCGGCGCCGGAGGGCGCGGAGGCGGAGGCCGCGGAGGCGGAGGCGGAGGGCGCGGAGGCGGGGGTCTGGGACATGGGGGTCACTCCCCGAATCGCTCGTCGAGTGCCTGGCAGACGGCACGGCGGATGTTGCGGTAGCCGGTGCACCGGCACAGGTGGCCGCTCAGCGCGTCGGCGACCTGTTCGTCGTCGGGGCGTGCGGGCTGCTCGGTCAGCGCGGTCGTCGTCATGACGAATCCGGGTGTGCAGAACCCGCACTGCATGCCGTGGCATTCGTGGAAGGCCCGCTGCACGGGGGTGAGCGGGGAGTCGGCTGAGGTCAGCCCCTCGACGGTGCGCAGTTCCGCGCCGTCGCACTGCACGGCGAGGGTCAGGCAGGTGCGCACCGGTTCGTCGTCGACCAGGACGGTGCAGGCTCCGCAGACTCCGTGTTCGCAGCCGACATGGGTGCCGGTGAGTCCGAGCCGGTCGCGCAGGAAGTCGCTGAGCAGCAGGCGGGACTCGACCTGGGCGGTGACGGGCCGTCCGTTGACGGTGAGAGTGACCGTGTGCCAGGCGGAGGGTTCGGCGAGCGGCGGTGCGAGCGCGGCGAGCGGGGTGGGTACGGAAGGGGTCATCAGCAGCGCTCCCAGGCGGTGGTGCAGGCGCGGACTAGGAGGTGGGCGGCGCCCTCGCGCCGGTACTCGGCGGTGGCGTGGACGTCGTCGGCGGGGGTGAGGTGGGTCAGTGCGGCGTGGGCTGCGGCGGCTCGCGCCCGCTCGCCGGCATCGCTGCCGACGAGTGCCTTCTCGGCGGCGGGCAGCCGTACCGGTACGGGGCCCGCGCCGCAGAAGACCACGCGGGCGTCGCGGACGGTACCCGCGGCGGGGTCCCGTTCGAGGACGACAGCGACGCCGATGGTGGCGAAGTCGCCATGCCTGCGGGTGAGTTCTTCGAAGGCCCAGCCGCGGGAGGCCGGGGCCGGCGGGAAGACGACCTCGGTGAGGAGTTCGTCCGCCTCGACGGCCGTGGAGAAGGTCGCGACGAAGAAGTTCCCGGCGGCGACCGTACGGGTACCGCGTGACCCGGTGATCACGAAGCGGGCGTCCAGGGCAAGTGCGGCGGTGGGGAGTTCGGCGGCCGGGTCGTGGTGGGCGAGACTGCCGCAGACCGTGCCCCGGTTGCGGATCTGCGGGTGCCCGATGTGGCCGATCGCGGCGGCCAGCAGCGGCCATCCCTCGCGTAGGGCGTCGTGGGCGGCGGCTCGGGCCTGCCGTACGGCCGCTCCGATACGGAGCCGGCCCGACCCGTCCACGTATAGGCGGCCGAGCTCGGGGATCCTGCTGATGTCCACCAGCACCTCGGGCCTGGCGAGGCGCATGTTCAGCATGGGTATCAGGGACTGGCCGCCCGCGACGACCTTGGCCTCGCGCTCCTCGTCGGCGAGGAGCGCGACCGCTTCGCCGACGCTGCCGGGAGCGGTGTAGTCGAACGGTGTGGGTTTCAACTGGTTCCACCGGACCTCTCGTGTCGTCGCTCCGTGGCGTTCGACACGGACGGATTTATCTAACTCCTGAAATGATTTACCTTAAAGTTTCTTCTTGGCAAGGGGTTGCCCGACATTCACGGCCCTCGGAGGGCGAGATGCGACACGTCATAGACCAGGCAGTCGCCTGGCAACGTTCCGGAATCCGCTTCGCCATGGCGACCGTCGTACGGACGTGGGGCTCGTCCCCGCACGGTCCGGGCGCGTCGATGCTGGTGTCGGAGAACGGCCGTGTCGTCGGCAGCGTCTCCGGCGGCTGCGTCGAGGCCGCCGTCTGCGCGACGGCGGAGGAGGTCCTCGCCGGCGCCGCCCCGGTGCTCGAACGCTGGGGTGTCGGCGACGAGGACGCCTTCGCGATCGGTCTGACCTGCGGCGGAACGATCGAGGTACTGACCCGCGAAGTAGAGGCGGACGCCCCTCTCGCCCGGCTCGCCGCCGACATCGCGGCCGGAAGGCCGGTGGCTCTGGTCACCCCCTTGGACGGCAACGGCTGCCTGGTCGTCGGGGGCGGGACGACCACGGGATCGATCGGCGACGCACAGGCGGACCGGGCGGCGTCCCTGGCCGCCGACGGCCTGCTCACCCGTGCCATCACTGGGCTCGTGACCAGCGGAAACGACTCGTCGGACGATGCCTGCTGCACGCCCGAGCGTGAGCTGCTGGTGCAGCCCGTCGCCTCCCGGCCCCGCCTGCTGATCTTCGGCGCGGCCGAGTTCGCCCGCCCGCTTGCGGACCTCGGCGCCGCGCTCGGCCTGCGCGTGACGGTCTGCGACGCCCGGCCGGCGTTCGCGACCGCCGCGCGCTTCCCGAGCGCCGACGAGGTCGTCACCGAGCGGCCCGACCGCTGGTTCCGCGACCACGAGCACCTGGTCGACACCTCCACCGCCGTCTGCGTACTGAGCCATGACACACGTTTCGACGTGCCGGTCCTCACTCTCGCCCTGCGCAGCGGGGCCGGGTACGTGGGCGCCATGGGAAGCCGCCGGACCCACGAGGACCGGCTCGGGCGGCTGCGCGCGGCGGGCCTGACCGACGCGGAACTGGCACGGCTCCGTTCCCCGATCGGGCTCGACCTCGGCGGCCGCGGACCGGAGGAAACGGCCCTGTCGATCCTGGCCGAGATCGTGTCGGTGCGGCGCGGCGGGACCGGACTCCCCCTCACGGTGAGGTCGGGGCCGGTCCACGGAACGTAACGATTTTTGAACGGCTGTTTTTATGAACGCTCGTTTAATCTGGACCTTGTGAACCGAGTGGACCCTGTAGAGCCAGTGGAACCCGAGCAGCCCGTGCAGTCGGAGAACGAGGGGCGTGCGCGGCCGGCCCCGGACCCGGCACGCGCAGCCGGCACCGCGGCCCGGCGGTCGTCCCGGCGCCGCCCCGGCTCCCACGACCCGGAGGGCAACCGCAACGCGGTTCTCGACGCTGCCCGGCGGCTGTTCGGCGCGCAGGGCTACCGGGGCGTGGGCGTACGCGCCATCGCGGCCGAGGCCGGGGTGACGCCCGGTCTGGTGATGGCCTACTTCGGGACCAAGGACGGTCTGTTCCGTGAAGCGGTGGGCAGCGGCTCGGGCGTCACGGACAACGTGCTGTCGGCCATGGCCACCGATGCCGGCGAGCTTCCCTCCGCCCTGGCCCGTGCCTACCTCGACCGCTGGGACCGTCTGCCGGCCGACGATCCCTGGCCGGCCCTGATCCGCTCAGCCGTCGGCCACCCGCCGAGCGCGGAACTCCTGCGCACCATCCTGGAGAAGCAGGTCGGCGAGCCCCTCGCACGACTCCTCGGCGACTCGGCACAGGCCGAGGTGCGCACGGCCGTCGTCCGGAGCGTCCTGTTCGGCGTGATCATGGAGCGCTATCTCTTCGCCCACGAACCCGCCGCCTCGGTTCCGACCGAAGAACTGGCGCCGGCGCTGACAGCCGTACTCGCCACCGCGTTCGGGGACGCCCTGGACCACGCACCACCGCCCCCTTCCCTCGACAAGGCGAACAAGGACGAGGAGGTGAACGTGGATGCGGACGCGGACGTGGACGCGGCCGATGCCGCAGACCGTGACACGGACGACGACGAGCGCCGTGGTCCCGTGGTGGTCGCGGCCGGGCCCGCGGACCACTCCCCCGCCACTCTGTTCGCGCGGCTCGACGAATGCGCCGCCGCGCACCGGGCGCTGGTCGGCCGAACCCTCCGGGCCTACGGCATCAGCGCACCCGCTTACGAGGTGCTCTCCGTTCTGCGGGACGCGGGCGAGCCGTACCGCCGCACGACCGGAGAGGTGGCCGCGGCCGGCACGGCGCGCGCGGGCGGCCTCACCCAGCACGCGGACCGCCTGGAGGCGGCGGGTCTCATCCGGCGGGAGCGCGACGCGGACGACCGCCGGGTCATCCGGCTGCGCCTCACACCGCAAGGCCTAGATCTGGCCGAGCGGCTGAACGCCGCTCGAACGGCGCAGGAACAGGCGCTCCTCGCCGGCCTGACCCCGGCCGACCGGCGCCGGCTCGCCGCGCTTCTCGGCACGCTGGGAGAGTCGCTGGGGGGCGGTGACGCGGGGCGGTGACGGGGTGGAGGTACGGTCCCAGCGAGGGGGCAAGGATCTGAAACCGACCGGGCGCCGCGGACCCTTCACCCCGTGCGGGCCGGGTGCGTAGGGTACGTCCGGGCCGCGTGCGCGGGGTACGTGCGGCCTGGCCGGTTACGGAACTGCCGTCTCCAACCACACAACCATCCGGCCTGAATCCGCCGCCGTCGAGTGGTCATCCATCGGTTGACCTGTGCGGTTGGGCAGGCCAGCAAGCACGCTCCAGCAAGGTCAGGTAGTGCGCTCCGGGGCCATATGCCGTGCTCAGTCACAGCTGGTGTGACTGAGCGCTGTAGTTGGCCCCTCTGGCCGACTACAGCGCTCAGCTCCCGTGGGGGGTGTGGCCCAGCCGGCTGGATCAGAGGGCCGAGGTCTCCCGTGATGAGTGTTTGTGTGATCTTGGGGCGGTCCCAGAGGGCCAGGATCTCGTTCGCGAGTGCCGCCGCGGGCAGGTGGTCCTGGTATCGCACCTTGATGGCTGCCGCCTTCAGGGTGCGCGGGACGGCACCGGCGTCCAGGAGGACGCGCCATTCCTCGGCGCCGATTTCCAGGAACTCCAGACCGGTGAGCTCAGCGACCTCCAGAGGGTCGGCCAGTGTGCCGGGCATGGCGGTCAGAGTGCGTAGGAGGGGTAGTCCGACGACAGGCCCGAGCCTGAAGGGTGTGCCGTGCCTGGCTCTGATGGACAGGACTTCCAGGGCGGGATGGGCGGCAGCCTCGATGGTCTCAAGGCTTCCGGGGCCGACTTCGGCCGCAGCCGGGAGCCGGTCTCCGCGGCAGTCACGGACTTCTTCCCGCATCCGGCCCAGGACGAAATCGGTGAGGGAATCGGCCACTAAGGGCTGCGAGGCTCTGTTCATGGTCAATCAGGATGATCTGCCCGTAGTAGCCGACGGGGCCGGGGGTCAGATCGACGGCGTATTCGTCACCGCCGTTGCCTCCGAAGCCGATCCAGCCGGGTGAGCCGGGTGAGCCGGCCAGGCCCTGCACCGCGGCATCGGACCCCGTGCTGACCGTGTGCCTGGCGCCGTGCTCCCAGCCAGGGTGACGCGCTGCCGCGTCGACGCTGTACAGGTGCCCCAGGCCGGAGAGCTCGCAGCCGACCGCTTCGCCGGCCCGGTTCGCCTCCTCGAAATCGCAGTTGTCGTCGCCGTACACCCGTGCCACCCGGTACAGCACCTTGAGTTCGTCGGACAACGTGATACCAAGGCGCGCTTCCGCAGCGGCGATCTCCTGCTCCGTCGCTCCGACGGCGCCGGGAAGCCGCTCACGCAGCGTCCGCTCAAGCAGTTTCGGATCCGCCGATGGCGCCGGCACTGCTCCGGGTACCGGATCGGGAGGGCGAAGCCAGGGGGCGGCAAGGGAGCTGTCGGCCAAGATGAGCACTCCCAGGTCCGGGTAGCCGTGAACCGGCTCCACGACCGGGCTCGGCCAGACCAGGCCGAGCGTGGTACGGCCATCCGGCTCAGCCTCCGCGCTGAACGCGATCTCCTGAACTCCGCCGCGTGCGAGTGCCCGCTGTACGTCCCGCACCGCTGCCCGCGCTGTCGGCGCCATGGATCCCCGGTACGCCAGGCTCGTGCCGTACTGGCTGATGCGTCCTGCGACACGCGCCGGCCGGGCGGCACGCCGTTCCGTGTCGTCGGACAGCATGAGCCGGAGCACAGGTTCCCAGGTTGCAAAGTCGGACACCGATGACAAGGGAGGTCTCTGATCAAGCATGTGCAGACCGTATGCGGAGCCAATGACAGGCGAGCCGCCGGGCCGCTGCTCGCCAACACCCCAGGCGAGAGATAGGGACCCACCCTGCGGTCGAGCTGCCTGAGCTGGGGCAACCCCAGGTCAGCGATGTGGGTCTTGCTTCGGGCCCGGGCCTGATCCATGGCCGTCAGCTTCTTGCAGGCTGCATGGAGTGGCCTTCGCCCCTGATGTTGGACACACTCTGAATCCTGAGGACCTGAGAACGGACATCTCGTGGTCATGAAGAACTACCCGCCGGAGTTCAAGGAGGACGCGGTCGCGCTGTGCTCACCAGCAACCGGGCGCCCAACGACTGGTATCCCCTCTTCCGTCGTCGCCGAGTCACTCCTCGACCGGCTCATCAACACCAGCCACCAGGCCGTCATGAACGGCCCCAGCTACCGCGCGAACAAACGCCCCAAGAACCCCACCGACAAGCCGCCCAGGCCTGCGATCACCTTGAAGGATGAGGCATCCCCCTCGCCGGCTTCGAGGGGGATGCCTCACAAGCGAGGAAGAGAAGGCGGTCCTGCTGAGCCACTTCCGGCGCCGTTGTCAGAGTTCGCGCTCCTTGGACGACAAAGACGCGGCACGTCCTCTCGCAGGGAGAAACCGACAGGTCAGAGTGGGAAATTGCTGGCATTCTGGTGCCATGGAACCAACCGACGATCAAGATTTGAGCGATGCGATCAGGGAGGCGAGTTCGCCTGCATGGTCCGTCAGGGCCTCTGCAGGACGGCTCCTGGCGGCAGCGTCTCAGATCGAGGCCGTCGCCGGTGTCCTCCACAGCCTCCTCCTCGACACACAGGACACCGCCGTGACCTCCGAAACGGCGACCGCCCTCCTGGCCCGCAGGGACCTGCCCGGCCTTCGTGCCGTTCTCGCAGCCCGCGCTCAGGCGGTCGACGTTGGAACCGCCGACCAGCTCAGCGCGGAACTTGACGGCGACCTACGCTGGATCACCTACGACGGCCACGCCGAACTCATCCAGCAACTCCAGACACTGACGTCCGATGCAGACCCAGAGGTTCGCGACGAGGCTCAGCGACGACTCTCGCTCCTCCGCGGATCAGACGGGGGACTCTCGGCCGACTGACCCTCAACGACAACGGGACCTCGCCCGGACGGAGCACCCCCGAGGGCCCTCCAGAGAAGCAGAACCTGCGGAATTGCGTGAACTTACCCCTGGGAAATACGCGATCGTCGACACGCGGGCGAGATCCCCGTCGCCCGGCTGTGGCACGCGGTTCCGCCGTACCGACGATCTGCGCAGTGTGGCTGAGGCTGCTGAAGACGTACCGAGGGTGAAAACCGGCCCCAGCGTCCTGCCCCGAGCGTCGGCATGACGAGGGCCCGCCGCAGCCCAGGCTGCGGCGGGCCCATGCACGGACAACTCCTAGTTGAACGGGTCCAGTGTGATGTACGCCTGCTGCGGGTCGCCGTCGTGCACGAGCGATTCGTGCGCGCCCACATCGTCGAAGGCGAAGCCGTAGGCCTTGCCGTCGGCCATCTGGGCGTGGATCTTGGCGGAGTAGTGATTGGTGACTGCGTCCTTGTAGAAGTTCGCGTCATTCGCGTCGGGCTGGTTGGGGTTGCTCAGCAGCGTCGACCGGTTGTAACCGGCGCACAGGGTGCGGGAGATGGGCCCCCGGACCAGGTCATTGGGCGCGTCGAGGAGCTTGTAGCAGCCGAAGATGCTGTCCGAGTCGGGCTTCTGGAAGCTGGTGACGACCGCTCCCGAACTGTTGGTGAAGTTCATGGTGTTGCCCTGAACCCGTCCGAAGTACTTGGTGTTCGGCTGGTCCCCGAACGGCTGGACGGTCAGCGTCTGCGAGGAGTACTTGCTCCAGACCCGGTTGACGTAGTCGTTCATGACGGAGGCCGGCAGCGCCCCGGCCTCGATGCCATGGCCGGGGGCGAGCGCCCGCAGGATCGTCCCGTCGGATCGGGTCCTGATGAGCCCGCCCCAGCCGCCGGACTGGCTGCGCAGGGAGTCGAAGAACGCCTTGTAGCCACCGGGCTTGAGGTGGCCGGTGGTCAGGGTGGTGCCGTTCGGGCGCTTCACCCCGACCGCGTAGGGGGCCGAGAACATGTCGACCTGGGTGCTGTTGATCCACAGGCCGGCGTCGTTGAGCGTGTACTCGGTCCAGTTGAAGAGGATGTTCGCGTTCGGGTCGCTCGGGTTCTGCACCGCGGGCTGCACCAGTCCGCCGGTAGTGAGCTTGAAGACCAGCTTCTGGCCGTAGGAGAAGTAGACCCGGCCGGAGAACTTCGGCATCCGGATCGTCTTCGACTGACCGTTGGCCGGGCCCGCGATGGATGCGTCGGGAGCGGGCGTCGGGGGGTTGCCACCGGCGGGCCACGGATGGAAGGTGCCGTTCGCGTCGGCCCAGCCCTGGCGCCCGGACGAGAGTTCGGTGCCGATGACGTAGACGTGCACCTGCTCGCCGCGTCCGGAGTTGTTGGTCAGCGTGAGCGGGATGGTCGTGGGGACGGCCGCAGCCTCGGTGGCGGCGGTGACCTGGGTGGCGACAAGACATCCGCCGGCCAGCGCGAGCGCGGCGGCCAGGGCGGCGACCCTGGGGCGGCGGGCCCGGTGCGCGCGTCGGGCGGAAGGAAGGTTGGCAGACAAGCTCTACTCCTCATCCGGAAGGCCGTGCTGTGGAGGTAACCGGTGTGAGACGCCCGAAGCGACTCTGAGAGCGCTCTCAGGATGGTTTCTGGAGCGTATCGATCGGTCAGGAACACGTCAATGTTCTGGTCTGGACCAGAATTCTCTGCCGCCCGAGGCAGAGGAACAGCGGCGAGGACTCGGTCGGAATGATCGACAGAACGTCGCCCCACATGGGCTCACGCACTCGTCGGGCACAAGCGTTCGGCGGGCTGCCGCGATCGTAGGGCCACGTGCGGCTGGTCGTTCCGCCGTGTCCCGCACCCGCATACTTGGGCTGTTCGCCGACCGGGTCGCAAGCTCACCCTACGACCCCGCTCGCGATGAGACCGATGCCTCACGGGCCGCCGCCGAGGCGTTCTGGTCCGAGGTCGGCGCACTGGTCGCGACCCGCGGCGGGGTCTTGCTGCAGGAGCGTCCGACCGGCATCGCGCACCGCTGGCACCTCCTGACGGCTCCTCACGAGATCAAGGCTGCGTATGGGCGTCTGGCCCCACGGGCGCGGCCCACGGTCTGGCCGGACCTCACTGACGACGTCGAGGCGATCCGCGCCGCCGTCCCGGTGCGGATCGCATTCAGCCGCTCGGCCAGCACCGTTGGACTGGAGTGCTCGGCGGCCGCATACGCGCTGTCGGCGGCGAACGCGATCGAGGGACCGGCCGCCTTGGGGTTCGGGCGCACGGCGCAGGAGCCGTCGCCGGTGAAGCCGCGGGCCGGAAACCCTCACCGCCCAGGCCGGCCACGAGGGCATCGAGGTGGCCGGCGTTACGGGAGACGGGAACGGCGTTGTAGCCGACGGCACCGAAGCGGAACGCTGCAGCCAGCCCCGGACCAGGGACTGCGCCGAAAGGGGCGATAGAGGTCACGGGGAGCCTGTCACGGGGGCCCATTGACGAGCACGTCACGGGCCGGTCCCGCCGCGATGTTGTGCGCGGCGTCGGGCGGCACCCGAGGCTGTCAGTCGGTGACTGGGGTGGCGGCGTACTCCTCGTCGGTGACGGGGTTCAGCCAGTGCACGACGTCGTGGGTGTCGTCGCCTTCGTTGATGGCCAGGTGGACCATCAGGCGGTTGGGGGCAGCGCCGTGCCAGTGCTCCTCGTCGGCCTCGAACAGGACGCGGTCCCCGGGCCGGATGACTTCCACCGGCCCGCCGCGGCGCTGGCACAGACCGACGCCTTCGGTGACGAAGACGGTCTGGCCCAGCGGGTGGCGGTGCCAGTGGGTGCGGGCGCCGGGCATGAAGTGCACCAGGCTGGCGGTGACCCGGGACGGGCTGGGGGCGGCGGCGACCGGGTCGATGTAGACGTCGCCGGTGAACCAGTCGGCGGGGCCCTTGGCGGTATCGATCGAGCTGCGGGTGATCTGCACGGGTGCTCCTTGTGCGGTGAGTGGGAGGTCAGGGCTTGAGGAGGGTCTTGATGGCACGCCGCTCGTCCATCGCCTTGTAGCCCTCGGCGACCTGCTCCAGGGGGAGGGTGAGGTCGAAGACCTTGCCCGGGTCGACGCGGCCGGTCAGGACACGGTCGATGAGGTCGGGCAGGTAGCGGCGTACGGGGGCGGGCCCGCCGCGCAGGCCGACGTGGGAGAAGAACAGCTCCTGGCCGTCGACGGCGACCCCGTGGGGGACGCCGACGAACCCGACGTTGCCGCCCGGCCGGGCGGCGTGCAGCGCCTGGCCCATGGCCTGGGCGGTGCCGACGCACTCCAGTACGGAGTCGGCTCCGATGCCGCCGGTCATCTCCTTGATCCGGGCGACGCCCTCCTCGCCGCGTTCGGTGACGATGTCGGTGGCGCCGAACTCGCGCGCGAGCTTCTGGCGGGGTTCGTGCCGTGACATGGCGATGATCCGCTCCGCGCCCATCTCCCTGGCCGCGATCACCCCGCACAGGCCGACCGCTCCGTCGCCGACGACCACGGCGGTGGAGCCGGGCCTCACCTCGGCAGCGTCCGCGGCCCACCAGCCGGTGCCCATCACGTCGGACACGGCAAGCAGACCGGGCCACAGCTCCTCGCCCGGCACCTCCTTGGTGGCGACCAGGGTGCCCTGGGCGTTGGGGATGCGGACGTACTCGGCCTGGCAGGTGGACATGAACTCGCGGTTCAGGCAGTTCGACTGGAAGCCATTGCGACAGTTCGCGCAGGTGTTGTCCGAGGTCGCGAACGAGCCGACGACGAACTGGCCCGGCTTGACCGAGGTGACCTCCGACCCGACCTCCTCAACGAAGCCGACGTACTCGTGGCCCATGGGATGTGCGTGCTCTGTCGGCTCCGCGCCGCGATAGGGCCACAGGTCGGAACCGCACACGCAGGTCACCGCTGTCCGGATGACGGCGTCGGTCGGCTTGAGGATCTTGGCATCGTCCACGGTCTCGAAACGGATGTCACCGGGGGCGTGGATCACTGCTCCGCGCATGAGGGAAGGCTCCTTGCCTGCTGATGCCTGCCGGCACCAGGAAGGTTCCGGCAGGCATCCGAATGGGTGATGGGCCCCGGCGCAGTCAGCGACTCCGCCGACTGCGGGCCCAGGGACCGGCGCCCGGCCTGCCCGCTGTGACGGGCGGCGCCGAGCGCCACGTCATCCAGGTAACCCCCATCCCGCGCGGGCAGCGAGTCACTGACAAGGGGTGTACCAGCAGTACACCCCTCCCACCCCGGGCAGGCCGTACCTTCGAAGGCATGGACAACCACGAGGAGGTCCGCGAGTTCCTCACCTCGCGGCGAGCCAAGATCACACCCGAGCGGGCCGGACTGCCCGCAGGCCCCCGGCGCCGCGTTCCCGGCCTTCGCAGGAGCGAGGTCGCCGCCCTGGCTGACATGAGCGTCGAGTACTACGCCAAGCTCGAACGCGGCAACCTCGCCGGCGTCTCCCCGTCCGTCCTGCAAGCCCTCGCCCGGGCCCTCCAGCTCGATGACGCCGAACGCGCCCACCTGCTGAACCTGGCCCACGCCGCCGACGGATCCGACGTCCTCAACCGCCCCCGCCGACGGCGTACGAAGGACCAGTGGCGGCCGCACCGCAGCCTGCAATGGACCCTGGACGCCATCACCGCAGGTCCCGCATTCGTCCGCAACGGCCGCATGGACATCCTCGCAGCCAATCCGCTCGCCCATGCCTTCTACACCGACGTCTACGCCGCCCCGGGTAACCAGGCGAACCTGGCCCGCTTCAACTTCCTCGACCCCGCCTCGCGCCGCTTCTACCCCGACTGGGACCTCTTCGCCGACGTCGCGGTCGCCATCCTGCGCACCGAAGCCGGGCGCAATCCGCACGACAAGGACCTGCACGACCTCGTCGGCGAGCTGTCCACCCGCAGCGAGGAATTCCGCACCCGCTGGGGCGCCCACAATGTCCGGCACCACGGAACCGGCACCAAACGGTTCCACCACTCGGCCGTCGGAGAGCTCACCCTCGCCTTCGAGGGCCTCGAAATGGCGGCCGAACCCGGCCTCACCCTCACCATCTACACGGCCGAACCCGGCTCGCCCTCCGAAGAGGGACTGCGCCTGCTCGCCTCGTGGGCGGCCACCCAGAACAGCGACAGCCCGTCCACCACCAGCGAGAATGCGGGTCGTTAGCGACACCACGCCAGGGCAGCTGGATACCGCAGCACCATGGTGGTCACCTCACATGGTGCCCGGCGCGGAGCTGGTCCCCGACGAGCGTCACCTTGCGGTCTTCTCGTGGCGGTGTTCATGGGATGGCCCAGCTTCAATCGGGCTCTCGTCCGGTGTCTCGCGGGCCCGGAATCCGGGGCCTGCTGAGCCGCTGCGAGTTCTTCGCGGGTCTGCTCCAGCTCCAGGGACAGCTCGGTGGGGACACGTACCAGTGCGCGAACCTTCACGATGTGGACCTGCGGGTGAACGACCGTGCCCACGGCCGGTGGTCTCGACGTGCAGCTAAGGGCTGTCCCGCAATTCCTGGCGGGCGCACGACGACAGCTACGGCACCTCGCCGCGTTGTCGAAACGCCCGAATACATCCAGTATGCGGGCGCCCCTCCGCCTTGCGATGCACCGCATCTGACGCCGCGCGCTGATCCACCAGGAATTGCGGGACAGCCCTTAGCGGCGGCGCGCGGGCTTCGTCAAGCGCGTTGGCTACCGCTACAGGTGGGATAGGCCCCGTTACTGCGGTGCCAGCTGCGGGGGCCCAGCTCGGGGCCGATTGCGCACTGAGGCATCTCATGCAGCCCTCTACGGCGTCACACCTGTCCCAGCATCCAGTGGAATCATCGCGGTCGTCACCGCCGTCGTGACCGTCATCGCCCTCGTCAAACGATAGGAAGAGCACGCTGTATCCGCCGCTGGCGCCCACGTCGGATTCTCGGTTCCGGCGGTGACCGCTCGGTGCTGACGTCTGAATGCGGTGGGGGCCCGATTAAATGAGAGGACGCGAAGACATGGACGTGTATGAGGCCGTGAACAGTCGCCGGGCAGTGCGGGCATTCAGCGATGAGCCAGTGCCCGCGGAGATCTTCGAGCGAGTGCTGACCGCAGCGACGCGAGCTCCGTCCAGCGGGAACCTTCAGCCGTGGCACCTGTACGTCGTGACTGGTGACCCATTGGCGGAACTCAAACGGACCGCGACAGCCAGGGCACTCGCGGGGGACCCGGGCGACGAGCGTGAGTACCCGATGTACCCGGACGGGCTGGCCTCGCCATATCTGGACCGTTTTACTGCTGCCGCCGCCCAGCGCTACGAATCGCTCGGCATCGAGCGCGACGACCCGGACCGGCCCAGAAAGATCGCCACCTTGAACTCGGAGGCGTTCGGGGCGCCGGCCGTACTGTTCTGCTACCTCGACCGGACGATGGGGCCCGGACAGTGGGCGGACGCGGGGATGTACCTGCAGACAGTCATGCTGTTGTTGAGGGCCGAGGGGCTGCACAGCTGCCCCCAGGTGATGTGGACCGTGTACCGGGAGACTGTCAGCCGGGCAGTCGGCGCTGACGGCGGGCTCGTGCTGTTCTGCGGCGTCTCCGTGGGTTTCGAGAAGGAGGGTGTCCCGCAACTACGCACCGTGCGTGCGGACATGACGGAAACCGTGAGCTTCATCGGAACGTGAACTTCAACGGCAGAGACGGCCAGGGCTGGCCCTGGCCCCTTGACCTGCACGGGGGCGACCGGGACCTGAGCCCGGACATCTCGTCCGGGCTCAGGGCTGGGACGAGAAGTACGCACGGGCCCTGGCGCTCACCAGCTCACCAGCTCACCAGCTCACCAATGAGCATCCGCATTTCCACGAGTTCCTCCACCTGGACAACGACGGCTGACCACTGAGGACCCGCAACTACCCGCACGACAGCGGCCCGTGAACCCACCGAAAGACCCTAGATGTCCGGATCCGCCAGTGCGACTGTCGCGTACTCCCGGGAGACGAGCCCCCGCCTGCTCCGGGTAGGCGGCACAGCCGCCACGATGCAGCAGTGCCATGCAGAGGAGCGTCGGTCATGGCTCGCTGCTCCCGGGGGTGTGGTCGTTAACGCTCTCCCCTGCTGTCGTCACTTATGACGGCCGTTGATCTGGCCCGTCAGGGAGTGCGGTGAGTGACGACACACTGTTCGCCGTGTGATCCGGTGACGGATCGAGGGGCGCGGCAAAACCCGTTGTTGGCGGGCAGTGCGGCGTGGGATAGGTGGTGGCAGTTCCATTGCCGTTGATCCTGGAGAGCCCTCGTGACCACAACCGTCCACCCCGTCGATCCCTACGACGACGCCGCGCTGCGTGCCTGGTATGCATGCTTCCGGGAGGGGGCCGTGGCCGGGCGCACCGATCCCCTCGTCGACTCCTTCGGCAGCCTGGCTCCCCGGCTGCGCGACCGGAGCGAGGCCGCGCCGCGCAGGGTCCGGGCAGTCGCCGCATACGAGGGCGGGGCCGTCGTCGGGGCCCTGCTGCTGGAGTTCCCGCTGACGGAGAACCGGCACGTCGCCGAGGTCGAGATCGACGTGCCGCCAGGCCATCGACGCCGAGGCGTCGGCGCTCTGCTGTTCGAACACGCCGTGGACGTGGCGCGGGCCGAGGGCCGCACCACTCTGTTCGGCGAGGTCCCGGTCCCCGACGGAACCGGCCCCGACGGAGCGCCGGGGTTGCGCTTCGCCGAGCGGCACGGCTTCAGCGTCGAACACGGCGAGGACCACTACGTGCTGCCGCTGCCGGCGGACGGCGCCGCGCCGGTCCGGGACGGCTACTCCTTGACCGGCTGGGTCGGCCCCTGCCCACAGGAGCACCTGGCCGCCTATGCCGCCCAGCGGACCGCGATGGGCCGCGACGTGCCGACCGGCACTCTCAACGTGGAGCCCCCGGTGTGGGACGGGGCCCGGGTCCGTGTGGCGGAGGGCCGGCACGTGAAGCAGGGATTCACCCCCGTCGTGACCATGGCCAGGGGGCCGGGTGGCGAGTACGCGGGCTACACGCTGATCCTTGTGATGGCCGACCAGGACGGGCAGGTGCTGCAGGGCGACACCCTGGTGCTGCGCGCGCACCGGGGTCACGGCCTCGGCGCTGCTCTCAAGGCCACCAACCTGGCCCGGCTGGTGGGGGTGTTCCCCGGTAGCACCCGCGTCCACACCTGGGTCGCCGGCACCAATACCGCCATGCTGGCCGTCAACCGCCGCTTCGGCTTCCGTCGAGTCGACTCCGAGGCCGTCGTCCAGCGACGCCTCTAGATGGCGGTGAGGAGGCGCGGCTGCTGTACTCCAGACGCCTCGCGATCCGCGGCATCCCTCTCTTCGGGCTTCGTCGTAGGGTGCCGGGGCGTGACGGTGGGGCGGGCGAAGCGGCACCATCGTGCACCGCTTCGGGGTGGAAGGTCAGCGGGCGGTTTCCCTGACGATCCATTGAGCGAGGTCGTCCACGGTTTCCGGCAGCTCGTGTCCCTGGTACCGAAGATCGACGTCCAGGTCATGTCCCAGGTGGGTCAGCACGCGGAAGTACTGCCGCGTGTCGAGGAGTACGCGGAGGCTGCTGTCTGCGGTGACCGTGTCTTCCGGGACGCCGGATTCAGCGGCGATGCACGTCGCGGCGGCGCTGAGCGCCTTGTCGTACGGAATTCTTTCCATGATCCGGATCGTAGATGCGGCACTGCTGCGACACCTTGGGTCAGCATCTCCCTCACCCGGACGTGTGGCCGGGGTACCTGCTTCCCGGACGGTGGCCCCGGGAAGCAGGTCGGCAGGAACTCTGTTGCGGCCACGCAGGGCGGGCCGAAGCCGAGGATGTGGTGGTTGCCACGGCGGCGTAGGGTGCCGGGGCGGGGCTGAGGGTGAGGCCTCGCCCCCGCCCCACGGACGTCAGTGGGTCGGAACCGGTGTACCGGACGGCGCGCTGGTCGATGCACCCCGTCCGGTACCGTCCGGCTGAGTGCCAGAGCGGCGCCGCGGGAGAGGGCCGCGCTTCCCCGCGGGGTGCCGGGGCCCCGTGCGATCAGCGTTCGAGGAGGGCGATGCGGATGGCCCGTTCCACGTGGGCAGCGGTGTTGGCGTGGCCCTCGGCGTTGGGGTGGACCAGGGTGACGCGCTTGCCGATCGGCCCGCAGTTGAGCGGGGTGCCGGGGAGCCTGGACGGCCAGTAGTCCTCGGCGTCGCCGCAGATCCCCTCGACCCACTTGGTGCCTGCGGGCTGGCAGGCGTCGTGGCCCACGCTGGAGGAGTAGACGTCGACGTAACGGTCGCCGAAGAAGTCCGTGACCCGCTGGATCGTGCTGTTCAGCTGCTTGAGGACGTCGTCACGGAGCCAGTCGACGTCGGCGTGCGTGATCGGGCCGAGCTCGGTGAGGGAGAGGCGGTTGCAGTCACTGCTCCGGTCCGGCAGGACCGCCGGGTAACCGACCGTGATCACCCTGGCGTTGGGCGCTGCCTCGTGCACCTGGGCCAGCATCTCGATGTACTCGTCCTGGACCCGGGCGAGCTTATCCTCGATGCTCTCCTCCCCCTCGGGGGGATTGGTGTAGTGCTCGCGGCAGGACTTCCCGACCGTGCCTGTTTCGAGGCATTTGAGGAGCATGCCGCCGAAGGGGAGGCTGTTCCCACCGACGCCGATCGTGACGATGTCGGTCCCGTCGTTGAGGTTGGCCCGCTTGATCTGCGGGTCCACCTCGGGCCAGCCGTCGGCCGGAGGCTGGACCGGGCTGATCGGCTTCTGCTTGTCCTTGGCGATGTCGGCGATGGTGGCGTTGCCGCAGCTGACATTGTTCAGGTGGACAGGTTTGCCCGGGGGGAACTCCGCGAGTTCCCGGTCGACGACGTCGGGATAGGCGTTGGTGGTCCGGTCGCAGCCGTCCCGCGACGGGTCGCCGAGCGCGGGCAGCGGGTCACCGACGAACCCGCCGGCGGTGTACGAGTCGCCCAGCGCGGCCCACACGTACTGGTCAGCCGCGCCGGCGGAGACCGAGGGCAAGACTGCGGCCGCTGTCAGCGTGAGCCCCATGACCAGCGCTCGGGTGCGCAGGCGGGAGACAGGGTGTCGCATGGATCCTCCAGGATCTGCAAAAGACGCCCCGGGCCGGATCGGCCCCAGGGCGGAAGGCACCTCGACCAAGATCATCGGCATCGGCGCTCCGCCCCTTGGGCAAAAACGGCCCTAGCGCCCCGATCGAGCTAAGTATTCAGATCATTCGTGCCGCCATCTGTCGCCATCTGCCAACACCCCACCAGGGCAGCCGATCCCGACAGTTTCCAGAGGGCCGGGCGCCCCCCGGCACCAGGCCGGCCAAGGCGCTCAGGCGAAGCAGAGCCGGAGTCGACCGAGGCCGACAAACTGGTGAGAGCCGCGCTGGGTTCGAGGGGAGTACCTGATCCACATGAGCAGCGATCACACTGCATCGCAGCACCGAGGCCTCTGCGGAGGGGCGACCCAATGAGCTGCGACATGCCCTCGCGTCCCGTACACCGTGTCATGGGCTGGGCGTGGGAGCCTCGGTCGCCGATGAGCTGCATGCATTCCTCAACTCGGCGAAGCGCGAAGAAATCGAACACCGCGGGGAGCAACAGGTCCTGAAAGACGACGCTCTGCACGGGACGCCACCCCGCATGGGGGTGGACCTGGAAGCCGGTACAGCGGTAATCCGGAGGAAGCCGAAGCCCTGAGCACGCACGGCACATTGGCCACCGATTCGCCACCGTCGGACGGTCCGCTCCCGGAAAGATCACCAAGAGCCGGATCGATGGTCCCGAAGGCATGATCTCTCCCACCGCACTGCCTCATGTACAGCCGGCCGGACTGCCTGCCACGGCCGGCGGAACGAGACAGACCCCGCGGTGTGGGTGCTGGCCGCCTCGGTGCCGGGCCCGCTGACCGGGGCCGACGGCCTTCGGCGCGTACAGAGTCCGCGACTGTCGCGCGCTCATGATCAATAGTTCAGACCGTCACCTGGCACGGCCCGTCATGGCCGGCTCATTGGTCCACCAGACGGCGCAACGCGCGGTGCGCCAGCAGCGCATACGCCCATACGACCGGGGCAGGGCCGTCGATGCGCAGCTCGGTCTCCGTGCCGGACGGCGTGCCGGCCCGGACAGCGTGCCACAGACGCATGCGCACCGGACCTGCTTGGACCCGCCACCGCCAGGTTCGGGCCTGATGGTCGACGGCCTCGACGACGAAGGCGACGCTCGGCCCCGCCACGGGCACCACCCGACCACGCATGCCCGCTCGCAGCTCCGCCTCCGTCTCCACAGCCCGGATCTGCGGAGCCCACATGGGCCAGGCCGCTGTCCGGACGTACCGCTGCCAGACCGTCTCCACACTTGCCGCGCCCACAGCGCGCACCGTTCTTCTCACCCTCCCACCATGCTCACAGAAGGGGAGCATGTGCTGGTCGGACAGGCCGCCCAGAAACAGACCCGTTGGCGGCGGCCGGACCGGTAGCAGCAGACGGGGACTTCGACCGGCTGCACCGCGTCCTCCTCGCGCAGCTGAACCCGGCCGGCTCGACGGGGCAGGAGCGTGTGTGGACGGTTCTCATACCGCGCGCAAGAAAGGGGGCGCCGGCACCCATTCCGTCGCCGGTCGACCACCGAAACGGGGCAGCTCACACCACCGATCGGCAACGACCCGGCACCCCGCTCAAAGCCGTCACGGGGTGATCTCCAGGGCCCGAGCAACGGGGTTTTGCCGACCAACAGGGTCCCGCACATGGATAACGCGGAGCTGAGCCCTCCGAACGGCACATCTCTCAGGCCTTCCCCCGCGGGGGCCGGTTGATGCTCGTCAGTCGGCGGACGAGCACCCCGAATCAACTGGCAACTGGGCTCCGGAGCGAACGGTCCGGGCAGAGGTCATCCGCGATCTACTCCCCCAGTATGCCGGGCAAGGTGTCAGCACTACATCTGACCGGTGCCCGCATCCCCGGCCACCTCGACCGTCGGCACGGACACGTCGCTCACCCCATCAGCGCTATCAGCCGTGGTAAGTGATGTAGCCGTTGCCGTCGCGGTCGTTGGCGTTCTTGGTGTACGAGTGGACGTCGGCGCGGGCGCCCGACGTCTTGTAGAGATAGATGGTGTCCTTGTCGTTGTTCCAGATGAAGTTGCAGTTCTGGCGGTAGGCGACGTTCTTGGCGTCGGAATCGGTGCCGTGTCCACCGCGCAGGCTGACGTAGTCGCCTGGCTGAAGGTAGTGGGACGCTTTGAAGGTGAACTTGTTGCCGGTGGCGTCCTTGACGACGTAGCCCTTGAGATTGACGGTCGTCGTGCGCGAGTAGTTTTTGATCGTCAGGTACTCGCTCTTGCTGTTGCCGCCCGAGCACTTGTTGGAGTCCTTGCCCGGTGCGTCGTACTGGACACCCTTGATCTTCAGGGCTGAGGAGTACTCGGCTGCCTGCGCAGGAGCGGCGGCGGTGAGGCCGAGCGCGATGACCGAAGCGGCAGCCGCGGCGCCGGCAATGGCGTGACGGGTGTTCATGAGGATTCCCCCTCAGTGGTACGGACAGAGCGTGCTGGAGCCTACCGAAACATGTGCCTGCGGCGTGAAGGAAATCTGAAGAATATGTGTGCAGCGCTCCGGTGGCCTGCCCTGGACATCCCTACGGGGCAGGCAGCAAAACGACACCGACCCCCGCCTCTGCGCGGCCGGCGTCGACCGCCTCACCTTCAACGGCACCGTCATCGAGACCGGCGACGACTCCTACCGCCCCGCCAGTACCCACGCACGAGCCGAAGAGCTCGCCAAGGCCGGCTGAGCTCAGGGTGACCACACATACGGCGTCGTCGTGGTGACCGCGTGCAGTCCAAGGCGGGTGAGGATCGGGGCACTGTCCGCTGAGGCGTCGACGTAGACGTAGGGGACATCACGGTCGGCGGCGAGTTGGGCTCGGTGGGCGACCATGGCCCGGTAGATGCCCTGTCCGCGCCATTCCTTGAGCGTCGAGCCACCCCAGAGGCCGCCGAAGTCGATGCCTTCCTTGAACACCAGCCAGGCGGCGCAGACGACTTCGGTGCGTGCCTCGGCAACGAGGACGATGGTGTTCTCTGGGGCGTTCTCGATCCGGGCGGTCAGGTCGTCAGCGAGCCAACTCCAGTCCTCGCCCCAGACGACGCTCTCCATAGCGGCGATGCGCTGAAGGTCCGATCTGGCGGTGACACGGCGGAGCGTGACGCCGTCGGGCAGAACGGGGTCGGCGGCAAGGTCTGCGGACTGGCCGATGAGCACGGTCTCGCTGTCCTCGGCGACGAAGCCGGCCGCCGTGAGTCGGTCGGTGATGTCGGCAGGGAGATCATGGGCGCGGGTCTTCCATTCGACCGCCTCGCCACGGGCAGCGTAGAAGTCACGCTGCTGCGCTATGAGCGGTTCGAGTTCTTCCCCGCACACACCGAGGTCGCGTGGGCCCGTGACGAAGCCACGGTGCCACCCGACGACACGGGTCAACGGGCCGTCATTTTCGATGCGGGCATTGCCGCCGGGCGGGGTGACACCACGGAGCTGGGCGTCATACGCGGTGCGGAGTTCGTTGATCAGAGCGTCCTTCATCCGAACACTGTACGGGCCGGGTGGAGTGATGGAACTCCGGTTGAAACCACGGGAACATCAGGCTGCGCGCCGGTGAGTGTTGCGGTGTCGCGAGTGCCCACCACCCTCAGTCCTGACGAGGAACAGGACGCCCGCTATGCGGTGACCGGCGCCAGCGATGCACTCCCTCGCTACGACACCCCGCCGCGCGACGGCGATGAGGTGCTGATCTTGCTTGCCGACCGGCCCTCCGCCACCTGCATGCGCGGCCCCACGGACGTCCGGTGACCGGCATGTGAGTGTCTCAGAGGTCAGCCCGTGGTTCTCGGTTCATACGCGGGGCGGCGACTGACGCAGGGGCACTGATCCTCTCGGCGTGCGCGCAGCGGCTGACAACACCGAGTCGCCCCACTGCCGCGCATCCCTCAGCGGTAGTCGTTCTCCTTGAGCGGGATCACCCAGGCGCGGCGTTCGCAGATCAGTCCGTCCCGCATGCGGAACACCTCACCCATGGTCATGCGCATCACGGTGTTCTCGTCGCCCACGGCCACGCTGCCGGCGATCTCCGCCATCACCACGTCCCCCTCCTCGATCATGCGCACGACTTCCAGCTTCGGCGGGGAGACGAAGCCGGGACCTTCGATCGCGGCGTCGTAGGCCTCTTTGCCGGTGAGGTTGAAGGCGCCGTAGACGGTCCACTCGATGTCGTCGGTCAGGCAACTGAGGATCTGGGCATGGTCGTTCCTACGGAAGCCATCAAGGTAACGCTCGACGGTCTGCTTATTGCGGGACATGGCACCTACCCCCTCGGGACCGCTTGCGCTTTGCAAGCGGTCCCGACCTTAGGCAAGGGTGCTGGTAAAATGCAAGCGGTAGCGTGGAGAGGACGACATGAAGGTCAAACCGCAGGCCGAGGGTCACTCGGGGCCGCGCTCCGCATGCCCGATCAACGCCGCCGTGGAGGTCTTCGGGGACCGCTGGACACTCCTCGTACTGCGGGACATGATCTTCGGGGACCGACGGCACTTCCGACAGCTCCAGGCAGGTTCAGAGGAAGGCATCGCCTCCAACATCCTCGCCGACCGGCTCGCACGGCTCGTCGATACGGGCCTGCTCACCCGCGACGACCCGGGCCCCGGCCGCCGCGCCACCTACAGCCTCACCGAGCCCGCCATCCAGCTTGTCCCGACTCTGGCGCACATCGGCGCCTGGGGCGTACGCCACCGCCCCACCACCCCGGACAGGCAGGCCGGCGCCGAATGGCTCCTGGCAGCAGGGCCGGAATTCTGGGACGACTTCATGGCCGAACTGCGCGAACGCCACCTGGGTATCGCCCGGCCCGAGAGCCCCCTGCCGCCCGCCTCCGAGCGGATGACCGCCGCGTACGCCCAAGCCCTGGCCGAGGAACGGGCCTCCGACCACGACACCGTGTGACCACAGGACCCACCGCACGCACTCCGCACTCCGCACCCCGCACCCCGCACCCCGCACACGGTGCCGCCCTCACTCCGGCGAGTAACGGATGCGGTTGCCCCAGGGCCCCGTCGGCCGACATCTGACCGATGGCGACCGCGACCGGCAACACCCGGGAGGAACTCCGGAGATTCCGGGTGCCGCAGTTCCTGCGCCGCCTCCTCTGCTCGTGCCTGTACCTGTGCCCGTACCCGTACCTGGGGAACGAGCCGGCGGATGACGGAGCTGCGGCCCTCCTCCGCCGGAACGGGCCTCCGTTACGCGACACAGCCTTGTGGGAAGCTCACGTCCGCCGTGCCCGAAGCCTGTAGAGGCACACCAAGTACCTTGTGTTGCAGACGTGTTGGAATGCTTTCATGGCTACTCCCGCTGGTGAAACCACGCGCCTGAGCCCGGCCGGGTTCACGCACCGCTTGCGTGCCGACATCGAACGGCTGAGAGACGAGGCGACACGCCAGAGAAAGCTCGCCCACCGCCGCGCCGAGTTCTGGGCCAGGACGGACATCGTCCTTGGTTTCCCCGCAGCCCTGTTCGCCGCCACGGCGGGAGCAGCAGGACTGACCTCGGCGGACGTGCGCGTTCCCGCCGCCCTCGCCGCTCTGGCCTCTGCCGGGTTCGCGGCCGGAGCGGGCTTCCTGCACAGCGACACCAGGCGCCGCGCCAACAAGCGCGCCCGGCACGCATGGGCCTCGGTCGAAGCCAAGGCCATGGTGGCACTGGGCCAGCAGCATGTAACCCACCAGGACCTCAGTGACCTGCTGGAATGCCGCCAGGCCGCGCTTGCGGCCTACGACAACGAGGAACCCCAGCCCGGGTCGACGTGATCCCTGCGGCTGGTCGCCCTGCTGGTGCAGGCCGTCGACTTCGACTTCATCCTTGCCCGGCACTTCCTGCTGCGCGGATTCTTCAGCTCGGTCGACGACCTGTCACCCGGGGTGGCCTCCATCGAGGGCATCCGCCTGCACCCCCTGCGTGGCGACGCTCCCGCCATGCGTTTCGCGCACGCCTCCGACACCCCGTCGAACGCCCTCTACCCCCGCGACTTCTCCCCTTCGAGACACTGAACGCCTTCGTGCAAGCCGACCGCACGGATACGGTCGACCCCTACATGCACGGCGTCCTGGCCGCCCTGGGCATCCGCAAGGGCGAGGGCTTCGCCCCGGCACCCCGCCACCGGGAACTGCTCGGCCTGGCCGCGCAGACCGGCTGGAAGACGGCCAAAGAACGACGATCTGCATCGGGTTCGCAGGCTGGTCACGGCTGCTCGCCCCTCTTCCGGAGTTTCTCCGACTATGGCAAGATCAACCTCCTTTGCCTGTTCCTACCGGGGGGATCATGCGCCACCTCACCACCGCTTCCACGCTCACGGCCGTCTGCTGGCTCAGCCTTACGGCCTGCACGGCAGGCGACGACCGGAGTACACCCGAGCCTCGCCCGCAGCCCACGCTGAAGCTGGGGCAGAGCGCGGACACCGCAGGTGTCGGAGGCCGAGGGGATGCCCAGATCACCGCGGATACCGTCGTCTACGTCGACAGCACTGGATTCGGCGCGCCGGAACACGGCCTCTTCGCTGTCGTCAACTACCAGTCGCGCAATCGGACCAAGTCGCGTGTGACGACGACCGCCGAACAGGGCGGCTGGCGATGGAAGACCGCCGATGGACACACCTTCACGGCGAGGAACAGCAAGGCCGCGGCAGAGGTCGCCCCCATCGGATTCAGCGAAGGCGGGGCGGCCCTTCCCGCCGAGACAGGTCACCAGGACGTGGCTGTCTTCGACATCACCGCAGCCGAGAAGGGCGGCACGCTCATCTACGTCGACGGCGACGGCACCGCCTTCCGTTGGAAGGTCCCTGCGAGCAACTCCGGTTCTGCGGTTCCCGCGTTGAAATTCGCCCTGAGCTAAGACCGTGTCCCACGTGGGTTCGGCGCGCTAGCCCGAGCATGCGGCGGGGTACGTGGAGTTGGGTTGTTCCGGACGGCCTGTGGGACATCACGGAGCCGCTGATCCCGCCGTCGAAGGTGCAGGCACAAGGCGTCAGGACTCAGGACACGCCTGGTGAGCCGCTCTTTGCGGTGATCATCTAAGTCCTGGTCAACGGGTGCCCCTGGCGGGCGCCCCTTCCGTGCTTCGGGACCGTCGCGGTCGACCGCCCACCGCAGGTTCCTGATCTGGTCACGAGTCGGCTTCCCGGCCGTGCTCGCGGCGGGCGAGGTGGACTGGCTTCACCTGGGGGACGGCTCGCAGGCCGCGGGACGGCGGTGCGACGCCCCTTCGTCGCGGCGGCCACCGGTCCGGAACCGGCGGCGTCCGCCTGGACCGGATGAGCCGACAACAGGGGACGCACCCTTATTTACATCGATGTACATGCGGCCCTACTGTGACGCCGTCAGCACGTTCGTAGGCCCGCGGGGACCACTCCCGCCCGTAGTGCGCGCCCTTGAGCAGTTCCGAGATGCCGAACGCCGCGGTACACATCCCGGCCGCCTGTCACGCCTCCGTTTCCCCGAGGAAGGAACCCCGTGCTCTCCTTACACCGACCACCCCGTTCCGGAAACCAGCGCTCGTTCGCCGCCCGCCCGCCGCGCCCCTCCCCCACGACCGTCGGCCGCCGCATCCGTGGGACGATGCGTGCCTTACTGCCGGTCCTCGCGGCCGTGCTGGGCCTGTTGCTCGCCGCGTCCACAGCCGCGCCGGCATCTGCCGTCACGTCCACCGCCTCGGTCAGCGGTCCTTCCGGGGCCCTCGCCGCAGCCACCGGCACGCCACTGGGCAGCGGGACCGGCCTCTATCCAAGGGCCATCCGGCTGGAGCACAGTGGCGCCGCCAACGGCCGGGTGCTCGCGAGCGTCGTGACCTTCGACGGGAACAACGGCATCGGCGCCATTCACGAGAGCACCGACGCCGGCGCGACCTTCCGGCAGGTGGGCAGGGTCGCCGATCCGGAGTCGGCGGCCGGGCAGGGGCTGTGCTGCTCCACGTTGTTCGAGCTCCCCCGCCAGATCGGGACCATGTCCCCCGGCACGCTCCTGTGGGCCGCCTCGGCCGGGCAGGACGAGCCGGACCGGCGTATGGCCCTGCGTGTGTGGCGGAGCGGCGACGTGGGCCGCACCTGGTCCTACTTGTCCTCCTGCGCCACGGCGACCGGGACGGGCGGCCTGTGGGAACCGGAGTTCTCCGTTGCCGCCGACGGCGCACTCGTCTGCCACTATGCCGACGAGACGGATCCGGCCCACAGTCAGAAACTGTCCGCCGCGCGTAGTTACGACGGGATCCACTGGCAGGACCGCCGCGACACGGTGGCCGGCGGCTGGCAACCGGACCGGCCGGGCATGCCCATGGTGCGCAAGCTGCCGAACGGCACGTACTTCATGAGCTACGAGATCTGCAATCCGGGCGGGCAGTACCAGTGCGTGGTGCACTACCGCACGTCTCCGGACGGATGGGACTGGGGCGACCCCGCCTCACTGGGGTTCCGTCCGGAGACCGTGGACGGCAAGTACTTCCGGGCCGCTCCCACCATCGCCTGGGCCCCCGCGCCCGGCGGCGGACCGAACGGCCGGATCCTGCTCGTCGGCCAGCAACTCCTCAACCGTGACGGCACACCCGCCGCGGACAGCGGGCGCACCATCCTCGCCAACACGGAGAACGGCACGGGCCCGTGGTACGAGATCGAGGCCCCCGTGCGGGTCACCGCGCCGACGGCGACCTACTGCCCGAACTACAGCTCCCCGCTGCTGCCCTCCGCGGACGGCCGGACGGTGCTGCAGATCGCGACCGACTGGGACGGCACCGTCTGCCGCCCGTACGTGGCCACCGGCCCGGTCACCGGCAGCGGTGACGCGGCCGGAGTCGTGGACGGGGCGCTGTACCGGCTGGTCAACGCCAACAGCGGCCACTGCCTGGACGTGGCCGGTGACTCCCGCGCCGCGGGCGGCAACGTCCAGCAGTGGACCTGCAACGGCCTGGCTCCGCAGCAGTGGACCCTGCGTGCGCGCGGAGGTGGCGCCTTCACCCTCACCGGACGCAACAGCGGCCACTGCCTGGACGTGGAGAACGGTTCCGCCGCGCCCGGGGCGAACGTACGCCAGTGGTACTGCAATGCCCAGGCCGCGCAGGACTGGCGGCTGGAGAACGCCGGGCGGGGGTACTACCGCTTGGTGGTGACGTCCGCCGGACAGTGTCTGGACGTCGCCCAGGGGTCCCGGACGGCTGGGGCCAATGTCCAGCAGTGGACCTGCAACGGCCAGCAGCCGCAGCTCTGGCGGCTCGAGCGGGTCTGAGATCTCGCGGTGCCCGCCCCGGTGGTAGGGGCGGGCACCGCGCTTTCGTCCCCGTCAGCCGGAGCGGGCACCGCTCACGCGTCCCCGTCAGCCGGCGTGCGGCTTCTCGATCGCGGCCGGCCGCAGCTGGGCGTCCCGGACGCGGGCGATGTCCAGTTTCGTGCTCCGGTCGAAGCGGTAGACGCCGTTCTGCTCCTGGAAGACATCGGTCAGCTGGGTGTAGCAGTAGCCGAACATCTCCGGGTCCTCCAGCAGCACGCCGGTGAGGCCCGCGAAGCGCTCGTGGAACTCGTCCTCGGTCCGCACCCGGTCGCCGTAGCCCCAGGAGACGGTGCGGTCGCTGCCCGACTCCCCGGCGGCGGCCTCCGGGTCCCACCAGATCCCACCGAACTCGCTGACGAAGTAGGGCTGGCCCCTGTACGGCTGCGAGTAGGCGGCTCCGGTCTCGTGGGCGTTGACGAAGGGCTCCCCCTTGGCAAGGCCGGAGACGAGCTTCCGGAAGGCGGCGGGGTCCTGCTCGTAGCTGTGGGAGTCGTAGATGTCGGTTTCCAGCACCCGGTGGGAGTAGCCGGAGGCATCGATCACCGGGCGGGAGGTGTCCATGGCCTTGGTGGCGAGGAACATCGCGCGGGTCACGTCGTCGAGCTGGGTGATGCGGTCGTGGAGTTTCTGATAGGTCTCGTTCAACGGGCACCAGCCGACGATCGAGGGGTGCGAGTAGTCGCGTTCCACGGCTTCGAGCCACTGGGCGACGAACGAGGCGTCGGGGCGCTGGTTGTCGCCCGAGGAACCGCCGATCTCACATCCCCAGTCGCCGAACTCGCCCCAGACCAGGTATCCGAGCCGGTCCGCGTGGTAGAGGAAGCGCTCTTCGAAGACCTTCTGGTGCAGCCGGGCTCCGTTGAAGCCTGCTTCCAGGGCGAGTTCGATGTCACGGACCAGAGCCTCGTCCGAGGGGGCGGTCATGAGGCCGTCGGGGTACCAGCCCTGGTCGAGGACGAGGCGCTGGAAGCGGGGGCTGCCGTTGAGGAGCACGGTCCTGCCCCGGACGGAGACGGCGCGCAGGCCCGCGTAGCTCTCGACGGTGTCGGCCACTTCCCCTGCGGCGTCGAGGAGTTCGAGCCGAAGGCCGTACAGGAAGGGGTCCTCGGGGCACCATTCGCGGCGCCGGTCCTCTGGGAGGGCCAGGTGAAGACGGGGCGCCAGGTCCAGGTCGGCGCGGGTCTCGGCACGGCAGACCTCGCCCGCGTCGTCGCTGAGGACGGCGCGTATCCGGTGGCCGGGGCGGTTGGCCGACAGGGGCAGTTCGAGGGAGAAGGCGGCGCCGGCCAGGTCGGGGGTGATCCGCGGGCGGCGGAGGTGCGCATCGGGGACCGGTTCGGCCCAGACGGTCTGCCAGATGCCGGTGGTCCGGGTGTAGTTGCAGTCGTGGTTGGCGTACTGGACCGCCTGCTTGCCCCGGGCCTGGGGGCCGGACTTCGGGTCGCGGGCGCGGACGGTGATCTCCACCTCCCGGCCGACGGGGAGGTGACCGAGGTCGGCGGTGAAGGGAGTGAAGCCGCCCCGGTGGCGTACCGCTTCGGTGCCGTCGACCCAGACAGTGGTGTCGTGGTCGACCGCCCCGAAGTGCAGCAGCGTCCGGCGTCCGGCCCATGCCTCGGGCGGGGTGAACCGCCGCCGGTACCAGACGGCTTCCAGGAAATCGGTGTCGCCGACACCCGACAGCTCGGACTCCGGGGCGAAGGGCACGAGGATCTCGCCGGTGAGGTCACGGTCGAGCAGTCCTCGTTCGAGGCCGCTGTCCCCCTGATCGGTCTCGAACTGCCAGGTCCCGTTGAGGTTGAGCCAGTCGCGGCGCACGAACTGCGGTCGCGGGTACTCCGGACGGGGGACGGAGGGGGTGTGCACAGGGGCTCCAGTCGGATGGTGAGGGCGGCCGGCCGGACGGCCGGCGCGCGGACAGAATGTCGGTGGGGTCAGCTTCCGCCGAGGCCCGTCGTGGCGACGGAATTGACGATGCGCCGCTGGAAGACGAGGAACATCACGATCAGCGGGAGCGCCGCCAGGAGGGCGGACGCCATGGCCTGGGCGTACTGGATGCCGTACGCGTCCTTGACGGTGGCGAGGCCCACCGGGAGTGTCATGAGGTCCGGGTCGTTGGTGACGACGAAGGGCCACATGAAGTTGTTCCACGCCCCGATGAAGACGAAGATCGCGACGGCGGACACGATCGGGCGGGACAGCGGGAGCACGATCGACAGGAAGACGCGGAGTTCGGAGGCGCCGTCGATGCGCGCGGCGTCCTCCAGCTCCCGGGGTATGCCGTCGAAGAAGCGCTTGAGGATGAAGACCATCATGGGCGCGACGACCTGCGGCAGGATGACCGCCGCGTAGGTGTCGACCAGGTGGAACATCGTCATCTGCTCGAAGAGCGGGACGATGAGCAGTTGCGGCGGGACCATGATCGCGGCGACGGTGACGGCGAGGAGGGCACGCCTCCCCCGGAAGGTTCCCCGGGAGAACCCGTACGCGGCGAGCGTCGAGACGGCCACGGTGAGCACGGTGACGAGGGCGGCTATCAGCACACTGTTGAAGGCCCAGGTGGGAACGTTGCCCCGCTCCAGGATCTGCCGGTAGGCGGAGAGTGTGAAGGCTCCCTTGAACGGGGACAGACCCGACTTCATCACGTCCTGCTCACTCTGTACCGAGGTCGCGACCGCCCAGAGGAAGGGCAGCAGCCAGACGACGGCCAGGACGGTCAGCGCTGTCGAGGCGAGTACACGGGGCACCCGTCCGTGGCCGAGCAGCAGAGGTGACCCGGACTCCTCGCGGTGCGGCCGGCGGGGGCGGCGGACGGGGGTGGAGATCGCGGACACGATCAGCCCTCCTGACGGAAGAGTCGGAGCTGCACGACGGAGACGACGATGACGATCGCGAAGAAGACGTAACTGACCGCTGAGGCGTAGCCCAGCCGGTATCCGGTGAACCCGACGTCGTAGACGTACTCCAGGATCGGACGGGTGGAACTGTTGGGACCGCCCTTGGTGAGGATGTAGATCTGGTCGAACACCTTGAGGGACGCCAGGACTTGGAGCATGGCCACCAGAACGGTGGTGTGGCGCAGCTGGGGCAGGGTGACGGACCACAGCCGCCGCCAGGCACCGGCGCCGTCGAGCGCGGCGGCCTCGTCGTAGGTGACGGGCAGGGACTGCAGGGCGGCGAGGTAGAGCAGGAAGTTGAAGCCGACCGTCCACCAGACGGTGAGGGCCGCCACGGACCACATCGCCACCGATTCGTCGGAGAGCCAGCCTACGGGCTCCATTCCCAGGGACGTCAGCAGTTGGTTGCCGAGGCCGATGTCGGGCTGGTAGAGCCAGGTCCAGATGAGGGTGACCACCGTGACGGGCAGCAGGTATGGGGCGAAGTACGCCAGCCGCCAGGCCCATTGGCCGGCGAGGCCGCTGTGCACGAGCAGGGCCATGGCCAGGGCCACCAGGACGAGGGGGACACAGGAGATCAGGGTGAAGAAGGCGGTGTTGCCCAGGCTGCTCCAGACGTCCGGGTCCTCGAACGCCTCGGCGTAGTTGGCGAGGCCGACGAATGCGGGCTCGCGGAGGGTGAGGGAGGTGTCGGTGAGGCTCATCCAGAGGCCCTGGACGATGGGCCAGACCAGGAAGAGTCCGAAGAACACCAGGAAGGGAAGGACGAACAGTGCTCCGCCTCCCGTGAGGGAGAACCGGCGCCGTGGCGCGGGCCGGGGTGCGGAGAGTTGCGGTGGTGCCGGGGCTCCGGCGGGCGCGGTGGTGGTCACGATGCGGCTCCTTCGGCTGTCGTCAGGCGACCGGATTGGGCTGGCGCAGCAGGGTGTCCGCTTCCCGGACCATCTGCCGTACCGCCTTCTCGGCGGAGGTGTTGCCGAGCAGCGCCGACTGGAGCGGCTGGCACATGCGGTTCTGGAAGTTGCCACCGGCCCCGGCGAACCAGTTCGGCGGGTCGAGTACGGCGATCTCGCCCGCGGCCGCGTACGAGGACTGGGGGTCGAGCTCCGCGTACTCGGGGCGGGACTGGACCGGCAGGTAGGCCGGGATGTGCCCCGCGCTCGCCCAGGTCAGGCTCTGCTTGACGATCTCGGCGATGTACCGGTGGGCCTCGCGGCGCCGGGCCGGGTCGGGGTCGTCCTGGGCCGGCAGGACGAAGCTGTGCGAGTCGGCGTAGACGGCCGGCCGGCCGAAGACCTGTGGGAAGGGGGCCGCGCCCAGGTGCTTGATGCCAGACTTCCGGAACGTGGGCAACTCCCACTCCCCCGCCATGATCATGCCGCCGCGGCCGTCCATGAACGCGGCCATCGCACCGTTGTAGTCGAGGTTGTTGGGGTTCGTGCGGCCGTCGAAGAGCTGCTTCATGAAGGTCACGACCTTCACCGCGGCCTCGATGTCGATCTGCGGCGGGCCGCCGTCGGGCAGGGTGAAGGACGCGCCGGTCTGGGCGTACAGCGCCGCGAACTGGCGCCAGCTCTGGGCGGTGTCGGTGACGTGCCCGAAGAGGATGCCGGATGTGCCGGTGACCTCGGCGAGCTTCTTCCCCGCGTCCAGGAACGCCTCGGGCGAGCCCATCGGTGCCAGGTCGCCTGATGGTTCGAGCAACCCGGCCTTGCCGGCCACGTCCTTGTCGTAGAAGACGATGAAGGGGTGGACATCCAACGGGATCGCGTAGACCGTGCCCCGGTGCTGGGCGCGCTTCCACACCGCGGGCGCGAAGTCCTTTTCCGATACGCCGAATTCGGCGAGGAGCTCCAGGTCGAGGGAGTCGAGCAGACCGCCTGGGGCGTATCCGGCCAGGCGTGACAGATGCAGCACGGCCACGTCCGAGGCGCGTCCGCCGGCCGCCGACATGGCGAGCTTGGTGTAGTACGACGGGCCCCAGTCCAGGATCGTCCGGTCCACGTCGAATCCGTCGGCTCCCCGGGAGACGGCCGCGATCATCTCGTCCATCAGCATGCCGTCGCCGCCCTGGAAGAGGTCCCAGACCTTCAGCGCGGAGGCGTCGGCACGGGCGGGCGAGGCGCAGCCGGTCAGCGGCGCCGCGGCCAGCAGCGCCGCCGCTCCGGCGGTCCCGTAACGCAGCAGCCCGCGGCGGCCGATGCCCGGCGCACGGGCCGGGTCCCCGGTGCCGGGCAGCCCGCGGGCAGGGGGTGCAGAGTTCATCACTGACCTTTCGACGGCCGGACGACGTGCCCGGCCGATGGCATGCGCCATCGGCACGGCAGCCGTCGGCCGCCCGCGCACATCAGGTGATCCGCGCCGGATCTCCCGGTGCGGTGACCTGTTTTTACATCGATGTACATTGGCTGTAAAGAGCTGCGTCGTTACCTGTGCGGGTTACTCCCCCGCGTCCGCCGCTCCGGATCCGTCCAGGGCACGCGGAAGGCTGCCGCATAGACTCGGCGCGTACCGAGGACGGGGAGGTTGCGGGTGGCACGGCCGAGGATCAAGGACGTCGCACGGCATGCGGGGGTGTCGGAGAAAACGGTGTCCAACGTGCTCAACGACTACGTCCATGTGTCCGACCGGACCAGGCGGGTGGTGCAGGAGGCGATCGACCACCTCGGTTACCGCATCAACCTCGCCGGACGGCACCTGCGCAGCGGACGGACGGGCATCATCGCCCTGGTAGTGCCCGAACTCGACGTCCCGTATTTCGCGGAACTGGCCCGCCATGTCGTCCGGGAGGCCGAGAGGCGCTCCCTGACCGTGCTGATCCACCAGTCCGGCGCGGACCGCGAGAAGGAGAAGGCGGCGTTGGCCGGTTTCGGTTCGGACTTCGTGGACGGCGTCATCCTCAGCCCTCTGGCCCTCGCGCCGGAGGACCTGCACGCGCACTCCGGGCCTCCGCCGACCGTCCTGCTGGGCGAACTGCTGACCGACGGCGCCGACCATGTGGCGATCGACAACGAGCTCGCGGCCCGCGAGGCCACCGAGCACCTGCTCGCGCTGGGACGCCGGCGCATCCTCACCGTGGGCGGGCGGGACGACGGGTGTGTCGGCACCGCCCAGGCGCGCACCCGCGGATACCGCGCCGCCCTGGCAGGGGCAGGCATCGCCTACGACCCGGCGCTCCTGCTGCCCGTGGAGGCGTTCCACATGAGCGACGGGGCGGCTGCCGTGCGCCGGGTACTGGACGAGGGGGTGCGGCCGGATGCGCTGCTGTGCCTCAACGACCAGCTGGCACTCGGGGCGTTGCGGGCGCTGCGCGGCTATGGGGCGCGGGTGCCCGAGGACGTGGCCGTCGTCGGCTTCGACGATGTCGAGGGCGGCCGGTTCAGCGTGCCGTCCCTGAGTACGGTCGCACCGGACAAGGAGGCGATCGCCCGGGTCGCCGTGGACCTTCTCCTGCGCCGCATCGACGAGGCCACGCGCCCGGAGCCCCGGCCGGACGACCTGGGTCGCCCCGGGTCGGTGTCCCCGCAGGACCGCGTCGTGGCACACAGGCTCGTACTGCGCGAGAGCACGGAGGGGGCTGGGGGGCGCGACGGAGAGTGGTGATCAGCGCTGCTCTTCTCATGGTGGCGGGGCGCGACGGATCATGGTGACCGGTTCCTCCCTCCTCATGGTGGAGCGCGACGGAGCATGGTGACCCGCTCCGCCCTCCTCATGGCGGCGGGCTCGCTGTCGTTCTGCGCGAAGGGGACGCTCCTCGCCTCCCGCCGGACGGGGACGACGAGGTGTGGAGGCAGGCGGCCCGCGGGAACGTGGCTCCGATGCCGTCGAGCGAGCCCGCAAAGTCGCGTCCGTCACACCCCGTTGCCGGAGCGGCGTGCGGCGATCAGGCCAGGGTGAGGAAGAGCTTTTCGAGTTCCGCCTCGTTCATGGCGGGGGTGCCCCCGTCCTCGGGGGCGGTCAGGCATTCACGCATGCGGCCTGCGATGATCTTGAAGCCCGCACGGTCCAGTGCGCGGCTGACGGCGGCGAGCTGCGTCACCACGTCGCGGCAGTCGCGGCCTTCCTCGACCATGGTGATCACTCCCGCCAGCTGCCCTTGTGCGCGGCGCAGGCGGTTGAGTACCGCCCGGGCGGAGGCTTCGTCCTCGGCGGCCGCAGCTCCGGCGGATTCCGGGGGCCGGTTCGGCAGGGTCGGGTTCATCCGTTGAGCTCCTCGGCGAGTTCGGTGAGCGCGTTGTCCAGCCTGCGGGTTGCCTCGTTCGCGACCGGAGTCATGGCGTCCAGGCCGGTCAGAGTGACCATGATGGTCGGGTCCACCACCTGCACCACCGTCTGCGATCCCTCGCTCCGGATCACCACGTTGCAGGGCAGCAGGAGTCCGATGCTCCGGTCGGCATCGAGGGCCTGCCCTGCCAGCTGAGGGTTGCAGGCGCCCAGGATCAGGTAGTCCCGCATGTCCCGGCCGAGCTTGGCCTTGAGGGTTGCGGCCATGTCGATCTCGGTGAGCACCCCGAAACCCTGCGCGGCAAGGGCCTGCTTGGCGGCGGTCACCGTACGGGGGAAGTCGGCGTGGACGCGGATGGTCCGGTCGTATCCCATGTTCTTCCTTCCAGTCTGGGGCGAATAGGGCGATTCACCCTCCCACTATACCCCCGGGGGTAATCTGTTACGGTCGATTTAATACCCAGGGGGGTATTACTCCGAGAAAGTGAGCGGCACATGTTCTTCGTCGACACCATCGAGATCGAGGGCCTGGGAAACCGGCACTACCTGGCCGGAGGCGCCCGGGCCGCGGTGGCGGTGGACCCGCCGCGTGACATCGACCGGGTGATCGCGGCGGCCGCCCGACGCGGGGTGCGCATCACGCACGTGGTGGAGACGCACATCCACAACGACTACGTGACGGGCGGCCTGGAACTGGCCCGGGTGACCGGCGCCGCCTACCTGGTGCCGGCCGCCGCCCACGTCTCCTTCACCCGCGTCCCCGTCAGCGACGGCGACGTGATCGAGCTGGACCGGGAACTCGCCGTGCGGGCCCTGGCCACCCCCGGTCACACGCCGCACCACACCGCCTATGTCCTGGAGGAGGGCGGGACGCCGGTCGCCGCGTTCACCGGCGGTTCCCTGCTCATCGGCACCGTGGGCCGTCCCGACCTGGTCGAACCTCGCCTCACCGAACACCTCGCCCGGGCCCAGCACGCCTCCGCTCACCGGCTCGCCGCGGAGCTCCCCGATGACACCTCGGTCCTGCCCACCCACGGATTCGGCAGCTTCTGCTCCTCCGGACAGGCCGAGGGCGACGCGAGCACCATCGGCCGGGAGAAGACCATGAACGCCGCCCTGGCCCAGGATGTCGACTCCTTCGTCGCCGACCTGCTGGCCGGCCTGGAGGACGTCCCCGCCTACTACGCACACATGGGGCCTGCCAACTCCGCCGGCCCGGACCCCGTCGACCTGACCGCGCCCCGCCGTGCGGACGCCGAGGAGATCGCCGGCCGCCTCGCAGCCGGCGAGTGGGTCGTGGACCTGCGCAACCGTGTCGCGTTCGCCCAGGGCCACGTTGCCGGCTCGTTCAACTTCGAGGCCGACGGCAAGATCGCCACCTACCTGGCGTGGATGATCCCCTGGGGCAAGCCCGTCACCCTGCTCGCCGAGACGCCCCAGCAGCTCGCCGATGCGCAGCGCGAACTGGTCCGGGTCGGGATCGACCGCCCCGCAGCCGCCGCGACCGGCGCCCCGTCCGACTGGCTGCGCCCCGGTGATGCCGCGGCCTCGTTCCGCCGTGCGGCCTTCGGCGACCTGGCAGCCAGGCTCTCTCGGCCGGAGGATCTGCCGGTGGTCCTGGATGTGCGCCGCGATTCCGAGCGTGCCGGCGGGTACATCGAGGGCTCGGTCCACATTCCCGTGCACACGCTGCACCGGCGGATCGACGAGGTGCCCGCCGGAGAAGTGTGGGTGCACTGCGCCGGCGGCATGCGGGCCGGGATCGCGGCCTCGCTGCTGGACGCAGCCGGGCGCGACGTGGTCGCCGTCGACGACGGCTTCGACCAAGCCGCGGAAGCCGGCCTGGCCCTTCGCACCGTCAGCTCCTGAACCCTTGTCGACACCGGGAGGAGTCCCACCATGCCCATTTTTCGAACCGGCCCCGGTCGCCTCGGCGTTGTCGAGGCCCACCACATGCTCCAGGCAGCCACCGCCGTACTGCTGGACGTACGCGAGACCGAGGAATGGCAGGCCGGGCACATCTCCGGCGCACAGCATCTGCCGTTGTCCGGACTGACGGCCGGAGCGGAGGTGCCAGGCGCGCCGGCCGGCTCGCGCCTCGTGCTGATCTGCCGCTCCGGGCAGCGTTCGCAGCATGCCGCCCGCCTCCTGCGCGAACGGGGCGTGGACGCGGTCGACGTCACCGGCGGCATGAAGGCGTGGGTCGGCCAGGGACTACCGGTCCAGGACACCGCCGGGGCAGCGGGAACCGTCATATGAGTGTGCTCGTCCTCTCCCTCCTGGCGGGAGCGGTGGTCGGCCTGGCGCTGGGCGGACTCGGCGGGGGCGGCAGCGTCCTGGCCGTACCCGCGCTGATCTACCTGCTCGGCTTCAGTCCCGTCGCCGCCACCACCGCGAGCCTGATCATCGTCGCCGCGACCTCCATCAGTTCCCTGGCCGCCCATGCCCGGGACGGCAACGTCCGCTGGCGGGCAGGGCTGCTGTTCGCTGCCGCGGGCATCGGCCCCGCCATGCTCGGCGGCATCGCCGCCGGCCGTATCCCTCCCTCCGTACTGACCGCCGCCTTCTCCGTGATCGCCGCTCTCGCGGCCTGGCGGATGCTCCGCCCCAGCGGGCCCGCATCAGACCGCTCCGTCCGGCCGACCAGGGCCGCAGGAGCCGGCGCCGGCCTGGGCGCCGTCACCGGCGTGCTCGGCGTCGGCGGAGGCTTCCTCGCCGTACCGGCCCTCGTCGGCGTCCTCGGCATGCGCATGAAGGCCGCCGTCGGCACCAGCCTCCTGGTCATCATCATCAACTCACTGGCCGCACTCGCCACCCGCTCAGGCACCGCCGACGGCCTCGACTGGGCCGTCATCGCCCCCTTCACGGGAGCCGCGGTACTCGGCGCCTGGGACGGCAAACGCCTCGCCACGAAGATCTCCGGCAACCGCTTGCAGCACGTCTTCGCCTACGTACTGCTCGCAGTGGCCGCCTTCATGCTCCTCGACACCCTCGTCTGACCCAGCCTCACCGAACCGAAGGACAGAACAGACCCATGAACTCCACTCTCACCACCGGCGCCGTGCGCGATCGTCTGCACACCTTCGTCGTGATCGACGTACGCACCCCCGGCGAATACGCCGGTGGGCACCTGCCGGGCGCCCACAACATTCCCCTCGACGACCTCGCACACGCCCTGCCCGCCCTCCGCGAGGCTGCCGGCCGCAGCGACCTGCTCATGGTCTGCGCCTCCGGCGCCCGCTCGCAGAACGCCGGCATCACGCTGTCCTCGCACGGCATACCCGCCGCCAGTCTCGAAGGGGGAACCGCAGCCTGGGCCTCGGCGGGCGGAGAACTGCACCGCCCCACCGCCACCGCAGCGCCCACATGGGCCATGGACCGCCAAGTCCGCCTCACAGCAGGCTCCGTCGTGCTGCTCGGGCTCCTCCTCGGCCAGGTGATCCACCCCGCTTTCCAACTGCTCTCCGCAGGCATCGCCGGCGGCCTCGTCTACTCCGCCCTCTCCAACAGCTGTGCCATGGCGTCCCTGCTCGGGAAGCTTCCCTACAACCGCACGAACCGCACCGACCTCGACAACACTCTCGCCGCACTAGGACACAACTGACGGCGAAGGGCGCAAGGACAGCTCAGTGGGTGTCGGCTGCCTGCCCCGGCGTGACGAGTGGCGCCGCACGTCGTACGAGACCGGGCCTACGCCTACGCCTTCGGCTGCAGGCGCGGGCGCGGACGCCGGTGAGCGTCCCGGCGACGCGGCGGTCCGGGTTCTCAGCGGCCCATTCCTGCCGGTCACGAAACCGGAAGCCGGCAGAAGGTGCCGATCAGGATGAAGGGCTCGGGCCGTCGCCCTCCGACGGGAGGGAGGGCGCTCGCCGGCGTGCCACTGTCCGGACCCGCCGTGGGAGAGCCCTCGGCCCATGAAACCCGCTGCCTCTGTTCCCCCGGTGCCGGGCCGGGGGAACAGAGGCAGCGGTCGTACAACGGTGGGTTCAGGCGCTTCTCCGGCTCATCGCACCCGTACCGCGTCGAGCACCGTCTGCTCGACGCTGCTGCCCGCGGAGTCGGTACCGCTGATGCGCAGCGAGACGGTGGTGGCCCCCTTGGGCGCGTGTACCCGGGTGTGCACGGAGTCGGCGTCCCGGTCCGACTTGGGAGTCGTCCAGGTCGTACCCCGGTCGTAGCTCAGTTCGACCTTCGCCTCGGTGAGTCTGACGGCGCCGCCGCCACCGTTGCGGAACCCCACGGCCAGATCGTGGGATGCGCGGGCCGACACCGAGGAGTCCAGGCGCACGCCCTCCAGGTCGTAGTCCGCCTCCAGCACGGGCAGGGCCACCGGGTCTTCGCCGGCGGGGCGCTGCGAGGCGAAGGTCCAGGCGGTGTGGGACTCGGTGCTCACGTTCCACCAGGACGCCTTGCGCTTGAAGTCGAACTCGAAGCGGTACGTGGTCCGGGCGTCCGGCAGGTTCTGGAGCACGACTCCGGGCTGGGCCCTGGTGCCGGTGAGCCGGCCGTCGGCGTAGACGCGGAAGGCGGTGGTGTCCGTGCCGTTGCCCCACGTTGCCTCTCCGTTGGTGCCGTCCGCGGACTGCCCCATACCGAAGAAGACCTTCATGGAGTCCCGGGTGCGGGCGGGACGGGAAATCGAGCTGGGGCTGGTGACCGTCGACGGGGTGCCGGGGTGAACGACCGGCTTGAGCCAATCGGTCCGATAGGTGCGTCGGGGCTCGTAGCTGCGTGCGTTGTCCGCGTACATCTCCTGGCCGCTGGCGGGCTCGTACAGGCGCTTCCACGTGGTGTCGCGCGCCGTTACGTACACGGTCCGGGCTGTACCGGGATGCGAGGAGGTGAATCCGCCACCGCCGATGCCGGTGAGGGTGGAGTAACCTCCCCAGCTCTCCTGGGCATTGCCCAGGGTGGCGGGGTCGGCTGCGGATGTGTGGTCGCTGACCTTCAGTGCGGCCAGGTCACGCAGGGTGGGCCGGTAGGTCTCGTCCGAGTGGATGCCGTCGTGGTGCGCGCTCAGGAGCTGGTACTGGTAACTCGGGCTCTTCTCCCCGCGCAGGCGAACGGTGACGGTCGAGCGCGCGGACTGTGCGGCGATGCTCGCCCCGACCGAGGCGGGCACGCCGAACACGGGCATCGCGGCCGGATAGACGTTGTCCAGTTCCTCGTCCTCACCGTTGACCACCATGACGGCGGCGGGCTTCGCCGCCGTGACGCGGCTCAGAAGCGTGTAGGAGTCCGCGATGTCACCGAGTCGCACCATGGCCAGCTTGCCCGCGGGATCGTGCGCGGCGATGTCCTCGTCCGAGCCCGCGCCGAGGTCGACGACCGGCAGCGTGCGCTTCCCGTCGAAGGTGGAGGACCTGCTGAAGTGGCGGGCCTTCAGGTCGAGTTTCCGTCCGCGCAGCAAGGCCTCCCCGGTGAGCGGGGGTGCCTCCAGGGACCACATGCTCGAGAAGTCGATTCGCGCGTCCCCGGCAGGTGTGGAAGGCAGGGCGTACGTGTCCTTGCCGATGCCCGCGATGAGTGTGATGCCCGCGCCGGTGGTCTGCTCGTCGGCGGCCAAGTTGACGGTGACGATCCGGCCGAGCTGCTCGGTCGGCCGGGGCGTGTCCGCCTGGACGGGTACTGCCTTGGTGCCGTCGACGGTGAGGTCGATGCCGTGGTCGGTGACGTCGACGTCGGGGAAGCCGAAGCTGACGACCTGGCCACCGTTGATGAGGTGTCCGATGGCCGCGTACCGGCCGGGCAGCACGTGCGCGCTTGCCACCCCTTGGGAGTTGGGGGTGAGGCTGACCGGCGGAACGCCCACCGTCCCCAGGCGGTAGAGGAGGATCGAGGACGCGGCGGCGGCGGGAGCGCCGTTGTGAACGGTGCCCTTGAGGCGCACGCTGTACGTGAGGATCTCGCGGAGGAAGCCGACTGTGGCGTGGGCCGCGACGCCCTCGCCGGTGGCGGTGATCGTACCCGTGTAGCCACCGATCGCGCCGGCGCTGTCGGGGTCGAGGGTGACGGAGACGTCCTTGGCGCCGCCCGCCGGAACGGTGATGCTGTCGGCGCCCAGGCTCATGGCGCCGGGGAGGGCCTCGCCGTCGTCGCGCCGGAAGGAACCCGCAAGCGCGAGGGTCGCGTCCTGGTGGCCGGCGTTGTGGAAGGTGACGGTCCTGGTGAGCGCGCCGGACGCGACGCCGTCGTTGAGGCGGCCGAAGGAGGCGTTGTCCGCCCAGACGGTCTCCTGGAGCGAGGCAGGGACGTCCACCCGCCCCGAGCCCTCGGCGAAAGCTCCGTTTCCGGAGACCTTCGCGCTGGACATGAGGACGCCCTTGAGATCGGCCGCCTTCCAGTCAGGACGACTCTGTGCGAGGAGCGCGGCGGCGCCTGCGACGTGCGGGGTGGCCATCGACGTACCGCTCGCCGCCGTGTAAAAGGCGTTCACCGGAGTGCCCATGGTGGTCCCCGCCGCACGGGCGGCGACGATGTCCACGCCGGGACCGGCGATGTCCGGCTTCAGGGCGTGGTCGCCGAAACGAGGGCCCCGACTGGAGAAGGAAGCGATCTTGTCGTCCCTGTCCACGGCGGCGACGGTCAGCGCGGAGTCCGCGACACCCGGGGTGCCGAGCGTGGTCGCGGCAGGTCCCTCGTTGCCCGCGCCGACCACGAACAGGGCGCCGGTCGTACGGGTGAGGTTGTCTACGGCGACGCTCACGGGGTCGGTGCCGTCGGAGGATTCGACGGCACCCAGGCTCATGTTGATCACACGCGCGCCGCCGTGCGCCGCCCACTCCATCCCGGCGAGGACCGAGGAGTCGTTGCCTCTGCCGGTGTCACCGAGGACCTTGCCGACCATCACGTCGGCGCCGGGAGCCACTCCCTTGTACCTGCCGTCCGAGGCGGCACCCGAGCCGACGATCGTGGAGGCCACATGAGTCCCGTGGCCGACGCGGTCCACGGCGTCCGGGGAGTCGGAGAAGTTGCGGATCTCCGTGATACGTCCCTCGAGGTCCGGGTGGGTGGCGTCGATGCCGGTGTCGAGGACGGCGACCTTGACACCCTTTCCGTCGTAGCCCGCCTTCCATGCCTCGGGGGCACCGATCTGCGGCACACTCACATCGAGTTGAGCCTTGACCTTCGCGTCAAGCCACACCTTCCTCACACCGTCCGCCAGTCGTGTGTCGGTGGCACCGTCCGCGCGCGCTCGCAGACCCGACCAGAGGCGACGGGAGTTCTCGGGCGGCACCTCGGCAGCGAGGCCTCGAACGGCCTTGAGTTCACGGGTCTTCCGCGCGCCTTCCGGGGCCCGTGCCGAGCCGTCCGCGTTCTGGACGATGAGCGGCAGGTCGGTACCTTCCGCGTAGCCCTGTTCGATGAGCGCGTCGATGTCGAAGAGACGCTCGTCGAGAGCATCGGCCCGGATCAGTTCGCGGGCCGACTCGGGGATCACGGTGATGTCGTCGCCATGGCGCTCGACCGCGGCCCGGGCGCGGGGATCATGGTCGGCGGGGACGAAGCCCACCGTGGCCGACTCCCCCTCCCCGGTGACGACGACGGTGTCACCGGTGATGAGCCGTACGGTGTGCACCTGCGCATCGGAGTCGGCAGACAGCGGGGCACCCGAGATCAGGGGACCCGGATGGCCTGCGGCTCCCGCCGGAGCACCGCTGATCGCGGCGCTCACCAGAGCGGCCGCAAGGGCGAGCGCGGTGATCGGTATCGAAGGTCTGAGCATGAGGCGGGGGGCTCCTTCCAGGAGCTGGGTGAAGATCACGAACAGGACAGCGGTAGTCGGGGACCGGGGCTACGTCACATGCACCGTGTGGAGGAGGGTCTGCTCCAGGGAGTTTCCCACCGAGTCGGTGCCATTGACGCATACGGGAATCCCCTTCGAGACACCGGGGGGTGTGGACAAGGCTTCTGACACTGTTGCGGATCTCGGCTGCCTTCAGGACCACAGTGTGACTCCGCTGCCGTCCGCCACCTCGGCCGAGCCCTTGACGGGGCTGGCGTCGGGGGCGCCGAAGTCGCGGGAGGGGGTGGTCTGGTGGTGGAACCTACCCACATCGACACACGACTTGAGGTCGACGTCGCTCAGGTCGTAGTCGGCCTGGAGGAGCCCGATCCTGTCCCTGACTCCCTCTCCCTCTGCCCCAGTCGCAGTCGCAGTCGCAGTCGCAGTCGCAGTCGCAGTCGCAGTCGCAGTCGCAGTCGACAAAGTGAAACACTGCCGGGGCAGCGGGAACCGCCATATGAGCGTGCTCGTCCTCTCCCTCCTGGCGGGAGCGGTGGTCGGTCTGGCCCGTGGGGCCGGGGTCCGACCGTCCTCACCTCGCACCTGACCCTGCTCAGAGCGAGGTTGGAAGTAGGCTCAGTCAGCCATCGCGACCGTCCGGCGGCGTACGCGGATCGAGCACGGCCATGTCGTCGTGGCCGTCACGTGGGTGATGACCTGCCAGGGCGGCGCGGCAGGCGGGGATCGCGGCGAGCGAGTTCGTCCCGTTCGTGCAAACCGTCTTGGCGCTCGCCGACTCCGTCCGCGTAGAGGATGACGGTGCTGTTCGCCGGCAGCATGAAGGAGTGGTCGGGCCGTTGCAGCGTGACGGCTCCCCGTACAGGCACCCCGGGATCCGGCCGCCCGGATGTGGCGGGCGTGTGCTGCGTGCGGGTTCGCTGAGTACCCCGTCTTCCGGGGAGGGGCGAGCAGGCGTTCCGAGGGAGCCGGCAAGCCGTCGGGCACCAGGCGCCGGGCCCTCCGTCCCGCAGAGCGGGGTCGAATCGGGCGTTTCATCACTGGCTCCCGGAGCGACGGAGGGAGCTGTGGCTCGCCGACCACCGAAACACAAATTAGCCATACGGCGCAAAACTGGGTGAAACGCCTACTCTTCGGTGGGGGAAGGTGTCGTCGCTCTGCTCGATGCCAGGCCCCGTATCGCTTGGCGAGTGGTAGTGCCGCGTCGCCTGTCCACGTGTGAGGAGACATCGTGCAGCAACCCATCATCGTCGGAGTCGACGGCACAGCGGACAGTCTGCTCGCAGCCGGATGGGCGGCTGGTGAGGCCCGCCGTCGAGGGGCGCCGCTCCTTCTGCTCCACGGGCACCAACCGTTCTTCGCCCACGATGCCGACAGCGCACATCAGGCGGCACAGCAGGCCCTCGACGGTGCCCTGGCCTGGGTGCGCGACCACTATGACGATGTCGAGGTGAGCGCCGAGCTGATTGCCCAGCCCGAGGCCGAGTTGCTGAGCGAGCGCGGCCGCGAAGCGCAGATGATCGTCCTCGGGTCCCGCAGGCCGGGTCCGGTGACCGGGTTTCTCCTCGGGTCGGTCGGTCTTCGCGTTCTGAGCCTGGCCGTCTGCCCCGTGGTGATGATCCGTGGCGGTGAGGTCAGCCGACGTCCGCAGAAGGGCGAGGTCGTGGCGGGCGTCCCCAAGGAGGAGAACGAGGCAGAGGTGGTCCTCGACTTCGCCTTCCGGGCAGCAGCGGCACATGGCGTCCCTCTGCGGGCGGCGCGGGCGTGGGATCTGCCTGCCATGTTCACGAACCAGTCCGGGGTCATGGGCCTCTCGGACAGGCCTGGCGAACTCGAGGGGGCACACCGTCAGGAGCTGGTCGGCCTTTTGAAACCGTGGCGCAGGCGCTACCCCGAGATCGCCGTCACCGAACACATCGAACTGGGATTCGCCGCGGAAATGCTGGTGTCGCTGGCCGCCGGCGCTCAGCTTCTGGTCGTCGGGCGGAGCAGGAGGACAGGCAGCCGCTATGTCGGGCACGTCGTCCATTCGACACTCCACTTCGCCAACGCTCCCATCGCCGTCGTCCCCACGAAGTAGGCATCTATCAGACGGGATCCCGCTTCTCTCTCGCGACGACGTTCTCGGATACAAGTTCGGACAGCCGCCGGCCCGCCACGGCGATGAACTCACGGCCCATCGCCCACACCACGGAGAAGGACTCCGACAAGAAGCGCCTCGCGGACCGCGGAGCACTCAAGGGCCGGACCGTCATCCTCCTCTGAAATCGTGCCCAGGGCCCCTCTGTCCGTGACCGCCATCCCCGGCTGCGGGCTACGTACCGGTGCCCGGCCGCTGTCGCAGGCCCTCGCTCCGAGGCTGTGATCAACAGGTCGGGCCCGGCGGCGCCGGCCGGGCTGCCGTACGGACCGGCGGACGCAGCGTCGTCACGCAGGGACGCCGAGGGGCGGGTGCTCAAGCACTCGGGGCCTGTACTCGACCATTTGGGTACGGCCGTCGAAGGTGCGGTGCTCGATCATGTCGAGGGCAACGTCCGGATAGCCGTCGTAGATGCGTTCCTCACCCGTGGCCCCGGTGATCACCGGGAACATCACGACCCGGAAGCGGTCGACGAGTCCGGCACTCAGCAGCGACCGGCACAGGCTGAGGCTGCCGATCGTGCTGAGGAGCCCCGAACCACTCGACTTCATGGCGCGGACCGCCGCGACGGCGTCGTCGCGGACGATCGCGGAGTTGGCCCACGTCAGTGGCTCCTTGAGAGAGGAGGAGAACACCACTTTGGAAGCCTGCGTGAGCCCGTCGACGGACGCCTCTTCCTCGGGCCTGAACTCGTCCTGGCCACTCGGGACCTCGCCTGCGGCGAAGCCCGACATCAGGCGATACGTGTTCGCTCCCATCAGGTAGGTGACCTCGGGCTGCTCGCCGAGCCATGCGAGGTACTCCGGGCCTTCGAGGCCCCAGAATCCCGGCCATCCCTCTCCTGATGCGTAGCCGTCGAGGGAAGTGATGAAGTCGACAAGAAGTTCCGACATGACGGTGTCCTTTCCGAGGTCTCACAAGATTGGACCGGTCGGAAGCCGAGAACTCATCGGCCGCCGGGCCGGCGAGGGTCAGCCCTTGAGGTAAGTCGCTGCGGCGCTGATCCACCAGGGATTACGGGACAGCCCTTGGTCAAAGGTGATCCGGTGCGTATGTTCCTCCGGTCTGCCTGCTGACTCAGGGAAGCCGCGCGGTGTCAGCTGACGGGGATCGGCACGCCTGCTGGCAGACCTCGCCGGCAACATCACCGCGTTGAGCACGATCTTTACCACCCCACCGCGGCCGCTCGACATCACCGCGCTCTTTCGTCAGCCGACCCCGCCGGCGCGCACGGCAACCCGGCTGCACCCGCGGCCGGGGTCGGCGACCGTGCACGGCAGCTCCGTCGGCGGACCGCTCCGGTGGCCCACCGACGAGGGCTATTGCCACGTTGCCCGTGGCCCGGCTCTACGCTCGCGACATCCCCTTCCCGTGCCCGCCCGGCGCGGACGCGAAGGGGTCCGGTGAGCCCTCGCGAAAGTTCTCCGTGCCGGCGCGTACGCCACAGTCGCCACCGCGATCGGCTCTCCGGTCAGCGGCCTTGGCCCACTACCGGACGATCCGAACGACGGGCCTCAAACCGGGACTCAGCGTTGACGCGGTTGCGGACGGTGAGAGCCGCCAGGCCGCGGAGGATGGGCTCCGTGACGTGGGAGGCCATCTCGATGCCGGCGGAAGCTCCACGTTATGGAGCACGCCCGAGCTCCCGGGTGCCGGGTGCGGGTGTCCTGTGCCCCGGCACCCGGCACCCGGCCCAGCCGTGGACCGCTTCGCGCGTGAATGCCGCGATGCTGACCAGCAGGGCCAGGACGACAAGGACAGCCTGGACCAGCCCGCTGCAGCTGAAGAGCGCGTGCCGGGACCCCGAGCTCGCGAGGGCGAAGCCGCCCGTGACTCTGTGCCCCCGCCTGACGCCGGAACGGCGGGCCGCCGGAACGGCGGGCCGCCGGAGAAGAGGGGCGCCCACCGCCCGGACCCGGGTCAGCCCGAGACGCTCGCCCGGCCGTTCTCGATGTGCCCCATCAGCCGACGCCGGAAGGCGTCATCCCCGCTGACCGTGATGTCCAGGTCGTACCAGCCATGCGCGTCGGCCGCAGAGTGCACCACCGTGCGGCTGCGCCCCGGCTTGACCTTGACGGTCCTGGTCCAGTCACTCAGGTCCGCCTCGTCGACGTATCCCCGGGGCCGCACGATGAAGGTGAGCGCCGTCCGGCCCGTGTTGCTCAGCGTGAGATGCAGATCGCGCTCACGGGCGTCGACCCGCGACGCGACCTCGGCCGGGGCACCGTCCTTCGCGGACCCGGCGAACTCCCGACGGAAGCCGTTCGGCCCCGTCACCGTGAACCTGTACGCCGCTCCGGTGACCGGCACCGTCCACTGTGCCGTGCCCTTCACGTCCCGGTGCTGCGGTACGGGGAACTCGCCCGCGTACGGATACAGCGCGAAGTGCGCCGACGCATGCCCCGTGTTGCTGAGGGCCAGCCGCACCGCGCCATCCACCACCTTCGCCTCCGCGTCCGGCTGGTACGGCAGTGCACGGGCCGGGCGGGTGCCCTGCTCCTGCACCGGCATGTGCTGCACGGCGGGCGGCATCGGCGACCAGCGGCCACTGAACGGCGGGATAGCGCCCGGCTGCTCCACCTCGGGTCGGCGACGTCCTCGCGAGAAGTCGAAAGCAGAGGTCAGGTCGCCGGTGACGGTACGCCGCCAGTCGCCGATGTTCGGTTCCTTCACCCCGGTCCAGCGCTCCAGGAACCGGATCACAGAGGTGTGGTCGAAGACCTCGGAGCAGACGTATCCGCCCACGGTCCACGGCGACACGACGAGCATCGGCACCCGCATGCCAAGACCTGTGGGCTTGCCCTCCCACTGCTCCTCGGTCACCTCGGGCGAGGCGACCGGCGGCGGCACGTGGTCGAAGAAGCCGTCGTTCTCGTCGTAGTTGATGATGACGGCGGTGTGCCGCCACACATCGGGGTGCTTGCCCAGCGCGTCCAGGACCTTGTAGACGATCGTCGCGCTGTGGATCGGCGAGGAGACGCTCGGGTGCTCCGAATCGACGGCGGAGGGCACCAGATAGGAGACCTCCGGCAAGGTGCCCGCCGCCACGTCCCTGGCGAACTCGTCGGCCAGCGTTCCTGTCTCCACCCGTCGCAACGCCTTCTCGAAGAGGCTGCGTTCGCCCTTGTCCAGGGTGGCGACGCCCTCCTCCAGCAGCCCGAACAGCCGCTCCCGCTCGGCTGCGTCCGCGTCCCGCACGGCGGAGTAGAACGACTCCATGTACGTGTGCCCGCCGGTCTTCGCCAGCGCCTTGCGGGCGATGGCCTTGAAGGTGGCGAAGAACTCGATCTGGTTGTCGGTGAAGTTCTCCCATTCGGTGTACGTGCGCCAGCTGCGGCCTGCCTTCTCCAGCCGCTCCGCGTAGGTGCCCCAGTCGTATCCCGGGTGGGTGCCCTCGTCGTACGCGTCATTGCCGACGGCCCGCTTGCCGTTCGGCTCGTTGCCCGTCTTCCCGCTCCACAGGTGGTTGCGGTTGGGGCTGGTCGAGGAGTGGATGGAGGAGTGGTAGGCGTCGCAGACCGTGAAGGTGTCGGCCAGCTCGTAGTGCAGCGGGATGTCACGGCGGTCGTAGTACGCCATGGTCGCGGCCGACTTCGCGGATACCCAGCCGTTCATCCACCCGCCGGCCCACGCCTTGCCACCGCCGCTCCAGGAGTGGTCGAGCGCACCGATGTACTGAAGATCCTTCTTCTGCGTCTCGGCGGCGCCGCGCACCGGGAACGGCAGAACGGAGGTGCCCAGCGGTGCGGGCTGCTCGAAGACCGGCTTGCCGGAGGGCAACTCGACGGCGTTGCGGTCACCGAAGCCGCGTACGCCCCGGAGCGTCCCGAAGTAGTGGTCGAAGGAACGGTTCTCCTGCATCAGGATCACCACATGCTTGATGACTCCGAGCCCGTCACCGCCTCCGGACCCCGCCGAATGTGCAGGCTGGGCGGCCATCGCGGCCTGCAGAGAAGGCGGCAGCAGCGACCCCGCCGCCGCGGCGCCGAGCGCACCGCCGCCGAACGCGAAGAGCCGTCGCCGTGAAATGTCCGTGGTCAAGTTGAGCCTCCCGAGTCCTGTCGTACAGCCGGGAAGCTAACCAAGCCGGGTGGCGCGGGGAAGGATTTCGTACGGCGTCGCGGTGAACCTCCAACAGGTCGTGCAGGAAGTCCAACCGTCCAGCACGCACCCCGGGCAGACCCGCACCGCCCCGTCCTCACCGCTCGCCGACGAAATGGCCGGGCTGCCGGCCATCCTGCGAGACCGGGGAACCCTGCCCGTTGCCGCTTTCGCGCAGCAATGAGTACGCCTGCTCGGCCTGCGGCGTCGCCGCCCGAAGTCCCTCCACGCCCCACAGCGACACCAGGCCCCGCCCGGAACTGTCTTGAACGTGTGCATGCCCCGGTGCGACGCCTGCGCCTGGCGCTGGGTCGAACACCGGCCACCGCCCGGAAGGTGTCTCGAAACCGATTCGTCAAAGGATGCGCGGTTCAGGATGGGTGCCGGCCCCTGAGTGTCGGCGGGCTCTGCTTCCGAACGAGCCATGCGCATTCGCCGCACTGTCGGCCATCAGATGTGTCCCTGAAGAAACTCCTCGATCTCGGCCGTGGTCAATGGGCCCGTGACGAGCGCCGTCGCCTCCCTCTCCTCCTTCAGCAGGACGCAGGACGGGGCGCCAGTGATCCCGTAACGCCCGGTTGCCTCCGGACAACGCGACATGTCGGTCCGCACGACGGTCAAACGGCCCACGTACTCCTCGGCGATGGCACCAACGACGAGGTCCATCGCCCGGCAGGGCTCGATTGCCTTGGGCCATGTCCCGATGAAGTACGCGAGAACCGGCACCGCGCTCATCCTGAGGATGAAATCGAACTCCGCGTCCTCACGGGGCTGGTGAACCCGCCTCGTCATGGATACTCCTGACCTTGTTTCCCGGCTTCCTGTCCCCATCATCCCCCGCACGGCGCGGCGGTCCGACCTGAACACGGTCCGCCGGCTGCGCCGGACCACCAGGAGCCGAGCGGGCACAGCGACCTCTGCCTCAGCTCTGACCTGCAGCTCTGACCTTCAGCTCGCAGGGGCGACTGCACGCCTGTGTCACCAGACCCTCACCCGGGCCGACCGCTCCCGTTGCGGGGAGGTCGGGTGGTTGGTAGGTCGAGGCGAGGTTTCGTGCGTCGTGGTACGGCCGGGGGCCGTGGGCGTGAAGGGCCTCGATGCGCCGCTTGGCCTCTCATCTCACGCAGGGTGCGGGCCGGGTCTTGCTCAGCGATCTCATCGACGCCCACGGGGCCAGAACAGGTACCCAAGCCCGAGAGCCGCGATGAAGATGGCGGATACGCTCCCCGCCGCCCACATCGCCGCGTCTCGTGACTGGAAGAACCCTGCCTGCAGGACCTGGACCACACCGGACACTCCGGCGGCCGCGATCACGGCCAGGAACACTTCCAGCTTCGCCCGCTGCCTGCCTTCCCGTCGCTCCTCCTCCTGGGTCTCCTGCTCCTCGCGCTGCCTGGCCAGTTTGGCGATGCTCGTCCCGAGCTGGTCCTTCGCCACCTCCTCGATCATGGCGTTCAGCTCCGCGACCCGCTGGTGAAAGGTTGACCCGTCCAGTACCCGCCGCAGGACGTCTGCCACGACTGGCGACGAAACCAGCGAGGGCGAGCGGATGAAGGTGATCGTCGATCTGACCGACGTCGCAAAGTCGTTCAGACGGACTCTCTCAGCGTCGAGTTCGTGCGCGAGCGCTCGCAGCGCCTGCGAACTGCCGCGCTGGTCGCGCTCCGCTGTGTCCACCCGCGCTCTGAACGCCTCCACGCGCTGGTAGTGGTCGACTAGTTCCAGGGACCAGCCCGTAAACAGCCCGTCGAGGGAGGCGACGAACTCCACGATGTGGCCTCGGCTGTTGTGTGTGAAGTCTGCCATCCCAGGGGCAATGATGGCCGTGGTGTTGGAGGTCCGCACGATCTGCTCGCCGGTCAGCCCCGTCATGGTGGTGGTCAGGTCGCTGGTGGGCGTGTACCGAGCCCACTCCGCGATGGAACCAATCAGGTGCGTCACCGGGTTGGTCAGCAACTGGGCGCCCATCACTCCCTGGAGGCCGGCGGCGGTGTGCACCTCCTGACGTGTTTCCCCGGCCGGCCCCCGAGTGGTGGTGGCCGCGTTCACCGCGACGACGACGTGGAACATCCCCGGACTTGCCAGGGCGCGCGAGCCGGCCCGGCCCTCGGCGTCACCCAAGCGCTCGCACACGTCCTCAGCAAGGTCCAGTGAGAGTTCAGACAGGCGTCGCCACTGAGCGGACCCCCCGGAGAAGGCTACGCGGGTGGACCCGTACTCCGGCGCCGCTCGCAGAGTCGCCGCGTAGAGGACAGCGGGGCCGGCATCCGCGATCTCCCGGCTGAAGCGCACGTAGTGGTTACCGAGCCGGGAGAAGCGGATCTCGGCCCGGACCCGCTCCAGCAGACAGCCGTCCGAGCTGCTGATAAGCACGTCAGGAAGCTCGACCAGCGCGCCGCCGTAACGTCGTTTGAAGGCATCCGAGCCGTTCCAGACGTCGTCCAGGTTCAGCGAGCTGTTGACGGAGACCGGCCTGGTTCCCCCCAGCGCCCAATAAGCACTCTGCGTGGCGACCGCGTCGAGCACCTCCTCGGGCGCCACGCCGCGCACTGCGAAGGGATAGAGATACACGATCTTCCCGTGCTCCACGCGCAGCCACTGAGCGTCCTTCCGCTCTGCCAGCGACAGTAACGCCAACCGGTGCGCCCGCAGTTCGCTCAGGTAACCGTAGTCAGTGACGTGAGCCCCGGCTTCAGCCACTTCGATCTGCGCAATCGCCTGGTCGAGCGGCTCGCCCGTCGCAAGGAACTCCTGGACTCCGCGCACCGCGCGGGCGACCGCCACCCCGCACACGTCGTCGATCTCCGCAATCCGCACGAGGAGGTAGTGGCTGAGATCGGGATGCCCGCTTGCTGCCTGCCGCGCGAGCTCGCCAGCTTCGCCGGCCTTCACCACGGCCGCGTTCAACGCCGCCTCCTGGGCGTCCAGCTGCCCGGTGACCATCGCGTTCTCCGCTTGGATTTGCGCCGCGACGCTCTCCATCAGAGCCACCACTGCCCGCCCTGACAGCTGGTCCGAAGCATCCAGACGCGCCCCGCGCTCCCGCAAGCACCGGGCGGCTGCCGCCAGCGTCTCCCACAAGGGCTCAAAATCGTAGGAGATATTCCACTCCGCTTCCACCGCGGTGAGGACGAACAACAGCAGGAACGGAACACCTCCAGGCGCGATCGCCGCCTTCTCCCACTGACGAAGGATCTCGGCAGCAGCCGCCTCGGTCCGGTCAACGGACCGACGCCCCCGCGGAGGATGATCCGGAACCGGATGAACATCCCACTGCGGCAGCACGACCAGGCGTTCGGTCTCCACCTGCAGACCTGCCAGCCACTCGCGTAACGGCCGTAACTCCCCCGCGGCCAAGGCTTCCATCATGGGTTGGTGCACCCTCAAATGGTAGATGTCACCGTGCTGCGGAGAAGGCACTTCCGGAAGTGTGGGAGGCGGACGCGGCCCTTGGCGAGCTGGGCCGGTTCGTCTGGATCACTTCCGCCGGCCGAGGTTGTCGTTGATGATGTCTGTGCGACTCGCCACCGCATCAGCGCTCTGACCTCGGCCTTCGGCGTCCTTGCCGACGTGATGCTGGTCGTTGCGGGCGTCAGTGAGTACCGCTCTGGAGCGTCGGTCCTCTGGCTCGTGGCTGGCACCGTGATCATGCTCAGCGCTTCGTACACGCTCGTGCGGGACTCTCAGCGGATCCGTACTGGGCCGACCGACTGACGGCGGTGCCGTTCCCATCAGTTCAATCGTTGTTCGTGTGTGCCGTTGACTGACGTGTGGTGGCCGTGAAGCGAGCCGTTACTCCCGGCGGAGGTAACCGGTCCGCGCGCCTGTCCAGGAACCGACCGGGCGGGAAGGAAACGCCGTCAGGCACCCTCCCGGACGGCCTTGACCGTCACCATCTGGGCGTCGGGAAGCAGGAGCTCCTCTCCCGACTGCGTCGTTCCGACCAGGCCGCCGTCGACGAAGCGGTTCGGGACGACGACCAGGAAGAGGTATCCCCCGCCCTCGGGCGCGAAGCAGACCTCGATCAGCCGGCCCCGCCGCATCGCCCGGTCGACGACCTGGAAGGCCTCCCGCCGTTCGTCCGCCCAGGACCGCACTCTGAACCGCCGCTCCAGCCGTCGGGGCCGCCACACCTCGACGTACACGCCGTACACGCCCGACAGGACACCGAGCGCGACGAAGGCACCGAAGCCGCCGACCACGATCAGACCTGAGGTGCCCACGGACTGGCCGGCTTCACGTCCCGAGGCGATCAGGACGATCGCCACCAGCCCGACGAGCAGTACCACCACACCGGCGAAGACGGCGAGGAGCCTCCCCCAGGTCAGGCCACGGGAGATCACGTCCCCCGACAGCAGTCGGGTCGGTGCCAGGGTCTCGGGCGGGAGCCTGGTGGGCGGATGGTGGGCAGCCGCCGCCCGACCGTGGACAGTCCCGCGCGCACCGTCCCCTCCCGCCGCTTCACGCGTCACGGTGTCCGCGGCCCTCAGGCCGGACGTCACCGCGTCGTCGGTCACGGTGCCCGGTGAAGCGTGTCCCATCCCGGCCTCCGTGCCCGGCGTCGAGCCGTCGGGCGTCATCCGTTCCGTCATGGCCTCGTCCAGACCGACGACGGTGGCGCCGCCGGGACCGGAGCTGGCACCGGGAGCGCGAGCCGTCGAGGGCGGCTCCTCGGGCACGGCGTGCTCGGGCGGCGCGTCCTCGGGCGGGACGGACCTCGGCAGCGGAAGGTCCGCGAGCCGCTCCCGCACCGCCGCCGCGCTCGGCGGCCGGCGCTCCGGCCGCTTGGCGAGGAGTTCCAGCAGCAAGGCGTCCCATGCGGGCGGAAGTCCGTCCCTGCGCAGGCCCGGCGCGTCGGGCGCCTCGTCCATGTGCTGCCGCAGAATGACCTGCCAGGGCCCGTCGGAGAAGGGCGGCCTGCCTGTGAGCGTGGCGTACAGGAGGCAGCCCAGGGAGTAGAGATCGCTGCGTGCGTCGACTGCGCCTCCGCCGCCCGCCTGCTCCGGGGACATGAAGGCGACGGTGCCGAGGACGTGGCCTGTGCGGGTGAGTGTCGTCAGGTCGAGGCCGGTGGCGTCGAGTCGGGCGATGCCGAAGTCCAGCACGGTCACATGCCCGTCGGGGCCGATCATCACGTTCGCCGGCTTCAGGTCCCGGTGCACGATTCCCGCACCGTGCATGGCCGCGAGCGCCTCGCAGATCTCTCCGCCCCACCTGGCGACCTCGGACAGCGAGGGTCTTCGTGCGGCGAGCACCCGGTTCAACGGCTCCCCGGGGATCTCCTCCATCACCAGATAGAGCACCGGGCGCCCGTCCACGACCGCCTCCCCTGCGTCGTGCGTCTCCACGATGTGCGGGTTGCGCAGCAGGGAGGCGACCTGGATCTCGCGGCGGAACCGGCTGGCCGGCTCCGAGGTCGCCCCTTCGGCCAGACCCGTCACCGTCTTCACCGCGACCCGGCGCTGGCGATAGGTGTCCGTGGCCCGCCAGACGGTGCCCATGCCTCCGGAACCGAGCGGCTCACCCAGCCGGTACCGTCCCCCGAGCAGCGTCCCCCGCATACCAACCTCCTTTGCACGGAGCCCCCTTGACTGTGCGCCGGATCATTCTCGACCGTACTCCCCCGCGCCGCCAGCGCTTGGGGAACGGCCCCGGACACTGGGACACGAGCCGCGCGGGTTCCCGCGACAGCCCCGAGCCGAGCACGCCGATCGGCAACCACACGCTCGCCCGCACCCCACCCCACCGCCCTCCAACAGAGCGCGGCTCTCCACTTGCGCACGGCCCAGGACGCCGAATCCGCCGGCCCCGCGGCGTGCAAGGCACAACCGGGCTACGCCGCCCGCCTCACGGCCACGGGGACGCCCCCTGATCCCCACGATTGATCAGAGGCGGGCGCGGTCGAAGACTCTTGCCGCAGGAATGACTCATGCCCAGATGCACTCGGCCGCGAAGCCGAGGACGAGCCGGTCGGGCCGGTCGGGCCGGCCCGTGTTCTCAATGGCGAGCGATTCCCGCGGGAACTCCGACTTACGGGCGCAGCACGGCTCCACCTGGCCGGACGTGACCTCTAGGTCTCCGTGGACTCCTGAGCGTTGCGTTCCAGCTCCTGTGCCCAGGTGATCGCCCACTCGTCGAGCCGGCTGAAGGCGCCACTGAGTTCTGTTCCCAGCCGGGTGAGCTCGTAGCCGTCGGCCGAGGAGGTGATGATCCCGCTCGATGTGAGTTCACGGAGGCGCTGGTAGAGGACGCTGGATGACAGCCCCTCGCACCGCGCCAGCAGCGCGCGGGCGCCGAGTGGCCCCGGGCGCAGCTCCCAGAGAATGCGCAGGGCCCACCGTCGGCCGAACAGGTCCAACGCGGCCATGAGAGGGCGGCCGGTCGTCGATCCACGTACCGGTATCCCTGGGCGTGGTACCGACATGGCCCTCCTTGCGTTTCGTTATTAGAAACATTAGCATCCACTCGGCGTTTCTGATTTCGAAACGAACTCGATGGGAGAACCGATGTCTCGGATAGCCCTGCTGGAACCGCCGTACAGCGACCGGGCCGGCGAGCTGCTCGCGCGCATGATGCCCGGGGACGCCCAACCGATCGGACTGTTCCGGATGTTCGTCCGCAACCTCTCGATGGCCGGCGCCATGCACGGGTGGGGCCGCTACGAGTTGGGCCGGCAGCTGACGCTGACCACGCGGGAACGCGAGATCGTCATCGACCGGACGTGCGCGCGGTGCGGCTGCGAGTACGAGTGGGGCGTGCACATGATGACGTTCGCCGAGCGGGTCGAACTCACCCGCGAGCAGGCGACGTCACTGGCGTACGGCGGTCCGGGTGATTCGTGCTGGACTTCCGAGCCGGAACGGCTGCTCATCCTCGCTGTCGACATGTTGCATGAGCGTTCCGACATCGATGACGCGTTGTGGGCACGGCTGGCCTCGGTCTTCGATGACCTCCAACTGCTCGACCTGCTGCTGTTGTGCGGGTGGTACCACGCCGTCAGCTTCGCAGCGCGCACCGCACGCCTACCGCGAGAGCCCGGCGCGCCACGCTTCTCCGACTTCACCGAGGCCCCCGACGGCCACGGCGGCGAGGAGGAACTCCGGGTGGCCGCACGGGCCGGCACCACCCGCGATGCCGCGCACACCCCACTCACCTCCGGGGGCTCCCAGTGACCGTGTCCGCCGCAGGAACGGGAACCACAGCCGGCCTGCGCCTGCACGCACCGGCCCCGGGCTGGTCGATCGACGCGGACGTCGTGGTCGTCGGATCCGGCGTGGCAGGTCTCACCGCGGCCCTGCGCTGCGAGGCGGCCGGCCTGCGCACCGTCGTCGTCACGAAGACCGGCCTGGGTGACGGCTCCACGCGCTGGGCCCAGGGCGGCATCGCGTCAGCCCAGGGCGAGGGCGACACCCCTCAGCAGCATCTGGACGACACGCTGGTCGCCGGGGCCGGGCTCTGCGACGAGAACGCGGTCCGTGCCCTGGTCACCGAGGGCCCTGACGCCGTACAGAGGCTGATCGACACCGGAGTCCACTTCGACACCTCACCCGAGGGCGACCTCCACCTCACCCGTGAGGGCGGCCACCACCGACGCCGCGTCGTCCACGCGGGCGGCGACGCCACGGGGGCGGAAGTCTCCCGCGCACTGGTCGAGGCGGTGCGGGCCGCGGCCCTTCGAACGATCGAAAACGCCCTGGTTCTCGACCTGTTGACGGATATCGAGGGCCGCGCGGCAGGCGTGACCCTGCACGTCATGGGCGAGGGCCAGCACGACGGAGTCGGCGCGGTCCGCGCACCCGCCGTCGTGCTGGCCACCGGCGGAATGGGCCAGGTCTACTCCGCGACGACCAACCCCTCCGTCTCTACGGGCGACGGCGTGGCGCTCGCACTGCGCGCCGGCGCAGAGGTCTCCGACCTTGAATTCGTCCAGTTCCACCCCACCGTCCTCTTTCTGGGCTCCGGCTCCGAGGGGCGACAGCCTCTGGTCTCCGAGGCGGTACGGGGCGAGGGCGCGCACCTGGTCGACGCGACCGGTACCCGCTTCATGCTGGGACAGCACGAACTTGCCGAACTGGCCCCCCGCGACATCGTCGCCAAGGCCGTCACCCGCCAGATGCAGCTCCATGGCACCGAGCACATGTACCTGGACGCCCGCCACTTCGGCAGCGAGATGTGGCAGACCCGCTTTCCCACGATCTTCGCCGCCTGCCGCAACCATGGCATTGACCCGGTCAAGGAGCCGATCCCCGTCTTCCCGGCAGCTCATCACGCAGCGGGCGGCGTACGCACCGACCTGCACGGCCGCACCACCGTCCCCGGCCTCTATGCCTGCGGCGAGGTGGCGTGCAACGGAGTCCACGGCGCCAACCGCCTCGCTTCCAACTCTCTTCTGGAGGGCTTGGTCTTCGCGGAACGAATCGCGGAACGCATCGCGCAACACATCACGGCGACGTCCCACAACCGCCCCGAACCGGAGGCCCCCAAGGGCAGCACGCTCCCGCTCCTGGCTCCCGAGTCCCGCCTCGCGATCCAGCGCATCATGACGAGGGGAGCCGGAGTGGTCCGCTCGTCGTCGAGCCTCGCCGAGGCTGCCGCGCGTCTCGAATCGATCAGGGCGGACGCCGACGCCGAAACCCCCGACGGCCGCAAGCCTGCGGTCCCCGGCGTCGAGTCCTGGGAGGCGACGAACCTCCTGTGCGTGGCCCGCGCCCTGGTCGCCGCCGCGCAGAGCCGCGAGGAGACACGTGGCTGCCACTGGCGCGAGGACCACGACGACCGCAAGGACGCCACCTGGCAGCGCCACTTGATCGTCACCATGCGCCCCGACCGTTCCCTCGCGGTTCGTGCCACAGCCGCAGCGGAATTCCCTCCGACCCTCCTTCCCCCACTCCAGGAACAGTGACCGTGACCACGGTGTCACCAGTGCCGTCGACAGCATCCGCGAGAACATGGCATCGGAGGGAAGGGCCGTGGCCATCGAAGTGGAGGTGGCCACGATTGCTCAGGTTCGCGAAGCACTGCAGGCCGAGCCGTCGTGGATCATGCTCGCCAACATGACGGTTCCGCAGTTGGCCGAGGCCGTCCGCCTTCGACGCGAGCTGGTACCCACCTCCGAGATCAGGCTGGATGCATCGGGCACGATCACCTTGGACGACCTGCGCGCGGTCGCGGAAACAGGTGTCGACGCCATCTCTGTCGGTTCGCTGACCCACAGCGCGCCGGCCATGGATCCGAGCATGCTTCTGAGCATCGATTGATCTTGAAAGACCATGAAGTGTGCATGCGAAGTCAGACAAAGGAAGTCGCGAACAGTGGAGGTCTCATGGCCAAGGGCTATTGGGTCAGCTCGTACCGCACCATCACCGACCCCGAGAAGCTGGCTGCCTACGACAGGCTGGCCCGTCCGGCGGTCCAGGCCGGGGGCGGACGGGTCCTCTCCCGTGGCGGCAGGGTCGTCGCACACGACGCCGGCATCGCCGAGCGCACGATTCTGATCGAGTTCGACAGCTTCGACCAGGCGGTCGCGGCACACGCGAGTCCGGCCTACCAGGAGGCGCTGGCCACGCTCGCGGACGCCGTCGAGCGCGACTTCCGCATCATCGAAGGCCTCGACTGACGCCCGACGCTGCGTCAGCGAGCACCACGGAGTCCGCTGTCGGGCCCACCACGGCTCTTCCGCGCCCCGCACCCTCGCGAAGGACGTCAGGCCGGTCGCGTCAGTAGCGACATCCGGATCGGCGGCGGTTCGCGGGGTGCGGCGGCGCGGACATCGGTTCCAGGAGCGGCCGCAGGCAGCGTCGGGCCACTTCGCCGTGAGCCGCCGGTACGCGCAGTCTGCGCATCGGCGTGCCGCCGGCTACCGAAGGTCCGGCCAACGATGCCGCTGGACTCGTTCCAGGTCATGGACCGAGGGCAGAGACGTCGACTCCCACCCCTCACAGCGGCTTTTCTCCCGGTCATGGGTCTCGATGGGGGCGCCCTCCGGCACCTGGCGTTCCGGGGACGGGGCCGCCCGCATGCGGGCCGGCGGCGGCTCAAGGCGGGTCACCTCCGCGGGTGCTTGGTTCTCCGGCGCCGACGTCCCCCGTCACGAGCACCGGCAGCCGTCCTGCTGCTGTTTGACATGCCGAAGCCACATCGAGGCTCGGCCGGTTACGGCTTCGTGGCGAACATGCCAGTGTCGGCCTCAGTGAGGATGCCGAGTTCTGCCTTCCGGCTCGCGACCCGGTTCGATGGCGCCTCACGTCTACACCTGCGTCGCCGAGGCGGTCGAGGTTTGCCGCCCACACCCCGACCTCGCAACCGCAGTCCGCAATGGACCCGCAGGGTTCGTGACACACGGCACCTCCTGGCGATCGACCGGAGCGCCACCGACCGCCCCTTCTGCTCGGGCGAGGAAGAGAAGGATGGTCGGAAAGATCGCCGGAAGCGGGTCCTGTTCCGTCGACCGGGCCTCCCTCCCCTGGCTCAGGGGGCCAGTACAACCCTGCCGAACACCTCTCCCGCGTCCATCATCCGGTGAGCCAGCACCGCTTGGTCCAGCGGCAGCACCTCGTGCACGACTGTGCGCAGCCTCCCGTGAGCGGCATCGGCGAACTGAGCCGACCGCACGGCCTGCCTGTCGAGGATGGGCACCGTGTCGGAGCTGAAGGTGGCGAACGACAGGGACCGGCGGAAGGCGTCCAGCAGCCGCATGCCGAAGTCTGCCGGCGGTTGCCCGCCGACCACACCGACGGACACGAACCGCCCGTTGGAATTCAGCCGGTCCAGGAAAGCGGGAAGCCGGGGACCTCCCACGACATCGATCACCACGTCGAAGCCCGACGGTGCGTTGGGGCCGGCGCCCTCGCCGGAGCGGTCGAGGATGTGGGTCGCGCCCAGGTCTCCGAGTCGGGCGCCGCGCTCCGCCGATGAGGTGGTGACCGCCACCGCGGCCGCGCCGCCCCTGACTGCGAGCTGGACCGCTGTGATCCCGATGCTGCCCGCCGCGCCGCGCACGAGCACGCTTTCACCGGGCGTGAAACGGGCGTGTCGCAGAGCGAAGTGAGCGACCACGCCGGAGCCTCCCAGAGCCACCGCGTCGGTGCCGCTCAGGCCGTCCGGCAAGGGCAGGAGTTCCTCGACCGCGGCGACAGCCATCTCGGCGTAACCACCGGACACCCCGGTGAACGCCCACACCCGCCGACCGATCCATGAGGTGTCCACGCCCCCTCCCACCGCGGTGACGCGTCCCGCGACCTCGCTGCCGAGGAGATGGCCCTCCTGAAAGCCGTAGGCAGCGAGTATTCCGCGGCGGATCACGGCGTCCACGCCGCCCACCCCGGCGGCTTCCGTGGCGATCAGCACCTGCCCGGGGGCAGGCACGGGCTCGGGCAGGTCGACGACTTCCAGACCGTCGGGGTTTCCGAACTCCCTGATCACGACGGCTTTCATCTCTACTCCTCGGGTCGGTGAACGTACGGGGCGCAGCGTCTGCGAGCGTGGGCGGCGAGCCCCGCCCCACCGAGCGAGGCAGCGTGAGTGAGGTTCCGGGACGCGCGGCATGACCACCATCGGAACGTAACGGACGCCCCCGTCCGTTTGACTGAAACGAGAGACCATGACCGGCCGTTTGTCTCACCCTTCCCGTTCCGACGCCCGCGACAACCGGGCCCGCATCCTGGACGCCGCCCGTACGGTGTTCGGCGAGAAGGGGCTGGGTGCGCCCATGCGCGAGGTCGCCCGGCACGCAGGCATCGGCCCCGCCACGCTGTACCGGCACTTCCCGACCAAGCAGGCACTGGTCCTGGAAACCTTCGCCGCGCAGCGGCGAGCCTGCCATGCAGCCATCCGCGACGCCCTCGCAGACTCGGATTCCTGGCATGGATTCCGGAGCCTGATCGAGCGGATCTGCGAACTCCACGCGCACAGCCGCGGATTCGCCGACGCCTTCATGACGGCCTTTCCGGAAGCCGTGGACTTCGCCGCCGACCGGGAGCGGACTGTACACGCGGTCGCCGAACTGGCCCGTCGCGCTCAGGAGACGGGCCAGCTGCACTCCGGCTTCGTGGTCGACGACCTGGTCCTGATGCTCATGGCTCACAGGTGCGTCCAGGACGCGCCGCCTGCCGCCCGGCTCGCGGCTTCGCGCCGCTTCGCCGCCTACGTGATCAAGGCATTCCGCGCCGAACCAGCGACAGAAGCGCCTGCCCCACTGCCGCCGGCTCCGCGCCTGCAGCACCCGCAGTAGCCCACCACGCCCGCTCTTGCCCGCCGGCGGGCCAGGCTGCCACCGTGCCGCAGTTCTCCGCGGCGCATGTCGTGAACAACACGCAGAACACCCTCAACCCCCTTGCCGCCAGGCACAAGCGCCGAGTGTTGTCCTCGAACCCCCACGATTACACCACCGTCACCATGCCCTCCAGGCGCGTTGGAAGATCACCCGTGCGCTCGAAGACGGTCATTTCTCAGCGGGCCTGCTCGGTGTCGGCCGCGCGCCGTGCGACGCGAGCGGCCGACAGTGAACGCCGCTGGTCGAGGCTACGAGCAACCCTTGCCTCGCCTATCGAAATTCGATAGATTTCCATCGTAGATCGATGGAAGGATGAGTCATGGGAAAGCTGGCAGTGCGCTCGCTGCGCGCCGTCCTCGTGGTGGTGCTCACCGGCACCGTGTTCGTGCAGGCATTGATGGTGTGGGCGTTGGTCAGCGGAAACGATCCGGAGGACGGGTCGCTCCCGCTGACCCCGCTGCGCGTGATCACGATCCTGGGCATCGGCACGGCCCAGTTCGCGCTGGTCTGCGTATGGCGACTGGTCACGATGGTGCGACGCGGAACCGTTTTCTCCCACGCCGCCTTCCGGCACGTGGACGGCATCATCGGCGCGATCGTCGCAGCAGCGCTCGTGTGGTTCGCGGTGACGGCCGTCAATGCCCCCGGCCAGCGGGACGACCCCGGCGTCACCCTCATCATGGGCGGAATCGGCGTGGCCATCCTGGGCGTCGCGCTCATCGTGCTCGTGCTGCGGATACTGCTCGCCCAGGCCGTCACACGTGATGTCGAAGCGGCACAGATGCAGGCCGAGTTGAACGAGGTGATCTGATGCCGATCGCCGTCGATATCGACGTGATGCTGGCCAGACGCAAGATGTCCGTGGGCGAGCTGGCGGAGCACATCGGGATCACGCCCGCCAACCTGGCGGTACTCAAGAACGGCCGCGCCAAGGCGGTGCGCTTCACGACGCTCGCCGCGCTCTGCGAGGTGCTCGAATGCCAGCCGGGCGACCTGCTCCGCTGGGAGGCCGAGGCCGAGGACACCACGGGCGAATGAACCGTTCCTGCGGGCGCGGACTCGCCGGTCCTGCTCGCCATGGGTCGACCCGTCCCACTGCGTGACACCGCCCGTGCCGTCCGCAGCAGCAGAAAGCGTGCCGTCCGGGCTGACGGCCAGGGCGGTGGTGCCTTCGGCGGTCCGTGTCTCAGCGGATGGCCGGCGCCGGAGCCTCCGTGGCCGCGGCCGCGCACGCATCCCGCGCCTTGCCCCGGCGACCGTCCCTCCCGATCCTCCTGGCCGACGCATCGGCTCGGCAGGTCATCTCGGCCGCAGTCCGCCTCCCTACTCGAAGAACTTGAGGCTCCAGCCCGTGTCGGCAGTCGGGCCGGGGACGTTGGCGCGGCTGTAGGTGGTGTTGCCCCACCAGGCGAACGTGCCCGTGTACCAGTAGCGGTTCTCCCAGGCGTAGGGCGTTCCCTTCGGTACGGCGTGGAACATCAGGGGGAACCTGGGGCCTGCGGGCGGACTGGTGTTGATGTCCCCGTTGAGCAGGACGAAGCTGTGATGGCCGGGACCGTTGACGTACAGCGTCGGATCCCAGCCGGACATCATCGTCGCGCGGCTGGAGCCGAACAGGCAGCCGTTCGACTTGTACCAGTCCCAGACGTACGTGGGGTCGCCGCCGGCCCGCAGCCGAAGGTCGGCCACGCAGTACTGGTCGCTCCAGCTGCCGTTGGCGGAGTACGTGATGTGCAACTGCCCGTTCGGATCCTTGATGGCCTCGGGGCCCTCGTTGATGAACGGGTTGCCCACGACTCGCTCCCAGCTCTCCCGCGGCTGCGAGATGACGTGGCGCGCCCCGGTCGGCGCGGTGGGGCTACTCATCCGCGCTATGTAGAGGTTCTGCTCGACGTTGGTGTCGCCTGCCCAGCCGGACCAGACGAACCAGCGCTGCCCGCCGAAGGTGAACAGGGTCCCGTCGATGGCCCATTTGTTGTCCGGCAGGGCGAGCTGACTCTCGCCGGTGTAACCGCTGTCGGGGCTCGCGGAGCTGATGACGTACATCCGGTGGGCAGACCCACGGCCGGCCGAGAAGTAGATGTAGTAGCGACCGCCGTCCGTGACGATCTCCGGAGCCCAGACCTCCCCGCGCCCGGCCGAGTCCGACCACACCTGCCGAGGGGTCGCCGACGCCAGCGCACCCGTCGAGGGCGCCTGCCGTACGGCGATCCCGCCACCGGCCGACTGCACCGACACATAGGTACTGCCGACCCGGATCACACTCGGATCCGCTGCCCTGATGGTCTGTTCCGCCTGGGCCTGCTCGGCGGACGACAGCGTCATGACGACAGCGAGAACACCGGAGAGCGCAACGGCGGCGGCGCGGGAAAGAAGGCGGGTGAGATTCATAGGTCCCGTTCCATGGTCGGCCTCCGCTGTGACGCGCGAGTCGGCGGCGGTGTTTACATCGATGGAAGAGCGCCCCCACAGCATCGCGATTCGACCTGGACATGTCAATGCGCTGTGCTGCTGGTTCACACCCCGGCTCATCCCGCTTCCCGCACGGCTCCGCTTCGACCGGCCCTGAGTGACCACCGCCTGATCAGCGCATGTTCCGGCGCCTGATGTCGGCATTCAGGAGCGTGGCGAACCCGCACCAAGCGGCGTACGGGGTCAGCGCGAGAGCGGCCGTGCGGTCAGCCTTCGCGACGCGGCCGATGAACTCGGCGTTGCTCACGTCGAGCAGAACGGTCCCCACCAGCCCGGCCTGTGTACTGCGCATGCGGAAGAACAGCCAGTTCCACGCCGTGTTCGCTGCGAGGTTCGTGCCGAGACTCACCGCCAGCACCCTGCGCTCCTCCGGGCGGGCCGCCAGGAGAGCCCGGCCACCGGCCCAGGCGATGCTCGCGTAGAGCGGGGTCCAGACGGCTCCGAAGGCCCAGGCAGGCGGTTGCCAGGGCGGCTTGGACAAGGACCGGTACCAGCGGGTGTCCGGCGCGACCGCCCGGCCACCGAGGGCCGCCGCCACCGTCACCCCCGCAGCGGTGGCCGCATACGTCTTCCACCGGCCCGACGCCGGCTGCCGCTCGCCTTCGCTCATCAGCCTCATGTTGCTTACCCCTACCCGTTCCAGCCCGGGCGACAGCCTGTCCTCCCCCACGAGAGCAGCGGCCCACGTGTGCTCCCGGACTTCCGCGTCGGCGATCCGTCCTTGCCGGGGCACCCGCGGGCCCAGCTCCCAGCCGCCTAGCATGTCGGCATGTTGGCCTACGTCCCGGCGTTCTTGATCTTCCTCGCCTTCTGTGTCGGCACGCTCCGCGAGCGCCGCCGTTTCAGCAACGCCGTCCTCCTCGGTCTCTCGTTCGTCCTCGCCGCAGCCGCCTGGCTCACAGAACTCGCCCGCTCGCAACCCGCGACGGGGAGGGAGATCGGCGTGGTGCTGTTCCTTCTGGTGTCGGTGGGCATCGTCATCCTGGCGTGGTTCTTGATCTCGAACGGCGTGACCATGGTGCGCAAGGAGGGCAGAAGCCCTGCCAACCTCCTGTCCCTGTTGGCAGGGCTTGCCCTGGTGGCCCTTCTCGCCCTGATGACCACAGCACTGACCCTGAAGAACGAAACCCTGATGGTGGTGACAGGCACAGTCCTGGCGCTGGCCGGTTACATCGCCTTCCTGTTCCTCTGTTTCATCGCGTACGCCTTCCTCTACGGACGTCTCCACATCCATCGCAAGGCCGACTACGTGGTGGTCCTCGGCGCCGGCCTCATCAACGGCGTCACGGTGTCGCCGCTGCTGGCCAGCCGCCTGGAGCGGGCCCGAGCCGTTCATACGAGGCTGGCGGCGCGAGGCCGGCAGCCCGTGCTCCTCGCCTCCGGCGGACAGGGCCCGGACGAAAGCCTGCCGGAGTCGCACGCGATGGCCGACTACCTGATCGAGCGCGGGTTCCCGGCTGCCCTGATCGAGCGTGAGGACCGCTCCACGACGACAGAGGAGAACCTGAGGTTCAGCAGATCCATCATGGAGAAGGCGCATCCCGACTACCGGTGTGTGGTCGTCACGAACAACTACCACGTCTTCCGCGCCGCGGTGACCGCCCGCCGGACGGGAGTCCGAGGCCAGGTGGTCGGGTCACCCACTGCCTCGTACTTCTGGCCCAGCGCGATGATCCGCGAGTTCGTCGCGATCCTCCTGACGTACTGGCGCACGAACCTCACCATCTGCCTCCTGCTCCTCCTGGGCGGGGTGGGCATCTGGCTGCTGAGCTGATCGGGCCCCGCTCGGCATCCTGCCGCCGGCCTGCCGCCGGCCTGCCGCCCCGTACGTACCGTCCCGTGTCGCGCTGGACATCCAATGGTTCAGCGATGTGGGCGGCGCATGGCTCCTCGACCTCGGCGTGGTCGCGTCGATCACCCGGGCGTCCCAGGCGTGGCGTGACGGCCGCAGCCCGGAGGCCGAAGACCGCTTTGAACCGTACGAGGCCGCTCCGGAGCGGTGTTCGGCGTACGGCGGCGTTACCGGTCAATCCAGGGCGGGCGGGCCAGACTGTCGGCCATGGCACAGGAGCGATTGCACTTCGACGGATGGATCGGGGCTGTCGGCACGACCTCGGGGACGCGGCTCGTGTGGGGACATTGGCCGCGGTCCCCGTTCGGGGCGTTCAGCGACGTCATGATCGAGCACCCGGACGGAGAGCGCTGCCTGCTGGCCCCCTCCCGCAGGATCGCCGAATTCGTCGCGGACACCTACGTATTCGAGCGCGTGGAGGTGGTCCCGGTGGACGTGAGGCGTGAGGGGACCCGTTGGTACGTCGGAGCGGGGCCGCTGGTGCTCGACGTGGTCACCGGTTCCCGGACCGCCCTGGGGCTGTTGCTGTGCGCGGTGCCGGCACCCCTGGCCCGCAGCCGCACCTGGGCCGCGCTGTGCGACGTACCGGCCCGTCTGCTGCCCGGTGTGCGCACGCTGGGGAGCGCGGGCCCGGACCGTCGCGAGTGGTACGGGGCCCGGGACCTGCACCGTGTCCGGGCCGCGACCGCGATCCTGGACGGTCGCCCTCTCGGAGGACTCGCTCCCGTCGACCCACCGGTCACGTTCGGGTTCGGGTCGGCGCCCCGCGTCCCGGCGGTGGTCCGGGTCACCTCCACCGTGGAGGTCACCGTGCCCCCGGGCCGGGGGCCCACCTCCACCGGCTGACCGTCCCGGCCCGCGGGACTACGCAATGTCGCGCGGGTGTTCGCTTGCTCCCGGTGAGCGAGCGACGAGCGAATGCGCGCATGGCCGGCCACCCGGGCGTGCCGGTCGATGGTTGGCCCATCGCGACGAGAAGGCGTCGTCCACGCACGGGTACAGCGAGTCCACTCCGCCCTCCGGCGCCACGGTCCGGCGGTCGTACAGCCAGTCGCCGAATGTCTGCGGGACAGGTGCAAGGAAAGCCGCGAGCGTCGGGCAGGACGAGGAACGGCCGATGGCTGCCAGTCGCTCACGCAAGGCCGGTCAGCCCTCCAGGCGCGGCGGGCCGGGGGCCGCGCGGGCGGGCCGCCGCGTCGGTCCACGGCCGCCCCCAGGGCGTGCGGTGAAAGTAGTGTCGTCCGGGAGGGCGGGGCTCGCGGCGTCCGGTGCGGTGCATCGCAAGGCGGAGGACCGCCCGCGTACTGGACGCACTCGGGCGACCCCGACAACGCGGCGAGGCGCCGTGCCAGACGCCGCGCGCCGGACGGGACCTTCACCACACGCCCCGGGCCCCCGGCCAGTTCGAAAGCCCAGCGAACTGCTCGCGTGGGTCACCGCTGCCGGGCGGGTCTTCGCCGGGAATTGCCGTGCCAGTCCAGGATCAGGACCGTCGCGTCGTCCTTGAGGCTGCCCTGGCAGGCATCCAGCACGGTGCGGGTCAGGCTCCGAACGGCCTCCCGCGGATGCTGGGTACCGGTTTCGCGAATCACCGAGGGCAGATCGGCGGCGGCCGCATCGCGATCCTGCATTCCGTCGGTGAGCAAGACCAAGCGGTCTCCGGGACGCAGGTGGAGTTGCTGCAGGCGATAGCCGGTCGGGGCCATCACACCGAAGGGCAGATTGACGGCGAGCGCGACTTCTTCGACGACCCCCTCACGCAGCCGAAGGGGGCGCGGGTGACCGGCGTTGACCAGCTCACACAGGCCCGTGTCGAGGTCGACACAGAGCAACTGCCCGGTGGCGAGACCACGACCGTGACTGAGCATGGCCTCGTGGGCATGGCTCGCCTGCTTGAGGGCGTCGCAACCGCTGCGGCGGGCCTGCCGCAGCGCTCCGACCAGCAAGGTGGCCAACAGTGCGGAATCGGTGTCGTGGCCCATCGCATCGGTGATGGACAGGTGCAGAGTGCTGCGGTCCAGCGTGTAGTCGTACGTGTCGCCACCGATGTCGTCGGCCGGGATCAACCCGGCGGCAAGCGTGAACTCGGCCGCCTCGCAGCAGGGGGCCGACGGAAGCAACTGGTGCTGGATCTCCGCGGCCAGGCTGGTCCGGGTGGTGCGCCGGCCCAGATGGTACAGATCGGTGAAGCGGCGGTCCGTGACGATGATGTAGGCCAGCGCGTGGGCGGCCTCGCGGACCTGCCGGAGCGCGGTCTCGCCCCCGGCCTGCAGCGTCACCTCCAGCACGCCGATGCGGTCGCCCCGGTTGGTGACCGGTGTGATGACCCGCCTGCCGCCGTCCGCGGCGGCTTCGACGTGCTGGCGCTGACTCTGCAGGACCTGATCGTAGAGACTTCCCCGCAACTCGATGGGCTCGGCAGGGTCGTCTGCGGCACCGGTCGCGGTCAGGCGCACCAGGCGCTCACCTATCAGGTCAACGAACAGGAACGACACCCGCTGCGCCCCCAGACGCTTCTGCAGGTCATGAGCCACCACGTCGACGGACTCACCGGGCGGGGCGGCCTCCGCAGCGGCCAGCAGTTCGCCCAGTTCCAGATCCATGCCCTCCACAGCAACCTCCTATCGGTTGCCGCACCTCCTTCCCTGCATCCCCGAATCCTCACCTCGTCACTGCATTGCGCCTGATCAGGGCAGCAGTTCGGCTGCCTGACCGGATGCCGCAGCCAGTGCTACGGCTGCCGACCGGCGGGCAGAGCCGCGTTCGGTGGTGGCATGGGCGGTACACCGACGCCCGTGCACCCCGGGGCACTCTGCGCCTATCGATGAGCGACAGTGCGTCACAACGGGTGGGCCCGGCGGCACGGCAAGGTCCCCGGGGCAAGGGATTCCGCCCGGGAGCGGGCTCTCAGCTTCCGGCGGCCCGCCGCGTCGTCGCACGCTGCGGGAGTGACGGGATGGAGAGAAGGTGGAGGTATGGCTATGTCACTGAACCCTCCGGGCGAGACGCCACCGGCCGAGGGCTCCATAGGCGAGGTCCATCAGCAACCGGCGGACGGAGGCATCTGGGAACACCCCAGGTTCTGGGCAGGGCTGATCCTGCTGGGGTCGATCTTCTTCGCCGCCTACTTCATAGGGCGCATATTCGGCTACGGATGACTCCTGGTCCTCGGCGGGCGACGGAACCCTTGCCGACGGCAGCGAAACGTCGGCCGCCAGTCTTCGACCACAGCGCACTCACGGCCGGGACGTCGGCTCCGGCCCGCCGGCACACTCGGCAGCGACGCCCGTGGAGGCGCGCTACTGAGACCGCGCCCGGCCAGGTGCTCCCTGGAGCGAACGACGACAACGTGACAGGCGCCGTCAGCAGGCGCGGAGGCCACACGCGGGTCGGCTCGGCAAGGATCGGCACGGCTCGGCACCCTCGCTCAGAAGGCGTACCTGACCTGCAGCCATGGCGCATGGGTGGACAGCAATCGTCGAAGCCGGGTCAGCGCTTCCTGTTTGACCGCCAGCGAGTAGCGCACGTTGACGGCTCCGTTCTGCGAGCGCTTGGTCTCCTGCGCCTCCGGCCGCCACAGCACCTCCTCGGCGCGGGGGGTGCCAGCCCAGGTTGACCTCGTGAAGCGTCTCGTTGTGCGTCAGCATGATGATCTCGGCAGCGGCCTGACGTTTCACGCGGGTGGGCAGGACGTCGTCGAGCCGCGTGAACAGTTCGGCCCAGTCCATTTGCCATCCCGGTCGCAACACTACGGGCGAGAGATTGAAGTGCACCTCGTAGCCGGCGTCGAAGAAGTCGGTGGCTGCCGCGATCCGCTCGTCGATCGAACTGGTTCGGATGTCGAGCAGACGGGCGTCGTGGTGGGGCATGAGGGAGAAGCGCACCCTGGTGCGGCCCTGCGGGTCGAGCGCGAGCAGGTCGGGGTTGACGAACTTTGTCGCGAAGGACGCCTTCGCCGAGGGCAGGCTGCGAAAGGCTGCGATGAGATCTGCCGTGTTGTCGCAGACCAGCGCGTCGACGGAACAGTCTCCGTTCTCGCCGATGTCGTAGACCCATGCCTGCGGATCGCACTGGTTGGGCTCCGTTTTGCGGCCCTGGGCCCGCACGTGGCGGCGGACATGGGCCACGATCTCCTCGATGTTGGTGAACATCGTGATGGGGTTGGCATAGCCCTTGCGGCGCGGGACGTAACAGTAGGCACAGGCCATGGCACACCCGTTGGACGGGCCCGGGGTGATCCAGTCGGCCGACCTGCCGTTGGGGCGTGTCCGCAGCGTGTGTTTCACACCGAGGACAAGCGTGTCGGTCTTGATACGCGCCCAGCGGGCGATGTTCCCGTCGTTGCCGTGGAGCGCGGGAATGCGCCAGTGGCTCTCGACTTCGGTCACGCGCGCTTCCGGGAGCCGGGCCACGATCTGCCGGCCCCGCGGGGAATCCAGAGCGGCCGGCTCCGCGTAGATCTCTCGCACGTCGAGCATCCGGCGGGCCTCCGGCCCGTCCCGGAAGGCCGGCTGTGCCGCACGTTCCGGGACCGAGTCCGACCACCCGAAGAGCGGCAGCTGTCGGGGCGCTCCCGACCCGTCTTCCGCCGGCTGCTGATTCACGCGTGTCTGTCCAATCCAGGCCATGCGACGCAGGCGGGTGCTCAAGCCGCGATTTCCGCTCGTCCGCTCTGTTTGCCATGTCGCGCCGGAGCGGCAGTCGCGCGATGCGCGGTTGGTCCAGCGGACATCGATATTACGGAACCTGCCCTGTCCCCCGCCGTCGAGAGCGTGGTGTTCGAACCCGCCGAGCGGCCCCGATGACCTTGCGCAGAGGGGCAAGGCACGCATCACCGAACTGCAGTTCGCGGATTCTCGGCAGCTGACGGCCGGTCGGCCCGACACCTGACCGTGGGCTCTCCTGCGCTGTTCTCGCACCCCACTTCGTGAGCACGCTCGGCGCCGGGCCACTTGGCCGGCGCTCCTGCGCTCGTGTCACCGGCATGGTTGCGGTGACCGACCGCATCCTGGCGCGCTCGTCCGCCGAGAGCTCATGCGCTGTCCCTGCCCTTCCTCCTACGCAGTGCCTCCGGACGGTGGACGGCCTTCTTGCCCGTTCCGGCGCTGCGTACCTCGTACTGAGGGTCTTCCTCGGAGGCGTCCACCGTCCTGCCCGCCACCTTGCCCCGCTCCTGCACCTTCCGGGTCACGGAGCCTTCCACGTCATGTCCATGGCTTCGCCAGGTGACATCGTCGCCCTTGGACAGTTCCTTCTCTTTCCCCGCCATGGCGAGCCCTCCATCCAGTCGTGCCTGGTTCGGCCGCCGAGCCGTCGTGCCCTTGGCCGACCAGTCCAGGATCGTGGCTGTGTGCCCTTCGCGCACGATGACGGAGTGCGCCGACCCGCTTGACCTGCGACGGAGCAGACGGCACTGGGTTCGGCCCGCCCCCTTGACCGCCCAGTCGACGGGACATCGATATTGCTACGGATCCACGTCGCGCAAGGCTGGGCCGGACACTTTCGGTCCGGGAAACCCACCCGCCCGGCACGTCACCGAAGCGGTGTTGCGCCGACGACGCTCCCAGCCGACCACGTGAAGGTCGGACACATCCTGACCGCAGGTCGAGGGGGTGAAGACGAACGCGGCGAGTCACACCACTCAGGTGCACGTACCGAAAGAGTTTTTCCCCGCGCGAGTGGGTAGGGGCTCTGTGATCGCCATAGGCGACAAACCAGCAGAAATATTCGAACGATGCAGATCAGGGAGAGTTTGATGTCCTCGAAGCGACGTCGGAAGAAGAAGGCCCGCCGTAAGAACGGCGCAAACCACGGCAGCCGTCCGCAGACCTGAGGGGCGCCCACACATCCGGGGACCATGGGTGACACCTGCCCGAAGTCCCCGGATGCGCGCCAGGCCGACGAGGCGTCGTCCGCCCAGGCCGGCGCCCCACCTGCACGGGATGACTCGGCCAGAACCTTCGCCGACCTGTCCCGGGGCAGGATCGAATCCACGTAGCCGGTGTCCACGCGCAGAGCACGGCCGCCCGCCGCCCTTGGTCACCGCGGCGCACGAGGCAACCGGGTGGACCACCAGATGAGCGATCTTCTCCGGTGCGAGGAGATCGCCGCGGGCAGTCACTCCGGCCGCTGGGCTCGTATGAACGCGTGTATACGCCTCTTCCCACGGAAGTCCTTGTCGACCACCCCGTAGACGCACTCTTCGACACCGCCGGGCGAGATCGCCCGGCGCGGCGACGCATTCCACCTCCGGCGAATGTTCGCGCAACCGCTCGACTGCGACTGGTACGGATTGCTGCGGCCGTTGACCGCTACACAGGCGCCCGCGCCAGCGAGTCCGACGGCGATGTTCGCGCCGACCCCCTGCGTGGAGCCGGTGACCAGGGCTGCACTTCCGGTGAGATTCACGCGCAGGGCAGTCGGCTTACGTGGATACATAAGGTTCAATCGCCCAAGAATGAGCAGCCAGCTCGATACCCCTCGTCCGCCTGATCGGGAGTGATCGGTACGAGGGCCCACGCCTCGGCATGGCTGTCCCGGGCTGGCATATCCGGAGAGGCTCCCGGCCGCACCGAAGCCGAACGCGGGCCCTCCGCCTGCGGGAGTGTCTACCGAAGGCCAAGCCACACGGCACCCGAACCGAAGCAAGTCCCCGTGTCCCAGAGGCACTTCGGGGTACCCGTGGTTCAGACCGGTCCGATTCGCGTGCCGGCCCCGGAGTGATCACGAAGGAGTGGACACATGACGACCCAGTACGGCAATCATCCGACCGGACAGCAGCCCTACGGCACACCCCCGAGTGCTACGACCGGCAACGTACTGAGCATCATCGCGATGGTGCTGGGCGTGGTCTCACTCGTCTTCCTGCCCATCGTCTTCGGTGTGGTCGGCCTGGTGCTGGCCATCGTCGCCAAGACGGTCCGGCACGAGCGCCTCGCCGTTCCCGCCATCGTGGTCAGCGCCGTGGGCCTGGTCGGCGGGATGATCCTCGGAGCCATAGTGGCCGGCTCCTGAACCGCGGCTGTGCCGGCTGTCATGCCTACCGGGCAGCACCGCACACAGCGCACCAGCCGTTCTGCGTCCTCATCATGAGCGCCCGAGAGTTGCTTCGGGCCGGGAGACACCGCAGAGCGGCTGGACCGGTCGGGGAACCGTACCGCCGCTCCGTACCGCCGCCCCCTCCCTTGGGCCCTGAACCCGCTGTCAGGTAGCGGTCCGGCCGTTGCCGCACAAGGACCGTGGAGGCCTTGCCCCCATCACTGAGCTTTCGCCGCCGCACGTGCTCTTCAGAGCCTCTGGCATGGTGCTCGGCCGGGAAGCTCGTGCTGGTCGCGGCCGGCAGTCTGCTGTCTTGACCGCCCGTCAGTGGGTGGCTCGGAGGTCCCGTCACGCCGGCCCCACACGAAGCGTCGCGCCAGGGCGATACGGTGACTTCATGCGATGGATGCGCAGCAGGGGGAAGGGAGTCACCTTGGTCGACGGACCTGATGAGAGCGGTCAACGAGGCCCCGATCCGAGACCGGACCTGGCACGGCGCTCGGCACCGTTCCTGCCCGCTGACATCGAGATCCGGCAGGTGTTCATCTGCCAGAGCGCGCCGAACTTCTTGTACTTCGTCGTCACCTATCTCACCGGACTGACGATGTTCGTGAACAAGTACCGTTGCGTGGCAGTCACCCAAGACGCCATTTACGTGTTGGACAGTGGCAAGCTGTCCGGCGGCGCCGGCCCACGGCGTCTCGCGGGCACGATGCCACGGCAGACCCGGCTCGGTCCGGTCTCCGGCCGTTGGGGGCAGGTGAGCATCCTTGGCGAGCGTCACTGGGTCCACAAGCGCTTCCACGCCCAGATCGCTGCTGCGGACAGGGAGACCGGTCTCGCTCGATGAAGCCTCACCCTCTTCGGCGTGCTGGTCGGAGGGGCCGGCGTGAGGTATCTCCGGGGACTCGTGCTGGGTCATGGGCGGGGGTCTTCGGTCTTGATCGGTCTGAGCCCTTCCTGGGCCGTTCGGCCCAGGAAGGGCGAGCGGATGGTGTTCAGGGTTCGAGCAGGAGCCCGAGGACATGGGCGAACTCTGCCGGCTCGGCGCTTGCGCCGAGGTGGTTGCCGGGCATGTCGATCAGAGGTAGGTCCAGAAGTTCAGCAAGCGCTCGGGTCGCCCGGCGCGCCATCTGGTGATGGCTCAGCGAGCCGGCGCACAGCGTCACCGAAACGCGTCGGATGGCCTCGGTGTCGGGGACGTAGAAGACCGTGGGTCCCGCCATCCGCCCCAGGAAGTAGCGGTTCTTGTCGAGTTCCTTGCCCGGCAGCTCGGGTAGCGCCATATGGGCGGGAGGTGTCTGATCCGGTCCTGTGTGGTGGGCCGCGGCGCTGAGGTCAAAGAACTCTTGCACTGCCCGCTGAGGATCAGCCTCCGCGACTGCGAAGGCTGCTGCGGCTCGGCCCGCCAGGTCTGGGTCGTCCAGGAGAGACACGAGGGGCGGCTCATGCAGGACGGCCCGGCCGACCATGTCAGGGTGCTGCTTGCCCAGCTCCAGCAACGTAACGGCGCCACCGCTTGTACCGACGAACAGGGCGGGCTCCCCGGTGAACCTGTCGACGAGGGCGGCAAGGTCCTCGGCAAGGACCTCAGGCGTGGGCGCAGCCATCCCTGGGACGGCGCGGCTGGCCCCTATGCCACGCGGGTCGTGGGTGACGACGGTAAACCGGTCGGCAAGTTCATGCGCCAGCGCTGCGAAACCGGCCCGCCCAGCCGGTGCGCCGACGAGGAAGAGCAGGGGTCCCTCACCCTGGACGCCGAAGGCGATCGTGCAGTCCGGTCGGTCGAGAAGGTCCGCCGGACTCGTGATCCGCTCAGTGAAGTCCGCGATCTTCCGAGTGATGACATCGAGCGCACGGTCCAGTTCCTCGCGCCTGTCGTGGACGCGACGGCGATGAGCTGTCAGCAACTCCACTCGGAGCCTGGCCGGATCAGCCACTTTGTCGTCGGCGCCTGTGAACTGCGCGATATCGGCCAGCGGCATGCCTGTCTCCCGGAGATGAATCAGCATGCGGATCAGCTCGACGTCGGCCGTGCTGTATTGGCGACGCCCCGCGCTGTCGCGCCGTGGAGACGGTACGACCCCGTGACGTTCGAAGTACCGCAATGTATCGGGGGCCAGACCGATCCACGCCGAGACCTCCGCGATGCCGAACGGTTCATCTCTCTCATTCATGCCTTGAGCCTCGCCCCTGGACCCCGGTACAGGTCAAGCGCTCGTCAGTCGGCCGCGGTTCAGCGACCTGTCCGGTCAGTGCAGCCGGCCCGGATCCCGACCGGGGAAGCGCAGCCTGGCATCCACGTGGCCGACAATGAGCGCATGAACGTCCCTGAACTGCTCGAATCCGTTTCCCTGCTCGTTCCGGAAGACTCCGCCACCGAGAACGACATCACGGTGCGGGACATCTGGGACTACCTCGTCCACGACGAGTGGGAGATTGCCCTGGGCCTGCTGGAGGAGCTCGGGGACGGTCGCTCGCTCCCTCTGGCGTTCTGGGAGAAGCTCGCTGACGCGGCCGAGCAGCTCCGGCTGGAGCGCAGCGCCACGTGGTGTCATTGGCGGTGTTCCGAGATCCGCAACGGCGTGATCCGGGCGGATCTTACGCTCCGTCCTGCCAACGAGGGGCGGCGCACGACGCCGTTCTCCGGCGCCGGTGTTCTGCGGCCCATGTGGGACATCGGCCACCTCTCGCCCACCGGTGGACGTGCGGTCAGCATTGCCCGGCTCTGGGTTGAGGACGTGCCCTGTCTGGAGCCCGGCGGGCGAGCCACGGTTCGGCTCGTGCCTCTCACTCCTTCCCACTGGACGCACGTCCGGCCCGGCCAGCAGATCACCATGCACGAGGACCGGACGGTGGCCGGCACCGCGGTCATCCTGGAGGTTCATCGCCCTGCCACCGCCATGACCGCAGGGTGACGTCCATTGGCCACAGCGTCCTTCCCTGGTGCACGTATCTCTGTGCTTGGTGACGCATTCACAGGAATACGCGACAACCGCCTCTCGGTGGCTCGTCAGCGGCCGCCTCCACGCCTGCGTTGGTGGACATCGATGACCTTGCACGGCAGGCGGTGACAAGGGCCGTCACATCGTGCGCGAGACGTTCCGTGTGACCATCGGCGGAGCCCATGCCGGGCTCGCCATAACCATCTTCATCGTGGTCTCGTTTGCCGCCCTCGGCGGTACCGTATGGGCTCTGATCATTGGCGGAGCGGTTGCGTTCTGGTTCGCCGTTGCCGTCTTCTCGGTCGTCGGTGGCGGCCGCCACGGGTGGGCCGCGGCCAAACGCGCTTACCTCATGACTTTTCGGCTGGGCCGGTTGGCTGTGATCTCCGCAAGGGCGTGGCCAACGCCGGCTGCAGCATCGGTAGCTCCGCCCGTCATGGACCTTCTCCGATCGCGGCGACAGGAACTGTGGCTTCGAAGCGGGCGGAGAGTTCGCCGATCAGGGTGGCGACCGCCCGGTGGCGCTTGAGGCGATTGATCGCGCGCTCGATCTTCCTCCTCCGGGCCCGCTGCAGCCCCAACCGGATGACCGTCATCGCCGCAGCCGTCCTTACCCTGGAACGTCAAACGCTGATGAATCCCATGGACATTCCAGGGTGAGTACGGATCGGCAATGGCCGTCATCCAGTTGGGAACGTCTCACGACCATACAAGTCGACCTTCGGTGACCCGACAGACCGGGTAGCTTCCCTCGGTGATCTGCGTCAACTTCTCCGCTACGGAATCGAAATACTGGGCCATCGATTCGTACTCGCCCGTGACCGTGACCTCACCCACGAACCACTTGCCGACGCGTCCGTCCCGCACATCGATGAACTTTCCCATCCAGCCGTCCTGGTCCGACAGGAACGGAATCCACTCGTTACGCCAGAACGGATTGTCCGGCTGGTCCGGAGGGTCGAATCCACCGGGCCTGGAACGGTTCGCGTAGAGCCTCTCCATCGCCCGGATGCCCAGAAAGAAGCTTCCCTCGTCGGGGAACCCGTCGAAGCCGCAGCATGCCACTTCGTCGTCGACGTCTTCCTCCGGCAGATCCAGATCGTTCTGCAACAGCCACGTCCGCAGGTCCCCATGCAGGGAGATCCCCATTCGTTCCTCGGCTGCCGCGAGCATCTGCTCCGTAGCGGGCCCTGGCAGATCCGCGTGATCGGCCGGCGCGTGCTCCCGAAGAAGACTCATCACACGGGACCAACTCACAGCCACACTCATCGCACTCTGCCCTCTCCATAGAGATGTCTCCGTCCGACTACACCCATGAGGAGGTTGGGAAGTACCGGCCGGACAACCATGCAGGGATGGTACTTCGAGCGTGCGTTCCATCCGGCCTGCGATCATCTTCCGCCCCGAAGCGCAGGATCGGCCCTCATCAAAGTGACCGTCCGCGACTTCTCGCAGAAGCGCTGCCTCGCCCTCCCGCACCTGCCCCCGCCAGCGTCAGCGTTGCCCAGCTCTGCCGGGCCGGGCCCGGCGGCGACTGTTCCGTCACCCAGGTCCCGCAGGCACAGGAACCGACCACGCCGCACGTCATCTGCCTGCTGCCCCAGCACCGCGCCGACTGGAGCCCACCTGATTCCACGGCATCCAGCAGACCGCCGCCCGCCCGAATCAATGGCACGCCAGTACGAGCATTTCTTGTTCGCATGCCGCGCGCCCAGTTCCTTCTCAAAAGCCTCACCGCAGAACGCTCGCAGGTCGTCCGCACCAGTCCCACGCTCTTCACGCGCGGCTCTCGCGAACGACCGGCTGGGCTATTCTCCGCGCATGCGCGAACAGTTCACCGGCTGGCCGGAACAGGCCATGGACGTGTTGTGGCAACTCCAGGGCGAACCGAACAAAGCCACCAGGGAGCGCTACCGCGCAGACCGTGAACGTCTGGTCCGGCAGCCCATGATCGCCCTGCTCAACGAGGTCGCGGACTTCGACGCCCGGTACGAGGACTTCTCGGTGTGGCACTTCCGCACCGGCTCCTGGTGGTGGCAGCACCAGAGCGCGGTGATCCGACTCGGCCGCAAGATCGAGCTCGGGCTCCGGTTCTCTCTGGACGGCCTGCGGATCCAGGGCGCCTGGTGGTATCCCGATCCCGGCCAGGTGGACATGTTCCGCAGGGCCGTGGCCGCCGAGGGCAGCGGCTCCGAACTGTCAGCCATCGTCGAGGAGGTGCGCCATAGGGGCTACGAGATCTCCGGGGACATGATGAAACGCCTCCCGCGTGGCTATCCGGCCGACCACCCCCGTGCGGACCTGCTGCGCCACCGTTCACTGATCGCCGCCCGTTCTCTCGGCTGCGAGGAATGGCTGCACACCCCCGTAGCGCTCGAACGGGTGCTCTCGGCGGCCAGCGATCTGGACCCCTTGCTCATGTGGCTGGTCCGCCACGTCAAGCGCGCCGCCTGACATCGCTCCCGGCCGACGGACTGACCATCTGGAGCCGTACTTCAGAAGCCGGTGTCACGGAGGAGGATTCGGCCGCCGGTGAGCGACACAATCCCCCTGCCCAGGGCGGGACAGGCCGAGAACCAGCAGGCCACGCGCGCAGGAAACGTCAAAGGTTCTGGTGGTGACTCAGGCCGGCAGGCCTGGGCTCCCCGGAGCCCTCACTCATCGTTCAAGCCCTTCAAGGGCGCCCGGTGCGGGCCCAGTTCCCTGAGGACGTCGCCGAGCTGGGGGGCTGTGAGGGCCCGGCCCGGCAGGGGGAAGGGCGCCGGGCGCAGGCCGTCCAGGAGCAGGGCGAGGGGGCGGTGCCAGGCGTCCGGCGCAGTCGCGGCCGCCAGGGCCGGGACGGCGCGGCCCAGAGCGGCCAGCGCGAACAGGACGTCCTCGGTGGTCACGTCCGCGCGGACGGCGCCCTCCTGCCGCCCGCGCTCCAGCAGGAGTTCGATCGTGTCCCGGTTGTGCGTGTGCACGGCGTCCAGCGCCTCGACGCCTTCGACGTGCGTGGTCATGAGGTCGTTGGTACCGCGGTCGGCGGCGAGCGCGTCGAAGACGGTCCGGAGGTAGTCGTTCAGCCCCGTCCAGGCGTCCACGGCCGTCCGGGCCCGCTCACCCGCCTCCGTGGTGCCGGTCAGCTGATCGCGGAAGACGGCGTCGACGAGGGCCGCGCGGGTGGGGAAGTGCCGGTAGAGCGTCGCGTTGCCCACGCCGGCCCGGCGCGCGATCACGTCCAGCGGCGCCTGCAGCCCCTGCTCGGTGAATACCTCGTGACCCGCCTCCACCAGGAGCTGCCGGTTGCGGCGCGCGTCGCGTCGCTGGGGGGCCGTTCCCTCACCTGTGCCGATGACGATCATCCTCCGAAAGAAGTGGGGAGCTATCCCCAGTACTGATGCTATCGTCGGAACGCGAAGTGGGGACCACTCCCCATTTCATGGGTGGTCCCCGCGGGGAAGGGACCACCCCGACTACGTTCGTGCGCTCGGGAGAGGATCGACGTGAGCGGAAGCGGCACCGGAACCGCACTCGTACTCGGCGGCGGAGGGCCGGTCGGCGGCGCATGGCTGACAGGCGTGCTCGCCGGGCTCGCGGACGCGGGCATCGACCTCCACCGGGCCGACGTGGTCATCGGCACGTCGGCGGGTGCTGTCTTCGGCTCCCGTCTGGCCTGCGGCCAGCCGCCCGGCGAGCTGTACGAACGCCAGCTCGCCGGCGACGACCGCATCGATCTCCACGTCACCACGGCCCAGACCCTCCGTTTCCTCCGGGCGGCCCTCGGTTCCCGCGACCCCGAGCGCTCCGTACGACGCCTCGGCCGTGCCGCCCTGGCCGCGTCCACCGCACCCGCCTCCGAGATGTACGACGCCGTGCGGACGCTGCTGTGCGGGGCAACGGACTGGCCGGCACGGGCCCTGCGGATCTCCGCAGTCGACGCGGTGAGCGGCGAGGTGAAGGCCTTCGACGCGGACACGAAGGCCGGCCTCGTCGACGCGGTGGCCGCGAGCTGTGCGGTACCCCTGGTCTGGCCGCCGGTCGCGCTCGACGGCCGGCGCTGGATCGACGGCGGCAGCCGCTCCACCGCCAACATCCAACTGGCCCGCGGCTACGACCGGGTCCTGGCAGTCGTCCCCATCCCCAACGCCGTCGGCCCACACCCGGGCGCCCGGCAGCAGGCAGCCGACCTGGCCGCCGGGGGAACTGTCGTGTCCCTGGTGTGCCCCGGCCGTACCGATCGCCGGGCGATGGGCCGCGACATGACAGCGAACACCCGCGTCCCCGCAGCCGCTCGCGCCGGATACGCCCGTGCCACGGCGCTGGCAGCCGGGGTGGCGGACGCATGGCACGACTGACTCCCGGACAAGCCCCTCACCGAAAGGTCACAGCATGCAGTCACCCACCCTGGAGGAACTGGCACCCCGCGGCCATGACCTGGCGAGGGATCCCTATCCCGTCTACGCGGCGCTGCGGGCCAGGGGTCCCGTGCACCGCGTGTCCGTTCCGGGCAGCGGGGAGTGCTGGCTGGTCGTGACGCGCGACGCGGCCAGGGCCGCGCTCACCGACCCGCGACTGCGCAACGACATACGCCACTCCTCGGCCTGGCGGACCGACGGTGGCCACGCCCTCGGCCTCAACATGCTCCAGAGCGACCCACCCCGCCACACCCGCCTGCGCGGGCTGGTGGCGCCGCACTTCACGCCGGAACGGGTCGCCGCCCTGCGACCGGGGATCGAAACGGTCGCTGCGGAGCTGCTGGCCGCGCTGCCGCGGCAAGGGACCGCCGACGTGGTGAGCGGGTATGCGCTGCCGTTGCCCGTCACGGTGATCTGCGACCTGCTGGGTGTTCCGGCTGCGGACCGCTCTTCCTTCCACGACTGGTCGAACGAGCTGGTGACACCCACCTCGGCCCAGGCGGCAGATTCCGCGGCCGCCGACCTGGCCGCCTACCTCACAGAACTGACGGCACGGAAGGCGGCCGCCCCGGACGGCACCCTGCTCAGCGACCTCGCAGCCGACTCCTCCCGCCTCACGCCCGAGGAACTCCTCGGCATGGCCTTCCTGCTCCTCGTCGCGGGCCACGAGACAACAGTGAACCTGATCTCGGGAACACTGCACGCCCTGCTCGCCAACCCTGAGCAACTGGAACTGCTGCGCTCCGACGTGAGCCTCACCCCCGCCACGGTGGAGGAGTCCCTGCGATACAACTCGCCGGTGCACGCCTCCGCATTCCGCTTCGCAGCCGAGCCCCTGGACCTCGCGGGCACTCACATCCGCGCCGGTGAAGCGGTCCAGATCTCCCTTGCCGCGGCTTCCCGCGACCCGCGCCACTTCCCGGACCCGGACCGCTTCGACATCACGCGCCGGGCGTCGGGCCACGCGGCTTTCGGCCACGGACTGCATCACTGCATGGGCGCCCCACTGGCCCGCGCCGAAGCCGCGATCGCCCTTCGCCTACTCGTGGAACAGCGCCAGGCGATGGCCTTCGCCACCGACCCCGCGCAACTGAGTTGGCGGACCGGCACCCTGCTCCGGGGGCTGACTGCATTGCCGGTCCAGTTCCACTGCTGACGAGCTCAAGCTCGGCAAGGGGCGAGAAATCGAGCTGCGGTCCAGCGACCGCGCCTCCTGCAACGATGCGTTCACGAGTCGCGACCGTGTTGCGCAGAACGGCGAGCGCCCCCTTCGACCACTGCCGAGCGGGCTCGATGGACGACGAGCTCCACAAGCACCACCTGGAGCAGGACGATGTCGCCTCCTCGGTGGCCGCGCTGGGCGGGCGCCCCGGACGCCGCGCCACTCCCCCAGCATCCGCAGCTCATCGGCACGCCGGTTCTTCAGGCTCTTCGGCTACCGGCATCAGTACGTGGCCGGCGGACCCTCGGAACTCTCGTCATCAGTCATCCGGTGTGCCTCCACCAACTGATCGATCTCCTCGGGAACCCCGTACAGCGCGTCCAGAACCAGACCCCATGCCCGGTCCCGCAGCTCCTCCGGCACCTCGTTCTCGATCTTCTCCGCAAGCCTGTCGATCTTGGAGTCGGCGTCGTACTCAGTGCCCGTGGTCGGCGCGGACACCACTGCCCACACCAATCGGCCCGCCCCGGCCGCAGCTCGGCCTATGTTGCCGAACACCGATCCGACACCCATCTGCGTGCCCTCCCTTGACCGTTGGTGTCCCGCCGAAAAGGACTGCCTCAGTATGCGGGGCGTGCCGGCGCACCGCTCCAGAAGCTGTATGTCAACCGTACTGAGCGTGCGGGCCGAACGGGTCTCCCTCGACCCTGACCCTCCACCGCGCGAAGCAAGCCGAGGTCGCACGCCCCGCCAAGAGGACCGTCGCCAACCTCGGCATCCCACGTCCCCGTCACGATTCCACTGGAGCCTGACCCGTGCTACCCGCCGATCCGCTCTTCAACGAACTGAGACACGCGCGTGAACCTGAGCAACTCCTCTTCAGCCAGCGCACCGTCGTGTCCCACCAGTACGCCCAGGGCGACCAAGCGGAAGATCAACGCCCGCAAGAGCATCTGAGCGCCCTCGGTGCCGGGGACCGCCGAGTCCACCAGGCGGGTTCCAACCTGGTGATAGAGCAGGCCATCGACCACCACGATCGCATCCGCATAGGCGACCGGTCGCCAGTACGGCGAGAAGTCAATGATCGCGGGGGCGTGGCCAGGCGCGAAGAGAACGTTTCCCGTCAGGTCGCCGTGGATGAGCTGAGCACGCGCTTCCACGGGTTCGCGGAATGCTTGCAGCCTGGTGACCAACTGCTCTACCTGCGCGGGTACTTTCGTTGTCGTCTCGCCCCAGGCAACTCGATCAGCGACCGCCCACGGGTGCTGGTGCACGTCCAGTCGATCAGGTCGTGGCACGTCCCGCAGAGCCTCGTGGAAGGCTCTACCCGCAGCCAGCAGGGAATCCCACCTACCGGCGGGACCCGGCTCGCCCGTCACAAAACGGGTCGCCGCCCATCCCTCGACGACGTATCCCCCGTTCACGGAGCGCAGAAACCGCGGGACACGAAAGCCCCGTCGCCCCTGCAGCCCGTCCATCAGCCTCGCTGCCCACTCGACGTCCGTGCTGTCACCGGCCGGCTTCAGCACGACATCGCCTACGCGGACACTCTGGCCCTGGCCTCCTTCGAGCGGCTCAGGCCGTCCAGTGAGCTGGAACGCCTTCAGAACGGACGGCGGCGGCAGGGCTGTGTCAGTCGCAGGATTCACACCGCGCATCCTTCAGGACCGACACGGCCTCACGCACCCCTTTTTTCAGGGGACCGGCTCACGCCTCCGCTCCATCCCTTCGGGTGAAGTGCAGAGAAGGCCGCACCTCTGCCCGCACCGCCGAGCAATCGCGTACCGGCAGTCCTGACCTGCCGTCGGGGCCGAAACATCCCCCGGATTCCTGCCCTCGGTCGTATCGGTCTTGTGGGGTGCCGGCCAGGCGGCACGGGATGAAGCCCGCCGCCCAGCGGCACCTCCTCCTCAACCGTGAAACACGGTGCCCCATCGCCGTGTCCAGACGCTGCGCCCACACCGAGGAAGAGGAACGGGCCGCCGGTGAGACCGACGGCCCGTCACGAAGGATGGAGGCCAGTACGCCGTCGACGCCTGTCAGCGTCTCGGCCGCCTTCCGTCGCCGCTTCGGATCGAGCGGAGACGGAAGGCAGACCGACCGGTCCGCCCGGGTCAGCCGTCCGATTCCGCGGAGGGGATGTAGGCCCCGGGCACGTCATTGGGCGGGAAGATCTTCTTCTCGCCGGGGTACGGCTGCTTCCAGTTGTGCGTCTCGTACCAGGTGAAATGGTTCATCTGGGCGGGATTCGCGTAGTCGGGCACGGCGTTGGGGCCGGTCAGCCGCTGCTTGGACTTCCAGGTGTCCCACTGCGACGCGAGTGGTTGCATGGCCGCGGGCACCTTCGCGGACGGCACGGCCGCCGCTTCGGGGTTCTGGGGCGCCGGTGTGTCGAGTCCGCAGGCGGGCGGGGTCGCCAGGCCGTCGGTCAGCGGGGTGCGGTTGGCGAGGGCGGTGAACGGAGCCCGATTCGCCTTCCCGGTGAACGCCCCGGTCATCGGGGTGGCCGCGCTGTCCTTCTGGTTCATCGGGTGGATCCCGAGGATCTGCTCGATGGTGCGGATCATCGTGATCTGTGTGTAGTAGTGGCTGTCGACGACACCGCGCCGGGCGTAGGGGCTGATGATCTGGATGGGAGCCCTGTGGCCGTCGACGTGGTCGAGGCCGGCCTGGGAGTCGTCCTCGACGACGAAGATCGCGGAGTCCTTCCAGTACGTGCTGTGCGAGATCTCGTCGACCATCCTGCCGACCGCGAGGTCGTTGTCGGCGACCTGGGCGGCCGCGTTCGCGGGACCGCCGGTGTGGTCGCTGGACAGCCAGAACATGTTCAGGTTCGCGGGCCCGTTCTTCTCGAAGTCCCGCTTCCAGATCCCGTACCGGTAGACGTCGGGAACGCTGGTGTCGAACTTCGGGAAGCCGTGCACCGATACGTCGTTGAGCGACGGGATCGGGGACGACGAGATCAGCGGGTAGGCGGTGTCCTGGCCCGTCGCTTCCATGTTCTTGCTGTCGCAGTACAGGTTCTGCCAGCTCGCGCCCGACGGCTTGGTCAGGAACTGCTGGAACTCACCGAAGTCCCGCACCGTTTTGCCTGCCGCCTGCGCGCCGGTCCAGAGGAAGCCCGTCCGCTGGTGGCCCAGGGCGTCGTCCTCGGTGTCGTAGCTGCGCAGGTACTCGCCGGCCGAGGATTCCGTGTACTCGGGGTTGTCCGCCTGCATCAGCCAGTTGTGCCCCTCGGCGGAGTTCGTACCGATGTCGTAGGTGTTGTCGTACAGCCCGAACTGCTTGGCGAGTGCGTGCTGGTTGGGTGTCACGTTCTCGCCGAACTGGGTCAGCGACGGGTCGCCGTTGCCTTCGGGGATGTCGCCGAGGACCTGGTCATAGGTCCGGTTCTCCTTGACGATCATGAAGACGTGTTTGATCGTCGAGGGATCGCCAAGGCGGGCCGGTACGGGGACGGGCTTCGCCCTGCTGCCGTGCTTGGCCACCTCGACCGAGCCGGGACTCCAGCCGTTCTGCCGGAAGACCTTGGCCGTCTGTGCCCTGATCGTCCTGTCGTCGGGCAGCGTGAACCGCGTCAGGCTCGACGTCGTGTCGTGGGTCGCGTGCCCCGCGGCGGTGGTGGGACGGCGGGCGTCGATGCCGCGGGTGTGGGAGACCAGGACCTGCTTGCCCACGGGGGTGATCTCGGCCGGGAAGTAGTCCGTCGGGAGCAGACCGACGTAGCTGACCGGTTCCTGCGGGCTCGTGTAGCGGTAGACCGCGACCGCGTTGGCACGGCCGAGTGTGACGAGCAGGCGGCCGTCGTCGGTGAGCGTCACCGCGTTTGGCTCGTACCCCACCGAGGCCTCCGGCCAGGGCCGGGTGGCGATGGTCTGCACGACCTTGTTGTCGGCGGTCCTGATGACCGACACGTCGTTGGTGGCGGTGTTGGTGACGAAGACGACGCCCTTCTTCGCGTACAGCGCGGTCGGGTGCAGTCCGACGTCGATGCCCGCAACGGCCGCGTCCGGCTTGCTCAGGTCGATGACGCTGACCGTGCCGGTCGTGGTGGCCGCGGTGACGGGGTCGGCCGGCACCGGCGTGTTGTAGGAGTTGATGGTCGTGTCGCCGGCCTTCGCCGGGCGTCCGCCCTCGTTGCTGACGTAGAGCCTTCCGCCGGTCAGGAGCATGTCGCGCGGGGCGTTGCCCACGGGCCAGCTCCGCTCGACGGCGCCCGTCGCCGCGTCGATGGCGACCACGCGGTTCTGGCCGTTGACCGCGCCGTACACGGTGGCTCCGTCGGGTGAGAACACCGCCTCGCCCACCAGCGCGTGCCGGGGCCCGTCCGCCGGGATGGTGACGGTGACCGGGTCGGCGACGCTGCCGTCCGGGTTCACGGTGAACCGGGTGTAGCCATCGGGCTGCCCCAGCCACAGCTGTTTCCCGTCGGGCGAGTACGTGGGGCCTTCCTGCCCCACCGCGTTGCCGGCGATACGAGGGACGGACGACGCGGCGCTGCTGACGAGCTGCTGCACCTTCCAGCTCTTCAGGTCCACGATGGACAGGGCCGCACCGCCGTCCGTGACCGACGCGGCGAGATGCGTGCCGTCCGGACTGACCGAGGACGACATGATCTTGCCGTTGTTGATGACCAGGCGTTCGCCGTACGGGTCGATGTACTGGTCGCTGGAGACGACCTGGCCCTGAGGGGTGCTCTGGCCGACCTGGTCGGTGCCGAACTGCTGCGTCCTCGCGAAGGCGGTTCCCGCGGCGGTGAGGGCGAGAGCGGTGATACCTGCGGTCACCAGCGGTATCCGGCCGACGCGTCTGCCGAGCAGGCGGTGGCCTTTCCCGGGCCGCCTGCGGCGTGTTACCTGCATGGAGTCATCCCTTCTCGGTGCCGAGCAGTCCGACATTGCCGTCGAACTGCCACAGCGGATTGGGTGTGTCCCCGGCAGGGGTTCGCACCAGGAAGTAGCCGTTCACTTCCTTGGGTCCGTCGCCATCGGCCATGAACCGGCCGTCCGGGGTGACGTCGAGTTGGTAGATGGCCGTCCCGGTGGCCTCGATGCCGGGCAGGTGCCAGGACACGACGCAGCGCCAGTCGTTGCCCGGCCCCTGCGCACCGTCTGCGACGCTGCCCTTGGTGCAGGCGGCCGTGGCCCCCAACTGCGCCTCGGTGACGTCGGGGCGGTGGAGCTGCCCGGTCTGCTGGCGATACAGGTGGGCGAAGGCCGTCGCGACCGAGCGTTGGATTTTGTTCTGCTCGATCCCGGAGCCGTTGGCCGTGGTGGTCACGGCGATCACGCCGACTGTGAGGGCAAGGAGCCCGGCGAGCGGAAGGGCACCGGCGGTGATGGCGCGGAGGGGCGAGCCGTCGTCGCTCTGGCTGGTGAAGTCGCGCCGCATGAAGTGCAGGTACGCCAGAGCCGTGGCCAGCACCGCCCAGACGAGGCTGACCGCCATACCCGCCATGAGCGGAGCGAGCTGTGCCGGGCTGGCGAACAGCCCGTTCCAGGAGATGAACGCGTAACCGGGCAGCGCGAGGCGCACCGCGACGGGAAGCGGCAGCATCTGGACGAGCTGCATCGCGAGCGCGACAAGTGCGGGCAGCAGCAGTCCCATCGGGGAGCGCCCGAGCATGACGGAGCCGAGCAGTCCGATGGCGGAGAGTGCCAGGGTCGGGGCGAGGACGCAGGCCCATGCGAGCAGCACCTTCAGCGCGGCGTCCGACGCCGTGAGGAGGTGGCCGTCGAGGCCGACCAGTGGTCGGTTGCCGACCGCCAGGACTCCGCCGGCCAGGCTGGAGCAGACCAGCCCGGCCACGAGCAGGAGGATGACGGTGAGGCTGGCCAGCGTCTTCGTCACGAAGATCCGTCGGGGCGACCGGACGGCCACGAGCAGATGGCGCCAGGTGCCGAGCCGGTCCTCGGAGGCGAACACGTCGCCGGCGACGAGCGAGGTCAGCAGCGGGAGCGCCCAGGTGCCGGCGAAGCCGAGGACGACGAGCGGCCCGGCCCACCCCGTGGCGTGCATCCAGCGGCCGAAGAGTGTGTCGACGGGCAGGGAGCTCTGCCGGCTCACCGCGGCGACGAACAGCGCGGGCGCGATCCAGCAGGCGAGCGTCACCAGCCGGATCCGCCACTGCGAGACGAGCTTGACCAGCTCGAAGCGGTAGCCGCGCGCCAGCGAGACAGGGCGCGCGGGGTTGCCCAGCGCGGGTGCGTCGTGGACGGGGGTCACGGTCGCGGTCATCGAACATCCTCCTGCTGCTCGGTGAGGGAGAGGAACGCGGCCTCGAGCGGCGACACCACAGGGGCGAGTTCCCGCAACGCGACGCCGGCGTGGACGAGTTGCACCACCAGGTCGTCGAGGGCGGGCACCACGGTGCGCACGACGAGCGCCCCGCTGTCGGGCACCGGCGCTGCGTCGTCGACGATCTGCATGCCCGCGGTACCGGCTGCGAGCCTACGGGCGGTCGCCGGATCGGAGGTGAGCACGCGGTATTCGAGCTCGGGGTTGCCGGCGGCCAGCCCGCTCAACGGGCCGGAGTAGACGACGCGTCCTGTGGCGAGGATGGTGACCTCGGAGCACAGCGATTCCAGGTCGTCCATGCGGTGGCTGGAGAGCACGACAGCGGTGCCTTGTGCCGCAAGCCGGGTGAGCACACTGTGGATGTGCTTCTTCCCTGCCGGGTCGAGGCCGTTGGAGGGTTCGTCGAGGACCAGCAGCCGGGGCCTGGTGAGAAGGGCCGCGGCGAGACCGAGCCGCTGGCGCATCCCCAAGGAGAAGCCGCGGGCCCGGTCGTCCGCGACATCCGTGAGCCCGACCTGCCCGAGCACCTCGTCGATCCCCGCCGTCTGCGCGTCGCGGCCTCGCAGGGCGGCCAGCGCGGCCAGGTTCTGCCGTGCGGTGAGAGAGGGGTAGAGCCCCGGCCCGTCCACGAATCCGGCGACACCGTCGGGAGCGGTGAGCGCCCGCCCGACCGGCGTTCCGAGGATCTCGAGCCGGCCGCTGTCGGCGACGGCCAGACCGAGCAGAAGGCCGAGCAACGTGGTCTTGCCGGCACCGTTCGGGCCGACGAGACCGTGGATCTGTCCCTGCGTCACCTCCAGGTCGACGCCGTCGAGCGCGACGACGTCACCGAAGCGTTTGGCGATCCCACGAGCCCGGATTGCGGGGAGAGTATCCATGAGTCCCTTCCTGGAAAGACCTTCCAGGACACTAGATGTGGGACACATCCATACCGGGGAAGCGGAGTTGAACGAACAGGGAACGGGAGGAGTCCGGTGTCGGCCGCACCGGTGACTTCCATCGGTTCGCCCGGTTCGCACCTCACCGGGCGCTGCCGTCGGAACGATCCCGGGCGCTCGCGGCCGCACGACTTCCGCCACCGACGCACCCGGCCTCCCGAACCGTCTCGCCGGAGTCCGACCGAGCAGAAGGCCGCTCCACACCGATCCGCAGGCGCGGCCTCGCCCCGTACCCGTCCGCGTGTCGCGTTCGCGCGCCCCGTCGAGCGAGGAGGACACCATGACCGACGACAGCGGCTCTGGGCATACCCGGAGGCCGGCGCGCAGCTGGGTATCGGCGTCGGCGTTGCCCGATACCGGAGGAGTCGGGGGCAGACTGCCCGCTCCCGAAGAGCCGGGGCAGTCTGCCCGCACGCGGCATCAGGACCGGTCTGCACGACCTGGACCGGGCATGTCCGGGGTCCGCCGGACAGAGCCCGGGTGACCGATCCGCCGTTGGCGACGACGTTCTCCGTACGCGTCGGGGATGGCGTGGTGTTCCGCCAGGTCACTGCTCCAGAGGGTTGGTGCCCGCTGGAGGTGGATTGGCGGCAGCGATCAGACGAACGACTGCGAGGGGCCGGCGGGCCGGGCGCACTCCTGAGTCAGCCGTGCCCGGCTACTCAGGAGAAGCCTGTGCGGCGCGGAGTCAGGCCGCGCCACACAGGCGGTCAGGGACACAGAGCTCAAGGCGTCCGCTGGACTGTCCGCAGCTGGTCCGACGGTGCGTGCGTGCGCAGGATTCCGGCGGCTGCGGCGGCGATCGCACAGAACAGGGCCGGGAGCAGGAAGGTGTGGTTGAGGTCGACGAGGTGGGTCAGCCAGCCGATGATCGCGGGGCCCGCGAGCATCCCGACGTAGCCGAGGCCGGCGACCCGCGACACGTTGGCGCCGGCGGCAGCGGGATCAGTATGTCCGGCAGCACTGAACAGTTGCGGAACCGTGCCCGACAGCCCCAGCCCGAACAGTGCCCAGCCTGCCAGTGCCGCCCAGATCCAGGGGGTGAGAGCCACGACGGTGATGCCGATGGCGGCCATGCCGGCGCCGTATCGCAGGACGGCGACTGACCCGAACCGTGCGGACACGCGGTCCGCCAGAAGCCTGCCGACGGTCATCGTCGCCGCGAAGGTTCCGTAGGCGAACGCGGCGGTGCCTTCCGGTGCGTGCAGGACGGTCTTGAGGTGCAGGACACTCCAGTCGTTCGCGGCTCCCTCGCACAGCATGACCAGGAACGCCAGGACGGCCAGGAGCCAGATCCTGGCGGGTACGGCTGCCTTCCTGCCGTCGGCGTCGCCGGGGGCCGCGGATTCCGCCGGTGCGACCCGCAGAAGGCCGGAGGCTGACCCCAGGGCGACGGCGATCCCGAGGACTGCGGCTACGGCCAGCGTCGGTGCCGGACCCCAGCCGACGCCGATGGCGGCGGCTCCGACGAGAGCGGCGAGGACACCTCCTACGGAGAACGTGGCATGGAAGGCTGACATGACCGGCCGCCGATAGGCACGCTCCACCTGAACAGCGTGCGCGTTCATGCTCACGTCGAGCGTGCCGTTGCCGAAGCCGAAGACCAGCAGGGCCACTCCGAGGATCCAGGGTTGCTCGGCCAGTCCGGGCAGTATCAGGGTCGTGCTGCACAGCACACCGGCCAGGGGGACGACGGTGCGCGGGCCGAACCGGTCGGCCAGGCGGCCGCCCAGTTGCATGCCACCGAAGGCCCCCACCCCCAGCAGCACGAGGAATCCTCCGAGGGCCGCGTGGCTGATACCCACGCGAGCCTCAATGGCTGGGATCTGCACGACCCACATGCCCAGCAACGTGCCGTTGAGGATGAAGTAGACGAACGTCACAGCACGGGCGACGCGCAGGGATTTTTCCATGCGAGCACACTAACGAACACATATACCGTTTAGTCAATCCGCTTTCGAACATCTTCTATGTTCGATCAGAATGGTGTTCAATCGCGGTATGAACACTGCGGACCGCCATCGCCTGATCGCCCGGACCGTTCACGAGGCAGGGACGGTCACGGTCGGCGAACTCGCCGCACTGACAGGCGCCTCGGACATGACCGTCCGCCGCGACCTTGATCATCTGGCGGCCCAGGGCATCCTCGAGCGACAGCGCGGCGGCGCGCGCACCCTGCTGCTGAGAGGGGATGAACCACCCTTCGCGATGCGCGCCCACGAGGCGGTCGACGCCAAGCGCCGGATCGCGGCCGAAGTGTGCTCGCTCATCACAGACGGCGAAACCGTCCTCCTGGACAGCGGGACCACCTGCGTGGAAGTCGCGCGGTTGCTGCGCGGACGGAAGGTGACCGTGATGCCGCTGTCGCTTCAAGCCATCCGCCTGTTCAGCGACCCTCCGGGTGAGGCCCGACTGCTGGTACCAGGCGGAAGCCCCCGTGCTGCGGAGGGTGCACTCACCGGCCCCCTCACGCTCGCCTCGCTGGCAGCGCTGCGCTTCGATACCGCCGTCATCGGCTGCTGCGGCCTCAGCGCAGCAGAGGGGCTGACTGCCTACGACCTCGACGAAGCGGCAGTCAAGAAGGCGAGTATCGCCTCCGCCCGCCGCGTCGTCCTCGCCGCCGACGGCGGCAAACTGGGCCGCACCGCCCATGCCTACGTCGGCCCCGTAACCCACCTGCACACCCTGGTCACCGACACGGCGGCCCCCACGGCTGAAGTCGGAGCGCTCGAAGCAGCCGGCACCGTCGTCCGGGCCGTGTGACGGGACAGTGGTGGAGAGCATACGGAGTCAGCCGCCCCGCCCCCGCGAAGCGACAGGAGGGCCGGCGGCCCCGCATCCCCGATCTGCCACCTTCCTCACACGGACCCCGCTGCCTGCGGCGACCGTGAGAACAGCAACCGCCGCGCACACGCCCAGGACCGCCACGATGAAGGATGTGGCCCAGCGCTCCGGTGTATCCGTGTCCACGGTCTCCCGGGTGGTCAATGCCACGGGGTACGTGAAGGCCCATACTCGGCTACTGGTCGAGAAGGCCATCACGGAGCTGGGGTTCGTGCCGTCGGGGGCGGCTCGCGGGCTGGTGGCCCGGCGGTCCGGGCTTCTGGGCCTGTGTCTGCCCGATGTGGGTCCCGCAGGCCCTCCGCGGAAGCCGGTCCCGCGCCGCTCCCAAGTCGAACTGGTCGCCGATTTCGGGCATGCGCCTGGAGGGACTGTCCGGGGAAGCCAGTACTTCGGTGAAATCCTGCGCGGGGCGGAGTACGCCGCGTGGGAGGCGGACTACACGCTGGCCGTGACGGTTGCCAGGCCACCCCAGGCAGAAGCACGCATCCGGGACTTGGCCGGGCAGGTGGACGGCCTGGTGATGGTCGCCGGAACGCTGCCGGACACCCTTCTGGAGCATGTGGCGCACCGGGTTCCCGTCGTGCTCGTCGCAGGCCGTCGGACGTCGGGCGGCTACGACCATGTCGGAGTCGACAATGATGAAGGGATCCGGACTCTGGTCGAGCACCTCGTGAGCGCACATCGGCTGCGGGACGTGCGGTTCGTCGCCGGTCCTCCAGGCACTCCCGATGACATCGACCGATTCCGGGGATTCCGTGCGGCGGCGCGCCTGCTGGGGCTCTCTGTACCCATGGAGCCGGTACTGCGCGGTGACTTCACTCGCGAGGGCGCTCGCCGGCTGGCCGAGAAGGTCGTGGCCGACCATCGCAGCGGACGTGGCCGTCTTCCCGAGGCCCTGGTGTGTACCAACGACGAGACGGCGCTGGGGTTTCTCGACGTGCTGAGTGCTGAGGGTGTGAGCGTGCCGGGTGAGGTGGCAGTCACCGGATTCGACGGCAGCGACGGCGCGCGAACCTGCTCGCCGCGGTTGACCACGGTCGAGCAACCGGTGGCGGATCTGGGGCGGCTCGCGGTCAGCGTCCTTCAAGCGTGTCTGGCGAATCCACGCCTGCCTCGCCAGGACCTGGTCGTGCCTTCACGTGTTCTGCTCAGGGAGAGCTGCGGGGTCCACTGACCCGGCGCGGTCATGTGGCAACGTTTTCCTACTGCGGCGGCGGTGGTTCGGCCTACGGTGTTCGACGCCGGGAGGTGTGATCTGGTCCCGGAATTCAGAGCCGAGGGAGCATCGTGGACGCCGTGACGGAGAGCATCACCAAGAACCGGCAGTCGCCGCAGGTTCTGCGGAAGATGATCGAACGAGCCTACGGAAGTGATCAGATACCCGAGGGGGATGCCTTTGCCGTGGAGATCACCCACGGCTGGTTCAACGTCGCCTATCGGGTCCGGCTGCGGGACGGGCAGCAGACAGTGCTGAAGATCGCCCCTCCTGCGGGCGTGAGGGTCCTGACCCGCGAGAAGGAGATGATGCGCAACGAACTGGCCGCGATGGCGCTGGTGAGCGAACGCACCAACGTTCCGATCCCCCAGGTCGACTACGCCGACCTGTCCCGGGAACTGGTCGACGCGGACTACTTCTTCATGGAGTACATCGACGCGGACAACTTCGGCATCGCCACGGCGGAGGGACGTCTCTCGCCCGATGTCGTCGCTGCGGGGAGCCGGGAGCTGGGCACGCTCAACAGGGAACTGAACTCGATCGTGGGCCCCCACTTCGGTCCGCTGCAGGGCCCCGGATCCGGGACGTGGCGCGAGGCGTTCACGCAGATGATCGAGGACACCCTTGAGGACGGTCAGCGGGCGGGCGTGGACATCGGCCGGCCCTACGACGACATCCGCGAGGTCCTGGCCGGGAACGCAGCGGTCCTCGATGACGTAACCGAGCCCCGGTTCGTCGAGCTCGACCTGTGGACGAAGAACTCGATGATCAGAGGAGGACGGATCGTCGCCGTCCTCGACCATGAGCGTGCGGTCTGGGCCGACCCGCTCATGGAGGCCGGATTCACCGGCATCGACCTGCCGGTGTTCGGCGATCCTTCCGACTTCATGAGCGGCTACGGCCTGGGCCGACTGTCCGTCTCACAACGCACCCGACGGCGCCTGTACTCCCTATACCTGGCTGTCATCATGATCGTGGAGACGAAGTACCGGGGCCATCAGGACATGACCACCTATGACTTCGGCCGCGCCCAGCTCGACCTCCTGATGAAGCAGTTCGGCTCCACCCCGGCACGGCCGTGACGCCTTCGCGTGACGAACCCGCCACCCGGCCCGCGGCTCCCACGGGCGCTGTGCACGAGAGACAGTCCGAGCGTGCCGCCTCACTGGGCACCCGGCCCATCGGACGCCTGCTGTGGAGCACCAGTACGCACACCACCATGTCGGTCGCCACGTACGGCATCTATGCCCTGACCAACGCGTGGTTCGTCTCCCGGGGCGCCGGCTCCGACGCACTGGTGGCCGTGAACATCGTGTCGCCCGTCCTGCTGATCCTCGGCGCGGTCTCCACGACGGTCGGCGTCGGGGGCGCCTCCCTTGTCTCCCGCAGCCTCGGCAGCGGGAACCCCCACCAGGCTGCCCGCGCGGCCGGCAACACCTTCGTCGTCTACTGGTCCGCCGCCGTGATCATCACTCTCGTCGGCCTGCTCGCCCTCAACCCGCTGCTGAGCCTTCTCGGAGCCAGGGGCGACGTTCGTGACCCCGCACACGACTATGCGCTGATCATGCTGGCCGGGGCCATCACCTCGACCGGCTTCTCCAGCCTCGTCCGGGCCGAGGGCCGCCTGCGCTTCTCCACGATGCTGTGGGTACTGCCGGTCCTGACCCAGATCACCCTCGATCCGTTGTTCATCTTCGGTCTGGGCTGGGGCGTACGCGGCGCCGCCCTGGGCACCATCGCCGGTCAGGCCCTGTCCATGACGATGAGCTTGTGGTTCTTCTTCGTCCAGCGCGACCGCCCCTATCGCATCACTCCGGCCGATCTTCGCCCGCACGGCCCGACGCTGCGTGAACTGGTGGCGGTGGGCACGCCCTCGTTCCTTACCGGCCTCGGGGCCACTCTTGTCACGCTGATCGCCAACTACCGTCTGGCGGAGCACGGCAGCCCGGAAGCGCTGGCCGCTTACGCCACGGCTGTCCGTGTCACCATGTTCGTCCTCATGCCGCAGACAGGCATCGCCCAGGGCATGCAGCCGCTCATCGGCTACAACGTCGGCCGTGGCCTGACCGAGCGGGCCGAGCGCGCTCGCGTCCTCGCCCTCCGCGCCAGCGTCCTCTACGGAGCAGCGGCCTGCTTGCTGCTCCTTGCCGCAGCGGACACGCTTGCCGCTGCTTTCGCGGACGCTCCGGATACCCGAAGCACCACCGCTGCGGTGATGCGCGTCCTTGCCCTGAGCTACCCCTTCGCGGGCGTGCCTGCCTTGCTGTCCACCTACTTCCAGGCACGAGGAGAGTCACGGCCTTCCTTCGTGATCTCGGTCGGCTCCATCCTCGTCGTCCAGGTCCCGGCCCTCCTTCTCCTCAGCTCCTTCGGAACGCATTGGCTGTGGGTGAGCTTTCCCACCGCGGCGCTTCTGTCCGCTGCGGCAGCCGTACTCGTTCTTCGCCGCGTACGTGCGGGAGATCCACTGCGGCACCCCCGGAGGACTGCCCCGGGCCGTTCGGGTGACTCGGGTGTCTCGGGCTAGGCCGTGTCTGGGAAGCGGCTGCTGTGCCTTGCTCCGTGCCGTGATGATTTCGGTGTGGGGCGAGGGAATCTTTCGGATGGCCGGTGGGCGGTCAACGGGGTGACAGCCCGCAGTTCATCGCTGTGCTGGAGGCCGTCGCGTGCCGCGGGTCGTCCTCGCGTTCGTCCGCTGCGGGTGCGTGGTGACCGGGCCTACTCGTCCCGCGCCAACCGCGCCCATATGAGACGCGGGGGTATCCGGTCCACCATCCCGGAACCGATTGATCAGGCAGGGCATCGCAGACGCAGCGAATCAACAGGCGGACCCGCGCATCCAGACTGTTCGCGATCTTCGTTCCGGAGAGACCAGTTGGTCGGGGCGGGAGCTCCGACGATTCATCCTTGGCCGCAGCGCTTCGGCAGCCGCGAGAGGCCCTGACTCCATGTCCGCGGCCTGACTTGCGGTCGCCATGTGAGGACGGAGCGGTGATCGTCGGGCCGGCGCACATGGGCTGTAGCTGCTTGCCCCCGGGCACGGGCCGTCCAGAGTCAGGCGGACAACGGTCCGGGTATGAAGGACGTCCACCGTCCAGGCGGCATCAAGCCGCTCAGCCCGTGCCCAGCTCTGGGACCGAGAAGTCACTGGGCCGACTATCACTGCGCAGGTGCCGGCTCTCGCTCTGCTGTCCCGGTGCCGACTCTGTGGCCGACGCCCGCTGGTCGTCGCCCGTCTCACTGGCGCTGACCTTGCTGCCTACGTCAGGGTCAGGAAGAGTCCTCCATGCGAGTGAGGGTGAAGACCAAGGACTCGACGTGCTCCGGGGATCCCTCGCTCCCGTCCGAGAAATCCTTGAACTCCAGGACCACGGCGTCCTTGTCTCTGCGTACCTTCACCCTCTCGCCGAGGCTGGACGACCAGCCGCCGTGCATGGCGTAGTCCCGGGAAAGGGCATCCTTGGCAGGCTTGGGCACGGAAGGAACGCTGTACGGGTTCTGAGCCGCGTTCTCGCTGTCGACGCCGTCCATGATGACCATGAGGCGCGAGGCGTCGTACTCCCACCGGCCCGAGAGTCCCAGCCGGGTCTCCGACCACGTGCCGTCGCCCGTGATGACCAGCTCTCCCTCGATATCCGTGTTGGTCGTAAACCTCCAGGATCCTTCGGCGAACGCCGTGATCGCCTTCTCCACCGGATTCCCGCACCCCGACAAAGCGGAAGCGGCTACTCCGGCCAGCAAGTACCGAAGCGCTGTCCGCCGGCCCACTAAGGCAACCAGGTCACGCCTGTTCATATGACCCTCCCCCGTCTGGAGCACCCTGCACCGATGCCCCACTCATCCGATCCTCAGAGCGGCAAGGGTGCGCCAACGCACTGCCGATGACAAGGCGGCCACCGGCCAACCCGCGGGGTCCGGTTCAGCGCGCCCACATGCCGGCCGCCCGGCCGGCCCGTAAGCGGGAACGGGGTTCTCCGGACAGACCCATCCACTCGCTCATGCCCTGACGACACCGCCTACCTGCTCGGTTCGGTCGCGCAAGCACTGTCCGGCGACGGCGTCGCTCGCTCAGCGGGCAGGCGGCGGACGTGCACAGCCGGTGTGGCCACGGCTCGGCCGGAACCGTTGCCGGGGCCGCCGTCGCGCATCGCGGCTCCAGCCGTGTCGCGAGCAGGTGCCGGGCCACTCGGTCGCGGACGGTGTCGGCGGCTTCGATCGCCGCGGGTAAGGGTGCCGACGCGCTGCACCCCGTACTCCGGCAGCGCCGCATCCACGGTCTGGAGCGCGGTGAAAGCGAGTGCGGATGCCGCCCAGGCCGGGCCCGCGCCCGCGCTGCCCGCCTCCACCGGCTCCGTGACCCGGCCGTGCGCCTTCGCGGTGCCGACTACCGGCGACTCCCCGGCCTGGTGGGTGACGGCGACGACAGGAGGCGAGCGAGCCAGTGGCCCGACGGCCGCCCGGCGGATCCGTACGGACCTCAGGACATGCTGCCCCGGCATACCGTCCCCGGGGCCGGGGTGCGGCCCGTGCGGAGGTAGTGGTCGACCGCCGCCGCGACGCAGCGGTTCTGCGGGTATGTGCCGTGGCCCTCTTCCTCGGCCGTCAGGAGGACACCGACACCGTCGCCCAGAGCGCGGGCCATGTGCTGAGCGCCGGAGTAGGGGGTGATCGGGTCGCCGGTGCCGCCGACCACCAGGACGGGAGCCGCGCCCTCGGCGTTCACCGGGAGCGTGGCGTGCTCGCCGTCGAACGGCCAGTCGTAACAGAGGTAGACGCCGCTGGACCAGGCCGCACCGAAGACGGGCGAGGCGGCTTGGACGCGGGCCCCGTCCCTGTCCAGGCGTTCGGGGCCGTGGCGCAGGCTGGAGTCCGCGCAGGTGATCGCGGTCCTGGCGACGAGGGTGTTGTCGAGCGGGGTCGCCGCGAGGTCCGCGGAGCCCATGTCGTCCGCACCCTTGCGCAGTGGACGGCCGTCGTTGTGGTCGATCAGCGCGGTGAGGGCCTTGGCGAGCGGCGACCAGCCGTCCCTGCCGAGGCGGAGATGGTCGCTGACGGCGTTCGCGAGGTCGTGGGCGTCGAGGCTGTATCCGCCGCCGGCAGGGGCCGGCTTCTTCTCCAGGCGGTCGGCCAGGCGCGCCATGCGCCGAGCAGCCTCCTCGGGTCCGTCGCCGGTCGGGCAGTGGCGGATACGGGCGGCACAGTGCGCGGCGAACCGGTCGAACGCCGCCTGGACCGCCTTGACCTGCGACACCTGCTCCTCATCGAGGCTCTCGGTCGGATCGACGGACGCTTCGAGGACGAGCCGTCCGACGTGCGACGGGTACAGGTGGGCGTAGACCGCGCCGAGCGCCGTTCCGTACGAGACACCGAAGTAGTGCAGCCGCTCGTCGCCGAGGAGGTAGCGCATCAGGTCGAGGTCGCGTGCGGTGTGCGAGGTGCCGATGTACGGGAGGAGCGCTGCGGAGTGCTCGGCGCAGGCGTAGACCCCGACGTCGCCCGCGGTCTTCCCGCAGCGCACGGGGATGGTCGCGCCGACGCCGCGCGGATCGAAGGACACCAGGTCGTAGCGGTCGAGGAACGGCTGGTACTGGTTGAGGTGTTCGGGCAGTCCGCTCACGCCGGACACGCCGGGGCCGCCGAAGTTGAGGAGGAGCGAGCCGATGCGCCGGGCGTTCGGACCGGTGGCCTTGAGGCGGATCAGGGCGACATCGATCGTCCTGCCGTCGGGTTTCCGGTAGTCGAGGGGGGCCTTCATGGTGGCGCAGTCGTAGCGGGTGCGCGCGGTGGGCGGCGAGGTGCAGCGGGACCAGTGGAGGTGCTGGCCGGTGGTGAGCGCCGTGGGCAGACCGGCGGGCGGGTTGTTCGCGGTGAACTCGGTACGCGGCTCCGCACTCCGGCCGCGAGCATCATGCTGAAGCCAGGCGCCGACGGCCCCGATCACCGCGAGGACGACCACGGCGATAATTCGTGTGCCGGCCGAGAAGCCCGGTCCGCGGCTTCCGGTCGAATGTATGTCACTCATCGAAAACCCCGCACTCCCACCCCTGGACGCCCGCCCCTGGACGCCCACATGACCGTACCCGTGATCGTCCGTTCGTCGAATGGGTGCAGGGTACAAGCCGCCCCCGCAAGCACGGCTCACGAGAGTGCCCGGCAACTCTCACCTCCCCGGCAACCGCATTGCGCTGCCCCCACTCGCGCTGTTGCCCGGATGACACCCCGCACGCCTCCCCGGACGTGTGTGAGGAACCCGTTCTCAGGCTCCCGCTCCATCTCCGCAGTGCCGCACCACGCCGCGCACCTGGCTGGGTCGGCTGACAGAGCGGACCGACGGATCAGAAGGTTGATCGCCCCGCCCGCAAGAACAGGCACTGCACGGCTCCACAGACGTCGGTTCAGTGCCGCAAGAAGTGAACGCAGCCCGAGTGACGCGATGTTCACGCTCTTCACCGAGCGGACCTTCCTGAGAGAGTACGCGCGCTTGAGGCGTCAATGGCATGCGAGAGGTTCGTAGCCGTGTGGAAGCCTGATGGCGTTGCGGCACGGGTTTGCGCGCGGCCGCATAGCCTGTGGTTCATGAATCTGGATGCTGAACTCAGCGCGCTGGCAGCCCAAGAAGGGCTCGCCGCCGACCTGGTTCGGCGTCTGCTCCGGCACCCGGAAGCCCGCCGCTCGGTCGCGTTGCTGCGCCAGGACCTGACCGAGCAGTTGATCGAGGAGATCATCGAGCTCGGCTCCGCACGTTCCCTCGCGGCCAACTCCTCCGTGCCCGCCCACGTCAGGGCCCGCTTGGCGGAGCACCCTGAGCCGTCGGTCCGGTGCGGGGTCGCCGCAAGTGTCGCGGACGAGCCGCCTGGGTTGCTGGCCCGGTTGGCGGACGATCCGGACCCCTCCGTGCGGTCGTTCCTCGCGATGAACGACCATCTGCCGCCGAAACTGCTGGCTCGCCTGGCCGCAGACCCAGAGCCCAGTGTGCGGTCGTCGATCATCCAGCACTGGCGCGCTGCCCCGGACCGGGTGCGTCGGGCTCTGCTGACCGATGCCGACCCCTACGTCCGCAGGAACGGTGTTCTGGCGTACCCTCCGCCGGCGGACCTGCTGCCAGGGCTGCTCGCTGATCCTGCGACCCGTGCTGCCGCCGTGACGTACGCGGCCCCGTCGCGTGAACTGGCCACCGACCCGGATCCCGCCGTACGCGAGGCCGTCGCTGCCCATCCGGACCTGCCTACCGGTCTGCGTGATCTGCTGAAAGATGACCCGGACATCTTTGTCCGCAACGCGATCTCGGCCCGCCCGGACACCCCGCCGGCTCTTCGTGAGCAGATCGTGGCCACCATGGAGCCCGACAGCCCCCTCGCTGAGTGGGCCCTGTCGTTCCGCCGCAACCCCCACGCGTGTCCCCCACCGGCACCGCCCCCACCGGTATACACCCGCGAACAAGCGGAGACGCTCCTGGCCAAGGCCAACCTGTAGACGTGGCCGGGTCCTCCGGGGCAAGACCCGACATCGGTAGGTCTCCACGCGCTGGGCGAACGGTCCGATGGAACATCTTGCGTTGTGCAGTAACCGCCGAAGCAGAACGGGGTGCCGGCCCACCGCCGCTCGGCTCGCCTGCGCCTGTTCGTGCCGCCCGTCGCCGCCGTGTGGTGCGCCGGGCCTGACGTGTACGCGGCGTTCTATAGTCGCCCGGGTCGACCGTTTTCATGGGGGGTCCCGAACACATGCAATCCAGGAGATCATTGGCCGGCGTCCTGCTGAGCGCCGTCGCCGTGCTGCTGCTCACCGCCTGCGGCACCCAGCAGGCGGGGGCCGGGGCGCCGACGGCCACGGAAGCGCCGCACTGGCAGACGTTCGCGCCGTTCCGCGTGACTGCCGCCCGGCTCTCCGACGGCGGGCGGCAGCTCAGCGTCGACGCAGAGGTGCCAGGCATGGGGAAGACCTGTGCGCGTGGACTGAAGGCTGTCGTGACCTCCACGTCGAAGCGCACGGTGTGGGTGCAGGTCACCTTCTCCGCCCTGACCGGCGACCCGGACGCCGACTGCTCGAAGACCGCGACCGGCACGGGGAAGGTGCGGCTGCCGTCCGCGCTCGGCCACCGCGAACTGGTCGTGGACAACAACACGACGTTCACCGCGGACGACGCCGACCTGCCCGACCTGCGCCTGTGCGGCGACCGCGGCTGCCACCCGGCGCCCACCGGCTGCACGCCCACCTCCTACGATCAGGCGGTGGCGGCGCTCGACGTGCCGAACCACACCTCCCGCGGCGAGGAGCACTGCGACGGGAAGTGGCTGGTGTTCGACGTGTCCTCGCGCATGGGCCCGGCCTGCGCCGAGGGCGAGGCTCCGGGCTGCGGGGCGAGCCTGGGCGACCGGTGGTTCTTCCGGGCCGAGAAGTCGGGCTGGGTGCCTCTCGCACGCGGCACGAAGGCGGGCTGCGCCGACGTGCACCGCGTCGAGCCCGCCTTCCCGGCCGCCCTGTGCGCCGACCTGCCCACGCTTCGACGCTCGAACTGAACACCATGCCAGGCCCGTCGCGCTGTACGGCCCGCAGTCTGATCACACGCGACAAACTCGGGCGTCCAGTAGGGCTTTGTCACGTACCTGAACAGTTGCTCGCCTGGTTGTTTCCTGTCGGGATGGACGAATACGCCTTGTCCGCGAGAACCGTCGCGGGTGTCGTTCGCGGTCTACCGACCGGCCGAGGCACCCGGGCCCCCGCCCCCATCACCTCCGGGAATGCCGGGGCGTCACCAGCCTGGCCAGGGGTGGTAACGATGGCCAGCGGGCGGTAGGGACGAACGACTCCGTTTCTGCCGAGGCGACGGCCGCCCGCTGTTCCGGTCAGATGGGCCGCAGTACGTGATCAGGCTCTTCGGCGGCGGCCCCGGCGTACCCTGCGAAGTTCACGTTGCCGAGCGCCAGGTCCAACTGGACGCCGTGCACGGCGGCGGGTACGGCTCGAAACTCCCTGGGCTCCGGAGACTCGATGAGTAGTTCCTGGTAGTAAACGGGGTCAAGCGTGCTCTCGTCCTCCCAATGGGTCGGCAGAGCCAGCAGCGCCCGCGTCGGCAACTGCATCGTTTCGCGGTCAGTGAGCCCTGTCCGCCCGCACGCGGTCGGGGAGGACACGTTGGCCGCGCGGGCCCGCACTGTCCCGCCGCGATCACGATCGGCATGGGCCTTTGGCCCTGCTCGACGGCCAGGCGCAGCTTGGTGGTGAACCCGCCATACATACATCCCAGCCCGTGATCACCCGGCTCGGCGAACACGCCACCGGCGGTCTTCTCGGCAGGTCAGCCCGCTTCCGGGCTCCGGCCGCATGCTGATGGGCGGGCATACCCTGGAGTCGACGCCAAGGTCCCACGCAATCGCGCCCTTCGCGTCGGCCAGTGACTGGAGTCGGGTGAGGACCCGGCGCCGACTGCCGTCCCGCTGCCACCGGTGGAACAAGTCGTAGCCCCGGCCACCACGGCCCCGTACTCGACGGGCGCGTCCTCTGGGGAACACCGCTCCGACCCCGGAACGCACGTCCGGACCCGGAACCGTATGTCGTCGATCAACTACTGCCGGGACCAGACGGGCGGCCGCATCGCATTCGTCCCCTTCGGTAACGCCGACTCCAGTACTGCCCGCTCATCCGTGAGGCCCGTCGGACGCGTGAACCGAGATCAGTCACAGCCCGAGACCCGCTTTCGATACGCGGCCAAGCGCACGGCCGCGCTCCATAGTTCATGACCACAGGTGGCCGTTGCCGAGCGCTCCCGGCACGGCCCGGCAGGTGACTGTGTACCACCGGAACGCGCTGCCGCACGCCGGGCGCGCTCCGCCAAACGGTTGATACCGCGTCAATTCCCTTGGTAGAGGAATCACTCTGATGGGTCAATTCAGTTGTCTGCAGCAATGGGTGATGGTCCATCGAGTCCTCGCGGACAAGCCTCCCTCACGGGACTGAAGTCATCCCGTCCGGACGGGCCTCCGCACATCCCCATCTGCCAGTGGGCCGACCTATCGGCCTGGGCCGGTTCGGCACGTCCGTGGATCGGAACACCCAGTCGCTGCTCGGAGAAGACATCCGAGTGAGAGGAACCCCTCATGCCCATCAGTCCCAACCAAGGCTCCACCAGCGGCGGAACAACCGTCACCATCACAGGCGTGAACCTGTCCGGTGCCACCGCCGTCCACTTCGGGTCCCGGACGGCCACGATCACCGCGAACACCCCGACCTCGATCACCGTCATCGACTCCGCGGGCTGCGGCGTCGTCGACGTCAATGTGACGACCGCGGGAGGGACGAGCAACTCGCTCCCCTTCTTCTACATCAGCCCGCCGATCGCGGTATCCCTCGGCCCGGACTCCGGTCCCACCGCAGGCGGCAACACGGTCGACATCAACGGCTACGGCCTCTCCACGGCCGGCAACGTGACCTTCGGCTCCAACAGCGCGACTCCGACGGTCGTCTCGGACAGCCAACTGTCGGTGGTGGTTCCGTCCGGTAGCTCCAGCGGTTCCGTCGACGTGACCGTCGCCACCACCGGGGGTACGACCGCTCCCCTCACGTACACCTACGTCGACGCGCCGACACTGGTCTCGCTCACACCTGCCTCGGGATCGGCTTCCGGCGGCACCTCCGTGACCGTCAACGGCACCGGCCTCACCTCCACCACGGACGTCACCTTCGGCGGCACCACCGCATCCTTCGCAGTACTGAACAACACCACCCTGGTGGCCGTCACGCCGCCCGGCACCGCAGGTTCCGTCGATGTCGTCGTGACCACCAAGGGTGGCAGCGCCACCGTCAGCGACGGCTTCACCTACACGTCCGGCCCCGGCATCTGACGGCGTCTCGAACGGCACAGCCGCGCATGGCCTCGGTTGACTCCCGTCCACCGGCCCATGCCCAGTGAAGCGCTGCGGGCGGCACCTACGCCCGCCCGCACCGCTTCCGCGCCCCAGCCCGCGCTCCGCAGTCCGCAGTCCGCAGTCCGCAGTCCGCAGTCCAGCCAGGCCGACCACACGCCTTGGAGTCACCGTGGCCCCTCCCGTCCTCACCTCGGTCGTACCCAACACGGGTCCCTCTGCAGGCACCAATCCCGTGACCCTCAGCGGAAGCCAGTTCACCGGTGCCATCGCCGTCACGTTCGGCTCCGCAGCCGCCCTGTCCTACACGGTCAACACCCCGTCGACCATCACGGCGACCGTCCCACCCGGAACCGGCACGGTGAACGTCACCGTGCGCACACCAGGCGGACTCAGCAACGCCCTTGCCTACGCCTACGCACCCACGCCGGCTCTCAGCGCGATCACGCCGAACCAGGGGCCGACGTCCGGCGGGACCAGCGTGATCCTTACCGGCACCGGCCTCACCGGAACCACGGCCGTCACCTTCGGCAGCACCCCCGCAACCTCCTACACCGTCAACTCCGCCACCCAGATCACCGCCGTCGCCCCGGCCGGCACCGGCGCGGTGGCGGTCACCGCGACCACCGTCGGCGGCACCTCGGGCCCGGTGTTCTTCTACTACATCAACGCGCCCTCGCTGCTTTCCGTCTCACCGACCGAGGGGCCGACGTCCGGCGGGACCAGCGTGATCCTCACCGGCACCGGCCTCACCGGAACCACCGCCGTCACCTTCGGCAGCACCCCCGCAACCTCCTACACCGTCAACTCCGCCACCCAGATCACCGCCGTCACCCCGCCCGGTACCGGCTCCGTCCCGTGCACCGTCACCGGTCCCGGCGGCACCAGCAACTCCGTCATCTACAGCTATCTGGCGGCGCCTGCGCTCACCGCGCTCTCGCCCTCGCAGGGGCCGACGGACGCGGGCGCCTCCGTGACCCTGACGGGCACCGGGCTGACCACGACACTCGCGGTCCGCTTCGGCACCACACCGGCGGCCTTCACCGTGGTGTCGGACACGACTGCGATCGCGATCGCCCCCGCGGGACCGGCGGGTTCAGTACTGGTGAGCGTCACCACGTCGGGTGGCACCAGTAACTCGCTCGCCTACCAGCGCGTCGCGCCCCCCGCGATCTAACCGTCGGCATCGGCGCCACCGCTCGTCGCCATTCGAGCGAGCTGATGACTCAGGTGGGTCCACCAGGACCCGCGCCTACCGCATATGCCAACAAAAGCGGCCTAAGGTCACGCCCCGAACCGTCAGGCGGGTCCCGCTCGACGATCAGACCTAGGAGGCCCCTCAGTGAAAACACGTCTTGCACGCAAAGTCGGACTCGTGGTCACCGTAGCGGCGGCAACACTGCTGTCCCTCGCTACATCCGCTGCAGCCGCCGATCCCTCGTCGACCACGGTCCAGGCCACGCCTGCCGCGGCGACGACCGGGCAGTTGGTGACCCTCGACGCGACGGTGACCTGCAGCTCGGACCCGAGCGACGGCCTCGGCGTGTCGTTCTTCGACGGCACGGAACTCCTGGCGACCGCACCCGTCTCCACCGACGGGCACTCCTCACTGACCACCGGTTTCACGACCACCGGAACACGCACCATCACCGCCGCCTACAACGGCGACGACAGTTGCAGCGCTTCACACGGCACCACCACCATCACCGTGTCCCAAGCCCCGCCTCCTCCGGCCGACAACCCGGGCTGCCTGCTGTGCGGGCTGATCGGATTTCACGTCGGAGACGTCCAGAACGTGGTCAACGTCAACAGCCACAATGTGACGCGCATCGACAAGTGAGCCCGGCCGCCGGGCCGCTGGACGCGCGAGGGGTGCCACGGGCCGTGGCACCCCTCGTCCGTCCGTGACGAGGGCACCCACCGGGCGGATGTCCGGGGCCGGCCGCGCCGGTGAGAACGGGGGGTCCCGGCGAGGCCGGGGTGGAGGCGAATGTACTCGGCGACGGACGCGCACTTCGGCCCGGAGAGCGTGATGCTCGCGCGTCGGCAGCAGGTGGCCGGTCCTGAGCCGACTGCGGCTGTACGCGGCCTCGGCTCGGACCGACGCAAGGCAATGCGTGTCGCAGCCTCCCGATCTCCCGACATCAGCTCTTGGAACACGCCTGCACCCAAGCGTGCTGCTCTCCAGCCCATCCTCGTGCCGCCATTCCGCGGACCGGGCGAACTGGGCGAACAGGGTCACAGCAACGCCGCGATGCCCTCCCGGTTCTCCGGCAGCCCGGCCGCGCGAAACCACAACACGTTCCCCGCGACGGAGGCCGTCGCCTCGTCGGTGTCCACAAAGGCCCGCAACAGGTCACGTTGGGCGAGGGTGAGCGGGTGGGCCGGGTCGTATCCACCGGCAAACGCTCTGAACAGGATCGGCCCGCATTCGTAGTCGATGATCGACATGCCGCCCGCGGCCACGATGGTGACCGCCACAGGTGCCACCTCCTCGAAGGTTTCGGCCAGGGCGAGAGCGGACCGCAGCACCGTGAACCGGAACCACCCGTCGAGCCCGGGCAACGGCTCGGGGAACCAGCCGTCCGTCGTCCGCGGGTCGCGCAGAGCGTCGAGGAGGACGGCGAGAACACGTGGCCGATCAGCATGCGCAGGACCGAGCGCGGCGCAGACCCGCACGGCCGGGTCGGAATCGGCGAGCAGGTCGGAGGTGTCGACCCCCCACACGCCGAGCGCCCGCGCCACGCTCGCGCGCTCCCGTCGCCCCGCCGCATCGCCCAGTCGTGCCTGTAGCAGCCTCGCGGCCCGCGGTATCCGGTCGGCAAGCCCTGGGGCGAAGAGGAACTGCACCGCGGCGCCGAGCGCGGCTTCGCGGACGTGGGGATCGGGAGAAGAGAGAAACGGCTCGACGGCGTCGTACAGGGTGGGGCGTATCCCCCGACAGGCGTGCAATGCGGCGAGCTCCTCGGGGTCGTGTTCGCGTCGTGTCTCGTCGTGCCAGGGCACCCATTGCCAGTCGGTTCGGGCGCGCATCGGGTCCTCCCCGTAGGTGGCCGACTCGGCAACCTGCCCGAGCCAGACGAGCAGAGCGGCCCGCAGGCTGCGCGGCGGCCCGTCGTCCCACGGGAAGTGCCCCCCGTGCTCGGCCAGGCTTATCGGGTGTTCGAGGATCGCGGCGACGAACAGCGCCGCGGGCGCGGTGACGGTGTACAGCGACCCTTGGTGCAGCACACCCATGTCCAGCGCGGCCAAAGCCTTGGACCGAATCTCGGGATCCTCGTCCACGAGGGCGCACAGGGAGCCCGGTACGTCCTCAGCGGAGCCGTAGGCGTGCTGGAGGGACCCCCAGTTCGTTCGCAGCAACAGTTCGCGGGCCGTTTCCGGCAGCCCGCTCAGGATTCGCGCCATCCGGGCACTCCCGCTATCGGTCATACACGCACCCTGCCATCCCCCACTGACAACGCTCCCTCCCCGGTGGCGATACGAGCGGGGCACGCCCCCGCTCTGCCGGTCAGTCCGCTGTGTTCGCATCCTCGACAGAGCGCTGCGCTCCTGCTTCGCCAGGGTGCGACCATGGCCACCGTCCACGCCCACGAACCCGCCCTGCTGGACCCCAAAGGCCCCGCGATCACAGCAATCGCGTGCACCGTCGGCGCGGTCCTGTCGCTCGGAGCGGGAGGGGCCTTTGCCTACATCACCGTCCACACTGTCGCCGACTTCAATGAGACCGGCAGTGGGTGGGTATGGGCCGGCGTCGGCCTTGCGCTGGTCGCGGCGTTCGTCGCCTACGTCGGGTTGTCCACGATCCTCTTCGCCCGTGCGGAACGACAGGCCACGCTGCAGCTCGCCGTCTTCGGGGTCGACGCGACTGCCCTGGTACTGACAGTCGCCTCCGCCCCGCCGACCAACGACAACTACTACCAGGTCCGGCTCCTGATGCGATTCAACGGCCCCGGTTTCGAACCCTTCGAGTGCGCCAGCGAAGTCCCGAAGTACCAATTCGGCAGGGCCACTCAGGGGACGGTACTGCCCGCCCGGGTCAATCCGGTCACCCGCGCGTTCACCATCGAGCGACCGCCTGCGCCCTCGGCCCCCACAGCCGGAAACACATAGCTAAGGGCTGTCCCGTTATCCCTGGTGGATCAGCGCGCGGCGTCAGATGCGGTGCATCGCAAGGCGGAGGGGCGTCCGCATACTGGATGTATTCGGATGTTCCGACAACGCGGCGAGGTGCCGTAGCTGTCGTCGTGCGCCCGCCAGGGATTACGGGACAGCCCTTAGCATGTTGATCACGCCCATAGCTTCGAAGCTGCCAGCCGGGCGGTTGACTTGTTCTGTTCGCCTCGGGGCCGGGAGTCCGGCTCGTCAAAGTCGTGACAGTGGAGAGGGTCAAGTCATGCTGACCGCGTCTGTCAGGTACTCGGCACAGTGTTCCGGCTGCGGTTCGGAGCTGGAGTGCGTCGGCGTTCAGGCGTTGGTCGGACACAGCCTCGAATGGGACATCGGCTACCACTGCTCCGGCTGCGGTGACGCTCTGTTCGAGTGCGGGCCAATAGGAAGCGCCCTACCGCACGACCTGCGCCGGCGCCTTCTGGCCGAGCACGGCGAGGCACGACTCGTACTCCGTGATCCTCACGCCAGTCCGGTTCGCGTGATGAAGGTTCTTCGCGCCGAACTCGGCGGGGATCTGGCCCAGACGAAGAGGACACTCCAACAGATCCGGGTCGGCATGTTCGTAGGGACGATGCCCGAGGTGGCTCTCCTCGCCCTTCGACTGCGTGCCGCTGGTGTCGAGGCTGAGGCCGAGTGTCCGCGACAGCCCGACGAGGACTCAGCCGGTCGGCCACCGTCAGCCGCTGATCCGCCGCAACCGCGGCACCGGTGAGGAGTCCAGGAGTAGCACCGCAGGCCGGGCGAGGGCAGGTTGGACGTGATGCGGAGGCTTCTCGTCCCACCCGGTGCCGTGATGCGATCCGCCGAATTCCCCACCACGACCGGAGTCGCCACGCGCTCGCTCACCCCCGGCCGCTTCCCGGCCTCACCGAGGTTGCAGCCCGCGACCCAGCCGTCTCATCTTCGGAACCGGCAGGTCTCCGCGCCTGCTGACCGGAAGAAGCGATACCTGTCCGGGCACACGTGAGGACGGCGACGGGCGAGGTGGCCGGCGCCCCGAGGACGGAGTATCAGTTGATGGCCGAGTCGCTCTGATCGACGGGCTCGCTCAGCAGCTCGCTCGCCGCCCGGTGAACCTTCGCCAGGGCGTTCAGGAGGGTTTCGCGTTCGTCTTCGGTCAGATCCGCGGTGACCCTCTCCTCGATCAACCGCCTTTCCGCTTCGACCGGTTTCTGGAGCACACGCCCCGCGTCAGTGAGCCAGAGCCGGACGAGGCGGTTGTCCCGGTCGTCGCGGCGACGGGTGAGCAGCCCGGCCGTTGTCATCCGGTCAGCCATCTTGACGACGGTGGGCGTGGTGACGTTCAGCGCCGCGGCGACTTCGCCGGGAGTGCTGCCGTCCCGCTCCCACAGCAGCGCGAGCAGGTAGTTCTGTCCGACGTGCAGTCCATGGCGTCGCATGGCCGCGTCGGCCAGGGCCCGGAGCACCTTCGACGTTCTGCCGTGCATGTCCAGGAACTCAGACATCGGTGCCTTTCGGTGATGAGCGGGAGCGGCTTCGCGAGCGAAGCAAAGTCGATTGAAGGGTAATCATTCACCGGCTAACGTCCCCGTCGACTCGTTGGACGGCAAACGACTCAGGGAAGCCCCTGATGATAAGTGACCACACCGGCCGAGGCCGTACGTTTCCGCTTCCCCAACGGGGCGCCCCAAGCCCTCGCCGATGCCCTCGCCGAAGGCTTCCAGCTCATGCGCGCCGACACCGTCGGGTTCCGGACAAACTCCGTCGAGCACCTTCTCGGACGCAAGCCGCGTACCTTCGCGGACTGGTGCGCGCGGCATGCCGATGCGTTCCGACGGGACATAACCGCCTGAGCCGGCGGACACTCGCGCCCCCCTTCTCCGCGACTCGATAGACCGGTGATCTCGCCACGCAGGTCCGCGCCACCCGCCCGGTAGGCCTGCCCCTCGAAGCGCGCCATCGAAGATGACTGCCCGCGGCGACAGGGCCGAGCACCAACCTCGGGTAGGTGACCGGGTTATCCTCCAGGCGGTCGATCCCGTTCTCCATACCGCAAGGTCAGAGACTGTGCCGTACCCCCTGGTGGATCGGCGCACGGCGTCTGCCGCACTGCCTCACGTGGCAGAGGGGCGCCGGGCGAGGTGAACGGTGCCGTTCCGCACCCATCAGCACCCGAACCCCTGGAGACATGATGGTCATACTCGGCGACTTGTTCGACCCCGCCGATCTGGCTGCGGCCATCGAAGCCGGTCACGTGACCCGCCGACCGCACCCGACGCTGCCCCTGTCGATCTACACATACACACGTGCAGCCCAGTACGCCGCCGCGTGGACGCCGGTCACCCTCAGATGCCGCGGCCTCGTCGCGGACGACCGGAACGGTCAGGTCGTTGCCCACTGCCTGCCGAAGTTCTTCAACACGGTTGAGCACCACCATGACAAGCCCTATGCTCCCGCCCTCCCCGACGAGCCGTTCGAGGTGTACGAGAAGGTCGACGGATCGCTCGGCATCGTCTTCCACTACGCCGGTCAGTGGCACGCCGCGTCGAAGGGGTCGTTCGCCGGCGAGCAGGCAACGTGGGCGCAACAGTGGATCGACGCCCACGACACGAGCCTCCTGGTCGAGGGCTTCACCTACATCGCAGAGATCATCTACCCGGAGAACCGGATCGTCGTCGACTACGGCGACCGGAGCGACATGGTTCTCCTCACGGCGTTCGACAGCTCCGGTAAGGAGATTCGGCTGTCGTCGGTTGCCGACCACTGGGAGCCGATCGGGTCGGTCATCCGTACCTGGGGCGCTGTGCCGCTGCCGGACCTCCTGAAGCTGACCGAGGCGAATGCCCGCCCGGACGGCCGGCCGGTTTCCGGAATGGCCGCGGAGGGCTACGTCATTCGCTACGCCTCCGGGCTGCGGACGAAGGCGAAGTTCGCCGACTACGTGCGCCTCCACAAGATACTTACCGGCATCACGGAGCGGGACATCTGGCGTTACCTCGGTATGCAGCGATTCGCCGACCAGGATCCGAAGAGCGTGGCGAAGGCGCTCGGCTGCCCGGTAGCGGAGGTTGCCGCGTTCGGCGCGGCGGGCGTGGGACCGCTCGACGCTCTGCTGGAGCAGGTGCCCGACGAGTTCGACGCCTGGGTGCGCAGTGTCGCCGCCAGCCTGGACAGCCATGCTGCCGAGTGCGAGGTACAGACAAACCAGGAGTACGCGGTGATTGCGCATCTTGCGGGCGACCGGGGGGAGTTCGCCCGCGCCGCACAGCGCGTCAAGGACCATGGTGTGCGTGCCGCCATGTTCCTCATGCTCGACGACAAACCGACGGGGCTGCATCTATGGCGGTCGATCAGGCCCGAGACGTCGGCCGCGTTCGCCGCCGACCCCCTCTGACGTCCCCGTGCTACATCGGTTCCGTCCGTGGCCGATGCCTTCCAGGACGAGTGCTGCCCGGCGCGACGGCCCCGCCGGTGCGGGGTACGGCGCCCGGGTTCGACCAGGTCGGCCCGCCTGGCGGTCACGCGGTGAACCGCCGGGCGCCCAGCGCGGTTTCGATTGTCATGAGAGCGTCGGCGAGTCCGTCCATGAGCCCGGGGGCTGCCGCCGGGGACCTTGCCGACAGCGCGACGCGGCAGCGGCCACCAGGGCTCGATGTCGGCCCGGTCGGACAGCAGGAGTCGCATCCGCGCAACGTCGCCGAAGGTGCGCTTCGCTCAGAACAAGGCAGCCTCGTTGGGGGGCGGGCACTGCTCGGCCTGCTCCACCACGTCGTAGCGGATCGTCATGCCGGTGGAGTCGCATCCGGTCGCCCCGCACCCATGAGTCCAGGGCTGTCACATACGTCGCGGCCACAGCCGATCCGTTCCTCGAACGTCGAGTCGCCGAGGCTGGAATGTCGCTCTGTCATGCGCCGAACGGCACGACCGTAGTGATCAGGGACCATGCGTGGCCGGGCTCGGCCGCCCACGCGGATCACGGCCGGTCGAGAACTCCATGATCATGGCCTCCGTCGCGCGTGCGCGGACTGATCCGGCTCCGGTGACACGCCGCGCGCACGTGCGCGAGCTGTCCGGTCTTCCTCAGCGAACAGCTCGGTGGGCACGTCGGGCAACGCCTCGATTCATACCTGGCCGAGCACCGGAGGGTGTTCGACCGGGCGGCGGCCCCAGGCCGAGATCAGTGGCGCGAGTGTCAGGTCGAGCCGGCCCGAGTCGATGGCGGCCAGGTGCGCGTCGATCTCGGCCTCGTCGGCCAGGCCCGCCGCGAGCAGCTCGCCGCGCACGTGCCGGATCGTCGACGCCTCCAGCCGGTCGCAGGCCATCCCACCGACCGGGAAGGAGCCCGCCGCGGCAACATCCACCAGACCGGCATCACGCAGTGCCCGTGGCAGTGTCCGGCCGTAGCTCAGGTCCGCGCCGCGGCGTGTCAGCAGCTCTCTGACCGCGTCGCGAAGCCGGTTGGCGCGCTGTTGCGCGGGGCCGCTGTCGTCCAGGCACGCCAGCGGCTGCAGAGCGGTGTCGGCGTCCTCGACGAGCAGCCGGCCGCCGGGCCGCAGCGCTGCCACCATCGTGGCCAACGCACGAGCCCGGTCGGGTACATGGACCAGCACGAGCCGCGCGTGCACCAGGTCGAACGTCCCCGGCTCCGGGGGCGGATCTGCGGCGACGTCATGCCGGCGCACCTCGTACCCGTCGCCCGTCCTCAGCCACGACGGGTCGATATCCGTGGCCAGCACGTGCCCTGTCGGACCGACGACCGCCGAGAGCGCCTCCGGAACACTGGGGCCGCCGGCCCCCACCTCCCAGACGCGCGAGCCGGCCGTGACCCCGAGCCGATCGAAGTGCCTGCGCGTCACCCCGTCGAACAGCTCGGCCAGCCAGACGAATCGCTCTCCCGCCTCGGCACGCGCGTTGTCCAGCAAGTACCCGCGGGCGGGGGCGGACTCTCCGCCCCACGCGGCAGTCCCGTCTGTCGGATCCGGTCGGCCACCGACGTGCGGTGGGCGGGGAAGGGAGGTCATGACCACATAGTCAACCTTTCCGGGTCACCCGCGCCACGACGACGGGAGAGGGATGCCTCACACAGCCGCCGAACCCCTCACGTCTTCCAGCACCGTTCTGCACCGCATCGTCCTGTGCGCGGGGAAGGCTCCATGCCATGAGGCCCTCACGGGCTGCGCACCCGGTGCGGGACGGCGTGCGTACCGGACTGTCGTCCACTGCAGGTTCGAACCGTTCCGGACGCCTCCGGTCACGACACAGCGACCAGGCGAAAGGCAGCGCCAGTCGCTGCCGTTCGGTTGCCACACCATGCGGCACTGTGCGACCGGGTCGGCGAACCGCATGACACGGCCCAGCTCCCGCAGTCGTCCAGTGGGGGCCTGGGGCGTTGTCCACAGCGTGGCCCTCCTCCTCGCCGCTTGGCCGGACCACCTCAAGTACGGCAGCACAGACGGTACTTCGCCCAGCCGACGTCACTCCATCCGTGGTACCACAGAGGCTGTTTGCCAGGTCGAGTGTCGAACGGGGTGTCGTGGTGGCTGTGGGCTATCTGGTGACCGTGGTGTTGGCCATATTGATTGTGGTGTTCTGCTTGGTGCGCATACGCGGGCCGAAACCGCTCTTCTATTTCAGCTACCGCCTCGGCCTGGTCTTCAACGAGATCCCGCACGTCGCTGTCTACGCACTGGTGGCATCGACGGCGCTGGCCTTCTCGGAGGGCGATATCGCCACTGTCGGCGACCGGGTGAGCGTGGGCGTGGCAGCGGTCGCGGCTGCCGGGCTCGCGGTGGTCGCCCTGCGCGGGGTGCGGACGGCGTCCGTGGTGCGTGTGGCCCTGGACGACGCGCTCGGCTCCGGCACGGGGACGCGCCGACGCCCGCCGCTGGCACGCATCCTGCTCAGGCCCGTCTTCCGCCGTCGCCGTGACGTCCGGCGGGTGGCCAATCTCAGCTACGGGGACGGAGGCCGCCGCAACCTCCTCGACGTCTACCACCACCGCTCGCGCCCCGAGGGCGGCTCCGTAATGATCCACTTCCATGGTGGCCACTACGACCAGGGCCGGAAGGACACCCAGTCGCTACCCCTGCTCTACCGGCTCGCCGGCCAGGGTTGGGTCTGCATCAGCGCCAACTACCGGCTGCGGCCCGATTTCCCGCATCCCGCCCATCTGATCGACGCGAAGAAGGTCATCGCCTGGGCGCGCGAACACGCGGCGGAGTACGGCGCGGCGCCTGCGGCGGCCGTGTTCGTGGCGGGTAGCTCGGCGGGTGGGCACATGGCGGCCCAGGCCGCTCTGACGCCCAATGAACCGGCCTACCAGCCCGGGTTCGAGGAGGCTGACACGTCGGTGACCGCCGCCGTCCCGCTCAACGGCTTTCTCGCGGAGTACTTCGACGGCGACCCTGCGACCTCGCCGGTGAACCTCGTCCGAGCGGATGCCCCACCGTTCCTCATCGCGCACGGGGACATGGACGAGCTGGTGGACACCGAGAACCCCAGGGCGCTCGTCACCGCTCTGCGCTCCGTCTCCACCTCGCCGGTCGTGTACGTCGAACTTCCCGGCGCGCACCATGCCTTCGACCTCTTCCACTCGTTCCGGTTCGAGGCGCTGATCGACGGCATCGAGGATTTCGCCGCGTGGGTGACGGCCCGGAAGGAGTCGGCCTAAGGGCTGTCCCGTAATCCCTGGCGGGCGCACGACGACAGCTACGGCACCTCTCCCCCGTAGCCTCAACGGCACGGGGGGACCCCCTCCGTTGTCGGAACGCCCGAATACATCCAGTATGCGGACGCCCCTCCGCCTTGCGATGCACCGCATCTGACGCCGCGCGCTGATCCACCAGGGATAACGGGACAGCCCTTAGGAACGCTTCGCACGATCCTGTTGATGTGACCTGGTCGGACTTGTTGCCGGGGTGCCGACTGGACAGTGGATTGCAGGCGATGAGCTCGGGGCGTTGATCGCGCCGTTGTTTTGCCGGGGCGGACGAGGTTGCCCCGGACTCGCCCGCCCACCCCGCGCCGCCGACGGGCCATGCCCGACGTGATCGCCGTGCTGCGGAAGCATCGAGCGGAATTCGGGGCCGGACCTTCGGCCGGGCATGGCAGCTTTGAGGGTGGGCCCGCAGTCACGACGCGGACCCACCCGCGCCCCAAGCGGCCTGCCGCAGCCCTGCACCGCCCACCCGCACCGCCGCGTTGCACCGAGGCGGCGGGTGGACGGCCGGAACGCCGTAACCGCCGGGAGCGGTTCGGTCTGCCTCTCACACCACCGATGCCCGGAAAGGATCAGTGGGAATGATCTCCGCCTCGTCGAAAAGCTGCTCCAACGCCTCATGACCCTCACGCCTGCGGAACTCGATCTCGGCCGCCGTCACCGGCAGGGTCCACAGGATGCGGGCATGCCCCGCAGGCAGCGGACAGTGTTCGAGGTCAGGTCCATGGAGATAGGGCAGGCTGATCAGCAGGTGGTCGCAGGTCGAGCCCGGCACCCATGGTTCACCGATCGGCATACTGTGCTCGAGGTCGAGCCGATGCCCACCGCAGTGGTAGTACGCGATCATGGCCATGAGATCGACAAACCGCTGATCGCGGACATGAGTGGTCATGACGAACTCAAGCCCCTGACCGTCACTCTCCCTCGCACCCCAGCACCCGGCTGTCACATAGGCCCATCCGGCGCTGCCTGGACCGGGGCCGACAACGAGAACGCGTAGATCGGGCACGACCTCGCGCCGTTCCGGCCCGAGGTCGCAGACGACTGCCTCAACGGAATGGCCGTGGAAGAACGCCCGAACATGTGACTCGACGGTTTCGACGGCCAGGAGCCTCGCATCACTCACCGCGCGATCCACGCAAGGAGATCGATGGGACATTCATCAGCTTCCATGGCGCCGAGGCCGGATGGCAGCACCAGTTCGACTGGAGAGACGGTGACCTGACTCATGAGCCGAGACGCTCCGCTGGGCGCGTTCCCCGAGGTGGGGTCGCCCAAGTTGAAGTACTTGCTCACATCAGCCTCTCAGCCCTGGTCATAGGGAGCCGACGTTACGGCCAGTCAGCCCTTCACGGAAATCGAGCCAGAACCACCGCCCAGATCCTCCGTAACGGGCATGCACTCGGCGAGCAGGTCGACGACATCGCGCCAGGCTCGCTGCGCGTGCCGTGGGTGGTAGCCGACGCCGGGACGCACGGCATGCCCGACCGTCGGGTGGTGGAAGGCGTGCAGGGCGCCGCCGTAGACCGCGAGGCGCCAGTCGACCCCCGCGGCCTGCATCTCGGCGGTGAACGCGTCCCGCTGCGCGGGCGGCATGATCGGGTCTTCCGACCCGACCCCGGCCCACACCGGGCAGCGGATGCGCGCGGCCTCGCCCGGTCGGCCCGTGGTCAGTGCGTTGACTGTCCCGATCGCGCGCAGGCTGACGCCGTCCCGCCCGAGTTCCAGCCCGACGGCGCCCCCGGTGCCGTAGCCCACAGCGGCGATCCGGTCGGGGTCGGTCCGCGGTTCGCTGCGCAATACGTCGAGCGCAGCATGGCCGATGCCCCGCATCCGGTCGGGATCAGCAAGCAGCGGTAGGCAACGGGCCAGCATCTCCTCGGGGTCACCCAGATAGCGCCCGCCGTGGAGGTCGAAAGCCAGCGCTACATATCCCAGCTCGGCGAGAGCTTCGGCCCGGCGGCGCTCGACGTCGCTGAGCCCCGTGCCCTCTGGTCCGAGCAGCACCGCGGGCCGGCGGTCGACACCGGCTGGGAGTGCGAGGTGCCCGATCATCGTCAAACCGTCCGCCGGATACTCGACCGTGCGTGTCGTCATCGTCGTCATGAGACGGGACTGTAGTAAGCGACGAGCCACGTCCGGCCGGTGTTCAGCCGCTGGCAGAACACCGCAGAATATCCCTCTGCAATACGGCGAGGGCTCACGGGAACCGTCCCGAATCCCGTTTCCACGGCCACGCTCTCGGATCACACGCCCAGGCCGCGGTGTTGGAGGCTGACCCTCGAAGCCCGATTCCGGCGCATACCGACGCGCTCACGCGAAGGGCGCCACCAGCTCTGGTTCGCCTCACGGTTCAGGCGTCGCCCGGTCGAGGGCGGCGGAGATCAGGTCATGCCTGTGCAGCAACGGTATGAAGCCGACGTCGAGGTCGGGGCCGTACGCCTCGGGCTGGATGCCGCGTTCGTGGTTTGCTGTCCTCGCCGAACCGGTTGACGTGCTCGGCCAGGTACGGCGAGATGTCCGCCGGGTCGTCCGAGTCGGCCTCCCCCCTCCTCCAGCAACTGGCGGACGGTCTCCGCGATGTCCACCGCGTTTGCCAGGGCAGCACCGACGAACGCTCGCCGCTGGCGGTTCGGCCCCGGGATGGCGTTCCGGCAGCAACGAGGACGCGCTGTCCCCCGTCGCGATATTGACGTGTCAGCGCCAATCGTGACTTGATGAACGCAGCACCTGCATGGGAGCGCTCCCATGAACAGGCTCACCGCACTTCCGCTTCCGCCCCTTCGGGAAGGACAATCCGTGCGCAGCAGACGCCACCCCCTACTCGCCGCTCTACTGGCCACCCTGTTCGTTTTAGCCGCCGGCTTCGGCCTGACCGGCGCCCCGCCCGCCGCGGCCGCCACCGCGACCCCGGTCCGGATCATGCCGCTGGGCGACTCCATCACCGGCTCACCGGGCTGCTGGCGCTCCCTCCTCTGGGACCAACTACAGAAGGGCGGTTACACCGACATCGACTTCGTCGGCACACTGAACGCCCAGAGCTGCGCCCTCACGCACGACGCCGACAACGAAGGCCACGGCGGCTTCCTGGCCACCACCACCGCCGACCAGAACCTGCTGCCCGGATGGCTGGCGGCGACCGCGCCGGACATCGTTATCATGCACTTCGGTACCAACGACGTCTGGAGCAGCATCGCGCCGGACACCATCCTTGCCGCATACACCAAACTGGTCGGCCAGATGAGGGCCGCCAACCCGGCGATGAAGGTGCTGGTCGCTCAGCTGATCCCGGTCAATCCGAGCAGTTGCGCCGAGTGCGCCGCCCGGACCGTCGCCTTCAACCAGCGCATTCCGGCCTGGGCCCAGGGCATCACCACCGCACAGTCTCCGGTGACCGTCGTCGATCAGTGGACGGGCTTCGACACGGCCACCGACACCTACGACGGCGTCCACCCCAATGCTTCCGGCGACGCCAAGATGGCAGCCCGTTGGTACCCCGCGCTGTCGGCCCTGCTCACCCCGGGAGAGCCCGGAGAGCCGGGAGAACCCGGGAGCGGTGGCTGCTCGGCGGCCTTCCGGACGGTGTCAACGTGGCAGGGCGGCTACCAGGGTGAGGTGACGGTCACCAACGCCTCGTCCACGGCAGCGATCTCTTCATGGGCCGTGACCCTCGCGCTACCGGAAGGCAGCCGCCTCACCCAGGTCTGGAACGGCACACTGACCGGGGCGACGGTGCGCGACGCCGGGTGGAACGGCACGCTGACGCCTGGGGCGAGCACCACCTTCGGCTTTCTCGCCAGCACCTCGGACGGGGCGGGCACGCCATCGCTGACGGCCCTGTGCTCGGCATCCTGATCCCCTGCTTCTGCTAACAGGTCGCATGGCCGGATGCTTTGACGCCCGAGTGGGCGGCGAAGCATCCGGCTCCGCAGCACCTGTACGGCGCACGTGAGCGAAATATCCTTCAGCGCCCCGGGGCCCCTGGAGGTCGGCTTCGGCACTTCCGCCGCTTGCGCGAGCGCGGCCGTGAAGTCGGCGTCGCGGACGGCAGCCGCGATGACGAGCGTGGTCCGTCCGCGCCTGTCCCGTACTGACCCGTACTGACCCGTCGGAGTTCGGCCCGGGCGCATCGATCCAAGGTACGTCGCTCCGGGGTACAACGCGCGCCGTTCGGTATCGCCGTCTCCTTTTCCCGCCACCACCGCAATCTCACCAGCCGCAACGCCGGAACGTGGCGTCCGACTCGTTGAACGGTCGCAGATGCCCGCCGCAGGAGGAGAGTTGCGGGCGGGCCTCACCGTTCGGGATCATTCGTTCGTGTCGAATGGCGGGCCCGTACACGACCTTCCGGCCGGCTACAGGTTCCCGCCGGACCGCAGCACGGATCCGCAGGCTTCCCTGTCGTGGCTCTGGCAAGCTCGGACCGCATGGAATGCACCTTCTGCCGACTCATCCGGAACAACGACGCCCGGTGGGTGACACGCGGGCCTGTGGCCTGCGCGTTCGCGCCGCTGGATCCTCTCGCGCCAGGGCACACCCTGGTGATTCCCACGTCCCACCAGGCAGACATCTTCGACACTCCCCCGCAGGTCTTGGCGTGCACGATGGCGCTGGTCCAGCGCGTTGCCGAGACGATGCGGACCGTGTTGAGGGCCGGAGGCGTGAACATACTGAGCGCCAATGGGCCCGGCTCGGAGCAATCAGTACCCCATCTCCACTTCCACGTGGTTCCGCGCTGGCCGGACGACGCGTTCTCCACCTGGCCCGACCGACAGTCCCGTCACCAGATCGCCGGCGACCCGGTCGCGCAACTCGCCCAGGCCATGGCTGCCACCCACGCGACGTGACCACACACAGAGTGTGGGACGAGAACACCTGGTGCTGTGACCGGAAGGGTTCGCCGACTGGGAGCGGGCAATCAGTTGGAATGGGCCGGGCAGCCTGCGAAGACGTGGGGAGATCGCGCAGTGGCGATCGCCCTGCATGACTTCGGTGGTGAGCACTCGCTGATGCTCCATGCCGGTGAAGTCCGGCTCGGGCAGGCGCACTCGCACGTCCTGGTCCTGCCCGGCGTGCGCCTGGATGGCACCACGGGGCTGATCGCCCTGGCCGAGGGCCTGCAAGAGTCCACCGAGTCGTGGGCCGACCTGCTGGGCGGCTGCCGGACACGCTGTATGCACGACGCCGAACTGGTGGTCGGCGACGGCGCCATGGGCCTGTCGAGGGAGCTCGCCGGGGTGTTCCCTGCCGCGCGCCCGCAGAGGCGCCGGGTTCATGAACAGGTGGCGGATCTGCCTCAAAGTTCGAGATCATCCGATCATGTCGGATCACACGCCAGGACAGGACCTCCCAGCCGGCTTCGGGTTCCGGCCGTATCGGGGCGACGAGGACCACGGCCCCATGGTGGCGGTGCGGCTGGGATGCGTCGAACGGGACCGGGTCGACGCCCGTTCGGTTGTGGAAGGGCTCCCGACAGCGGCCGAGATCGCCGAGGCCTCTGTCAAGCTGGACGAGCCGTCCAAGGACCAGGTCCTGGTGGTACGCGACGGAGGCATCGTCGGCTACTCGACGATCCGGTGGTGGCAGGAGCGGGACGATACGTGGCTTTACCTGCACCGCGGTTACCTCTTGCCCGAGCATCGCGACCAGGGCATCGGGTCAGCCATGCTGAGCTGGGCCGAAGAGCGGATCCGCCGGCTCGTCGAAGACCATGGCACGGCGCGGACGGCAGTGATCGGTGCGAACGCCATGGTCTCCGAGCAGGACGCCACGGCGCTTCTGCTCTCAGCCGGCTACCGACGTGTCTTCAGTCTGGTCGAGCTGGAGCTGAGCGATCTGCAGCAGTTGCCCGAGCCGGGCAACGAACTCCCGGCCGGGATAAGGACAGGGCCGATCGGGACCAGCCACTACCGTGCGGCCTGGAGGACGGTCGTCGATTCGTATGCGGGCACCGGTTTCACTCAGAAATGGTCCTTCCAGGATTTCGTCGACACCGCCGAGCCGGCATGCTGGCGGGCTGCGTGGAACGGGAAGGACATGCTCGGCGTGGCCCTTTGCTCCATCCGCAGCCACGACCACACCGTGGGCGAGGTGGAAGAGCTGAGCGTCCGAACGGACCAGCGACGCCTCGGAATCGGCCGGATCCTGCTGCTGGAAGGGCTGCGAAGCCTTCGCGAGCAGGGTGCAATGACGGCCAGGCTGTACACGGGCACGGCAAATCCGCACCGGTCCTACGATCTTTACGAGAGCGTGGGGTTCCGGAGACAGAACGAGTATGTTCGTTACCGCAAGCCGCTCGCTTGATCGACCGGTCATTGGACTGTTCGGTCGGTCCACAGAATTTGACCATTCCTCGCGATCACCGGCGTCCACGTGGTGTCCCTGATCCGCTCCGGTGGCAGGGTCGAGAACGGCGTCCTGGTCGAGCGTGAGGAGCAGGCCGCGTGAGCATCCACGACATACTGCAGAGTGCGGACGAGCACGTCCGCTCCGCGGCCTGTCTCGGCAAGCTGCAGCAGGTCTGCTCTGCCGCTGATCCTGTGATCCGTCTCTGGGCAATCGCGAGCACTGCAAGAGTCGAGACGCTGCCATGCTGATGACAGTCGGGATCCTGACCCGGTAAATTAGCGATCTTCGGCCGGCGCAAGCTCCCGGAGTCCCCAAAGGCAAACGCCCATGATGAACCTCGATCAGCCCCGCGCACGACTTCGCCTCGACGCCGCGCTGGACGGCCTGGCCGTTACGTTCCGCGGGATGACCGCTCACCCCGACGAGTCCAACTGCGAGTGCCACTGGGGTAGCGCGGAAGACCTCGCGCAGCTCAAAGTGGCGGACTCGGAGCTGGACCTCGATCTCCTGCAGCGCACATGGCAGGCCATCGACTGGAGCGATCATGCATCCGTGCTGCGCCGGATCCTGCCCCAGTTCGCCTCTGCCCTCGTCAGCGGCCTCATCGAGCCCCTCTTCGGCACGGAGGAAGTCGGGCGTTCATTCGCTCTCGGCCACTGGCAGCAGTGGCCTGCCGAGCACGCCACTGCAGTGGAGGAATTCCTGCAGGCATGGTGGGCCTGCACCCTCACCGATCCGGATCCCGCCGTACCTGTGCATGACCTCCTCGTCCTTAGTGCCGAGGCAACGGGCACGCTGAGCCCGTGGCTCAACACCTGGCAAGCGCTGAGTGGCCCTGTGGCCGACCGACACCTGGCCGAAGCGGCAGCGCGCTGGGAGTACGAACTGCTCGGTGACCAACTTCCATGGCGGGCTTGGGAGAACGAGGAAGAGATGCGCGCCGAGCTGACTGCCTGGCTTGTCCGCCACACGCCTGGCCGGCTTCGTGCCTATGGCGCATCCGAGGATCTACTTCACCGGATACGCCTGCTCGGCGTTACCGGACCCGACCGCTGGGAGGACCCGCACTGGCCCGGTCACCGCTACTGACCCACCGAACCGCACACCTGTCCGCCTATCCAGGCACGTGGGCCCAAACAGGCCGCGTCACAGGATCTGCGGCAGAGCCGGAAGTGGTGATCGTCCCGGTCGGGCCGTGACATGAGAAGGACCGGGCGGGTTGGGTGAGTTGTGCAGCTGACCTGGGCCCGTGCGGCCTGTTCCCATCCTGCCTTGTCGGGTGTCTCCCGCGCACATTCGGCGAGTTGTTCGCCGAGCTCGCCAGAACGTGGGAAGCAGCCAGGCAGTCCACGCTGCGAGCAGCACGCGGCGGACAGCGCAAGCGGGCGGAAGGGGCCGGCCGCAAGCCCAAAGCTGGTCTTCTTCGACCGGCTGCTCGTCACCCTGGTCCACCTGCGACACCAGCTGCCGGACGAGGTCCTCGCCGAGCTCTTCGAGGTGGACCGCTCCACGGTCTCCGACGGCGATCCGGCAGCTCCGCCCGCTCCTGGCGGCCCGCGGCTTCGCGGTGCCCGACCGGCCCTGCCTGCGGCTCAAGACGCTGGAGGACGTCTTCGCCTATGCCGAAGCGGAAGGTGTCGAGATGCGGCTCGATGGGGCCGAGATGCAGGTCGGGCGCCCACAGGCCGGGCGTCCCGGACGCCGTGAGTTCGTCTCCGGCAAGCGCAGGCAGAACACCATCAAGACCACCACCTTCAGCGACGGCCAAGGCCGCATGCTGCTGTCCGGCGTGGTCCGCCCGGGCCGGATGCACGACCAGACCGCCGTCCGCACCGAGGGGGTATCGCCGAGCAGTTCCGCAACAGGCCAAGCGTGAAGGACAAGGTCGACTCCGGATACGCAGGGCCGGCCAAGGAGTTCCCCGGCCAGGTCAGCGCACCGCCCAGGAAGCCCAAGGACGAGGCATGCGAGGCGACAAGTACGCCTGGCACGAGACGCGGCGGCGGCAGTCCTCGGCCCGGATCTGCGTGGAACACACCAACGCTGAGCTCCGACAGCGGGCACCCCTTCGATGGTTCACCGGACGCCGCGACATCTATGCCGAAACGCAGCTCGCGATCGCCTCCCCGGTCTCTGACCGATCCGCACAGCGGGTCACCCGCCCAGAGACGAGCACCGAACTCGTCCTCATCCGCGACGTGACCTGCTGATCAACCACCAGCCGAACCGCCAGGCCGGCACGCCCGAATCTCAATTTTCCCCCAGGCCGAAAGGGCTGTCCCGATGCGGCCCCAACCGTATGACGTGGATCCCGAGGCCGTTCTCTCACTGGAGCGGCAACGCTGAAGAATCTCAATCCGGCCACCCGGCACGTTGTTGTCCGTCGGCCTGTGCGGTGGCGTCGGGCTCCCTTCCCCGAGGAGCTTCCCGGCGCGCCCGGCGGATTGGTGACGGGCCGTTCGGTTGAACTGGTCGACTCGGAGGCGTACAACCATGGCGCCGAGGGCCCCGGCGAGGCTCGATGTGCTCCACTTACTCGCGCCGACGGCCCTGCTTCCTCGCTCGCGGATCAGCAGGACCACCCCGGCGGGAATCCTGTTGGCTCTGCACCCTCCGCATGCGGTGCGTGATGCAGACTGTTTCGGCTCCTGCCTGTCTGCCACGGATGACTGGAGCACTGGGCAACCGACGGGAGTGAGAGAAGCTGACGCTCAACAACCGCCGAGGCGCGGCCCGGGTGTGAGAGCCGCCCGTGCGGCGGCATCCACGCGCAGACTGACGGTTTCGACGCTCACGAGAGGCCATCCTCGTGCCTACGCCTGCCGACTACCTCGCTCTGGCGCATGCCGAGAAGGACATCGTTGTGCTGAAGCGCCTTGCCCGATGCCCGTATCCCTTCGTCTGTGGCGCCTCTGTCCGTCCACGCCACCTGTTTCACCCGCGGTTGGCCCGCGGTTGGGCCATCGTGTCTGAGGCACCTCTCCGATCACTGCTGAGATGATCTTGGATCGCTGGTGTGATCGCCCCCTCGGAGCCGTCCGTGGCACCCGTTCGCCCGACCATTCGGGAAGTGGGCGACGGCCCGCGGCGCGAGGGTGCGGAGGTGGTCCGCGGGGATCGGGCATGGAGCCTGCCGCCGGAGGACCGGGCCCTGTTGGTCACGACCCACTGGCGCACGACCGGACCACACCTGACCGGACCGGACCGGACCGGACTCTGACTGGCGGAGCAGAGAGGTGAGCAGGAATGGCGCAGGTCACGCGCCAGATAAATGGGCGCGCTCCAGGGCCGATGCCATGGCAGGATTCATGTATGCCGAACGTTGTCGTGTCCCCCGAGGTATCCATCGCGTACGAGAGCTTCGGAGACCCCGGGGACCCACCCGTCCTGCTCGTGATGGGTTTCGGTGCACAGATGCTCGCCTGGCACGAGGACTTCTGCCAGGCGTTGGCGGACCGCGGCCGGTACGTGATCCGATACGACAACCGCGACTGCGGGCTGTCGACCAAGTTCGACGACCACCCCGTCGACATGGGCAAGTTCATCGCGACCGTCAGCGCGGGTGACATCCCCGCCGCCCTCGCGATGGTCCCCTACCGGCTGCGCGACATGGCTGACGACGGCCTCGGCCTGCTCGCCGCGCTCGGCATCGAACACGCCCATGTGGTCGGGACGTCGATGGGAGGAATGATCGCCCAGACGATGGCCCTCTCCTCCCCGGAGCGGGTCCTCACTTTGACGTCGATGATGTCCTCGACCGGCGAGAGTGAATACGGCACGTCCAGCGCGGAGGCCCAGGCGGTGCTGTTCGCTCCGAAGCCCGCCGACCGTGCGGGATACGTCGCAGCGGTGGAGAAGGAGTTGGCGTGGGCTTCCCGACGGTACGGAGACGCCGCGACGCTTCGTGAGCTGGCCACCCTGAGCTACGACCGCTCGTACTACCCCGCGGGGATCGGACGGCAGCTCGGCGCGATGATCCTCAGCGGCTCCCGCGCGGACGCCCTCCGCGAGCTGCGGGTACCGACGCTGGTGATCCACGGCTTGGACGACACTCTGATCGACCCCAGCGGTGGCAGGCGCACTGCGGAGCTCGTGCCTGATGCCGAGCTCCTGCTGATCCCCGACATGGGTCACGACCGCCCCCGGGAACTGTGGCCGCAGCTCATCGACGCCGTGGTGTCCCACACCGACCGAGCGGGTCGTCCGTAGCGCGCCTGCGGCCCACCAACGCCGGGCAAAGCGGAGTAAGGCGGAGAAAGGGTCACACCGTCGCCCAGCAGCCGACGAACATCCGGCACTCCCCCTCCACCAGCATGTCGTCATCGACAACGGCGCCACCGACACCCGACTCAGTCGTCGGCCGGCCCTGCCCGACAGCGGCGACAGCCGCCAGGCGTGACTGCTCAGGCGCGAAGGCCGCCTTCGGCTCGGCCATGAACGTCGCCGACGCGGACTCTCCGGACACCGGAATCGCAGTGACCCACCGAGGCCGTACGTGCGAGAAGTTGCCCGCCTGGTCACGCGACAGGCCTGACGGCTGGATGCCGGGACGGTCGGGCGCGTGCCGACGGGCACCCGACGCTGCCCGCGCCACCGCGCCCGATGGCCGGCCACGGGCACCGGGTTGAGGTCACAGCATGCGGTCGACCAGCCCGTCGATGTAGTCCGGGGCGAGCGGGACCATGCCGAACAAGACGCGGATGTACATCGGGGCCAGGATGTGGTCCAGCACCTCGGACGCGTCGGGTGCGTCCTCGCCACGATCGCGGGCGCGATCGAGCATGGCCTGCAGTTGGCGGGTGCGTTCGGCGCGGAGGGCGGCACCTGCCAGCAGGCCCTGTCGTCCGCTGCTCGACAGGGCGACGGCCAGGTGCAGCACCGCAGGACCGTCGGGTCCGGTGATCTCGCGTGCCACTTGGGCCGCGTACGTGCGCAGATCGCCGGCGAGGCTCCCGGTGTCCGGCATCGGGGACTGCGTATTGAGGCGGGTCAGCGCCACGTCGGTGAGCAGCGTTTCCAGGCTGCCCCATCGGCGGTAGATGCTGCTGTCGGCCACCTCTGCGCGCGCTGCGACCTCGCCGACGGTGAAGTTGCCGTAGCCGCGCTCGCTGATCAGGTCGGTGACGGCCTGGTGTACCTGCGCGCCGACGCGGGCGCTACGTCCTCCGGGCCGCCGGGCTCGCTCTCGCTCGTTCATACCCCCCACCTTAACGCAGTGGAGACTTGCGTTTGCGAGGCACCCTCCCTATAGTTTACTAACGCAGTCGCCGACTGCTTTAGGTTGTTCGGGCGTATCGCACCCACGTCGACCACGACCGCGCAACCAACGACTGAGGGGGATCTCATGACGCCATCGCATGCGACGACAGGCAGTCGACCAAACCGGGCCGTGCTGCTCACGGTGACTTGCCTGGGTCAATTCATGGTGCTGCTCGACAACACGATCGTCGGAGCGGCACTGCCCGACATGCAGCACCGATTGCACACTCAGCTGACCGGCCTGCAGTGGATCGTCGACGCGTACGTACTCCTGGTCGCCATGCTGCTGCTGTCCGGCGGCATCTTCGCCGACCGGTTCGGACGCAAACGGGTGTACCTGACCGGCGTGGCCGTCTTCACCGCAGCGTCGGTGCTGTGCAGCCTCGCGCCCTCGCTCGGCTGGCTGATCTTCGGCCGGGTGCTGCAGGGCATCGGCGCCGCGGCGCTGAGCCCCGCCTCGCTGGCCCTGCTCGCCGCCGCCTATCCCGTGCCGCAGGAACGGATCAAGGCGATCGGGCTGTGGGCCGGATTCAGCGGCATCGGTCTGGCCGCGGGCCCCGTGGCCGGCGGTGTGCTGACAGACGCCTTCGGCTGGCCCGCCATCTTCCTGGTCAATCTGCCCATCGGCGTGGCCCTCCTGCTAGTCGGTGTGCGCAGTCTTGAAGAGGCCCGCAATCCGAGCGCCCCCTCCATCGATGTCCCGGGGACGGTGCTGTCCGTGCTGGGGGTGGGGGCGCTGACCTACGGGCTGATCGAGGGTGGCGCCCGCGGCTGGACCTCGCCGGTCATCCTGGGCAGCTTCGCCGCCGCGGTGATCCTCCTCGCCGCCTTCATCGCCGTCGAAGCGCGCAGTTCCGCACCGATGCTGCCGCTGCGGCTGTTCCGCCAGCGCCTGTTCACCGTGTCCAACACCGCCATGGTCGTGGTGGGGTTCGCGCTGATGGGCTCGTCGTTCTTCTTCTCCCAGTTCTTCGTGTACGTCCAGGGCAGCTCGCTCCTGCGCGCCGGCCTGCAGACCCTGCCGCTGTCCCTCGCCATGGTGATCGTCAGCCCGTACGCGGGCCGGCTCGCCGCCCAACACGGCTTCCGCATCGTGGTCACCGCCGGCCTGGCCCTCGCCGGCCTGGGACTGCTGGCGCTCGGCACGGTGCACGCCGACACCGGCTACGGGCACGTGTGGTGGCGGCTGTCACTGGCCGGCATCGGCTTCGCACTGGTCATGTCCCCGCTGACAGGCGCCGCCATGCAAGCAGTCAGCCCGCAGGAGGGCGGCCTCGCATCAGGCATCAGCAGCACCACCAGGCAGATCGGCGCCGTGCTCGGTGTGGCGGTACTCGGGGCCGTCGTCCGCGCCCGCCAATCCGGCGGCGCCTCGTTCGAGGCCGGCCTCAACAGTGCCTTCCTCGCCGCCGGCATCGTCACCTTGGCCACCGCGGTGTTCACCGGCCTGTGGCTGGCGATGTCCCAGCCTGCGGAAGGCTCCGCGACGCTACGACACTCCCCCGGGCCGGATGCGGTCAACGCCTCGAACAAGGCACCTGCCAGGAGTCGTTGACAACAACAATCGTCTCGGAGGGGCGGCGTTCCGGTGAAGGCCCTCTGCCGGGACACCTCCCCCCACGCACCGAGATGACGCCCACCAGGTCCACCAGGTCCACCAGGTCCACCAGAGAGGAACCTCTTCCCCTATGCCGCCCGTTCCCGCTGACCCCACTGTGCTCCACCCGATGCCCGAGTACCCGCGCGTGGTTCTGCTCAAGCCGCTGGTGAAGTCGCCCCTGATCGAGGTCGGTGACTTCTCCTACTACGACGATCCGGACGAGCCGACCGCATTCGAGACACGCAACGTTCTGTACCACTACGGCCCCGAGCGACTTGTCATCGGCAGGTACTGTGCGCTGGGGACCGGCACCCGGTTCATCATGAACGGCGCCAACCACCGCATGGACGGTCCTTCCACCTTTCCGTTCCCCACCATGGGCGGCTCCTGGGCGGAGCACTTCGATCTGATCACCGGCCTGCCCGCACGGGGCGACACGGTCGTCGGCAACGACGTGTGGTTCGGACATGGCGCCACAGTCATGCCAGGCGTACGGATCGGCCACGGCGCGATCATCGCCGCCGGCGCCGTGGTCACCAGCGACGTCCCCGACTACGGCATCGTCGGCGGCAACCCTGCCCGGCTCATCCGCACCCGCTACGACGCTGCGGACGTCGCCCGGCTCCTTGCCGTGGCGTGGTGGGAGTGGCCCGTGCAGCACATCACCAGGCATGTGCGGACGATCATGTCGGGGACCGTCGCCGCCCTGGAGGAGGCCGCCGCACAGATCGAGCAGCCCTGACACCGCGTCCTCGCCACACCGCCGGCATCCGTCCGCACCAGAAACGAGTGATCGCCCGTGTCCCCTCGCCGCGTCCATATCGCCATGGTCGGCATCCCCATCGTCAGCCATGTCCTGCCCGGCCTCGCGCTCATCCAGGAACTCGTGGCCCGCGGGCACCGGGTCACCTACGCCAACGACCCGTTCGTGGCCGACCGGATCGAGTCCACCGGCGCGGAACTGCTGCCCTGCACCTCCACGTTGCCCGTCGCCGACAACAACTGGCCTGCCGACCCCATCGCCGCAGCGAGCCTCTTCCTCGACGACGCCGTCCAGGCGTTGCCGCAACTGCGTGCCGCCTACGACGACGATCCGGCCGACCTGTACCTCTACGACATCGGCGCCTATGCCGCACGCGCCCTGGCCGAAGCGCAGGGCGTCCCGTCGTGCAACTGTCTCCGACGTTCGTCGGATGGGACGGCTACCAAGAGGAAGTCGCGGCCCATCTACGGAAGCTGCCCGGCGCCGACGCGTACCAGGACAGGTTCGCACGGTGGCTCGCCAACTGCGGTGCGGGCACCACGGACGTGGACACGTTCTCCGGCCCACCCGCGCGGGCCCTCGCCCTCATCCCGAGAGCGATGCAGCCGCACGCCGATCGAGTCGACACCGACACGGTGACCTTCGTCGGCCCCTGCTTCGACGCCCGAGCGGACACGGATGGCTGGACCCGCCCCGCATCCGCGGACAACGTGCTGCTCATCTCGCTGGGCTCGGCGTTCACGCAGCAACCCGCCTTCTACCGCCAGTGCATCGCCGCCTTCGGCGACCTGCCCGGCTGGCACGTCGTACTCCAGATCGGCAAGTACACCGACCCCGAGGAGCTCGGCACCATTCCGCCCAACGTCGAAGTGCACTCGTGGGTCCCCCAGCGGGCGATCCTGGAACAGGCCGACGCCTTCGTCACCCACGCGGGCATGGGCGGCTGCGGCGAAGGACTCCTCGCGGGCGTTCCCATGATCGCCGTGCCGCAGGGGGCCGAGCAGTTCATGAACGCCGACCGACTCGTGGAACTCGGCGTCGCCCGCCGTGTGGACACCGCTGACGCCACCGCCGAGGTCCTTCGTGCGGCGTTGCACGACCTGGTCACAGATCCGGAACGCGTCGACCGGTCACGGCAGTTGCAGGTCGCCGCCCGAGCCGAGGGGGGCACCTCGCGCGCTGCTGACCTGATCGAGGACATGCTGGCCACCGCCCTCGGCGCCGCGCATTGAGGCTGGCGCTTCCACGATCCGTCAGGTGATGGCCTTCGGCTCTTCCCCAGACTGCCGAGCAGGCCGAGCGTCGCCGACGACGAGCCCTGATCGTCATCCGGATTGCGGGAGTGGGCCCGCGGCAGGACGGCGAGGGACGTGTGCCCAGCCCGGGTCCCTTGGGGATTCGCTGCGCTTCCTCATCTCGAAGCCCGTTACCGCCGCGGTCAAAGGGACGAGCGCAACCCGCGACGGTGGATGAGGAACCGGGACCCACACCCACCAGACGATCCCCACCCCGGACTGACGCCCTGGCGAGCAGCCCCGGCGTCAGGCCGGCCGGACCCGGTCCCGCACCTCCGGCTGCTCCTCGAACCCGGCCGCCCTGTACGTGGCGACGCCGCCGGCATTGGAGCTCGGAGTGCACACACGTACGCTCGACGAGCCCATCTCACGCAGCGCGGCCGCCCCGGCCAGAGTGATCGCCCGGCCGTAGCCGCGACCGCGGTGGTCCTCGTGGACGCCCATCGGCTCGACCAATCCGGGCCTCCCCCTTCCGGCCGACCACACTGTCACCACCGCCGCCACGCAGCCCTGGGCGTCATAGGCGCCCAGGCAGCGGGCGTCGGCGTAGAAGGGTCCCGCCGACATCGCGTGCCAGTAAGCGCGCGTGGGCCGCGAAGTGCTGAAGGCCGACCGCAGGACGTCGGCGAAGTCCTGCGCCTGCTCCGGGCCGATCGGCCTGATCCGGACGCCGGGGTCCTCCACCGGCTCGGTGAGGTCGCGGAAGAGCGGAGTCCACGGCTCGTCGACGCTCCATCCTTCCTTGCTCAGAAGGTCGTGGAGCAGCAGGCCCTGCGGGGCCTCGATGGACACGGCTCCTTCCGGGAGCACGCCGCGCTCAGGAAGCGAGAAGTCCTCGACGAGCCGCCGCGCCAACTCCTCGTCCCGGAAGGCGCCCGGAGCGACCGTCATCCGGACCAGCGTCGGCGAGTCGAGCATCCCGACCGCGCGTATCCGGCCGTCCCGACTCCAGGTCCGCACCACCGCGGCCGTCTCGGCCGTTCCGAACCGGTAGTTCCAGCCGATGTCCCCGCCATGCAACTGCATCGGCGCTTCGTCGCACTGCCATTCCCGCAGGGCGGCCTCGGCCTCGCCCACTCCGTGGACAGTCGGCGTGCCCAGCACAATTGTCATGGTCAAGATCAGACACTCCGTCCCGAAGGACCGCAACCGGTTAACCGGGCCGCATGCTGCTCCCGCAGCGGCTCGGCCGAGAGCTTCTCCTCCCGCATTGGCTCAGCCTCTTCGGTATCCCCCGTCCAGCGCGGCGCACGATGATCCGCTCATGCTCGTCGGTCCTCCGTGCGCGGGAGCGTCAGCGCACAACCTCCGACGGCCGGCGACGTCGCGAAACCCGCACCTCCCGGACCATCCGCACCTCGCACTGCCGCCCCCACGACCGACACGAGCACGCCGAAGGCACGCACACGCCAGGTCCGTGACCAGCGTCGTCACCATGCGCAGCGCCTCTTGGGAGTCAGTCACCTTCTGTGACTGCGGACTTGAGCCGGCGGGCCCGCGCAGCCGGGTAGGTACTCGCCCCTCCGTCTCGTCGTGGGGCACCGGCAGAACCCGCTCGCAGCGCCGGACCCTGCTACGCCCACCTCAGATCAGCCTGCACCAGATCGTGGTCCGAGTACGGAGTGAGATGCACACGGTGCTCCAGCGGGGCGAAGCCGCGCAGAAAGATGTAGTCGAACTTGCTGCGCCAGTCAGTGGTCGGCTCGCACGCACCGGCCGCTGAGGGACCGCAAGCGGCGTCCGCGTCCTTGGCCAGGCCCCACATCCCGGTGAGTTCGACGGCATCCGGCACCGCGTTGAAGTCACCGAGAACAATCGTGCGGTCATGCCGGGCGATCGCCTTCGCAAGTACGTCAGTCTGCTTCGCGCGGACCGATTCCTGACGCCGCTGGGCCAGGTGCGTGTTGAAGACCCGGACGGGCCGGCCGTCCACGAGAGTGGTGACGGCCATGTACCCACGGTCCTCGGAGCCGCCGTCGGGGTACTCCACGTTCACGTGGTCGGTCATCGGAGCGGCCGAGAGGATCGCCTGGCCAAAGCCCCCCGGACTCCACGGCACTCCCCCGCAACGGCCCCAACTCCGCAGAACCGAGCCGTACTCGACGTGGTAGACCAGCCCGTACTGATACTGCAGATGATCCCGGATCCTCTCGACGTCGCCCACGCACGCTTCCTGAAGCCCGATGACCTGAGGTGCGTACGTCGCGATCTCCGCCGCCCGGCCGAGGTTCTGTCCGCTTCCCTCGCAGGGATTGCAGAGGTTCCACGTCATGACGCGGTTCGGCACGGCCTCCTGGGGAGCACCGGCCGGCAACGGCTTGGCTATGTGGGCCACGCTCGACGCGCTCGGGCCGGCGAGCAGCAGGCAGGCCACGATCAGCGCGCCCGCGAGCCACCGTGCACCGGTTCGGGTCACCCTGTACCTCCTCGAAGTAGGGACACACGCCATGGAGCGAGGTCTCCCCGCACGAGGTTATGTGACGGGTCGTATGCAGCACATGAGTGCCCGGAACGAAGGTCGGGTTCGGATGCGCAGGGTTCTCCTGGCGTGCCCGCACGGCTCGGTCCTCGTCGCCGGTCCGTGCGTGGGCGTCGACGGCGGTGGCGGGGCCCGGGGTTCGCCCGGCAGCCCTGTCGGTCGGTTCGATGTCCGTCGGAGTGGGGCGGGCCGGCACACGCACCGAGCACACGGCCGGGGACTCAGTGCTACAGCCGGGTGGCACCATCACCGTCGAGCAGGGCCGACCGCCCGGTCTGCCAGGCGTTCAGCAGGTGAGACGCCAATCGGCCCTCCATGTGCACCGTGGCGTCGGCTCCGAAAGCCACCTCGGTGTCCAGGCTCGGCTCCTCGGCGAGCAGGCCGCCGATGACCTCTCGGCGCACGACCTGTTCATGAACGGCGTCCGCCTCCACATGCTCGGTGTAGAAGCGTTCGGCGGCGGGCCCGGCCCCGACGCGCCGCATCGCCGCAGCAAGACGGCGGGAGCCTGGCGACGAGGTGATCTCCACGCACGCGAAATGGCCGACCAGTGCGCCACGCAGGGCTCGGTGCAGACCGAACAACGTCATGAGGTTCACGACGGCGAGCGCGGCGGCCGGTGCCACTTCCACGTAGTGGCCGTAGCGGGTGTCCAGACCCACGTCCTCCATGAGGTCGGCGAAGAGCTGGGCATGAATGTTCTCGGCCCGCCCCGCGCCGAATTCGTCATATTCGATGGCGACCATGCCGGCCTTGGCCCGCCCGCGCAGCCGGGGGATCACCCAGGCGTGCGGATCCGCCTCCTTGAGGTGGTAGAGCGAGCGCAGGGCGACGTACTCGCGGATCTGCCACAGTTCTCCGTCGTGCTCAAGGTGGTGGGAGACGCTGCCACGCCGGTCGGTGGGCTCGGTCAGCAGCTCCCCGATGGCCTCATCGGCGGAGCGTCCGGGAAGGACATCGGTCCGCAGCGCCCTCAGGAACCGCCGCTCGAGCGCCCGGCGCAACGGCATCAGCTCCGGGTCCCACTCCCGGTCCTCGGCGACTGCGGCGAACCCTCTGTAGTGCAACTCGTAGAGCATGTAGAGGGCCAGCTGCAGGTCCTCTCCGTACGGATCCGCAGCCGCGACCTCGTCCGCCCCCGGAGGGACATGCTGCGGTGAGGCAAGCGCGGCGAACAGGCCGGCCGAGAGCGGCCCTCGAGGACGTGGCATGGCGGGGCCGACCGGATCGTGGTCAGTGGTGATCGCCGTCATGGGTGTCCTTCGGGTCGATCCCGGAAGACCGGTCGCCTCCCTCGCGGCTGCCGGCGCCGGGAGATTTCGTCCGCCGGCGGTGACTGGTGTCGCACCAGGGATACGCGCGGCTCCGGCGGCAGGTGCAGACGGCAACGACGAACCGGTCGGAAGAGGCGACCGAGCCGTCCTCCTGGACGATCTCGACCGGCCCTTCGATGAGAATCGGGCCGTCGCGCACAACGGTCATACGCCTGGCTCCGTCAGCTTCTTTCGGCACGAATGACCACCAGTTCCTCTGCGTCTTCGCCGGCGCCGATCAGACCCCGGGCCCGTAGCCAGGGCAGTCTCTTGGTGATCACGGGCCCGTACGGTACGTAGGACCGCTCGGTCACAGCGCAACGCAGCCCGGAATCCATCATTCTGCCGAGCGTCTCGTCGACGCCGCAGAGTCCGGAGTGCACCACGAGCAGTACGCCGTGCGGCCGCAGAACATCCCGTGCATGGGCGCAGATCCGGTCCAGGGTCTGCCGTCCGCCGTGCCCGGCGTCCCAGGCGACCGCGGATCTGTGGGTGCGGGTGCGTCGTTCGTAGGGCGTGGGCACGTACGGCGGGTTGCTCACCACGAGGTCGAAGCGCTGACCGGCGACCGGCCCCGTGAGGTCACCGTGCACCACGCGGATGCGGTGGCCGGAGCGGGCTGCGTTCATCCGAGCGGTCATCACTGCTCGCCAGGAGATGTCGGTCGCTGTCACCCGGGCACGCATCCGCGCCGCCAGGAGAGCGAGCGCGCCGCTTCCGGTGCAGACGTCGAGCACTTCCATGCCCGCTGTGACCCCTTCGGCACCAAGAGCCCTGGCGAGCAGGTAGGTGTCGGCCTGCGGGGCGTAGACCCCCGGCAGCGTCCACACGGTGCCGAAGTCGACGGGCGGAGCGGCGGCGGTCGTCATCGGAAGCCTCCATGGGGACGCAGACAGATTCGTATTCCCGCTCGCCTCGCCAGGCGCGCGCCCACCCATTCAGGTTCGGCCCGCTTGTTGTCCGCCGCCACTGGAGCTGCGGTCTCCGGCGTTCTGCCCCGTGGCTGCCGGGGCGGGGCGGCCGCTCTGCCGCTCGGCGCCCGATCAGCTTGCACCCACGTCGTGCACGGACGCGCGGGCGGGCGAAGCCGGACCCAAGGCTGTCCCGCACACCCTGGCGGGCGCGCGACGACAGCTACGGCACCTCTCCCCCGTAGCCTCAACGGCACGAGGGGACCCCCTCCGTTGTCGGAACGCCCGAACACATCCAGAACGCGGACGCCCCTCCGCCTTGCGATGCACCGCATTTCACTCCGCGCGGTAATCCACCAGGAATGGCGGGACAGCCCTTAGCGTGAGAACTCCTATCGAGCAACGCGACACTTCGGACGACGGAGACAGGCATGGCCGTGCGGCACCGGTTGATCAGAAAACCTCCGGCAGACGTCTGGGAGGTCCTCTCCGACGTTGCACGTTACGGGGACTGGGTCGTCGGCGCGGCACGGGCCGAGGTGGACGAGGGGCAGTGGCCGAAGCTGGGGGCTAAGGGCTGTCCCGTAATCCCTGGCGGGCGCACGACGACAGCTACGGCACCTCGCCGCGTTGTCGGAACGTCCGAATACATCCAGTATGCGGACGCCCCTCCGCCTTGCGATGCACCGCATCTGACGCCGCGCGCTGATCCACCAGGGATTACGGGACAGCCCTTAGCCTGCGGTACGAGATCAGGATCGGGCCGTTCACCCTCCACAACCGGACCGTGGTGCGGCGAAGCGAACCCACCGCACTCCTCGAACTCGAGGCGGACAGCGGACCGCTGGGGACCGCGAGGATCGCGATGGAACTTCGGCCTTGGGGCGAACACACCCTGATCATCTTTGATGAACACCCTTTGCGTGGTGCGGGAGGTGCTCTGCACAACGGCCTCCTGGACGCGGCCCAGCAAGTGAGGCACCGCGCGATGCTCCGCCGCCTGGCCCGGCTCTGCGAGGGCGATGAAGGCCCGGCCCACACCACTTCCGTGCGACCACGGCCACGCAGAGCGTGAACCAGCTCCGACCTGGACACCCCCGCTCGACCGGGCGAGGTCCCGTCCATCGGGGCGGGAGCACGTCACCCCGGACACCGTAGTGACAGGAGCGGGCACCAGTGAACTGGCCGCGGCGAATCCCCTGGTCGGCAAGGCCGGGAGCACTGAGATTCTGAAGTTCTGAAGGCCCGGATCGGCCGCCGAGGAGCGGTACAGAACGTTCCAGGATGGACCCCGAGTTCGCCAGTGACCTCTTCGGCGTCCAGTAGCGGGGTCGGCCGGCTCATGTCCGTGCTCGGCCGGAGCTGCGGTAACCAGCCCGCCGCGCGCCGGTCACGCACCCGAGTGAGACTACTCAGGTGGGACAGACGCACGAGGAGAGACGAGAGGCGGCGGGATGACGGCGTCCGCGACCGATGACCTTCTGGGCGACTTCCTGGCCGACCCGGCGAATTCGGCCCTCGACCTGTCCACGGCCGTGGACCGCTGCTCCAGGGCTCTTGGCCTGCAGCATTCAGTGGTCTATCTGAGCGACGTCCAGCAGCGCGTCCTGGTCCCCTTGACGGGGCATGGCCAAGACCTCCCCATCGACGCCTCCCTTGCGGGCTGGGCCTACCGCAGCCAGGCCTTGCGGGTGGAGGAAGGAGAGATGGGCGAGCTGACGGCGTGGCTGCCTCTGGTGGACGGTGCCGAACGTCTGGGGGTGCTGGCGGTTCTGTCGCCGACGATGGACGCCGTGCTGCTACGCCGCGCGCGGGCCCTTGCCTCCCTCCTGGCCATGATGATCACGTCCAAGCGGTCCTACAAGGATTCGTTCGTACGGCGGACGCGCACCGAGCCGATGGAGTTGCCCGCCGAACTGCTCCGGGCGTTCCTGCCGCCCCGTACGATCGGCACGGCGAACGTCGTGTCGACGGCTGTCCTGGAACCGGCATACGAAATCGCCGGAGACGGATTCGACCACGCCCTCACGGCTACGACCCTGCACGCGTCGATCCTCGATTCGATGGGGCACGACCTGACGTCCGGCCTCGCCACTTCGGTCACCCTGGCCGCTTGCCGCAATGCACGCCGGACGGGAGCCGATCTCCCCCAGCTCATCGAGAGCGTCGACTCGGCACTGACGCAGTGGCTTCCCGAACAGTTCTGTACCGGTGTCCTGGCCCAGCTGGACCTGGCCTCGGGCGAACTGCGCTGGAGCAACTGCGGACATCCGGCACCGCTGCTCATCCGGGACCGGGCGTTGGTACCGCATGCGATGGAGAAGGAGGCGGATCCGCCCATGGGTTTCCCCTTCGCCTTCGTGTCCGGTCCGCGTCAGGTCCACCGGATCACCCTGGAGCCCGGGGACCGGGTGCTGATGTACACGGACGGCGCGACCGAATCACGCATGCGCAACGGAACGGAGTTCGGCCTGGAACGTTTCGTCGACTACGTCGTGCGCGCCGCCGCGGCCGGAGAGCTCGCACCCGAGACTCTGCGCCGGCTCATCCATTCCCTTCTGGAGTCGGAGAGCACCGGCCTCCGCGACGACGCGACCATTCTGATGTTCGAATGGAAAAGTCCACAGCCCTGAGTCCTGCGGCGATTCCCCGGTAGGCCACCCCGTCGACGGTTACCAGTAGTGGCGCCGACCTCCCACCGCATGCCCCAGGGCACCGAGCACCCAGAGCACCGCGCCGATGACAAGCAGGATGACCCCGATGGTCCACAGGACGGAAATTCCCGCGACAAGTCCGATGACGAGCAGAACGACGCCTACAAGGATCATGACGTCCTCCATTCAAGCTATGCAGCACATGCAGCACATATTCAGAGTAGTTGCCATACGAGCCGAGGGCCTTCCGGAGCGAAAGAGGCGAGAGGCGGTGACGGCGCTCCCCCCTCCCGCGCAGCCTGTTCCAGGCACTGCACGCGTCTCTCTATCGAGGCAGGCAGAAATACGGACAGGTGCGAAGCCGCCGACACCCTTGTTCGCCGAGCAGTGAATCCGCCCTCTGCTGCATCCATTCCGGGGCGAGCATTCACATGCAATCGCTCACTGGTTGACCGCTTCAGCACGTCGCGATCCGGAAGACGACCGGCCTGGTTCTGTCGGAAACCCACCACGCCCTCATATACTCCAGTCCCGGTTCATCCGCCCCGTTTCAGGAGGTGTCGTGCAACCCACGGTAAAGTTCTGCTACACCTGCGACTCCGACGAACCACACCGCCCCCTCACCGGGAATGAGAAGACCTGGCTCAAGGAACGCACGGGCCGCAGAAACGTCGACGAATTCATCATGTGCAAGGCGCCGAGCTGTCGCAATGTGCGCAGCGGATTCAACAAACGCCCGTTCGATCCCGTCATTCGCGTACCCCTGCCCGATTAGGGGTTGTCCCGTAAGCGCTGACTGCGCAGTGGATGGCGGCGCATTGTGGGCGCTCACTGGATTCCCTGATCAGAGGGTCAGGATCTTCCCGAGGCAACCCGGAGCCAGTCGCGCCTCCTCACCTCCGTGGCATCCGGGTTCCGGAGCGCCCTGTCTTATGCATCGCCCTCAAGGTGATCCGCGGCGTTCGCAGACAAGGGCTCAGTCCGCCTACAGCACACGCAAGGCGTGGTTGATGTCACGCTCACGCCTCGCCAGTGCGTGCAACACGGCCTGATCACCGTGCCGTTCACGGGCGGCCGCGACGAGCACGTCGATCGCGATGCCGAGCGCGGCTTCGGGGGCGGGGGTGCGGGCGCCCACGCTCAGCGCCAAGTCCTCCAGATGAACGGCCAGTTCGACACACCGTGTCTGCAGGTATCCGTCAAGGAGCATCTCCTCCCCGGACCGGTGGAGGACGGCGACTCGCCGGTCGGCCGGCTCCCCTGTCAGCCGCTCGGACAACCGCTGCCACGCAGCCCGCGCCTGCTCGGCGACGACGGCGGGACCGGCCGTGGCAGTTTCCTCACTGCGTGCACGCACGCCGACGTTGAGCTCGGAGTCGGGTGTGGATGTGCCCTTGAGCCTGGCGTAGTAGTGCACAGGTGTGACTGGCTCCGCGCCGTCCACCTGACCATCAAGGAACCATTCGACCTGCAGAATGCTGCGCGCAAGGTGACCGGCCAGCCCACCGACCGACATCCCCGGCAGCACAGACTCCTTCTGCCAGCAGAGCGCCACCCCTCCTTCCGCCAGGAGTTGCGCGGCTCTCTCGACAGCCAGGAGGTATGCCTTGCGTGTCTCGGAACTCGTCATGGCCGACATGGTGCCCGCACAGTGATCGCCACCACGAAGCTGTCCATTCTGACATCGAAGTCCAGCATGCGAACCTTGGGCTTTCGCCCTGGAGCCGATCCGGGTGTCCAACTTCAGCAAGCGAATGATCAGGCCACTGACTGGTGTGTTCACGACGTCGGAGCCGTCCTGGGTCACCCCGTTCACCGGGCCGAGCCCGCGCCTATGGCATGTCGGTCGCCGCGATACGCCGCAAGACGACGAGGTCGCAGCGTGCACGACCGTGGGGCCTGCCGTCGGTGGATCGGATGCCACGGGACACGGCCTACTGGCACCGGATTCCGCCGCTCATCCCGTGTTGAGTACACCCCGCGCGACAACCGCTTCACGCAGACGCACGGCCGTCGAGGCCGCCTGCCCCGGCGACAGCGCCAGGACCCCGTGCTCGGTCATCAAGGCATGGAACTGCTGCTCGCGGTAGGGAACGCCGGGTGGCAGGCCGGCGATGTGCCAGTGGAGGTGGGCATTGCCCTGCTGACTGCCGAGCGAGTACAGGTACGTACGCTCCGGGCCGCAGACCGCCTCGACCGCGAGGGCGATCTCCCGGACGAACAGCATGAGACGGCTGTACGCCTGCTCGTCCAGGTCGCGCACAACATGCTCGACGTGCACCTTCGGCGCGACCAGGACCTTGCCCGGCACCGTGGGCCACCTGTCCAGGAACGCGACGTGATCAGCATCCTCAAAGACCGTCGCATGCGCGTACTCCGGGTCACCGGCCAGGAACGCGCAGACGAAGCAGGGACCGCTACGGGTCCGCGCCACGTAACTCTCAAGATCCATCGGCAGTCGCTCCGTTGACACGTGCGCACCTCTCGGTAGATGTACACCAGTCTGTCGCAGGCCCCTCCCGGCACCGGCGCGAAAAGGCCATCGGCTCGAGATCGTGGAGGACTGGTGAGCGACTGCGGAGCCGCCTCGCCACGACCGCCCCGACCCCGCCCACACGCCTCCCCTCGCACCGGCCCGTACGGCGAGGGTTGCGGGTCGCGGGAGCGCCCGGTCGCGAGTGCACCGGTACCGCCCGACGATCGGGCTGATGGATACCCACTCACCCGGGACGGCATCGGCCGCGCCATCGCGGATCTCATACCCGGCCCGGTCCCCGGATTCATCGCTGTCGCGATTCCGACGTGGTACCGCGAGACCGTTCGTGATAGCCACGGAGGGGGACGGCCCCGAACACTCACCCCCGACCGGCCCTACTGTCCGGTGATAGTGCGGCTGTGCGGCACTCGTGCCGTCCCTCCCGCTCACCGGCCCCGCGCGGAACCTCTTCGGCCGTTCGCCAGGACCCGCCGCAGAGCGCGGCTCAATCCCGTGGGTACCCGGCCAAACATCGCACGGACGCGATCATCGTATCGAGTTAATGTCCCCGGTTTTCCTTGGTCACGCGCCGTGGCCGGCCTCTAGGGTTCTCGTGGATCTGAACGGATTCCCGTACTTACAACCCTTTTCCTCCTCTTGCCCAACGGCGTCCGTATACGCACGTTGCCGCCCTGACCAAGGAGAGCTTGCCCGATGACTGTTGAACCGAGTTCGGACGTACGACTGGAACTGCCCCGGCAGTCCAGTCTGGGCACGGCGGCGGCCCGCAACCTCGCCAGCACGACCAAGTCCGCCCCGCAGATGCAGGAGATCACCTCACGCTGGCTGCTGCGGATGCTCCCCTGGGTGGAGACCAAGGGCGGCGCCTACCGGGTGAACCGCCGCCTCACCTACACCGTCGGCGACGGGGTCGTCGAGTTCGTCCAGGACGGTTCCGGAGTCCGGGTGATCCCCCGTGAACTCGGCGAACTGGCCCTGCTGCGCGGCTTCGACGACGTGGAGGTGCTGACCGCTCTTGCCGATCGATGCGTCCAACGGGACTTCCACACGGGAGAGACGCTGGTCGAACGCGGAGCGCCTGCGGATGAGCTCCACCTGATCGCTCACGGACGCATCGGCCAGAGCACCGTCGGCAATTATGGCGACGAGGTCGTCCTGGACGTACTCGCCGACGGCGACCGGTTCGGGGAGAACGCGCTGCTGGACGAGGACGCCCGGTGGGAGCAGACAGCCGTCGCCGAGACGTCGGGCACCCTGCTGACCCTGTCGCGCGCCGACTTCGCGGCCGTGCTGTCCACCGCCCCAGGTCTGCGGGAGCATGTCGACCAGTTCGCCTCTCATTCCCGCCACCGGCAGAACCATCGCGGCGAGGCGGAGATCGCGATGTCGGCCGGCCACGTCGGCGAGCACGAACTCCCCGGCGCGTTCGCCGACTACGAGCTCAATCCGCGCGAGTACGAACTCTCTGTCGCCCAGACGATTCTGCGCATCCACACCAGGGTCGCCGACCTCTACAACGGGCCGATGAACCAGACGGAGGAACAGCTCAGGCTCACCGTCGAGGCGCTGCGCGAGCGCCAGGAGCACGAGCTGATCAACAACAGGGAATTCGGCCTGCTCCACAACGCCGACTTCAAGCAGCGCATCCAGCCGCACTCCGGCCCGCCCACCCCGGACGACATGGACGAACTGCTCTGCCGCCGCCGCGGTTCCAAGTTCTTCCTCGCGCACCCCCGGACCATCGCGGCGATCGGACGTGAGTTCAACTCGCGCGGTCTGTACCCGGACCACGTCGATCTCGGCGGCCAGCAAGTGCCTGCGTGGCGCGGGGTCCCGATCCTCCCCTGCAACAAGATCCCGATCACCAAGGAGAAGACCAGCTCGATCCTCGTCATGCGTACGGGTGAGGAGAACCAGGGCGTCATCGGTCTTCATCAGACCGGGCTCCCGGACGAGTACGAACCCGGTCTGTCCGTCCGCTTCATGGGCATCGACGAGAAGGCGATCATGTCCTACCTCGTCAGCACCTACTACTCCGCCGCCATCCTCGTGCCCGACGCGGTCGGCGTGCTGGAGAACGTTCAGATCGCGCGCTGGCCCAAGTAGCGCATCCGGCCGGCCAAGGCATGTGTGACGCCCTCCATGCCGTCCGGGGCGGTCACATGGTGTGCCCGGAGGGCCTCAGGACAACCACTCACCCACCGAGGAGCCATGGATGCCCGCACCTGAGCTGACACCTCCGCAATCGAACCTGTCGGAGGCTGCTACCCACTTCGGGGCACGTGTACTGGCCGACGCCGCGAGCCGGGCTCGCGACATCATGGCGGTCATCAGCGGCCCGTCGGGTACGCCCCTTCCGCCCGCATCCCCTGAGGTCTCCGCACCCGCACCCGCACCCGCACCCGCACCGATTCCGCCCGACGCCCCGCCGACCGGGGCACCTGCGGCAGGCACCGGCCTGGATCGGATCCTGCGCGGCCCGAGCGGCCTGGGGACGGCCGGTCTCCGTCTCTTCGGACGAGAGGAGCCGCTGACGCCTTCGGAGCCGTCCGTCGACACGGCGGAGGGCCGTCCGGTCCCTGGCCTGTACTACCACGCGATCCCCGAACCCGACCCGGCGCGGGTCCAGGAGGTCAGCCGACGCATCAAGGCCTGGGCCCTGGACGAGGTCTCCCTGTATCCCGATGAGTGGGAAGACCAATTCGACGGCTTCTCCGTGGGGCGGTACATGGTCGGCTGCCATCCCGACGCGCCCACCATCGACCATCTGATGCTCGCCACACGGCTGATGGTGGCGGAGAACGCGGTGGACGACTGCTACTGCGAGGACCATGGCGGCTCACCCGTCGGCCTCGGTGAACGGTTGCTGCTCGCGCACACCGCCCTCGACCCCCTGTACACGACCAAGGAGTACCAGCCGCAGTGGTCGGAGTCGCTCCACGCGGACGCTCCTCGGCGCGCCTACCGCTCGGCCATGGAGTACTTCGTCCGGGCGGCCGGCCCTTCCCAGGCCGACCGGCTGCGGCACGACATGGCGCGGCTGCACATGGGGTACCTCGCCGAAGCGGCCTGGGCCCAGTCGGACCACGTCCCGGAGGTGTGGGAGTACCTGGCGATGCGCCAGTTCAACAACTTCCGTCCCTGCCCCACCATCACGGACACCGTCGGCGGGTACGAACTGCCCGCGGACCTGCATGCCCAGCCAGGCATGCAGAAGGTCATCGCTCTCGCGGGAAACGCGACAACGATCGTGAACGACCTGTACTCGTACACCAAGGAACTCGACTCTCCCGGCCACCACCTGAACCTTCCCGTCGTCATCGCCGAACGTGAGGGTCTGTCCGACCGGGACGCCTATCTGAAGTCGGTCGAGGTCCACAACGACCTCATGCACGACTTCGAGACCGAAGCCGCGGCGCTCGCCGTCTCCTGCCCCCTGCCCAGCGTGCAGCGCTTCCTGCGGGGCGTGGCCGCCTGGGTCGACGGCAACCACCACTGGCACCGGTCCAACACCTATCGCTACAGCCTGCCCGACTTCTGGTAAGAGAATGGACTCATCTGTGACCCACACCGAACTCACCGACACCGCCCTGCGCATTCCCGGCCCGACGACGCCCTACCAGGGCGACATCGCCCGCTACTGGGACGGCGAGGCCCGGCCCGTCAACCTGCGGCTCGGCGATGTCGACGGCCTGTACCACCACCACTACGGCATCGGTGAAGTCGACCACGAGGCGCTCGGCGACACCGCGGACAGCGCGAGCGAGAAGAGGCTGATCGCCGAGCTCCACCGGCTGGAGTCGGCCCAGGCGGACGTCCTGCTGGGGCACCTCGGGGACATCGGACGGGACGACACCCTGGTGGACGCCGGCTGCGGCCGCGGCGGCTCGATGGTGATGGCGCACCAGCGCTTCGGGTGCAAGGTCGAAGGTGTCACGCTGTCGGCCAAACAGGCCGAATTCGCCAACGGCCGCGCCCGGGATCTGCGCATCCAGGATCACGTCCGCGCCCGTGTCTGCAACATGCTGGCCACGCCCTTCGAGACCGGGTCGGCCGCGGCATCGTGGAACAACGAGTCGAGCATGTACGTCGACCTGGACGACCTCTTCGCCGAACATTCCCGTGTCCTGTCGGTCGGCGGTCGCTACGTGACCATCACCGGCTGCTGGAATCCGCGGTACGGCCAGCCCTCGAAGTGGGTCTCACAGATCAACGCGCACTTCGAATGCAACATCCACTCACGCCGTGAGTACCTGCGGGCCATGGCCGACAACCGCCTCGTGCCGCAGGCCGTCATCGACCTCACTCCCGACACACTGCCCTACTGGGAGCTGCGGGCCACGTCTTCGCTGGTGACGGGCATCGAGGACGCGTTCATCAACTCCTACAGGGACGGTTCCTTCCAGTACCTTCTCATCGCCGCCGACCGGGTCTGACCTGCTCTCGACCCGGATCCTCTTCACGGGGCACGGCCACTGCCACCGCCGTGACCGTGCCCTGTTACGGGCGGGCCACCGCGTCGTCCCGTCCGGACAGGCCCGGCGGCGGGGGCGCGCCTGGTCCGGCCGTTCGGGGTGCGCCGAGGGGGACCGCCCCGCTCCCCCAGGCATCCGGCCCTGTTTCCCCACGACATCCGGCCCCGTTCCTCCCCTGCAACGGAGGAGCGGGGCCGTGACCCCCGGCACCGGCCGTTCAGCCGATCGGGTCGGCCCGGACAGTCAGCCGGGCGCCGCGGGTCCGGTCGGACGACGGGCCCGTCTCCACCTCGAACTCCCCCGGCTCCGCGGCCCGCCGCAGGTCGCGCGTGACCGAGGCCAGGGTCCGTTCCTCCACGGGGAAGGAGACCTCGGCCCGCTCTCCGGGTTCGAGGGCGACCCGGGCGAAGCCGCGCAGTTCCCGGACCCTCGGCCATGAAGAGCCCCCGGTCACCCGGCGTACGTAGAGCTGCACCGTCTCCCGCACCGGCCGGCCGCCGGTGTTGCGGATGCCGACCGTGCACACCAGCGGCTGCGCTGCGGCACGTGTGCTGTTCGGTGCGCCGGTGGTCAGTTCCGCTGCCGTGACGGACGTCCGGGACAGGCGGGGGGTGCCGTATTCGACCGTCGTGTAGCTCAGCCCGTGGCCGAACGCATGGCGGGCGGTCGCGGGCTGGTCGACATAGCCGCGGTAGCCGTGGTCCTTCCCGTTGTAGTGGACCGGCAGCTGAGCCGCCGAGCGGGGCACCGATACGGGCAGCCTCCCCACGGGATCCGCCGTGCCGAACAGGACGTCCGCCACGGCCCGCCCGCCCCAGGGGCCGGGATACCAGGCGCTCAGCACCGCCGCGGCCCGGCCGTCGAGGTCCGGCAGCGCGTGCGGACGGCCCTGGACCAGCACCACGACGACGGGAGTCCCTGTCGCGATCATGGCATCGAGCAGGGCCGACTGGCCTTCCGGAAGGGCGAGTTCCGCCAGGTCCACACCTTCTCCGCAGGTCATCTCGACCGGATTGCCCGAGGTGACGACCGCTGCCCCATTGGCGTCGAAGCGGGTTCCCGACTCGCGGGCGCTCGATCCACCGAACACCACGACCGCGACATCGGCCCCGGCGGTGAGCGCGACGGCGCCGGGCAGGTCCGACAGGTCGCCACCCACGAGCCCGCTCCCCCGGGCATCAACGATCTCCGTGCCCCGGGGCGCCGCCGCCTTGAGGCCGTCGAGGACGCTGATGCCCGTGCCCGGTCGCTGGGGCGCGGTGTAGTCGCCGATCTGCTGCGGTACAGAGTCGGCGTTCGGGCCGATGACCGCGATCCGGCGTGCGCGTTCGCCGAGCGGGAGTGTCACACCGTCGTGCGTGAGCATCGTGACCGATTCCCGGGCGATGCGCTCGCTCAGCCCTTCGGGCCCCGGCGTGGGGCTGCGCTCCCCGGTGTACGGGTTCTCGAACAGGCCCAGCCGGAACTTCAGGGCGAGCACCCGGCCGACCGCCGTGTCCAGAGCGCCCTCGTCCACGAGTCCCCGTCGCACGGCCTCCTCCAGGCGGGGGAAGCTGTCGTCCCACAGGCTCAGGTCCGTGCCCGCCTCCAACGCCATGGCGCCTGCCGCCACGGGGTCGCCGGCCAGCCTCACCAGGCGATCGAGCGCCAGCCCGTCCGCCATCACCAGACCGGTGAACCCCCACCGTTCACGCAGGATGCCGGTGAGCAGTTCCCGGTTGGCGGCGCACGGAATCCCGTCGAACTCGTTGTACGCGGCCATGACGCCTGCCGCCCCGGCGCGGACCCCCGCCAGTGCGGCCTCCAGGTGGATCTCGTGCAGTTCGCGGGCGCCCAGTTCGGTGGCCGCGCTGTTGCGGCCGCCGACCGTGGCGCCCTGCCCGGCGAAGTGCTTGAGGACGACGGCGGCCCGGTCCGGCCCGATGAACTTTCCGGGTGGCCCCTGGACACCGCGCACCAGGGCCTCCGTGAACCGCGCCGCGAGGTGGGGGTCCTCGCCGAAGCACTCCTCCGCGCGGCCCCAGCGCGGATCGCGCACCAGGTCGAGTGCGGACACCAGCGCGACGTGACCGCCGCGCGACCTCAGCTGCGCGGCGGCGAGCGCGGTGGCCTCCTCGTACAGGTCCGGGTTCCAGGTGGCGCCGACCGCCAGGTTGACCGGGAGCAGCGTGCCGTCCAACGCCTGGAGACCGTGCGGCATCTCCTCGACCAGCAGGACGGGAATCCCGAGCCGGGTGGTCTCCACGACGTGCCGCTGCACGGCGTCGGAGACACGCGCCCCGTCCGCCGCACCGATGCCCGTGGCCGCGGTGACGCCCGACCAGGGGTCTGCCCGCTGCAGTCCGTAGAGGGCTCCCATTCCGTCGAAGGCGGCCACCTCGGTGCGGAACGCGTCGGTCAGGTGGTGGCCCGAGGCGTCGCGTTCGTACGCGTCCCAGCCGTACATCCGCTGGTTGACCTGTCCCACTTTCTCGGTGAGCGTCATCCGTGACAGGAGGTCGCGCACCCGGTCGGCTATGGGCGCCGCGGGATCACGGAAGAGCGGCTGGGACATCGGGTGGCTCACTTTCACGGGCGGTGGGGCATGCGGGGCGGTCAGGGGCGGTCGGTCAGCGCAGTTCGAGGACGCGCACCCCGTACGGGGCGATCGTCACCTCCACCACCGGTTCTCCGCCCGACAGTTCGCGCAGTTCACCGTCCGCCGACGGGCGGACGGTCAGTTCGTCGGCCGACTGGCTCACGAGCCAGACGAAGCGGGTGCCGTCCTCCCGGACCAGCGTGTCGGCCGCGATGTACGGCGAGCCGGCCGTCACCGGCCGTGCGGCACCGGCGAGTTCGGCGAGCGCCGCGTACAGCCGGTGGGTCTGCTCCGGGTTGGCCCGCGCCGTCCGGGCCGCCATGTGTTCCAACGGATAGGTGGCGAGGACCGTTCGGCCCTCGCCCGTCTCGTGGCACAGCAGGGCCGGGCGGCCGTGCGCGTCGGTGGCGACGACGCGCGCGCCGGCCGGGACGACCGGCAGGTAGGCACGGCTGTCCTCGTTCCCGGCGACGGGGAACGTCAGGGTCTCGCCTGCGGTGATGGAGCCGAAATCCTCCGTGAACGTCATTTCCAGGACGTCGTCCTCGATCGGCTCCGCGACACCGTAGGAGAGCTGCAGTTCGACGCCGAACAGGCCGTCCAGATCGTGGAACCAGGGGCCACGCGTCGCGGGGTGTTCCCCCGAGCAGAAGGAGAGGTAGACGGTGGCACCCTCGCGGGCCCTCCGCTCCAGTGCCCGCCGGGTGCGGGTGGTCAGCTGTCGGGTCGAGGGCAGCAGGTACAGCGCGGCGTCGTCCGGCAGCCCGTCGGCCTCCCGGGCGAACGCCACGGGCAGGTCCGCGCCACGTGCGGCCACGTACGCCTGGTGGAGGGACGTGAAGATCAGCGGGCGGTCCGCGGGCCTGCTGTAGGGGTAGCCGCGCTCAAGGAACGCGGGGACGACGAGGGCGGCGTCGGCGTCGGTACGGCGGCAGCGGGCGAAGTCGACCTCCTTCAGGACCTCGGCGAAGGCGGCCAGTTCCCGCAGGGGCTCCTTGGGCCGGCCGGTGTGGTCGGTGATGCCGAAGTGCATCTCGAAGGGGTGGTGGTCGTACGGGGACTGCTCCCACAGGTCGTCGTAGTCCGTGTTGTTCCAGGCGATCCAGCCGGTGGCGCCGCCGAGCAGCGAATTGTGCAGGGTCTGGCGGTAGAACACGCCCGCGTTGGCCGCGGAGACCACGTCGGTCGACAGTCCGAACTCCTCCAGCACGACCGGCTGGCCGGTCACGGCGGCGAGTTCGCACTCGAACGCGGCGCGGTAGTGCTGGCGCGGCCGGTCCGTGTCGGAGCGGTAGACGTGCGGCCCGACGAAGTCCACGTAATCGGCGGTGTCCCGCAGCGAGAAGCCGTTGTCCCGGCCCGTGACCTCGATGCCCCAGGCGCCGTCGCCCAGCGAGACGGGCTGGGTGCCGCCCGCCGCGCGCACCGCGTCACACATGAACTGCGCCCAGGCGGTGACGACGTCGCTGGAGGGCGGGTCGACCTGGTAGATCCGGCCGTAGCCCGGCATCTCGTTGGTGATCAGCCAGCCGGTGACCGCGGGGTGGTCCTTGAAGCGGCGGGTCATCTGGGAGACGAACCACGCCTGACGCCCGACGAGCCACACGTCCTCGTACAGGTCACGGTCCCCCCGCCAGGCCGGGTCCCAGTTCTCGCCGGACATGTGGCCGACGATGAAGGTGGGGACCGTCCCCATCCCCGCCTCCGTGTGGGCGTCCAGGAAGTCGCGGAAGCGCTCGCAGAGCTCCTCGTCGATCCGGCCGGGCTCCGGGTGGAAGTCGGGCCAGTAGAAGAAGGACCGGGTCATGTTGAGTCCGTGGTCGCGCAGGACGGCCAGTTCCTCGCGGACGGTCTTCGGGTCGTAGTTCCGCCACATCAGCGGGCCGCCGGTGCGGGACCAGAAGTTGGCGCCGAGCCAGGGAAGAACGGCGGAGTCGTGGGTGAGCTGGGCGCTGTGGCGTCGCATGGTCGGGTCCTGACCTCTTCGATGTGCGGGGGTGGATCATCGCGGCGGGTGAACGGCCGGCGTGGGCCGGGCCGGAGCCGCGGGACGGGGCGGGGTCTCGGGCGGCGGGCCGCGCGCGGGGTGCGGTGGGGAACTCATGCTTCAGGGCCCGGTGGGGAGGGGGCCGGTCGACTCCCGGACCACCAGGCTCGGGCGTCCGTCGAGGGCCGGCGGTGGCACGTCCTCGCCGCACTGGACGAGGAGCGCGCGGGCAGCGGCCGCACCGACCCGCTGCACCTGCTGGTCCACGGTGGTCAGACGGGGGTGGAGCCAGCGGCCGAGCGGCAGGTTGTCGTACCCCAGGACCGATACGTCCTCCGGCACCCGCAGCCCGCTGCGCTGGGCCGTACCGATGCCGCAGACCGCCATGGAGTCGTTGGGGAAGACCAGCGCGGTGGGCCGGTCGGGGAGGGCGAGCAGTTCCTCGGTCACGGCGACGGCCGCCTGTTCGGTGAAATCGGTGTGCCGGACGGCCACGGGGCTCAGTCCGGCCGCGTCGAGGGCTTCCTCGAAGGCGGCGCGGCGCAGCCGGGTGTGCACGAGTTCGGGCGGGCCCGCGACGTAGGCGAGGCGCCGGTGGCCGAGTTCCAGCAGGTGGGCGACGGCTTCGCGGACGCCGGCGTCCTGCTGCCCCAGGCCGACGCCGGGCACCGGTGACTCGGAGTCGGTCGCGCCCAGCAGGACGGCGGGCAGGCCGAGTTCCCGCAGCAGGTGCGGGCGCGGGTCGTCGGCGCGCGCGTCGGTCAGGACGGCGCCGTCGATGCGGCCCTCGGCGGCCAGCCGTTCGTACAGTGCGTTCTCCTGGGCGATGTCGGCGACCAGGTGGAGCAGGAGACCGTAACCCCGGGGGGCGAGCTCGCCCTCCAGGCCGGTGATCAGTTCACTGAAGTGCGGGTCGGCGCCGAGCACGTCGGTGGGGCGTCTGACGACGAGCGCGATCGTGCGGGTGCGGGCCCTGCGCAGGGCCGACGCTGACGCGCTGGGCGACCAGCCGAGTCCGGCGGCCGCCTCCAGGACCCGGCGGCGGGTGGCCTCGGAGATCCGTCCGGTGCCGTTGACGGCCTGGGAGACCGCGGCGGTGGACACCCCCGCCGCCGCGGCCACGGCCTTGATCGTGGGCCGGCCGGTGGCCTGGGCCGGTGGTGTGCCCGCCGTGCCGTCCGATTCCTGGGTACGCCCCTTGAGACGTTCCTTCACATCTTCACCGCCCCGCTCACGAGTGCCTGTTGCATGCGCTTCTGGAGCACGGTGTACACCACCCAGACGGGGACCAGTGTCAGGACCGTGCCCGCGGTCAGGATGCCGTAGTCGGTGCCGGTCAGGGACTTGAGGGTGGGCAGCGCGACCTGGACGGTGCGCTGTTCGGGGTCGGGGCCGATGATGACGAGGGAGTACAGGTACTCGTTCCAGAACGTCAGGAAGTTCAGGAGGAGGATCGTCGCGATCCCGGGCATGCACATGGGGGTGTAGATGTGCCGCAGGACGGCGAACGTCGACGCCCCGTCCATCCGTGCCGCCTCCTCCATCTCGCGCGGAATCGTCCGCATGAACTGGACGAGGATCACGACGGACAGCGGCATCGCCGTGGCCGGCAGGAACAGGACCATGAAGGCGCGGGTGTGGAAGAGGCCGGTCGCCGCGGCGAGGAGGAACGTGGGGAAGAGCGCGGCGAACGTGGGGACCAGGAACCCCAGGGAGAACACCCGCTCCACGAAGGCGCCGAGGCGTCCCTCGGTACGGGCGATGGCGAAGGCCGCCGGAATGGCCAGGGCCAGGGTGAGCACCAGCGCGAGCGCGGTCACGAGCACCGAGTTGACGATGGCCGGGCCGAGATCCGCGGAGGAGAACGCCTCCCCGAAGTTGTGCGGGGAGAAGGACGTGGGCAGGGAGAACGGGCTCCCGAAGATCTGGTCGTTCGTCTTGAACGCCGAGACCAGCAGGTAGTAGAGGGGCACAACCAGCAGTGCCGCGTACAGCCACGCCAGGATGTGGGCCGGCAGCCAGGACCTTCCGAACTTCATGGAACCGCTCCGATCAGTAGTTCTGGCGGAAGACGCGACGGATCGTCAGCAGCCCGGCCAGACCGACCAGGAACAGGACCACGCCGACGGTCTGGCTGTAGCCGAGGTCGGCCGCGATGAACGCCTTCTGGTAGACGAGGAAGGACAACGTTGTCGAGGAGCTTCCCGGGCCGCCCTGCGTGAGCAGGAGTACGTTCTGTGCGGATCCGAACAGGGTCCACAGGAACTGGAGCATGGTCACGACGCCGACGAAGTCGCGGATGACGGGAAAGTGGATGCGCCACATGGCGCGCCAGTGGCCGGCGCCGTCGAGCTGCGCGGCCTCGCCCAACTCGTCCGGCACACTGCCGAGCCGTGCGGCGAAGAGCACAGCGGTGAAGCCGATGCCGCTCCACACGTCGAGGACGATGAGGCAGTACAGGGCGGTGGACGGGGAGGCGAGCCAGGCGTCGGTGAGCGAGCCCAGACCGGCCTTGTCCAGTGCGCCGTTGAGCATTCCGTCCGGCGCGAGGACCGCGTAGAAGACCATCGCCTTGGCCGGGGTGGAGATCAGGCCGGGGATGAAGAGCAGGTAGCGCAGGGCGCGGTGCCCCGGCGGCTTCTGGGCGACGTAGTAGCCGAGCATGTACGCGCACACGATCATCACGGGCAGGGCCACGACCAGCTGCGTGGCGGTGTTGCCCACCGAGTCCCAGAAGACCGGGTCGTCCAGGACGGTCCGGACGTTGTCGAGACCGGCGAAGGAGACGGGCTGGAGCATGCCCGGCCAGTGCAGGGCGGCGATGACGAAGATGGCGACCAGGGGGCCGACCATGAACACGAGGTACCAGACCAGCGCCGGCACGGCGAGGACGACCCCGGCCTGCTTTCGTCGGGCGGGCCGTGCAGGAGGGGGCGAGGGCGGTGCCGGCCGGCGGGCCGTGGCGCCGCCCGGGGCGGACGAGAGCAACGTCATGAAGGAACTCGCAGAGGGCTCGGGCGCGCGGATCAGGCCGTGCGGTAGGCGGATTCGAGGGCGGAGCGCACGGCGGCCGCGCTCGTTCCCCGGGTGAAGGCGGTGCTGGTCGCCGTGATCAGCGGCTGGGTGGCCGTCGGGGGGACGTACAGGTCGGGCAGGAGGACCTGGCCGACTCCGTCGCCGAGCTGCTGGGCCTTGGCCACCAGCGGGAAGTCCTTGCTGACGGTGTCGGTGACGAGCGCCATGTCCCGGCCGCTCTCGGTGATGAAGCGCGAGACCGTCTCGGGGCGGTACATGAAGCGCAGGAACTTCTCCACCGAGGACAGCTTCTTGACACCGTTGGGGCTGATCCAGAATCCGATGAGGGTGTGCGAGCGCAGGATGGTCGGCTTGCTGTGCGAGGCACCGGGGGCCAGTGGCCAGCCGCCGATCTCCGTGTGTCCGGCCGCCTTCGGTGCGACCTTCGCCAGCGCCGAGGACATCGCGGACTGGATGGCCGCCGCCTCGGTGTTGTACTGCGTGGTCATGATGTCCGAGGTCAACCCCTGCGCCTTGTCGGCGAAGACGCCGGCGTCGCGCAGCTGGACGAAGTAGTCGATGCCCTCGCGGGCTCCCCTGCTGCCGCTGAAGTCGCCGCTCGTGTAGACCTTCCTCGCCTCGTCGAGCGTGAGGAAGGTCTGGATGATCTGGGCCAGCAGTTTCTGGCCGGTCCAGTCGTTGCCTCCGACGGTCACCGGGGCGATGCCCTTGGCACGCAGTCTGCGCGCGGCCCCGATCAGCTGGTCGCCGGTGGTGGGCACGGAGTCGACGCCGGCCCGCGCGAGCAGGGCGGTGTTGAAGGCGACGGGCCAGTTGGTGGCGAAGTAAGGGAAGGCGCGGAGCCTGCCCTTGGCATCGGTCCATTCCTCAAGGGCGGCGGGCAGTACGCGTTCGCGGAGCCCCCAGTCGTCGAGGTAGCCCTTCACGTCGACGGTGGCCCCGACATCGGTCCAGGCCAGGGTCTTGTCGTAGAGGTTGACCATGACCACGTCCGGCTCCTTGCGGGCCAGCCGGGAGGTCTCGTACACCTGGGGAAGGTCGTCCCCGTTGACGAGATTCTTGATCCGGATGTCCGGATTCTCCTCGTGGAACGCCTTGACGACGGCCTTGTAGGTGGGAGAACCGGGCGCGGTGGTGCCGAGCTGGGTGTGCACGAGCAGGGTGCCGGGGTCGGAATCGGCCGAGGCGAGTGTGGAGCAGCCGGACAGAGCGGTAGCGGCGGCAAGGCCGGAGCCTGCTGCGAGGAAACCGCGCCGGCTCAGGGATGAGCGCACAGCGGGATGTCTCCAACCAGGACGTTAACCATGTGGTTAATCGATGTACCAGTGGGCTGCGAGAAACCTAGAGCGACTTGCCGGAACGGTCAACCCCCGGTTGCACATGATGAAAATCCGGACATCCCGGTCGAGTTGGGGCCACCTCCGGGACTCCCCCGGTATCGCCCGACTGCGCAACCTCGCCCTCAGCGGATGCCGGGGCCCCATTTCCGGCGTCGACTCCCCCTTCGGAGAGCAGTTGATACGCGCATAGATCACGCAAACGCCGCCCTCGTCCGCGTCCAGCCGTCTCAGGGCCTCGTCAGCCGCTCCCGACGCTGTCGGCCACAGACCGGCGGAGTAGGTTGGCTCGCCATGCGGTACTTCGGGCAGGACGTCCTTGCATGCGCCGACGAGCTCGCCGAGGCGTACGTCGAGATCTTCACCTCCTCTCCCTGGGAGCACCGGGACGCCGGGACGGTCCGGGCAGCGTTCAGGGAACGGCTGGAGACGGACGCGCACCGGCCGGGCTTCCGCGCGCTCCTGGCCATGTCGGAAGACGGTGAGGTGGAGGGCTTCGTCACGGGGTGGACCACTCAGGCTCCGTTCCGTACCGATCGCGCCTACGGAGAGGTGACCCGGCGGCTCGGCGCCGACCGGGTGAACGAACTGCTGGTCGGTGCCTTCGAGATCGACGAGCTGGGAGTACGGTCGCGGGCCCGCGGCACCGGTCTTGGACGTCGGCTGCTGTCCGCGCTGACCGATGCCGCGCCGGGTGGCCGGGCGTGGCTGCTGACCTGGAGCCAGGCGCACGACACGCTTGGGTTCTACCACCGCTCCGGATGGCAGGAGCCGGAGCCCGTTCCGGGCCACGAGACAGACGTGGTCGTGTTCCTGTCTCCGAGCTGATCGGGCGGCGGCCACGCGCGATGCCGCCCGAGGATCCGGGCCGGCCCGGCCGGAGCGGAAGGCTCATTCCCGCAGATCAACCGCCGTGCTGTCCGTACGCCGGGCGCCTTCCCGATGCCGACGCGCCAGAGGGTGCCGTGATCATGCCCAGGCTGACGGCGGCCGCTCCATCGGGACGGGGTGTCGGCGTCTCGCTATGCACCGGGGAGCAGCCGGCTTGCGCACGCTTCCCATGGCTGAGGCTCGGCCAGGTCGTCCCTGTCGACGGCGTCCTCCTCGAACCAGCCCGCCCCCGCGAGCCACGTCTCCAGCCACGCCGCGAAGCCGGAGGAGTCGAGGAACCAACACTGTTCCCACGATCCGCCGCTGTACGGGTTCGGCTCGAAGAGCAGGACCTGGCCGTCTTCGCTGAGACAATCGACGGCCGCGTACATGGCACAGCCCCAGGTCAGGATCGGTACGACGCCCTCGGGCCATTGCGGGTACTCCGCGCCGACGGACGCCTGACGTCGCGTCAGGTACTCGCCCACGACGCTGGATCCCGGTCCGAGCAGGGGCAGCAGTCCGTAGTCGGGGCCGAAGCCGCCGTCGGCGACCTCGCGATACAGGCGCGCGAGCAGGGGATGCAGCGCAAGGCCCAGTTGCCTCTCGGCCGCAACGATCCGGGCATCGTCGACAGGCGCGGGAAGATCCTTGCTGTCCGAAGCGGCCCGGGTGGCGACGCGTCGGACGAGGTCGTCGAGATCGGTCATGGCCGTGATGCTGTCAGAGCACACTGACATGTCGACAGTCGGGCCTCCGGGTGCAAGGTGAGCCCAGCGTGGCCGGAGCCCAAGGGCTCAGCTCCGCCCGTTCGATCGGGGCCGCGGGAAGCGTGCGGTCGTGGACCTGGTGTCGCCACCACTCACCGTGACCGGCACCGCGACGGAGACCGGCTGTCGCCGGCCCTGAACCAACGTCGAGGGCCGTTCGAAGAAGCGTGTGTCAAAGTCCCTTCAGAACACGGTCGAGGGCCGCCCGCCCCACGGGTCCCCAGTTCGGCTTGCCGCCCGGAAGGCCCCGTTCTCCGTTCTGCCCCATGAGCATCAGGAAGAGGCTCTTCATGGCGGCGAGCCCGCGGGCGCGCCGGATCGCCGACTCGTCCGCATGCGCGTAGGTGTCGAAGAACCGAGACGCCGTGCCCGCGGGGAGCAGCACCCATGCGGCGGCGAGGTCCCATGCCGGATCGCCGGCGAACAAGCTGCCGAAGTCGACGATGCCCGAGAGCGTTCCGCCCGAGACGACGACGTTCGCGGGATGGAGGTCGCCGTGCACCCATACCGGCGGCCCCTCCCACGCGCGGGCCGCGACGGCGTCGTCCCAGACGGCCCGGACTTCGGCGGCGATGTCACCGGGGGCGACGGCCTGGAAGAACGTCTCGAAGCTCTCCGTGCAGTTCCTGGGGTGGGCGCCGCGATCCTGAGCCACCGGTGCCTCGGCGGGCGCCTCCACGTGGAGCGCCCGGAGGAAGCCCGCGAGCGTGTCGGCTGCGTGGTTGCCGCGGCTGATTTCACCGAGGTCCAGCGGCTCGCCGGGAACCCACGTCATCACGGTCCAGTGCTTGGGAAAGCGCTCGGACGGTTCACCGAACCGCACCGGGGTCGGCACCGGGAGCGGCAGGCGCGGGGCCAGCACGGGGAGCCACCGCCGCTCGTTCAGCTGGAGCTCCGGTGTGGGGTCCATGCGCTGCATGCGCACGGCCAACTCGTCCCCGAGACGCCACATCTGGTTGCCCCAGCCGCCCGCCACCTCGCGGATGGCGAGTCCGGCAAGGTCTGGATGCTGATCCTGGAGCAGGTCGCGGACCAGGTCCGCCGTGATCGCGATCTCGGTCATGCGACGTCACAGTACCGAGGCGGCCGGCGGAACGGTTCCGGTACTCCGGAACGTCCCACTGTGATCCTTTTCGGCCCCGGGTTCCGCGTGCCGCCGCGGGGGCGCGAGGGCAGTGGGACCGATGAGTGCAGGCCATCCCGGAAATCCTCATCGCCCGGCGGCTCACCGTGACCGGCGCTGCCTCAGGACCGGGCGGGGCGCCGGGCAGGGGGCGACGTGCTCACTGGGGCAGGTTGGCCTCGGCCGCCCGGCCGAGGATGTCCGCGCAGGTGGGTGACGGCACCGGCTCCCGGGCGGCGAGGACGGTCAGCGTGTGGCGCACCTCCGTACTCAGGCGAAGAAGTTGGTGGCTGGACCGGCCTCCCTTGTAGGTGTAGAGCCGGACGACCTTGACGGCGATCTCGTCGTGGTCGTCGGCGAAGGTGTCGGGGAGCCCGGCGAGCAGTTCGAAGTCGTGCTTGCCGGTCACCGCTTCGGCCACGGTGCTGAGGGGCAGGGTCCCGAATTCTGCTGCGGACAGGGAAGCGTCGACCGCGACAGCGTGGGCGGCCAGGGCCGCGAGGGTCTCGATGATTCGATGCCCCACCGTCGTGTCGACGCCCCAGGAACGCAGCCGCTGCCGGCGGCGATCCTGACGCCACGGCTCCTGGTCCATGAGCGGCAGCACGACGCGCCCCAGGTGGACGCAGTGACGCCACAGCGTGTCGTGGTCCGCGGTCATGTCCGCTCCTCTCCGGCGTGGTCAGGGGCCCGCCGCCCAGGCATGGCGGGCCACCCCCCTGCCTCCCGCACGCAGCACACGTGAAGTGCAACGCTGTTCGCCACCGGCCGGAGGGAATGGGGCAAATCACCGGGGTGGGGGTGCCCGCAGGTGGCCGCTGCGGTTGCCGACAGCCCGGCAGCCCGCATCTCCGCCGCGCCGGGAACCCGGCCGGGGAGCCGGGTGTCGCAGGCTACGACCTGGCCGGTACCCCCGGAGCGGGAAGGAAGCCTGATCCGTGGAAGTACGTCAGATAGCGGATCAGGATCTCGTCGGTCAATGGTGGCCGACGAACGCCCAGGCCGGCTGCCGCAGCGGCTGTCCGCCGGGAGTCGAAGCGGCGCCGGTCCGTCGCCTCGTGCCGGGTCCGTCCCTCGTCGCCGAGGAACAGCTGCGCCGCGTTGTCGGGTTGCGCCGCCACTCGCGCCTGCCACTCCGCCGCGGGAACGGTGCGCAGGTCGTGCCCGAGGCGGACGGCCGCTTCGAAGACCCGGTCCAGGCCCGGCGCGTCGGGGTTGGTGAGGTGGTACGTCTCCGCACCGGTGCTGCCGGACAGGGAGAGGGCCACGACCGCGGCGCTGACGTAGTCCACCGGGACCCAGTCGGTCGATCCGTAGGGCAGGTCCGGGACCGCGCCCGCCTGGAGGCAGCCCTTGACGAGCTGCCAGAGCAGGTCGCGGTCCTGGCAAGCACCGGTGCCGGTGTCGCCGCTGATGCGCCCGGGCCGGTGGATGGTCACCGGCAGTCCGCGTTCACGGGCCAGCCCGATGAGCTGCTCGGCGACCCACTTGCTCTGCGCGTACCCGTCCGGCAGGGCCGGAGAGGGCCCCGTCGGTGTCGACTCCGTGATGGTGACGGGGTGGGGACCCGGGGCCGGGGCGTACACGCCGGTGGTCGAGATGTAGTGCATCCCGGGTGAGGCCGAGTCGGCGAGCAGCCGCAGCAGTTCCTCGGTGCCCGCCACGTTGGGGGCGCGCAGATCACCGTACGCGGCGGCGAAGTTGACGCGCGCGCCGTTGTGCACGACCGGGCCGAGGCGACGGACCAGGGCGGTGCGGTCCGCGGGTGACAGCCCGAGGCCCGGGGCGGCGAGGTCACCCGGGACGGGGCGGATCAGGTCCGCGTACCGGGGGCGCCACAGGCCGTAGCGCTCCAGGTTGGCCCGCAGCCGGTGTGCCGCGCGGTGGTCGTCCTCGGCGCGCACGAGGCAGTCGACGGGGCCGCCGGTCGTCTCGATGAGGTCGCGCAGGAGAAAGGCGCCGAGGAAGCCGGAGGCCCCGGTCAGAAGAGGACGGGCTGCGGGGCGCAGCGTTCTGCGCGCGGGGGCGGCGGCTTCACGCCCCGTGCCGGAGATGTCCGAAGCCAGCCGGACCTCGGCGGCGAGGTCCCGATCGGCCGCCTCGTCCTGGTGCTCCTCCCCCGCCTCGCTCCCCAGCAGCCGGGCGACGCCTTCGACGGTGGGCGCCGCGAACAGCGCCCGCAGCGAGGGGCGCCGGCCGCACCGCTCCCCGATGCGCCGGGCCAGGGTCACGGCGAGCAGCGAGTGGCCGCCGAGGGTGAAGAAGTCGTCCGTGACGCCTACCTCGGGTACACCGAGCGTTTCCGCGAACACCTCGCACAGGGCTCGTTCGCGCGCGGTGCCGGGCTTGCGGCCTCCCGCCGGCGCCGCGTGGTGGGGCGCGGGCAGAGCGCGGCGGTCCGTCTTGCCGTTGGGGGTGACGGGCAGTGCGGCGAGGCTGACATGGGCCGCGGGGATCATGTGGTCGGGCAGGGTCGCGGCCAGGTGCGCGCGCACCTCGGCCTCGTCCGGTCCCGGCGCTCCGTCAGCGGGCACGGTGTACACGACCAGGCGCCGGTCGCCGGGGCGGTCCTCGCGGACGGCCGCACAGGCTGCGGCCACGCCGGGCAGGGCGGTGAGCGCCGCCTCGATCTCACCGAGTTCGATGCGGAAACCGCGGAGTTTGACCTGGTCGTCGACCCGGGAGACGTAGAGGAGTTCCCCGTCCGTCGTCCAGCGCACCAGGTCGCCGGTCCGGTACATGCGGCCGCCCGCGCGGTCGAACGGGTCGGCCACGAACCGGGACGCGGTCAGAGCGGGCCGGTCGTGGTACCCCCGGGCGACCCCGTCGCCGGACACGTACAGCTCACCGGCCACGCCGGGCGGCACGGGTTCCAGCCTGTCGTCCAGGACGTGGACGCGGGTGCCGTCGACGGGGGCGCCGATGGACACCGTGCGGCCGGGGGCGAGCGGGCCGTCCGCGTGCTGGAAGGCGCTCATGGTGGCGCAGACGGTCGTCTCCGTCGGGCCGTACGCATTGACGAGGAACCGGTCCCGCGCCCAGGTGTGCACCAGGGCGGGCGGGCACGCCTCGCCGGCGAGTACGAGCGTGCTGCCGGCGGGCAGCGAGCCGGGCGGCATCACCGCGAGTGCGGCAGGCGGCAGGGTGAGGTGGGTGATGCCCCGCTCGCGGACCAGGCCGGCGAGGGTGGGGCCGGGCAGCAGGGCGTTCCGTTCGTCGATCTCCAGGCAGGCCCCGGAGAGCAGGCCCATGCACAGTTCCCAGAACGCGGCGTCGAAGCTGACGGACGCCATGTGCAGCACACGGCTGGCCGGGGTGACGCGCAGCCGCTCGCTCTGGGTCCTGGCCATGGCGCCGACGCCTCTGTGGGTGACCACGACGCCCTTCGGGCGTCCGGTGGAACCCGATGTGTAGATGACGTACGCCGGGTGCGCCGGGTCCGGGGAAGGGGCGGGAGCGGTGCGGGCAGCGGAGTGCGTGCCGGTGGTGGAGCTGTTCCCGGGCTCGTCGGCGTAGAGGTGCGGCACGGAGGACGCGGGGAGGCGGCGGTGGATGGCGGAGGTGGTGAGGAGCAGACGCGGCCGGGCGTCTTCGAGCATGTAGGACAGGCGCGCGGCGGGGTAGTCGGGGTCGAGGGGCACGTATGCCGCGCCCGTCCTGAGGACGGCGAGCAGGGCCACGACGAGCCGGTGCGTGCGCGGCAGGGCGACGGCCACCCGGTCTTCGGGGCCGATGCCCTGTGCGGTGAGGCGGTCGGCGAGGGCGTCGGCGAGGGTGTCGAGTTCGCCGTAGGTGAGGGTGGTGTCCGCGTCTCGGACCGCCGGGGCCCCGGGGGTGCGCCGTACCCACTGCGCGAACAGATCGGGAAGCGTCGCCTGGGGCCGTTCCCCGACGGGCCCGGCTCCCCAGACCGCGAGGCGGGTGCGCTCGGCAGGTGTCAGCACGTCGTACGTGTGCAGCGCACGGTCCGGGTCCGCGCCGACCGCGTCGAGCAGCAGAACCAGCCGGTCGGCGAGGGCCTGGACCGTGGTCGCGTCGAAGAGTTCCGTGGCGTAGTCGACGGCGGCCCGCATGCCGCTGGGGGCGCCGGTGTCGTCGTAGGTCTCGGTGAAGGTGAACGACAGGTCGAACTTGCTGACCCCGGCATCGACCCGCACGTCACTGACGGTGAGACCGGGCAGGTCGATGGATGCGGCAGCGGTGTGGTTCTGGAGGATCAGCATGGTCTGGAAGAGGGGGTGGTGGCTCTGCGAGCGCGAGGGGTTGAGCAGTTCCACCAGACGCTCGAAGGGAACGTCCTGATGCGCGTATGCGGACAGGTCGAACTCCCTTACCCGCTGCAGCAGTTCACGGAAGGTCGGGTCGCCCGTGAGGTCCGTGCGCAGCACGAGCGTGTTCACGAAGAAGCCCACGAGGTCCGAGGCCGCCTCGTCGGTGCGCCCGGCGACGGCCGTGCCGAGCGGGATGTCGTCTCCGGCACCGTGCCGGGACAGTACGGTCGCCAGGGCTGCCTGGAGCACCATGAAGAGGCTGCATCCGCTGGTCCGGGCGAGGTCCGCGAGCCGCCGCGAGGTGGTGCGGTCGACGGTGAAGTCGTACGTGGCTCCCGTGTGCCGGGGCACGGCCGGACGCGACCGGTCCCACGGCAGCTCGATGATCTCCGGAAGGCCGTTCAACGCACGCTTCCAGTAGGTGAGTTGATGGGAGACGACGCTGTGGGGGTCGTGCTCGTCCCCGAGCAGGCGGCGCTGCCAGAGCGTGTGGTCGGCGTAGTCGACGGCCGGCGCGGTCAGCGCGGGGTCCTCCGCGCGGATCCTCGCCCGGTAGGCGGAGCGCAGGTCCCGGGCGAGGGGCGCGAGGGACGAGCCGTCGGCGGCTATGTGATGGATCACGAGCACCAGGACGTGGGCGTCGTCGGCCAGGCGCAGCAGGGTTGCTCTCAGCGGGAGTTGACGCTCGATGTCGATCGGCTCGGCCATGACGGCTCTGATCCGGTCGGCGGCCTTGTCCTCGTCGACGGCTTCCCGTGCGAACGGAGGACGGACGTCGTCCGGGGCGGTGATGTGCTGGTGCGGCCCGTGGTCGTGCTCGGGAAAGACGGTGCGCAGGGCGGCGTGCCTGCGCAGCACGTCGCTCAGGGCCCGGTGCAGGGCGTCGGTGTCGAGCGGTCCGTCGATGCGTACGGCGAGGGGGATGTTGTACGTGGCGGAGGGGCCTTCGAGCCGGTGGAGGAACCACAGGCGCTGCTGGGCGTACGACAGCGGGAGCGTGGCAGGGCGCTCCTGGGGGACGAGTGCGGGGCGGGCGGGGCGGTTCTCGTTCTCCAGGGCGGTGGCGAGCGCGGCGACGGTGGGATGGTCGAAGAGGGTGCGGATCTCGGTCTCGGTGTCCAGGACGGTGCGCACGCGGCCGACGAGCCGGGTGGCGAGCAGGGAATGGCCGCCGAGGGCGAAGAAGCTGTCGTCGACACCCACGCGTGGCACGCCGAGCACGTCGGCGAAGAGTCCCGCGAGGATCTCCTCGAGGGCGCTGCGCGGACCCCGGCCGTTCGTGCCGGACGCCGTGGCGGGTGCGGGCAGCGCGGCCCGGTCGAGCTTCCCGTTGGGAGTCAGTGGCAGGGCGTCGACCGGCTGGATGACGGCCGGCACCATGTAGGCGGGCAGGTGGTGTGCGACGTACGCGGCGAGCGGCCCGGGTTGCGGCGTGTGTCCGGGGGCGGGGACGACGTAGGCGGTGAGGGTCCGGTCGCCGGGCAGGTCCTCGCGGACCAGCACGGCGGCGGCGCCCACGGACGGGTCGGCGCGGAGCACCGTCTCGATCTCGGCCGGCTCGATGCGGTGGCCGCGCAGTTTGATCTGCTGGTCCGCCCGGGAGAGGTAGTGCAGGGTGCCGTCGCTGCCCCAGCGCACCAGGTCGCCGGTGCGGTACATGCGTGCCCCGGTGCCGGCGAAGGGGTCGGCGACGAACCGGGTGGCGGTGAGGCCGGGACGCCCCAGGTATCCGCGGGCGACGCCGGCGCCTGCGATGTACAACTCCCCTTCGGCACCCTGCGGCACGGGCCGCATCGCCGCGTCCAGGACGTAGGCGCGCATCCCGTCGAGCGGTCGGCCGATGGGCGCCGCACCGCCGGGATCGGCGCCGGGACGCACACGGTGGACGGTGGCGAAGGTGGTGGTCTCGGTGGGCCCGTAGACGTGGAGGACGACGGCGTCCGGGTGGGCGGTGGCGAGGCGCTGCAGGACGCCGGGCGCGGCCGCCTCGCCTCCGGTGGCGACCAGACGCAGCAGTCCGAGGGCGTCCGTGTCGGTGTCGGCCAGCACGTTGAACAGGGCGGTCGTCAGGAACGCCGCTGTCACGCCGTGCCGGGTGACGAGGTCCCGGAGCACGGCGGGCTGGAGTGTCCCCTCGGGCGCCACGACGACGCGGCCGCCGTTGAGGAGCGGGGCCCAGATCTCGAAGGTGGAGGCGTCGAAGACGTACGCCGAGTGCATCAGTACGGCGTCGGCGGCTCCGTCGTGCCAGTTCCGGTCGGCCGCGAGGGCTGTCACGTCGGTGTGGGTGACGCCGACGCCCTTGGGCAGTCCGGTGGAGCCGGAGGTGAACATCATGTACGCGAGCCGGGCGCCGCCCGTCACGGCCGGGAGGGTTCCGGGGGTGTCCGGGCCTCCGTGCCGGACACGGCCGGCGGCGTCCACGGTCAGCACGCTGACGCCCGGGTCCAGTTGACGTACCCAGGGGTGTGTGACGGCGTCCTCGTCGACGATCAGGACGCGCAGGCCGGCCACCTCGGCCACACGGTCGAGCCGTTCGGCGGGCCAGCGCGGGTCGAGCGGCACATAGGTGGCACCTGCGCGCAGGACGCCCAGGGAGGAGGTGACCGTGGCGGTCGAGCGGGCCACGAGGATGCCGACGCCGTCCTCGGATCCGGTTCCGAGCCCGGCCAGAGCGCGGGCCAGACCGTCCGAGAGGTCACACAGCTGCCGGTAGGTCAACCGTTCCCCCGCGCCCGCCACGGCCACCGCGTCCGGGTGCCGGGACGCGCGCAGGGCCACGGCGTCCGGGATGCTCGGCTCCCCTGCTTCGGAACGCGGCCGGGCGCCGGTTCCCTGGGAGAGCAGCGCCTCGCGCTCTCCGTCCAGGAGGAGGGGAACGGTGTCGGCGCGGCGGTCGAGCCCCTGCGCCATCACCGTGAGCAGACCTCGCAGCCTGGCGACTGTGCGGGCCACCTCTTCACGGTCCAGGACGGCAGCCCGGTATCCGAAGGTGATGCGCAGGGTGTCACCCGGCGCGATGGTGAGGGTGAGGGGGTAGTGGGCCGCGTCCGTGCCGCTGAAACCGGTGACGGCGAGGCCGGGCAGTCCCCGCTGCGCGGTGCGCAGGGCCTCGTCGTCCATCGGGTAGTTCTCGAACACGGCCAGGGTGTCGAAGAGTTCGTCCAGGCCGGTGACACCCCGTATCTCGGTCAGTCCCAGGTGCTGGCTGCCGAGGAGGCGTCCCTGTTCCTCCTGGAGCCGGGTCAGGAGTGCGGCCAGGGTTTCGCCGGGTGCGGTGCGAAGCCGTACGGGCACGGTGTTGATGAACAGGCCGACCATCGACTCGATGCCGGGGATCTCCGGAGGGCGACCGGACACGGTGGCACCGAACACGACGTCGTGGCGTCCGGTGAGATGGCCGAGTACAAGGCCCCAGGCGCCCTGGACCAGGGTGTTGAGAGTGAGCCGGTGGGCGCGGGCCGTCTCCCGGAGCCGGTGCGTCGTGGCCGCGTCCAGGTCGAGGACGAGCGTTTCGGGCAGTTCGGCGGTGTCGCGCGCACTCGCGCCGCGGGATCCCGCGAGCAGGGTCGGGGTCTCGATTCCGGCCAGGGCGGTGGACCAGGCATCCAGGGCGGCGCTGCGGTCCTGCTGCGCCAGCCACTGGAGGTAGGTGCGATAAGAAGTGACGCGCGGCAGGGCGCTGTCGTCCCCCTCGGAGGCGTACAGCGCGAACAGTTCCCGCACGAGGAGGGGCATCGACCAGCCGTCGAAGAGGAGGTGATGACTCGTCATGACGAGGCGATGGCGTCGTGGCGCGGTACGCAGCAGGGTGAACCGCATCAGCGGCGGAGTCGTCAGGTCGAAGCGGCGGGTGCGGTCGGCGGCGAGGAAGGCGGTGAGTCGTTCCTCCGTCGTGCCGGTGCCCTCCGCGACGGTCAGGTCCCGCTCCTCCAGCGGCACGGGAACCTCGGCGGCGACGGCCTGGACGGCCTCGTCGAGATCCTCGTGGAGGAAGCCGACCCGCAGGTTGGCGTGCCGGCGCAGCAGGCTGCCGATGGCGGCACGCAGTGCGGGTACACCCACGAAGCCTTCGAGGTCGAAGACGAACTGCGCGGTGTAGACGTCGACGTCGTGGGAGTCGTACAGGGCGTGGAAGTGCATGCCGGCCTGAAGCGGCGTCAACGGCAGTACGTCTTCGAGTCGGAACCCGGTCACTTGCGGCCACCCCATTTGTTCTGCAGTCGGTCGATCTGTGCCTGGTCGAGCGAGACCAGGGGAAGGTCGGACGGTGTGTAGCCGCCCGCGTCGGGTCGTTGTGCGTGCTCCGCGATGGCGCGCAGCGCGCGGACGAACGCATCGGCGAGTGCGCCCACGTCCTCCTCCTTGAGAAGGTCGCTGGGCCAGGTCCAGCGGGTCACCAGACGCGGACCGTCGGGCAGGTCCTCGGTGTGCGCGTTGATGTCGATGACGTGGTGCACCGGCATGTCCGGGTCCTGGCTCCGTGGCCCGCCGCCGTCGAGCACGACGTCCCAGTCGGAGTCCCCGGCGTGATCCCCCGGTTCCGGTGAAGCGACGTACCGGCCGAGGTAGTTGAAGCCGATCTGGGGTTCGGCCGCCGTCGCCAGCAGGGGGCGCGTGGCCGGGTCGAGGTGGCGCAGCATTCCGTAGCCGACGCCATGGTCGGGCACGGCCCGCAGCTGTTCCTTGACGCGTTTGACGGCGCGTTCGACGAGTGCGGCGTCGAAGCGTCCGGGGTCGCGGGCGTCGACGGGTCCGGGGTCGAGCCGGACCGGGTAGAGGCTCGTGAACCAGCCGACCGTACGCGACAGGTCGAGGTGGTCGGCGATCTGCTCGCGGCCGTGGCCCTCCAGGTCGAGGAGGACCGCGGTGCCGTCCGGCCGGGTCCCGCCGGGGGCGGCGCGTCCCGCCCGCCAGGAGCAGACGGCGAGGGCCAGTCCGGTGAGCAGGACGTCGTCCACTCCGGCGTGGAAGAGGCTGGGGGCGGTGGTGAGAAGGGACTGCGCCCAGGTGGCGGGCAGGTGGGTGACCAGAGTGCGTGTCCCGTCGGCTGTGTCCAGGTGGGGATCGAGCGGCCGGTATCCCAGCTGCGGGTCGGGCGTGTTCAGCACGCCCTGCCACAGCGGGAGTTCGGCCTGCCGGGCGGCGCAGCGCGCCTGGGTCGCGAGGAGGTGCGCCCAGGCCCTGTAGGGCGTGGTGACGGCAGGCAGCGCCGCGGCCGGGGCGGGGCGCTCGTCCCTGTCCGCGGGCTCCGTGACCGTCTGCCACGCGCGGGCCAGGTCGGCTGCGATGATGCGCCAGGAGACCGCGTCGACGGCCAGGTGGTGCACGACGAGCAGCAGGCGCCCGCGGTCGCGCGGTCCGGCATCGCCCCAGACGGCCTCGATCACTAGTCCGTGCGCGGGCCGCAGGCGGTCGCGCACCTGCTCGCCGGCCTCGGTGACGGCGGCGCGGGCGCCTTCCGCGTCGAGGCCGGTGATGTCGACCCGGGTGAAGCGGTGGCGGGCCTGCACGGCACCGGGTGGCAGTGCTTCGAGGACGGGTTCGCCGCCGGCGGGCCGGTTCACCCGCAGGCGGAGCATGTCGTGGTGGTCGATGAGCAGTTGGAGTGCGGCGACGAGCGTGTCCTCCCCGGCGCCCGCGGGTGTGCGGAGCACCCCGGACTGGTTGTAGCCGTCCGTGCTGCCGGGCCGCTCCAGGAGCCAGGCGGCGATGGGCGTGGGCGGCATCTCGCCGGTGCCCTGTTCCGCCGGTTCGGCGGTGTCCCGGCCGAGCGCGGTGGCGGCGGCCGCGATGGCCTCGGGAGTGCGGTGAACGAACACGTCGCGGGGGGTGATTCCGAGCCCCGCCTCGCGGACGCGGCTGACGAGCTGGATGGAGAGGATGCTGTCGCCGCCGAGTGCGAAGAAGTCGTCGTCCGTGCGGACGGCCGTGCTGCGCAGGACGGAGCCGAACACGTCGCACACGACGCGTTCCTGTGCGGTGCGCGGCTGCCCGCCCGGCCTGGTGGCGGCGGGGCGCTCCGGGGCGGGCAGGGCCCGGCGGTCGGTCTTGCCGTTGGGCAGGAGCGGCAGCGCGTCGAGGGCGACGAAGAGGGCCGGCACCATGTACGGCGGCAGGGCCGATGCCAGCCGTGTGCGCAGTTCGGTGCCGGCCGGACTCGCGGCGCCGCCGCGCCTGTCGGCAACGGTGTAGGCGACCAGGCGGCGCTCGCCCGGCCGGTCCTCGCGGACGAGGGCGCAGGCGGCGGCGATGCCGTCGAGCGCGGTGAGCGCGGCCTCGATCTCGCCGAGCTCGATACGGAAGCCGTGCAGCTTGACCTGGTCGTCGGCGCGGGAGACGTAGGTGAGGAGCCCGCCGGCATCCCGTCGGACGAGGTCGCCCGTGCGGTACATGCGACTGCCGGCCGGGCCGTACGGATCGGCGACGAACCGTGCGGCTGTGAGGCCGGGGCGCCCCAGGTAGCCGCGCGCGAGGCCGTCACCCGCGATGTACAGCTCACCGGCGACACCCGGCGGCACCGGCCGGAGCCGCGGGTCCAGGACGTAGGCCCGGGTGTTGGCGACGGGGCGGCCGAGCGGCACGCCTCCCTCCGCCGCGGCGGTGTCCGTCTCCCCGAAGCCGTGAAGGTGCGCGGTGGCGTCGATCGTCGTCTCGGTGGGTCCGTACAGGTTGTGCACCTCGGCCCGCCAGGCCTGCCCCGCACGCGTCGCCAGGGACCGGGTCAGGGGTTCACCGCCGCACAGGACGGCACGCAGGGTCTCGGGCGCCTCGTCGGGGCCGGTCTCGGTGAGGACGAGCGAGAGATGCGAGGGCACGAACTGCACGAGGGTCGCGCCCTCCTCGCGCATGCGGGCCAGCAGTCCGGCCGGGTCGTGGTTGAGCGCGGGCGGCACGGGGCAGGTGGAGCCGCCGTGCAGCAGCGGCAGCCAGGTCTCCCAGACCGAGGCGTCGAAGCTCGGCGAGGTACGGGCCAGGACCCGGTCCGCGTAGGTGAGGCCGAGATGGCCCGCCATCCACGCCATGTGGTTGACGAGGGAGGCGTGGGTGACGACGACACCCTTGGGGCGGCCGGTGGAACCCGAGGTGTAGATGACGTAGGCGGCGTCGAGCGGTTCCGGCGCAGTAGCAAAAGGCGCCGCGCGCCCGGTGGACCAGGAGGCACGGTCGTCGAGGGCGAGGCAGGGCACGGACGACGCGTACCGCGCGGCTCGGGCGGTGCCGTGGGTGAGGAGCAGCGCCGGCCGGGCGTCGTCGAGCATGTAGGTGATCCGGGCCTCGGGGTAGGCGAGGTCGACCGGCAGGTAGGCGGCCCCCGCCTTCGCCACCGCCAGCATCGCGACGACCTGGTCGGCGGTGCCTTCCAGGGCGAGGGCGACGAGGTCACCGCGTCCGATGCCCCGGTCGTGCAGGTGGTGCGCCAAGTCGTCGGAGAGTGCGTCCAGTTCACCGAAGGTGAGCCGGTGCGCACCAGCCCGTACGGCGATCGCGCCGGGGGTCCTGGCGGACTGTGCCCGGAACGCCGCGGGCGCCGTGCGCGCCGTCACGGGCCGGACCGGGCCGTGCGAGGCCCGTTCCAGGCCCGCCCGCTCCACCGCGTCCAGAACGCCGACCGAGTGGACACGCCGGCCGGGGTCGGCGGCGAGCAAGGCGAGCAGGCGGGTGAGGCGCGCGGCCAGGGCGTGCGCGGTGGTGCGGGCGAACAATTCGGTGGAGAACTCCAGGACGCCGCCGAGACCGGCGGGCCGGCCTGCGTGGTCGTGTGCCTCGGTGAAGGTGAAGGTCAGGTCGAACTTGCTGATCCCGGTGTGCACGGGCTGCTGCGTCACCGTGAGACCGCGGAGGCCGACGGTGGTGTCCGCCTGATTCTGGAGGACGAGCATGGTCTGGAACAGCGGATGGTGGTTCTGCGCCCTTTCCGGGCTGAGGGCATCCACCAGCCGCTCGAACGGCACGTCCTGGTGGGCGTAGGCCGCGAGGTCGAACTCTCGCACCCGGTCGATCACTTCGGCGAAGGTGGGATCTCCTGTCAGGTCGGTCCGCAGGACGAGGGTGTTGACGAAGAAGCCGACCAGGTCGTCGAGGGCTTCGTCGGTGCGTCCTGCGACGGCCGTGCCGAGGGGGATGTCCTCACCTGCGCCGTGCCGGGACAGCAGCACCGACAGGGCGGCCTGGAGCACCATGAAGAGGCTGCACCCGCGGGCGCGGGCGAGCTCCGCGAGGGCCCGGTGGGTGTCCGCGTCGACGGGGAAGGCGAACGCGTCGCCGCGGTATGTGGTGACGGCGGGGCGCGGCCGGTCGTACGGCAGCGCGAGCAGGTCGGGGGCGTCGGCGAGTGCGGTGCGCCAGAAGTCCAGCTGGCGGGTGGTCTGGCTGGTGGGGTCGTCGTCGGCTCCGAGCAGCGTGCGCTGCCACAGGGTGTAGTCGGCGTACTGGACGCGGAGTTCCGTCCAGGAGGGTTCCTCGCCCTCGGCGCGTGCCGTGTAGGCGTCGCCGAGGTCGCGGGCGAGCGGGGCGAGGGACCAGCCGTCGCCCGCGATGTGGTGGACGAGGAGCACGAGAACGTGGGTCTCGGCGCCGATCCGCAGCAACCGGGCCCGGACGGGCAGTTCGGCACTCACGTCGAAGGGGTGCGCCACTTCGTCGGCCAGGACTTCGTCGAGGCGGGCGGGGTCGGTGTCGCGGGGCGTCAGGTCCAGGTCGGCGCCACTGGCGTCGAGGACCAGCTGGCGCGCCACGCCGTCGGTCTCGGGGAAGACGGTACGCAGGCTCTCGTGGCGTCCGACGATGTCCGCGAGGGCGCTCTGCAGGGCGTCCTGGTCGAGCGGGCCGTCCAGACGGAGGACCATCGGCACGTTGTACGTGGCGGAGGGGCCTTCGAACCGGTTGAGGAACCACAGGCGCTGCTGGGCGAAGGACAGCGGCAGCGGATCGGGCCGCCGTTCGGCTCGCTCCAGCGGGGCCCTGGCCTCTTCGGCGCCCCGCAGAGCGGCGGCGAGGGCTGCGGGCGTGGGGTGCTCGAAGACGGCCCGGACCTGGACCTCCACGGCGAGCGCGGTACGGATGCGGGCGGCGAGCCGGGTGGCGAGCAGGGAATGGCCGCCCAGGGCGAAGAAGTCGTCGTCCGTGCCCGCCGCGTCGAGGCCGAGCACATCGGCGAAGAGTGCGCAGAGGATCTCCTCGTGCGCGGTGCGGGCGGCGCGCCCGCGCACCGGTACGTCGTGCGCGGGTACGGGCAGGGCCCGCTGGTCCACCTTGCCGTTGAGGGTGAGCGGAAGCGCCTCGATCAGGACGAACGCGGAGGGCACCATGTAGGCGGGCAGGGACCGGCCGACGGCCCGGGCGAGCTCGGCGGAATCGGGTCGTGGTCCGGTGGCCGGCACCACGTACGCCACGAGCCGCCGGTCGCCGGGTGCGTCCTCGCGGACGGCGGCGAAGGAGTCGGCGACGCCGTCGCAGCAGGCCAGCACGGACTCGATCTCGCCGAGTTCGATGCGGTAGCCGCGCAGCTTCACCTGGTTGTCCGCGCGGGTGACGTAGGCGATCTGCCCGTCACCGGTCCACCGGACGAGGTCTCCGGTGCGGTACATGCGCCCGCCCGCCGGGTCGAACGGGTCGGCCACGAAGCGTGCGGCCGTCAGCCCCGGAAGCCCGGTGTACCCGCGCGCCACGCCGCGGCCCGCGAGGTACAGCTCGCCCACCACACCCGCAGGGACCGGGCCCAGCGAGCCGTCGAGGACGTAACCGCGCATGCCGTCCAGGGTCCGTCCGATGGGCGGGGGGCCCGGCGGCAGGTCGGCCGCCACGTCGTAGCGGGTGGCGAAGGTGGTCGTCTCGGTGGGTCCGTACACATGCAGGACGCGCACACCCGGCGCTGTTCCGGCCACTCGCTGCATCGCGTCCGGGGAGGCCAGTTCCCCTCCGGCGCAGACGAGCCGGAGGCCGGCGAAGGCGCCCGGATCGGTCTCGGCGATCACGTTGAACAGGGCGGTGGTCAGGAAGACGGCGGTCACGCCGTGCTCATGGACGGCGTCGCCGAGGACGGCGGCCTCAAGGACGCCCTCCGGTGCGACCACGACCCTGCCGCCGTTCAGCAGAGGAGCCCAGATCTCGAACGTGGAGGCGTCGAAGACGTACGCCGAGTGCATCAGCACCGCGTCGGCGGTGCCGCCCTGCCAGGCCGAGTCGGCCGCCAGCGCCACCACGTCGGCGTGCGTGACCCCCACACCCTTGGGCGTACCGGTCGAGCCGGAGGTGAACATCACGTAGGCGAGGGCTCCGGGACCCGGAACGGCGGCGGGGCGGCACGGCCGCTCCGGCGCGCCCCGCAGGATCCGGCCGAGCCGGTCCACGACGACGACCGGTACCCGCTCGGCCATCGCGGTCACCCATGGGGAGGCGAAGGCGTCCTCGTCGACGACGAGCACGCGCACGGCCGCCACCCCGGCGACCTGTTCGAGCCGCTCCCCGGGCCAGCGCGCGTCCAACGGGACGTACGCGCCGGCCGCCCGGACCGCGCCGAGCGACACCGCCACCACGGCGGGCGACCGGGTGAGCAGCACGCCGATCCCGGACTCCGGGGCGATGCCGAGACCCGCGAGGGCGCGGGCGAGGTCGGCGGAGATCCGGTCGAGTTCGGCGTACGTGAGGGCCGTGTCGTCGCCCGCGACGGCCACCGCGTCGGGTGTGCGGCGCGCCTGTGCCATGAAGAGGCCGGGCAGGGTGGCGTCGTCGAAGGCGGGCAGGGAGCGGCCGGTGCCCCAATGGGTGACACGGGCGTGCTCGCTCCGCGTCATGAGGTCGTGGCTCCCGACGGGCAGTGCCGGCTCGGCGGACGCCTGCTCCAGGAGCCGGAGCAGGCGGTCAGCGAGTGCCACGACGGTGGAGCGGTCGAAGAGGGCGGTGGCGTACTCGATTCCGGCGGTGAGGCCCGCTTCGCCGGGCTCCTCGCCGAAGGCGAAGGTCAGGTCGAACTTGCTCAGGCCGTTGTGGACGAGCCGGTCCACGACGGTGAGGCCGGGCAGGTCGGGGCGGGCGGTCTCCTGGTTCTGGAGGACCAGCATGGTCTGGAACAGCGGATGGTGGTTCCGCGCGCGGACGGGGTTGACGCTCTCGACGAGGCGCTCGAAGGGGACGTCCTGGTTCGCGTAGGCGGCGAGGTCGAACTCCCTGACCCGCGCCAGCAGTTCGAGGAAGGTCGGATTGCCGGACAGGTCCGTGCGCAGGACGAGGGTGTTGACGAAGAACCCGACCAGATCCTCCAGCGCCTCGTCCGTGCGTCCGGCGACGGGCGAGCCGAGCGGAATGTCGTCGCCCGCGCCGTGGCGGTGCAGCAGTGCGGCAACCGCCGCCTGGAGCACCATGAACAGGCTGCTGCCGGACTCACGCGCCAGGCGCAGGAGTTGAGCGTGCAACGGAGGCGGCACGTCGAAGGTGTGGACGTCTCCCCTCGGGTCGATGATGGCCGGACGCGGCCGGTCCAGGGGCAGGTCGATCAGCCCGGGCAGGCCCGCGAGGGCGGTGTGCCAGTGGTCGAGCTGCCGGCGCAGGACGCTCTGCGGCGCGATGCCGTCCCCCAGGGCGGCATGCTGCCAGAGCGTGTAGTCGGCGTACTGGAGCGGGGTGCCGGCCGCGCGTTCCGGCTCCCGGCCCGTGAGACGGGCCGCGTAGGCCTCGCCGAGGTGACGGGCGAGCGGGGCGAGGGACCAGCCGTCGCCCGCGATGTGGTGCAGGACGAGCACCAGGACGTGACGGCCGGGCGCGGAGCGCAGGAGCAGGGCCCGCAGCGGCGGATCGGTGACGACGTCGAACGGTTCGCGCACGGCGGCCAGGACGGCCGCCTCCAGGTCCGCGGGCGCCGTGCTCATGACCGGCAGGTGCGGTGCCACGTCGTCGACCGGAAGAACCCGTTGGTGCGGTACGCCGTCGCGTTCGGGGAACAGGGTGCGCAGTGCCTCGTGGCGTTCCATGACGTCACGTAGGGCGGCCCGCAGTGCGTCCGTGTCCAGGGCGCCGTCCAGTTCGAGGACGAGCGGGATGTTGTAGGCGGAACTGGGACCTTCGAGCCGGTTCAGGAACCACAGTCGTTGCTGGGCGTAGGAGAGCGGCAGCGGATCGGGCCGCTGTGCCGTGGGCACCACCGGGGGGTGGGCGCGACTCTGCAGATCGAGGACGCGGGCCAGGCCCGCGACGGTCGGGTGCTCGAAGAGGGTGCGGACGGCTGTCTCGGCCCCCAGGACGGTCCGGATGCGGCTCACGACCCGCATGGCGAGGAGCGAGTGCCCGCCGAGGTCGAAGAAGCTGTCGTGCGGGTTCACGAGCGGCCTTTGCAGGACGTCGGCGAAGATGCCGGCGAGCAGACCCTCCTGGAGGGCGTGCAGGCCCGCTCCGTCGCTGACGTCGGATTCCGCCGGCGGCGCCGGCAGGGCCCGCCGGTCCGCCTTGCCGTTCGGCAGGAGCGGCAGGTCGTCCAGGATGACGACGGCTCCGGGCACCGCGTAGTGGGGCAGGGTCTCGGCGAGGGCGTCGCGCAGGGTGACGGGGCGCAGGGCCGGGTCGCCGGTGACGGCGTAGGCGACGAGGCGGCGCCCGCCTGTCCCGTCGTCACGGATCACGGCGCAGGCGGCCGTGACGCCGGGGCATGCCAGGAGCGCGGCCTCGACCTCGCCCAGCTCGATCCGGAATCCGCGGAGTTTGACCTGGTCGTCGGCGCGTGCCACGTAGTCGAGCAGACCGTCGCGGTTCCACCGCACGAGGTCGCCCGTGCGGTACATCCGTGCGCCCGTGCCGTCGAACGGGTCGGCGACGAACCGTGCGGCGGTCAGGCCCGGGCGGTCCAGGTATCCGCGGGCGAGGTTGGGGCCCGACAGGTAGAGCTCACCGGTGACACCGGGTGGTACGGGACGCAGCCGGCTGTCGAGGACGTAGGCGCGCATGGTGTCGACGGGGCTGCCGATCGGCACGGTCTCGTACGGCGTGCCGTCCGCCCGCCCGCTGTGCGCAGGGCCCGCCACCCGGTGGGCGGTCGCGTCGATGGTCGCCTCGGTCGGCCCGTAGAGGTTGTGCGCCTCGGCCCGCCACAGCCCGGCGATGTCGTCGGCGAGGGTGCGCGGGAGCGGTTCGCCACCGCACAGCACTGCGCGCAGGCCGGGCAGCGGCGCGGAGTGTGCTGCCTCGGTGAGGACGAGGGTCAGGTGGGACGGCACGAACTGGGCGACGGTGACGCCGAACCTGCTCATCCAGGAGACCAGGGTGCGGGGTTCCATGTTGGCGCCGTCCGGCAGCACGCAGACCTCGGCGCCGTTCATCAGCGGCAGCCACAGCTCCCAGACGGAGGCGTCGAAGCTGGAGGAGGTGCGGGCGAGGACCCGGTCGTCCGAAGTGAAGTCCAGGTGCCGTGCCATCCAGGCCATGTGATGGGACAGGGCGGCGTGCGGCACGACCACACCCTTGGGGCGGCCGGTGGAGCCCGAGGTGTAGATGACGTACGCCGGATCCGCCGGACCCGGAGGGTCCGGGAGGGGCCCGGTGGGGTGCGGGGACCGGGCCTCCTCGCTGTCGAGGGCGAGCCACGGAATGTCGCAGGCGGGCAGACCGGCGTGGACGTCGCCGGTGGTGAGCAGCAGGACGGGGCGGGCGTCGTCGAGCATGTGGCTGATGCGGGCGGGCGGATACTGCGGGTCGACGGGCAGATAGGCGGCGCCGGCCCGCAGCACGGCCAGCATGGCGACGACGGTGTCCACGGACGGCGGTGCGGCGATGGCCACCCTGCTCTCGCGGCCAGCACCGCGCTCACGCAGGACGTGGGCGAGGGCGTCGGCGCGGGCATCCAGTTCGGCATAGGTGAGGCGCGTGTGCGCGTCGCGCGCGGCAACGGCATGCGGAGTACGCACGGCCTGTTCCCGGACCGCTTCCGGGGCGGTGCGGGAGGGCAGCGGCTGCTGCGCGCCGCGCCCCTGGGCGAGGAGGCGGTCCCGCTCCCCCGGGGTCAGCGGGTCCAGATCGCTGACGGCAAGGCCGGGTTCGGTGACGGCCAGGGTGAGGACGCGGGCGAACCGGGCGCACAGGGCGCGGGCGGTGTCGGCGTCGAAGAGGTCGGTGGCGTATTCCAGGTAACCGCCGATGCCTCCGGCACCGTGCCGGGTGTCCGCGGCGGTACCCGCTGCCGGGTCGGCGGGCCCGTTGGATCCGGGAACCTCTCCTGGTCTGCCGCCCGGTCTCTCTGCGGCTTCGGTGACTTCGGTGACTTCGGTGAGCGAGAACGTCAGGTCGAACTTGCTGCCCCCGCGGTGCCGGGATCGGTCGCGGACGGTGATGCCCGGCAGATCGAGGGCCACCTGCTCCTGGTTCTGCAGCACCAGCATGGTCTGGAAGAGGGGGTGGTGGTCGCCGGACCGCTCAGGATTGAGGGCCTCGACTATCCGCTCGAAGGGTATGTCGCCGTTGCTGAGGGCGGCGATGTCGAATTCCTTGACCCGGTCGAGCAGTTCGCGGAACGTCGGGTCCCCGGACAGGTCGGTGCGCAGGACGACTGTGTTGACGAAGAACCCGACCAGGTCGTCGAGTGCCTCCTCGGTGCGCCCGGCCACCGCGGTGCCCAGCGGGATGTCGGAGCCCGCACCGTGCGCCTGCAGCGTCACGGCGAGGGCCGCCTGGAGCACCATGAAGGGGGTGCAGCCGGCAGCGCGGGCGAGCCGGATGAGAGCGGTGTGTGCGGGGGCGGGCAGCTCGAACGGCACAGCGGCGCCCCGATGGCTGGGCACGACCGGACGAGGACGGTCGAGAGGCAGGTCCAGCAGGTCGGGGGTGCCCCGCAGCGCGCCCTTCCAGAACGAGAGCTGGGAGGCGGCCAGGCTGTCCGGGTCGCCGTCGTCTCCGAGCAGCCGGCGCTGCCAGAGGGCGTAGTCGGCGTACTGCACGCGCAACGGGGCCCAGTCGGGCGTGCCCGTGCCTTCTCTCCTGGCGCGGTAGGCGGTGCCCAGGTCACGGCTGAGCGGGGCGAGGGACCAGCCGTCGGCGACGACATGGTGGAGAACGAGGACCAGGACGTGGCGGGCGGGGCCCAGGCGGAGCAGATGGGCGCGGACGGCGGTGTCGGCCGCGAGGTCGAAGGGCCTGATGGTCAGGCGGCGCAGCGTTTCGTCGGCCCAGGCGTCGGCGGTCTCCTCGGCCGGTGGGTACTCGACGACGAGAGGGACGAGCGTCGCGGCGGTGTCGGCATCGAGGACTTCCTGGCGGGCGACGCCGTCGTGCTCGGCGAAGACGGTGCGCAGACTCTCGTGGCGCGCGACCACGTCGGCGAGAGCGCCGCGCAGGGCGTCCGTGTCCAGCGGTCCGTCGAGTTCGAGGACGAGCGGAATGTTGTAGGTGCCCCCGGCGCCCTCCGCCCGGTTGAGGAACCAGAGGCGCTGCTGCGCGAAGGCCAGAGGGATCGCGTCGGGGCGTGGCTGCGCGGCGAGGACGGGCCGGGCCGCGGCGGTGGAGTCCAGGGACGCGGCCAGCGAGGCGACCGTGGGGTGGTCGAAAAGCGTACTCAGGCCGAGTTCGGTGCCCAGCGCTGCACGCACCCGGCCGGTGAGGCGGGTGGCGAGAAGGGAGTGGCCGCCCAGGGAGAAGAAGTTGTCGTCGATTCCGACCGCGGTCACGCCCAGGACGTCGGCGAACAGGCCGGCCAGGACTTCCTCGTAGGCGGTGCGCGGTGCGCGTCCCGTGGTGGCGGCGGCGCGGGGGGCGGGCAGCGCGGGGCGATCGACCTTGCCATTGGCGTTGAGGGGCAGCGCGTCGAGGGATACGAACGCGGAAGGCACCATGTACGCGGGCAGGGCGCGCCCGACCCGGCGGGCCAGGGCGGAACCGTCCGGCCGGGTGCCGGGGGCGGGCACGACGTAGGCCACGAGACGGCGGTCGCCGGGCGTGTCCTCGCGGACAACGACGCAGGCGCCGTGCACATCCGGGTCCGCGAGCAGGACGCTCTCGGTCTCGGCCGGTTCGATGCGGAACCCGCGGAGCTTGATCTGGCCGTCCGCGCGCCCGACGTACTCGAGGTCGCCGCTCGCGGTCCAGCGCACGAGGTCGCCGGTACGGTACATGCGGCCACCGTGTGTGCCGTACGGGTCGGCGACGAACCGGGTGGCGGTCGGCGCGGGGCTCCCCTGGTATCCGCGGGCCACGCCGTGCCCGCTCACGTACAGCTCCCCGACGACGCCGGGCGGCACCATGCCGAGGGCGTCGTCCAGCACGTACAGACCCATCCCGTCGAGGGCCCGGCCGATGGGGGGCACGCCCGCGGTGCCGGCGGCGACCGGGTGCCGGGCGGTGAAGGTCGTGGCCTCCGTGGGGCCGTACACATGCAGGACGAGCGTCGCGGGCGCGGCAGCGGCCACTCGCTGCATCAGGTCCGGGGTCGCGGCCTCGCCCCCCGCGGCGACCATGCGCAGCCCGGCGAACGCGGTCGGATCCGCCTCGGCCACCACGTTGAACAGCGCCGTCGTCAGGAAGAGCGCGGTGACAGCGTGCCGGTGCACCATGTCGTGGAGTACCCGGGCCTCCAGGACACCGCTGGGCGCTACGACCACGCAGCCGCCGTTCAGCAGAGGCACCCAGGTCTCGAAGGTGGAGGCGTCGAAGACGTACGCGGAGTGCAGCAGCACCGCGTCGCACACGCCGTCCTTCCAGGTGTGGTCGGCCGCCAGCGCGAGGACGTCGGCATGGGTGACGCCGACGCCCTTGGGCAGGCCGGTGGAGCCGGACGTGAACATCACATAGGCCAGCAGGTCGCCGCGGGTGAGGCACGGCAGCGGGCCCGGTCGTGGCGGAGCGCCGCGTAAGACGCCTCCGAGAGCGTCGACGACGATCACCGGCAGGTCGGTCGCCTTCTCCCGCACCCAGGGCTGACCGGCGGTGGCCTCGTCGACCACCAGGGCACGGACGTGGGCGGCCCCGGCGACGCGGGTGAGCCGTTCGGCAGGCCAGGCAGGGTCCATCGGTACGTACGCCGCTCCCGCCCCGACGGCGCCGAGCGTGGCGGACACGACAGCCGCCGAGCGGCCCACGAGGACACCGACGCCGTCCTCGGCACCGACGCCCCAGCCCGTCAGGGCACTCGCCAGCCCCTTCGCCGTCCGCGCCAGCTCCCGGTACGAGAGTGTGACGGTGCCGTCCACCACCGCCCGGGCGTCCGGCGTCCGGCGTACCTGCGCGCCGAACGCTTCCGGCAGGCTCGCGGCCACGGCTTCCGCGGGCAGTGCGGTGCCCCGGCCTTGCGCGTGCAGGAACGCGGTGGTGGTCCCGTCGACGAACGGCAGGTCGCGCAGTGGGGTGTCGGCGTCCGCGTCGGCCAGAGCCGACAGGAAGGAGATGACGGCCTGCTGGTGCAGCCGCACGTCCTCGGGAAGGTACAACTCCCGATTGGCGTCGAATCCGATCAACGGGCCTCTGCCTTCGGCCCGTTCGGAGACGAACAGGGACAGGTCGTCGACCGGCCCGATGGACAGCACGCGGGAGGCACCGGGGCTGCCGGCGAAGTCGAGGTCGTAGTCGTAGCCCATGATGTTGACGACGACACCGGTGAGGCGGGCCGCGTCGTCGGCCATGTTCAGCTCACGGGCGAGCTGTTCCCGCGAGAACCGACGATGGCGCAGGGCCCCCCGCATCTCGGCGGCGACGGCGCGGACGAGGGTGCCGACCGTCATGTCGGCGGCGACGGTCAGGCGCAGCGGCAGGATGTTGGCGGTCATGCCGACGATGTGCCGGAGCCCTCCGTGCCGGCCGTTGGAGGCCAGGCCCACGGTGACCTCCCGCAGCCCTGTGACCCGGCCGACGTACGCGGCGACCGCGCTGACGAGGACGGCGCTCCAGGTAGTCCGGTGGGCGGAGGCCAGATGGCGCAGACTGTCGAAGACGGCGACGGGCAGTGTCTCGCCGGTGTGCAGCCGGACGTCCGGCCCGTCGAGGGCCGCAGGTGGCGGAGCGTCGGTGCGCCGGCGGATGAGCGCCCGGCCCGCTGGAGCATCCGGTGCGCCCCCGGCACCGGCCGGGTCCGCGACGCGGGCGGTGACCAGGTCCGCGAACCGCCCCGTCCAGTAGGCACGGTCGGCCTCGTACCGGTCCGAGCCGCGGTAGGCCGTCTCGTCGGCGATGAGGTCGCGCAGCGGTGCGGCGGGCAGCTCGGCCTCGGCGAGGTCCTCCCCTCGCAGCGCACGCCCGTAGAGGTCGGCCACGGTGCGGGCGAAGACGGCACCGCCGAGGCCGTCGACGACTATGTGGTGGAATCGCACGTACCAGTAGTGGAGTCGGTCGCCCAGACGCAGCAGCGCGAAGTGGTGGTGCGGGGCGTCGAGGCTGTGGGCGACCGCCATGTCGTCGGCCAGGTAGCGTTCGGCCGCCGCGGCGGGATCCTCCGCGTCGGACAGGTCGACCACGCGGAGCCGGCTGATTCCGGCCGGGGAACGACGGACGACACGCTGGCGGACGGTCTCGTCGCTGACGACGAACTCAACGTTGAGGCTGTCGCACAGCGCCACAGCCCGGTCGAGCGCTGCGGCGAACAGCGGCTCGTCGAGGCCTCCCCGGATCTCGAAGCACTCCCCGATGTTGTATTTCGGACTGTCCGGCTCGACCAGTTGTCCGTACCAGACGCCTTGCTGAGCTGCAGTAATCCCAAAGGATTCTCCGGGAACCGTGTGCGGGGGAAGAGAGCCGTTTTCGCGCATGCCGAGTCACACCTTTGGGGAGAGTTTTCGGGGACGAAGAAGGCAGGCCGAAGCCGGGCGTGCCGGTGTTGCATCCATTACCGAATGGGCCGGTGAGAACACAGAGATACATCACGGCACCCGGAGCATCGGGCAGCGCCGGGATCCTTGCCGACTCAGGCACCCGGCAAGGCACTTCGCTGCCTTCGAGAACCAGAGACGAACCACACAACGGTTCACCGATGATTCGCGACAGCCACAGGAAAGAGGTATGAGAACTTACGGGCGAGCAATGACCGATTATCACTACCTCCTGATCGAGTTTGCTCGAATGGGAGCAGACTCGATCAGGAGTAGCGTCGGAACCCGCCGCCCCACCGGGGGCAGGCGACACCTTCGACGATCAGGGGGCCCCTATCAGGTGCCGGCCACCACGATCGGGAGACCTCTATCCGGTGCCGGCCTCCATCGCCCGCACCAGGCTGGTGGGGCGCATGTCCTTCCATGCGGCCTCGATCGCATCCAGACACTCCTGGCGCGATCCCTCGGGTCCGCCCACATTCCAGCCGCCCGGGACAGCAATGTGCGCCGGCCACAGCGAGTACTGACCCTCACCATTCACCAGCGTCACGAAACGCCCCGACTCGTCATCAAAAGGATTGCTCACGACCGCCCCCTGACTTGTTCTCATGCATTCCATGCCATGTTCATCAGCAGCATGCGTACGGAGATCAATTCTCCACACCCAGACCACCGAGTCGCCCACCCCTCGCGGTGCACTCTCGGCCACACATGGCGGAAATACGTTTCGCCTTGAGATACCGATGCCATGCCAACGGGCCTGCCGAGGTTTCCCGGCTTAACCCGCTCACGCCAATCACCATAGATGACCCTCAACAGCCGAAGACGCAAATCCAGCCCATTACTTACCCACACCTTAGGGAGCCGACCGGGCAGCGGGTCGCCCCGGACATATGCCATCCCGCCCCCAACGGAAATATCCAGCCACCCCATGCCCTTATTGTGCGCGTATCACTGAAAACGACCCGAGCAAATCCGGATAGCCGCCGGCGTGCGCCCGCAGACTCTCCGTCACGGGCAGATCGCGCCGCGCTCCCGTGCGCCGGTCACGCGCCCCGCCGCAGCGCCGACCGGATCCCGTCCGCCACCGACGTCCGCGGCGCCACCGACGCATGAGGATCGGTACGTGGCCAGCCGGTCCACCACGTGTGCCGTCCGGGCACGCGCCAGCACGTCCCGGCACGCGGGGCATCGTGCTCCGCCGGGCTTGCTGCGCCCCGGGAGATCAGCGTGTGCGGCAGCGGGATGATCTACTGCCCGGAGTGACCATCCGCCCGGCTGGTCTGGATGACAGCTTCCTGCCGCGAGTGAATGAGACTGCGATGAGTGAACTGACGAAGCCCGAGATCGACCTTCCGGAGGGTGACGCTCCCACCGAGCTGGCGATCCGCGACCTCGTCGTCGGAGACGGGCTCGAGGCGAAGCCGGGCAGGGTGGTCCACGTGCACTACGTCGGGGTCACGTTCGAGTCCGGAAGGGAGTTCGACGCCTCCTGGGACCGGGGCCGGACGTTCAAGTTCGCTGTGGGCGGGGGCAAGGTCATCAAGGGCTGGGACCGCGGGATCAGAGGGATGAGGGTCGGCGGCCGGCGCGAGATCATCGTTCCCCCGCGCCTCGGCTACGGCAAGCAGTCACCCTCACCGTTGATCCCGGCGGGCTCGACACTCGTCTTCGTGGTGGACCTGCTCTCCGTCGCGGTCTGAGGCTTTCCGCTTCCCGGCCTCTCCGCCCGGAAGCAGGGCCGGGCAGGCAACACCCGGCACCCCACGCCGGTTCGAGGGAACCGGGGCCACGCCCCTCAGCGACCCGACCACCGGCTGCGACGGCTCCCACTGGGCCGACGGATATACCTCACGGCGACTGCTTCCACCGGGCCGGTGCCGCCGTTTCCCGCAGCACATGGGCTCGGGGCCCGCTGCCATCGCCCGACGGCACGTCGGACAGGTGATCTCTTGAGGCGTCGGGGGCGGTGCTCCGGGTCAGCGGCTCCTGCGCACCCTGGCCGCCGCGCGTGCTTCCGCCGCCTTGCGGGCGTCGGCCGTCTTGCGGGACTCCTTGGGGCGGCCCGGACGAGTGCCCATGCCACGGAAGGGGGCGTTGCCGCCGCCCTTCCCTTCGACGGGCGGGCGCTTCGCCCCGGTGATGGCGGTCAGCTTCTCCTCGCCGGAGCGGACCTGGGTGACCGTCGGCCGGATCCGGGCGTCGGTCATGATCCGGTTGACGTCCCGGCGCTGGTTCGGGGTGACCAGCGTGACCACGTTCCCGGTCTCCCCCGCGCGGGCCGTCCGCCCGCCACGGTGCAGGTAGTCCTTGGCGTCGGCCGGGGGGTCGACGTTGACGACGAGGTCGAGCGCCTCGATGTGAATGCCCCGCGCCGCGACATTGGTGGCGACCAGCACCGTGATGTCGCCCTCCTTGAACTGCGCGAGCGTGTGCGTGCGCTGCGGCTGCGACTTCCCGCTGTGCAGGGCGCCCGCCCGTACACCGCTGGCCCGCAGGTGCCGGGTGAACTGGTCCACGCCGGCCTTGGTGTCCAGGAACATCAGGACCCGGCCGTCCCGCGCCGCGATCTCGGTCGCGGTCGCGTACTTGTCGGCGGGGTGGACGTTCAGCACATGGTGTTCCATCGTGGTGACCGAACCCGCCACGCGGTCGAGCGAGGCGACTACCGGCTCGTGCAGATAGTTCTGCACCAACTGGTCGACATTGCGGTCGAGCGTGGCCGAGAACAGCAACCGCTGTCCGTCCGCGCGGACCTGGTCCAGGATTTCCGAGACCTGCGGCAGGAACCCCATGTCGCACATCTGGTCCGCCTCGTCGAGCACCGTGATCCGCACCTGCTGCAGATCACAGGACCGTCGCGATACGAGATCGGCGAGCCGCCCCGGCGTCGCGACGACGACTTCGGCGCCGGTCCGCAGCAGCGCCGCCTGCCGGTTGATCGCCAGCCCGCCGACCACCGTCGCCAGCCGCAGGTCCAGCGCCTGCGCGTACGGCGCCAGGGCGTCGCTCACCTGCTGCGCGAGCTCCCGGGTCGGCACCAGGACCAGGGCGAGCGGCCGCTTCGACTCCGCTCGCATGCCTGCCGTCCGCGCCAGCAGCGCGAGCCCGAAGGCAAGCGTCTTGCCGGAGCCGGTCCGCGCGCGGCCGAGGACATCACGGCCGGCCAGCGCGTTGGGCAGGGTCGCCGCCTGGATCGGGAAGGGCTCCGTCACGCCGAGGCCGGTCATCGTCGCCGTCAGTTTCCGCGGCAGCCCGAGTGCGTCGAAGGACTCGGCGGGCGGCAGACCGGAGGCAGCCGTCTGCGGCGTCACGAGTTCGCCCGTCTGAGCCGGCGGCTTGGCGTTCATGGGGGGAACCTCTCTCCGTCTGGCGCCCGGAACGCGCCGGGGCCCGTACCCCTCGGTACGGGCCCCAACGGTTCTGAATCGTGTTCCCAGTTTACCAGCGGGCACCCCGGCCCATTCCGGCCGTCGGCCCGCCTGCTCCGTGCGACCGCCTGCCGGCACTCCGATCCCGGGCGAGGGACCGGGGCCGGGGCCGGAGCCGGAACGGAGGCGAGGACCCGTCGACTGGGCATGTGGACCCGGTCCGGGCTCCGGTGACGCCGGCGCGGACCGGGATCGCCGCCACCCACGGGTAGGCCGCGCACGGTTGGGCGAATGCCGCGAGACGCGTAGGAGGTGCATCGGCCCGCCTTCGGCGGCAGACGCCGGATGCCGGACACGGATGCGGTCCTCACCCCTTCCCCGGCGTGTGTCGAGCCGCCACCGCGCAATCGCGCGGGTAGCGTCGCTGGAACCCTTCCTGTACGTCGCCCCGGGGGATCTGCCCGTGCAGCAATCGTTCTTCCAACTGCTCGCCCGCCTCCTGAGTGACCCGCGGTGGCGCGCCTTGCACTTCCGCGCTGCGCTGGGCGTCACGTCGGCGACCGCCGCTGTTCTGCTGGCCGGCTCGGCGCTCGTGGTGCCCGCCGAGCGAGGCGCGACGGGTGCGAACATCACTTCGTACCCCAAGGCCATCTGGTGGTCCATCGAGACGGCGACGACGGTCGGGTACGGCGATCTGTATCCGGTGACCGCCTGGGGCCGGGTCATCGCCTCCGTGACGATGCTGGCCGGGATCACCGCTTTCGGCATCATCACCGCGGCCATCGCCACCTGGTTCGTCGGCCGTGCGCAGAAGGAGGCCCACAAGGTCGGCACGGCCGTCCGGCGCTACAGCCACGAGGGCGAGGATGCCGTCAGCTCGGAGTTGCGGATCCTTCACCAGAGGTTCGATCGCGTCGAGCAGTTGCTGGATCGTCGCGGCGAGCATTGACGGGACCGTCGCCGCGCTCGCCTCGGAGGTGGGCGACGACGGGCCTGCGGACCCGCTCCCGCACGAGGCCGAAGCTCTGGGCGAGCCGTGCGCCGGAAGGTCGGCTCGGCGCGGACGGCACGGCGGTCATCGCCCGGGCTCCGCCGGCCGGGGCTCGTAACTCCCCGTCTGCACGGCCGGTCGGCCGGTCTGCCGATCTACCGATCTGCCTGACTATCTGTCCGTCCGGCCGCCCGTCCGTCCGTCCGTCGATGCTGTCAGAGCCTGCGTCGATACTGACGCCGCACCGGACCGCCTGCGGCCAAGGAGGCTGAGATAGAGTCAGTCGATCTTCAGGTTCGTACGCATGGGGGGCTGCGGCAATGACCACGGACGTGACGCCTGAACTGGCCGAGGCGATCCAGCGGGGCTACGACCGGCGAGACCGGGCGAACATGGCGCCGACCATCGCCTACTTCCAGTCGCTGCTCGCCGAATCCCCCGACCACCCGGTCCTCGTGTACGAGGTCGGTGGCGCATACGACACCGCGGGCGAGGAGGAGACCGCCCGTGGCTACTACGAGCGGGCGCTCGCCCTCGGCCTCGGCGGCGACGTCCTGCGCCGGTGCCTGTGCCAGTACGCCAGCACCCTGCGGTGGCTGGGCGAGCTGGACGAGTCGCTGGCCGTGCTCGAACGCGCCCGCAGGGAATTCCCCGACTCCGACTCCGTACGCGTCTTCCGTGCCCTGACCCTCAACGAAGCCCAGCGGCCGGACGAGGCGGTGGCCGAGTTGCTCACCGTCGTCACCGAGCACGCGGAGGTCACCGACCTCGGACGGTGGGCGGCCGGGCTCCACGGTCTGGCCCAGTGGCTCGCCGACGGCCGTCCCGCGTAGGAGGCCCCCTTCGGCCCGGTTCGCGGTCGTCCCGGCCCGGTCGCCGGAGAGGCGGACGAGTGCGTCGTCAGCGCGTGCCCGTCAGCCGATGGCCATGGCCGTCTCCGCATGCGGTATCCGGCCGAGGCGGGCGGTCAGCGCCCCCGGAACGCATATGTCCCGAGGGCGCGAGGCGGTGGGGTCCGGAAGGTGCCGGTACTCAGCCGAGGGGGTTGGTGGTGTCGCGCAGGGTGGCCAGGGCCGGGGCATACATCCGGGCCTTGATCGTGCCGAGGGTGTCGCCGGCCCTGTTCAGCTGCGCCTGGGCGATCTCGATCGCGGTGGAGCGCACGGCATCCTCACCGACCGCTTGGTCGACGATGCCGACGGCCGCCGCGTCGGCTCCGCCGTAGCGGTGGGCGGTGAGCATGGCCTTGTGCGCGGTCTGCGGAGCCAGCCTGGACTGGATGAGAGCGGCCATGCCGGGAGTGAAGGGGATGTTGATGTCCGCCTCGGGCAGGCACCAGTACCCACGGTCGGCACGCATGACGCGGAAGTCGTGGGCGAGGGAGAACATCGCCCCGGCGGCGAACGCGTGTCCCTGCAGAGCCGCCACCGTGATGACCGGCAGCGACAGCATCCGCGCGAACAGCTCGTGGACGGAGACGACGTAGTCCCGGTGCTGTTCGGCGTGGGCGAACAGCCAGTCCAGGTCGAGCCCGTTGGAGTAGAACTTGCCGGTGGCTGCGGTGACCAGGGCGCGGGGGCCTTCGGTCTTCTCCACCTCATCGAGCGCGGCGCCGACCGCGGTGAGCCAGTCGGGGTGGAAGCGGTTCTCTCCGTCTCCGAGGTCGAGGACGAACACGTTGTCCTGACGGTCGAGCGAGACCATGGCGACTCCTTCGAGCTGTACTGACTGGGTGAAAGGCTGCGGACTACGACCGGGGCCGGGGCTCGGCTCCGGGTCGGCCGCGCAGGGCGTGGAGGAGAAGGTCGTGGGTCTCGGCCGATGCCGCCTCGATCGGAGCGGTGTTCTGCTCGGCCCGGCACACGATCACCGCGCTCTGGCCGCAGCACGGTGAACGCGCCGAGCCGGCGGCCGCGCTCCTCGGCCAGGCCGTGCCGGACGCAACAGCACAGCGAGGCTGAGGATCATCTGGCCACGGCTGTCACTCCGGCGCGGACTCACCCGCTCCCCCACCTCCCCCACGACGGCACGGCCCGCCACAAGCGAGCTACCTGCAAGTAACTTATGGGGCGGGCATAGAACATTCAAGAGGGGCAAGGTGATGATTCGCTGCCGGCTGCGAACCACTCATCCTCCGGCGGGCTCGCAGGGGTGACGCGGCCGCCCACCGGCCAGATCCCGTCCCGGCGTCTCACCCGGCAGGGATGCCGAGGCCCCACGCTGACACTCCCGGACTCCTGGGGCGAGCATGATCGGGCGCGCTCCCGAGCTGCCCAGGTCACCACATCGGCGACCGAGCCGCCGCAACCCGCAGATCCGAACCTCCGCATCCGCATCCGCGGCTCCCTACCGAGCGGGGGTCCGCTCGATGCCGTTCCCGCCCCGTCTCTCCATCCGCGGCACCCAGCGCCGCAGCGCCAGGCGGCAGAACGGACTGCGCGCGGCGCGAAGCCCTCCCGCGCGAGTCCGCCCGCCGCTGACGTGGCTTCGGGGCGCCGGTCCCGTCCCCGGCGCCCCGCCCGTCGGCACCGCCTTGGCGGCCGCCCCTTCGTAAGTGACGTACACAGGCTGTCTGTTGTGAAGCGAGGCCGCATCGCCGTGACCGGGTAAACAGTGTCGGCGAACCGCGCACTCCCCTTAGGCTCTGGGCGCAGTCGATCAGGGGCACCTCAGCCCTGTGCCCGAGAATCAGACAAGGAAGTGTCCCGCCGTGACGGACGTACGCAACGAAGAAGTCCTTGCCAAGATCGCGAAGGGGCTCGTCTACACCGAGTCGGAAGCCGCCTTTCAGGATTCTCTGCGGCGTACGGAGGAGATCTTCGAGTACAACCGGACTCCTCCGAGCGAAGCGAAGAGGCGGCGTGCGCTCCTCGTCGAGATCTGCGGCTCGCTCGGCGAACGTACGGTGCTGTTGCCGCCGTTCCACGCCGGGTTCGGCAGCAACGTCCACATCGGTGACGACTTCTTCGGCAACGTGAACCTGACGTTCGTCGATGACGTGGAGATCCGTATAGGCAACGATGTCATGATCGCCCCCAGCGTGACGCTGACCACGACGGGACATCCCGTGCATCCTGCGCGCCGGGCCGACTTCGGACGCTTCTCCGAGCCGATCGTGATCGAGGACAAGGTGTGGATCGGCAGCAACGTGGTCGTCCTGCCCGGCGTCCGTATCGGATACGGATCGGTCATCGGCGCGGGAAGCGTCGTCAGTCGCAGCATTCCCCCGATGACGGTGGCGATCGGCGCACCGTGCCGGGTGGTCCGCGAGATCACGGACGAGGACCTCACCACACGTTCGGCCGGACACGAGGGCCGCCCGGCACGCCCACTCACTGGCGAGTGATGCGGCCATACGCGTGAGACGCGCGCTGAGCTGCGGATGCCTGCCTGGACGGCATTCCGTCGAGGACCACACGGATGCTCGGCGCAACGAGCGACCGCCTGTCAAGAACGCCACCGGCACTGTCTACGTCGATCCCGGCCGCCACCACGTCCTGGAGATCCGGCGGGACCGACTTGAAGTGCGCGACGGCACCAGTAGGGTCCTCCTTCGCTCACGATCCGTCCTCGATGGCCGAACGCGTCGGCGACATGGTCCGGCTGACGCTCGACGCCCACGGAACGGACGACGGTCCGGTGGCCGACCTGTCGGTAGACCATGTACGCAGGCTCGTCGCCGGCGCCCACCAAGACATGCAGGACCCTCTTCAGCCTTGCCGGAACCCGGGCTGAACAGCATCTGCCGGCACACGCTGCCGCCATCAAGGCCGCCCTGGCCCGAGCACTGGACCTGACACCCACACCATGACCAGCTTCCTGACCCACCGAGAGCGCGTGCACGACGCCCGCCTCCCCCTGCACAGCCGGCACAACGCGCTGCGGACCTGCACCACTCAGTTCGCTCCGTACGGCTTCCGGGCGACGTACCACCACCTCACGCTCAGCGCCGCGATCCCCCGGCGCCTGGAGGCGGACCCGGACGCGCTCGTGCGGGCGGTGGAGGAACTGCAAGAGGCACGAGTGCTGTGGCTCGCACGGGCGGAGCAGTACGCCGCGCAACGCCGGGCGGACAAACGAGCCGGAAGGCGGGCTGTTCCGAACCCGCGACCGTGGTGGCTGCGGAACACGTGGGACGGCCCGGATCGCGCCTGGCACCTGGACCCGTCCCGCCATCCGTCGCTGCGACTGCCTGAGTACGTCCGGCGGCAGAACGCGATTCTGGACGGCGCCGAGCCGCCCGGCTGCCCGGCTTGCGGGGATGAAGGACCGCGGAAGCTGACTTCGACCGGGCACGGCTGGATCGAGCTGTGCCGTGCGTGCGCGTGGGTGTCGGCGCGCTGTCCGTGCGGGCAGTGGCACCGGCACATGCCGGAGATCCAGTTCAGCTGGAACCGCATCTGGCAGCGAGCGCACATGAGCGATGACGGCACACCGAACCCGCATTGGCCTGCGGGCTGAGGGTGGTGCGAAAATGCAGGTGAGGTCCCGGGGCGAACCTGGGACCCTGAGCGCATGCCTCGACGGATCATGTTTGTTCAGCTGAAGACGGGTTACGACACCGACCGCGGGCCCTCATGGATCGGGTGGGTGGACTTTTCAAAGACGTGGGGGACCGTGTACTTCCACGGGCGAACGCTGCGCCGTGCAGGCGGAATGTTCGATGCGAACTTCTATGACATCGAGACCGGCGAGGAGTACTGGGTCTCCGGCCCGAAGCGGAACCGTGCCGATACTCGCTACGCCCCCTCGGACCCCGAGATCGAGCCGGACGCCGCCGATGCCTATGGCGCCTTCTTGGACGGTGCGCCTCTGCCGGGCCGGGAGAACGGCTAAGGGCTGTCCCCTGAGTGGTGTCCGGCCGGGTTCCGGCGGTCAGCTGGAGCTGGGTCGCTCCACTCCGACTACCAGGAGAGGTACCAAGCGCCGCCGAACGGCTCGTACGACAAGCTCATACCTTGATGAACTCAGCGATCTACGGGGCGATTCCCCCCGGGCCATGACGACGCCCGCCATGGTTGAGTCCGGGCAGGGGCAGGGTGCGATGGTCGGCCTCCGGCAGGACCCCGGTGACGGCGAGGGCGGAGCGCTGGAACGCGGCACGGATGACGGACAAGTCACGATCAGCCAGTTGTGATGTCGATCACGAATGCTAAACCTCAAGTGCCATTGAGGTTACAGGCTGTTCCTCATCGAGGGATGGCCACCAACAACCGTCCCGCACTGCGCTGTTGAGGAGACTTTGATGCGCGAGAACCGCGTCGTTGTGGTCACCGGGGCGACCAGGCGGCAGGGGGGCGCCACCGCTCGCGCGCTGCTATCCCGCGGCTGGGAGGTGCGGGCCCTGGTACGTGACCCGGACAAGCCGCAGGCGCTGGCGTTGAAGGAGGCCGGGGCGGTGCTGGCACGCGGCGACCTGGACGACGACGCCTCGCTGGACGCGGCCCTGGCCGGGGCTTACGGCGTGTTCAGTGTGCAGACCTTCACCGGCCCGGACGGATTCGTCGGCGAAGTACGCCAGGGCAAGGCGGTAGCGCAGGCGGCGGCTCGCGCCGGTGTCGCACACTTCGTCTACAGTTCCGTCGACGGCGCCGATCGGCCCGGCCAGGTGCGGCACTTCGCCACCAAGGGCGAGGTCGAACAGCACATCGAGGCTCTCGGGCTGCCCGCGACGATCCTGCGGCCGACGTTCTTCATCACCAACTTCGAGCGCCTCGGCCCGCAGTGGGTCGACGGAGAGCTCGTGTTCACCATGGCGCTCGCCCCGCAGACCCGACTGCAGATGATCACCCCGGACGACATCGGGACCCTGGCGGCCGACGCTTTCGACGCCCCGGCCGACCACCTGGGCCGAACCATCGAGATAGCCGGGGACGAACTCACCGGTCCGCAGATCGCCGAGGTCTTCGCCCACGCCGCCGGCCTCCCGGTGCGCTTCGTACCCCAGCCGATCGAGCACATCCGCGCTCACAGCGAGGAGATGGCCGCGATGTTCGACTGGTTCAACACGATCGGGTTCCGCGCGGACGTCCCCGCACTGCGCGCGGCGCGGACCCCCCTGGCCACGCTGCAGGACTGGGTCGGCGCACACTGGTCGACGCCGACGGAACCGACACCAGCCACCTGAACCATCCTTCGTGGCGCAGGCCGCCGAGTGCTTCGGTCAATGGTCGGACACGCTGCAGGGCCTGTCCGGCGCATCTTGGCCGAGAGCCGCCAAGATGCCTGGGACCAGAGGGTTCGGATCGGTCTTGCGCCACGCCACGGCGACTCGTGTCCGCACGGTGTCGGGCTCGATCCTGCGGAAGGCAACGCCTTCGAGACGGATCCGGCGGATGCTCTCCGGGGCCAGCGACACGCCGAGACCAGTTCCCACCAAGGCGCAGACGGTCTGCCATTCCACAGCGTGCTGGGTCACTTGGGGGACGAAACCCGCAGCGATGCACAGTTCGCTGATCTGGTCGTACAGCGGCGGGCCGACGGCACGAGGCAGGAGCACGAAGGGGCAGTCCGCCAACTGCTCCACCCGGACAACTCGTTGTGCCGCGAGAGGGTGCGAAGCAGGCAGGACAGCCACGAAGGGTTCGGTCAGCACGGTCTCGAACCGGAGCTCCGCGTCATGGGCAGGCGGCTCTCGCAACAGGCCGATGTCGATCGCCCTTTCGCGCAGGGCGGCCAGTTGCGGCGTGGTGGTCATCACGCCCGGCAGACCACCACGTGACCGTACGACCCGACCCCGCGAACCCGGAACGGAGGACGCGGAACCCGGAACGGAGGACGGGGAACGCGGAACGGAGGACGGGGAACGCGGAACGGGCCGCCGCCCGGACCGCTGGTCGCCCGCACGATCCGCAACCGGGAGCTGACCGCCGGGGCCGTGTCCGGCGCCGCCGGCCTGTCGGCCGGCACCTGGACCCAGACGCCGCTCCGCCCTGCACAGCTTGGGCGCAGGCCGGTGCCAGGTGCCGATTCGGCCATTCGCATGGCGTGGAACCCCACCGTGGATCATGGACGACGCGTTGCGGGCGACGAGCGAGTCCTTGCTGCCACCGTGGCCGGAGCGGTCGCGGCGGTGCCAGGTGGCCCGGTTCGACGCAGGGCGCCCATCCGTCAGAAAACAACAAAATCTGACGTTGTCATTGTGGTGGTTGTGTTCCCTTTCTAGGGTGGGTGCGTCTCAACAGGTGTTATGCACCACACCAGTTGCACACATCGGAACCCGAGGAAGGCCCCCCGTCATGCCACACTCGAACCCGACCCCCCACTCCCACCTTGGCTACGTGAGCCGCCGCCGTCTCCTCGAAACAGGCGCTGCCGTGCTGGGCGGACTCGCCCTGTCCGGTGCGCTGCCGGGCGCCCGCGCCTTCGCCGCCGGTGCCGTACGCGACGTCCCGGCCGACGGCGACGAATGGAACGGGCGCATCGACGTCTTCCGGCTCGGCACCGAACCCCCGCATTCCACTCTCATGCCGTACGCGAACCTCAAGCAGGCTCTCGCCGCCGACCGCACCACGTCCCCGTGGCGCCAGAGTCTCGACGGCACCTGGAAGTTCGCCTACGTGGACCGTCCCGCCGACAAGAAGCAGGACTTCTACCGCACGGATCTCGACGACTCCGGCTGGGAGACCACGCCCGTCCCCTCGGCCTGGCAGCTGCACGGCCACGACTATCCGGTCTACGTCAACATCACCTACCCGTGGTGGGGGCCCAACGGACTCGGCGAGGACGCCCAGCCGCCCGCCGCGCCGACGCTGTACAACCCCGTGGGCCAATACCGACGCACCTTCACCGTGCCCGGCGGCTGGGCCGACCGGCGTACGTTCCTGCACTTCGAGGGCGTCAAGTCCGCCCACTACGTATGGATCAACGGCCACTTGGCCGGCTACCACGAGGACTCGTACACCCCCGCCGAGTACGACATCACCCCGTACCTGAAGGACGGCACCAACCACATCGCCGTCGAGGTCTACCGCTACTCCGACGGCGACTGGCTCCAGGACCAGGACATGATCCGGCTGAGCGGCATCTTCCGGTCCGTGTACCTGTACTCGACACCCGGCGTGCATATCCGGGACTTCAAGCTCGACACCCCGCTCGGGAACGGGTTCACCACCGCCGAGCTGTCCGTCACCGCGCAGGTCAAGGACTACGCGGGCGACGGCGGCGGCGCCGCCCACACGGTCGAGACGCAGCTGTACGACGCCGACGGTCACGCGGTATGGGCACGGCCGCTCGCCCAGCGCGCGGCACCGACCGGCGGCGAGGTGACCGTCAACGGCACCAAGGCCGTCCCCTCACCGCGCCTGTGGTCCGCCGAGGATCCGTACCTGTACACCGCCGTCCTCCAGCTCCGCGACCCCTCCGGCAAGGTCGTGGAGACGCTCTCGCACCGGGTCGGTCTGCGCGAGTTCGCACTCAAGGACGGTCTGATGCGGATCAACGGACAGCCCGTCACCTTCCGCGGCACCAACCGTCACGAGATGCACCCGGAACGTGGTTCGGCTCTCAGCCGTGCCGATCTGGTCGACGACGTCACGCTCATCAAGCGGCTCAACATCAACTCGGTCCGCACCTCGCACTATCCCAACAACCCGCTCTGGCTGGAGCTCGCCGACGAATACGGTCTCTATCTCGTCGGCGAGACCAATCTGGAGACGCACGGTGTCCGCGACCAGTACCCGGCCAGCCGTGCGGACTGGACGCCGGCCTGCGTGGACCGCGCGCAGAACATGGTCCACCGCGACAAGAACCATGCCTGCGTCGTCATCTGGTCACTGGGCAACGAGGCCGGGTCCGGTTCGTCCTTCCGCGCCATGCACGACTGGATCCGCTCGTACGACCCGACTCGCGTCATCCAGTACGAGGGCGACGACGGACCCGCCACCAGCGACATCCGCTCCAGGATGTACGAGTCGCCGAGCCGCATCGAGGGCCGGGCGACGGACACCTCCGACACCCGGCCCTACGTGATGATCGAGTACGCCCACTCGATGGGCAATTCCACGGGCAACTTCAAGGAGTACTGGGACACCGTCCGCCGCTACGACGTCCTGCAGGGCGGCTGGATCTGGGACTTCGTCGACCAGGCACTCAGCTGGCCGACACCGACGCGCAAACTGCTCACGGAGACCGGGCCCGCCGGGCTGAAGGGCGAGGTGATCAATCCCTCGGGCTCGTTCGGCCACGAGCTGGGTGTGAGCGGCGCGACGGTCTTCGCGCGGGACGACCGGCTCGACCTGACCGGCTCGCTCACGCTCGAAGCCTGGATGACGCCGCACGTCCGTGGCTTCCACCAGCCGATCGTGGCGAAGGGCGACACCCAGTACGCCCTGAAGCAGGCCGACAAGGGGCTGGAGTTCTACATCTATGCGAACGGGCAGTGGATCGCGGTCTCCTGGACGACCCCCGACGACGGCTGGACGGGCAAGGAGCATCACGTCGCGGGCGTCTTCGACGCGGACGCCGGAACGCTGACCCTGTACGTGGACGGCGACGCGAAGGCCACGAGGAGCACGGCCGCCTCGGGGCCCAGCAGTTCCACCGCATCGCTCTCCCTCGCCGGTGAAGTGGAGAACCCGACACGGGAGTTCAGCGGTACGATCCGCCGGGCCCGGGTGTACGCACGCGCCCTGAAGGCCGCCGAACTCGCCGACGACGGCCGTGGTCCCGGCGACGACGGCGTGCGCTTCTGGTTCGACGCGCGGACAGCCCGGTACGAGCAGAAGAAGGCCCGCGCGAAGACCTTCCACGCCTATGGCGGCGACTGGGGCGACAACCCCAACGACGGCGCGTTCGCCGGCGACGGCATCGTCCTGCCCGACCGCCGCCACACCGGCAAGGCGGCCCAGGTCAAGCGCGTCCACCAGACGATCCGCGCGAGCCTCGCGGAGGGGTCGGCGCCCGGCCGGATCACTCTCATGAACGACAACCTCTTCACCAACCTGCGTTTTTACAAAGGCAGTTGGGAACTTGTGGCCGACGGCGAGACGGTCCGGCGCGGCACGTTCAGCCGCGAACAGCTCGATGTGGCGCCGCTGAACACCAAGACCGTCACGCTCCCCGTCGACCTGCCCGGCAACCCCGCGCCCGGGACGGAGTACTTCCTCCAGCTGTCCTTCACGACGAAGGAACGCACACCATGGGCCGAGGCGGGCTTCGAGGTGGCGCGGGTGCAGTTGCCCCTCGACGTGGAAAGTCCCGCGATCGAGCCCGTTGCCTCCACCCAGGTGCCGAAGCTGTCGTACCGGAGCGGTGACGCCGACGTCGTCGTCACCGGGCACGACTTCGAGGTCGTCATCGACAGGTCGACGGGGCTCATCACCTCGTACGAGGCAGCCGGGACGAAGCTCCTCGATTCCGGCCCGGTCCCCAATTTCTGGCGCGCCCCGACCGACAACGACCGCGGGAACGGCCAGCACACCCGCAACCAGACCTGGCGGGACGCGGGCGCACGGCGCACGGTCACCGACGTGACGGTGCGCGGTCTCGACGCGCACACTGTCGAGATCACGGTCAAGGGCACCCTCCCCACGAGCACCGCCTCGGCGTACGGCACGACCTTCACCGTCTTCGGCAACGGCGAGATCAGGGTCGACAACACGCTCACCCCGGGCGCGCCGTCCCTTCCGTACATCCCCGAGATCGGCACGATCCTGCACCTGCCGGCAGCTCTGGAGCGGTTCCATTACTACGGTCGCGGCCCCGAGGAGAATCACTGGGACCGCAAGGACGGTACGGATGTGGGGCGTTGGTCCGGAACCGTCACCGAGCAGTGGTCCCCGTACCTGCGCCCGCAGGAGAACGGGAACAAGACCGACGTGCGCTGGGCGGCGCTCACCGACCGGCACGGTCGCGGCCTGCTCGTCAGCGGCGACGGGCTCCTGGAAGTCAACGCCTCGCACTTCACACCGGAAGACCTGTCCGTGGGTGTCCGCCACGACTACCAGCTCACGCCCCGTGATGAGGTGATCCTGCGGGTCAACCACCGGCAGATGGGTGTCGGGGGCGACAACAGCTGGGGGGCGCAGACACACGACGCGTACAAGTTGCCGGCTGACCGGGACTACACGTACACCTACCGGCTGCGTCCGCTCAACGACGTGCAGCACGCGACGGCCCTGTCACGTCGGCCGACGACGCTGGGCTGAAGCCGCCTCCTGACCCAGGGATGGCGGCGAGGTGACTGCGGCCCGGTGGAGGTGGGCCTGCTCGTCGGTTCGCACGGCCGGGCCGCGCTGCTGCTTGTGCCCGTTCCCACAGCGCTCGACCGGGTCCTGCCCGCTTGTACGCCTCGGCGTACAAGCGGGCGGCCGGCGGCCGGTGCGGTCGTCATTGCTGCGTTGCCGCGGGTCGCCAGGACTCCGTGCACCACCGCGCATGACGCCACTCCGACCACGGGGTTCGTGTCAGGGAGCTCATGCCCCGGCACGCCGCACGCACCGGGGCCGGGGGTGGGGAAGTGTTCACTGGCCGGGCGCCAGCACCGGGCTGTTGTGATAGGCGGCAATGAGCCACCGGCCGTCCCGCTTCTCGAAAACCCAGGTCGCGTTCACCCTGCCGGCCTCCGGGACCTCGGTCCGGCCGGGGAACAGGATGCCGGATTCGCTGACGACGATCGCGGCGTCCCTGCCGACGAAGCGGAGGCCGATGTGCCGGTTGCGGGTCGAGGTGCCCTTGAGCGGCCCGGCGAAGCCCCGGTCCATACTCTCGCGGATCACTTCGCGGCCGTCGCGGAGCGAGCCGGTCATGATGGCGGTCGCGTCCGCGGTGTAGTCGGCGACCATGCGCTCGGCGTCGCCCTCCTCCCACGCGCGGTAGGAGTCGTCCAGGACGGCCTGGATGGCGGCCTTGTCTTCTGCGCGGCTGTCGGACATCGGTTCTCCCTTGTGATCGGCTCACCGGTCTTCCGGCGAACTCGTCACTACATACCGACGGCAGGGCCCGGACTCATCGCGCCCGCGCAGAAAATCCGGGCGGGGGTCAGGTCGTCGCGAGTCCCTGAGCGTCGAGCCGGGCCGCCAGCCCGAAGGACGCGAAGACCTCGGAACCCTGGAACACCGAATTCCGGCTGATGCCCGCGGCGGTGACGGTGAAGATCTGGAGCGTATGCAGCTCGTACCCGTCGGCGACGCGCCGATAGGCGGCAAATCCTGGCTGGCCGTTGGCCGCGACCGGCTCCAGCGACCATTCCGTTCCAGCCGCCTCGAAGACCCAGTCCATGAACAGGCCGTAGTTGCCCGGTCCGGTGAACCAGTTGAGCATCGGCGGCATCTCCATGATCACGTCCTCGGTGAGCAGCCTCTTGAGGCCCTCCACGTCGGCGCGCTCGAACGCCTTCATGTAGCGATCGACCCAGGCGCGCTGTTCGGCCGTCGACGGCTCGCCGAGCAGGTCCTGTCGCACCCCGGCCTGCTTCACCCGGGCACGTGCCCGTTGCAGGGAGCTGTTCACCGATATGACGGTGGTACCCAGGATGTGCGCTGACTCGGAGGCGGAGAAGCCGAGTACGTCACGCAGGACCAGCGCACCGCGCTGTCGCGCCGAGAGGTGCTGAAGTGCGGCGGCGAAGGCCAGGCGCAGGCTGCTGCGCTCGATCACGGCCCCGGCCGGATCGCCCACGTCCACCATGGAGTCCGGCAGCGGCTGGAGCCAGCCGCGGCCCTCTCCCGGCACGAGCCGCGCGAGCGGCTCCGACGCTGCCACCAGGCCCGACGGCAACGGGCGGCTGCCACGGGCCTTCAAGGCGGTCAGGCAGACGTTCGTCGCGATCCGGTAGAGCCAGGTGCGCACCGAACTGCGCGTCGGGTCGTACTGCTCCCGCGCCCGCCACGCTCTCAGGTACGTGTCCTGGACCAGGTCCTCGGCGTCGTGGGCGGAGCCGAGCATCCGGTAGCAGTGCGCCAGCAACTCCGAACGGAAAGGCCCGATCAGGCGATCGAAGTCTTCTGCCTGAACCGTCACGCGCCCCCCTCGCCGCTGCTGTCGACTGCACGATACCCGCGGGAATACGGCATCCCGTGTGGGCCGGCCAGGATGACGGCGCCCCGTACGGGCCGGCCGGCCGTCGGGACGCTCCTTGCCCGCCGGCGCGCCATGGACGCCCTGCACGGAGCACCGACCGGGGTCCGGAGTGACCCGTCACGCTTCCCCGCGCCATGGGCACTCACTTCCGGTGCAGAATCCCGGCGGTGCGAGCGTTGGCCAGCCAGCGGGGGAACTCACCCAGCAACCGGTCGTACAGGTCGGTGTCGGAATGGGAGCGCGGGTCGCGCCCCGCGTGGAAGAACCCGGCGTTGTCCACCGCACGCTTCGCGGGAACTGCGAGATCATCAAGTCGGTGCAGGAAAGCGAACTCGTTGTCGTCGGGGTTGCCGAACCCCACGAACTGCCAGAAGAGCGGGAGCTTCGCCGCCTTGCAGACATAGCGTTCAGCGGCGAACCGGCTCGTCGGCCCACCGTCGGTCTGGAAGATCACCAACGCCGGATCACCGCTGCCGGACGCCTGGTAGTGGTCGATGACTTCGTCCATCGCCCAGTGGTAGTTCGTACGTCCCATGTGGCCGAGGTTCTGGTGGAGTTTCTCGATCCTGCCCTCGTACCGGCACAGGCTCACGTCACTGACGCCGTCCACGTCGGTCGAGAAGAACACCACCGGGACGACACCGTCGTCATCCAGGTGCGCGGACAGTGCCAGGACCTGCTCGGCCAGGTGCTGTACGGTCCCGTCGCGGTAGTACGGGCGCATGGAACCCGAGCGGTCCAGCACCAGGTACACCGCGGCCCGCACCCCCTCCAGCGTACTTTTCCGCAGACTCACCGCCGCGCTCCTGTAGAGGCTGACCATGCCGGGAGCCGTCGCCTCGACCTTGGCCAGGCTGATGGCGGAGCCGGACTCCGGCTGCGAGCTCGTCCTGCTCAATCCCGTTCTCCCCACTGCTCTGCCGGACCAGCGGCCACGGTCGCACCGCTCGACCGGCATCGGCCGGCCCGGCACCGCCTCGCATGTGCGGTCCGTATCCGTCGGCCAGGATGACACGGCCCGGCGGCGCCCGGCCGGTGGTTCACCGCCATGGCCCCGGCGGCTACGGGTCCGCTCGGCAGTCCGAAGGCCCTGCCCCGGGGAAGGCGAAGGCCGTGAAGTCGAGGGAGGAGGGCGCGACTTCCGGCCGGTGGCTCGCCGTCACGAGTGCCCGGCCATCACGATCACCTCGTCGTCCGCGCTCCAGTACCGGACCGCGGCCTTGGCGGGGTTGAGGCGCACCTCGTGGTCGATCCCCACCCGGGCACGGCCGCGGCTGCGGTATCCGATGGCGCACTCCCCGCGGCGCGAGGCCGCCTCCACGACCGTGGCGAAGGATGCCTGCTCTCCTGGACGGACGTAGTCGCCGGCGGGCTTGAGGTGGATGGCGTTGCCCCGCGGAGCCAGTAGTTCCCCGAACAGCTCGGCGAGATGCCGGTTCTGGGAGATCTGAGCCGTCAGGAGCCCGACCAGCTTGCCACTGACGATGAAGTCGGCACCGACGCCGGCGGGGGCGAGAACCCGGTTGCGGTCGTCGGTCATCTCGGTGACCACCCGGACCGGGACCCCCGACGTGCGCTCATGGTCACGCAGGAGCAGCAGCGTCACCAGCGTCCGGTCGTCCGGTGAGGCGGAGGCGGGCCCGTGATCGGGGCCGAGGACGATGACACCGTCGTAATCGATGAGGTCCACGCCGTTGACGGTCCCCGGAAGGGTCGGATCGCCCGGACCGAAGGTGACGGTCAGCGCGGGAACGGCCGACGCGGCGGCCTCCCGTACCTCCGCGGCCAGGCCCTCCCCGCCGTGGGCCACGACGTGGACGACGGAGCCTGCCGCGACATGGCCGGAGAGGTGACGCAGGATGTGCCGGGCGCGGCGGTTCCAGCCCAGGAGAAGCACCCGTTCGGGGCGCACTGCGGCCGGTGGACGGTCCGCCATCACCGACTCGTCGAACGGGGCGGGTTCATCGGTGGTGACCGTCGTGTCGTCGTCCTGGGCGATCACCACGAGCCGGTCGCCCGGGCGCAGGACGGAGGTGGGCGGCGGGTTCAGGTGGAGAGCCCCGTCCCTTCGTACGACCCCGACCACACTGGACGTGGGGCATGCCCGCAGTACTTCGGCAAAGACACGGCCGGTCTGACCCGGTGCGTCGACGACGTAGAACTCGTCACCGGCGAAGTCGAGCAACTCCTGGTAGACGAGCGACAGGCCGGGCTGCCTGGCGCACTGGGCCACCAGCCGGGCGGTGATGTCGTCGATCTCGAGCACGACCGCGCCGGGACCGGCCGCGAGTTCGGCGGCGAGACGGTACCGGGTGTCCCGCACCACCGCCACGGTCCGCACCCGGCTGTCGTCGACTGCGGTCCGCAAGGCCAACAGGTTCTTGACGATCTCCGCGTCCTCGTCCGGGTGGTCACGCGGCAGGATGAGGACGACGTCCGCCGTGGCCGGGCTGACTCGTACGAGGGCGGCCGGGTCGGTGGGCCGTCCGTTGCGGCAGACGATCCTCGTCCGGCCGGTGTCCCCCACCTCGCCGCGCAGTTCCTCCTCCATCTCGGTCACGTCCCGGTCCGCCAGGATCGCGACGGCGCCTCGGCGCTGGTTGGCGTTGGCTGCGACGAGTTCGGTCACCACGGTGAAGATCTGGTCCGACCAGCCGAGCACGACGGTGTGACCGCTCTCCAGCACCGTGGAGTGGCCGCGTCGCAGGGCGATGAGCTCCTCGGTGATCGCTGTGGTGATGAGACCGACGAGGGTGGAGACGTAGAAGAGTGCCATCAACGCCAGCAGGACCGACAGGGCGACCCGCAGCGGTGAACCGACCTCTCCTCCCAGCCTGAGAGTCTGCCCGACGCTCCGCCACACGGCCGCCGTCTTCGCCTGTGCCGTGCCCGGGGCCCGGTCGTCCGTCCACACCAGCAGCGCGCTCACCGGAACGACAACAGCCAGGCAGGCGGCGGCGAGCCAGCCGATGAGAACGGTCACCCCCTTCGCCAGCGTGTTGTCGAACCAGTACCGGGCGCGCGCGTACCTCGGAGAACGTGGCGGTGTCCCCTGCTCCGGGCGAGGTGCTCGGGCCGGTGCGCTCCGTGGCTGTCTCTGCTTCCCCACGCGGGCGCCGTCCGCGCTCCGGCGGCCGCCCCGACTCTTGATCATCCTGTACACAGCAGCAGCGTGGGGAATCACTTCCTCCGCCGCACGGGTATCCGGCGGCGTTCATCCGATAGGGATCAGAACCGGGGAAACGGCTGGGGGCCGACCGGGGCCCGGCGACCGACCGTGTCCGGGCCACGCCCGGCAAAGGCCGCTGAACCGGCACGGGCGACCAACCCCTTGCAGGACGGAAGGGGCTCCGGGAACGCATCACGGCTCCCCCGAGCGCGGCCCGAGCAACTCCTCGGCAGCCAAGACGTTTCGTGCGACGCGGGCGGCCGCGGGCGGGGGCTCTTGATCACCCCGCTCGGCCACCGGACCGCACCGCCGCCGGGGCCGGCGCCCGGGCGGGCGACACGCCTTCAAGTGATGAACTCTGCACACCCCATTGACATGCCCATTGCTCTATCGCTTTTATGGCGCCGGGCCGCAAGCCATCGGCTCCCGCCCCCGGAGGAACGAGAGTCCACCCCGGGGCCGGGACCGGCGATCGCTCGCGCCACCACCATCCCCCATGCCATCAGCGGCACGGTACGCGACAGAATGGGAGCGCTCCCATGATCACGTCGCCGGGCCTTGCCGACGAGAGAGGAACCAGCACCGTGCTCCACCCTCTCCGCCTTCTCCGACGAGCAGTCAGAACGGTCACCGTCACGGCGGCCGCTCTCCTCCTCCCTCTCGCGGGTTCCCAGGTGGCCACCGCTGCCGCCGCCGCGCCGGGTGCCGGGTACTGGCACACCAGCGGTCGTCAGATCCTGGACTCCGCCAACCACCCGGTCCGTATCGCCGGGATCAACTGGTTCGGCTTCGAGACGTCCAACTACGTGCCCCACGGCCTGTGGTCCCGCGACTACAAGAGCATGATCGACCAGATGCAGTCGCTGGGCTACAACACCATCCGGCTGCCTTACAGCGACGACATCTTCACCGGCACGGCACCCACGAGCATCAACTACTCCGCGGGCATGAACAGCGACCTGCAGGGCCTCGACTCGCTGGGGGTGATGGACCGGATCGTGGAGCACGCGGGCAGCATCGGCATGAAGGTCATCCTCGACCGGCACCGGCCCGACGCCGCCGGCCAGTCGCCGCTCTGGTACACCGCGTCCGTCCCGGAGTCCACCTGGCTGGCCAACCTCAAGGCGCTGGCCGGCCGCTACGCCGGCGACGACGCGGTGATCGGCATCGACTTGCACAACGAACCGCACGACCCCGCCTGCTGGGGCTGCGGCGACACCACGAAGGACTGGCGGCTGGCAGCACAGCGCGGCGGCAACGCCGTACTGTCCGTCAACCCCGCTCTGCTGGTGTTCGTCGAGGGCGTTCAGACCTTCAACGGGGTGTCCGGCTGGTGGGGCGGGAACCTCATGGGTGTCGGCCAGTACCCGGTCGAGCTGAGTGTGGCGAACCGCGTCGTCTACTCGGCGCACGACTACGCGACCAGTGTCGCCCAGCAGCCCTGGTTCGGCGACGCGGCCTTCCCGGCCAACATGCCCGGCGTCTGGGACAAGTACTGGGGCTACATCTTCAAGCAGAACATCGCGCCGGTATGGGTGGGCGAGTTCGGCACCACGCTCCAGTCCGCCACCGACCAGAAGTGGCTGAAGGCACTGGCCGACTACCTCCGGCCGACAAGCCAGTACGGCGGCGACAGCTTCTCGTGGACCTTCTGGTCCTGGAACCCCAACTCCGGTGACACGGGAGGCATCCTCAAGGATGACTGGACCACCGTCGACACCGTGAAGGACGGCTACCTGGCGAGTATCAAGGCCCCCGGATTCGGAGGCGGAGGCGGAGGTGACGGCGGCGAGACCCAGGCCCCTTCGGTTCCGGCCGGCCTCACCGTCACCGGAACCACCAGCGCGTCGGTCTCGCTGTCGTGGACGGCGTCGTCCGACGACACCGGGGTCACGGGTTACGACGTCTACCGCGGTTCCACCAAGGTCGGCACGGCCACCGGAACCGGTTACACGGACTCCGGTCTGACGGCCGGGACCTCGTACGTGTACTCCGTCCGGGCACGCGACGCGGCGGGCAACACCTCCGCCGCGTCCGCCCCGGTGACGGCCACCACGTCCGGCACCTCCGGCGGCACCGGCGGATGCACGGCCTCGTACACCGTCAACGGCGACTGGGGGAACGGTTTCGGCGTGGACGTGACCGTGACCAACACGGGCACCACGAGCGCCGCCGCATGGAAGGTGAGCTGGACCTGGTCGGGAAGCCAGAAGGTCACGAACATGTGGAACGCGGTCTACACGCAGACCGGATCCACGGTCGGCGTCACGAGCTCTCCCTACAACGGCAGCCTGGCGCCCGGTGCGCACACGAGTTTCGGCTTCCAGGGAACGCCTGGCGCAGGCGGCGTTCCGACCGTCAGCTGCACCACCTCCTGACGCGGCAGGACACGTCCGCCCCGGCCGGAAACACTTCCGCCGGGGCGGGGTGCCGTGCCGGTCGTTCAACTTCTGCAAGGCTCCGGGGTTCACCCGGTCCGCTTTGCCGACCGGGTAGGAGCGGGTGCGGAAATCGTGGCCGCTCGCCGGGAGACCGCCCCGCTGTCGCTGTCCTGCGACAGATCCTTCAGTACAGGTCGCCCACGGCGAGCCGCTCGGCCAGCCTCTGGAACTCACCGAGGTCGTAATTGGCCAGAACCGAGTCGAGATTGGTGAGGGCTCCCACGTGCTCGATGAATCCCTGGGGGTCGTATTCGATCTGCAGGGTCAGCCGGCTCGATTCGTCGTCCAGCCGATGGAAGGTGACGACGCCGGCGTGGTGCACGCCCTGCGTCGTCTTCCAGGCGATCCGGTCCTCCGCCACTACCTCGGTGAGTTCAGCGACGAAGCTCTTCTCGGCCCCCGGCAGGGCGAGCTGCCAGGCGAAACGGCGCTCGTCCAGTGGATCGACGCGCTGGACATGGCTCAGGAACCTGGGCCACTGCGCCACATCGCTCCACAGTGCCCAGCTGATGGCCACCGGGGCCTTGATGTCGACGGTCTCGACGATCGAGGAGGACATGAGGTCTCCCTTCGTAGGTTCTTCGCGGGATCACAGAGCCCGTTCCCGCACATCGCGACAGGGGGGGTCCGTCCGGCGTATCAGGCAGGTGTGGCCAGCGCGAACGGATGCCCGGCGGGATCGGAGTAGAGGCGCGTGTCCCGGACGCCCCCGTTGTTCTTCGTGTCCATGGGACGCGCGCCGAGACCGACCGCCTCGCGCTCCGCCTCGTCCATGTCCTCACGTGCCACCAGGATGCGCAGGTGGGCCTGCTGGGAGTCATCGGGGCGCGGCCAACTGGGGGGCGCGTAACCGTGATCCCTGCGGATCGCGAGATGCACCCCCGTGTGGCCCACGACTTCGACGGTGTCGAGATCGTGACCGACGTGAACCTCCGCGTTGAGCAACACGGCGTAGAAATCGGCCAGTTCCCTCGGCTCCGCACAGTCCAGCACCAGCACGCTCGTTTTCGGCACCGCCATGGCCATCCTCCTGTTTCGCGGGATCCGGGCTCCGGACGTCGTTCCGCGTACCCGCACCCGAGGGCCGCACACCCGGCGGCCGGACGGAACGACGGTCCGAGGAGTCCGGCACTTGTGTGCGAGCCCTCGTGGTGAGGCGTACGGATCGTTCCGCATGGGGTCGGCATGGGGGGAGGAACCCGGGACGCCATCGGCGCGGCCATGGCTCTGTGTATGGCTTCCCCTCCGCTGACTGCACCGGTGCGCGCCGGCCGGCACCGGCCGTGAGCGCATACTGGCCTTATGGACTCGTCCACGCGTGCCGCCTTTGGCCTGCGGGCACGACTGGGCAGCGCGATATTCGCCCAGGTCGCAGGTCCCGCAGGGCCGGAGAACCGCGCCCGCATCCACGGAGAGCCCGGCCCCCGCTGGTTCGGCCCGGACCGGCCGATTCGCGCGGTCCACGGTGATGCGTCGATGTTCATCGGTGGGCTCCGGGCCCTGCTGCTCCAGTCCTTGCACCCGTTGGCCATGGCCGCCGTGGAGGCTCATTCCGGTTACCGGGGCGACCCTTGGGGGCGGCTCCAGCGCACCAGTACCTTCCTCGCCGTGACGACGTACGGAACAGCGGACGACGCGCAGCAGGCGGTCGACCACGTCCGTGCCGTACACGGCCGCGTGCGCGGGACGACCCCGCGCGGGGAGTCCTACCACGCCGCCGATCCGCACCTTCTCGGCTGGGTCCATGTGGCCGAGGTCGAGAGTTTCCTGCTCGCCCACCAGCGGTTCGGAGCAGAACCGCTCGATGCGGCCGGGTACGACGGCTACATCGCCGACACGGCGCGAGTGGCGCAGGCACTGGGCGTCACCGACCCTCCGCGCAACCGCCGGGAACTCGCTGCCCGCCTCGGGGACTACCGGGGTGAACTGCGCCCGACGAAGGAAGCCCGCGAGGCGGCACGCTTCATTCTGCTGCACCCGCCCCTGCCCTGGGCTGCCCGAGCCCCCTATGCCGTCCTCGCCGCGAACTCCGTCGCCGCCCTCCCCCGGTGGGCCCGTACGTCACTGGAGCTGCCCCGGCTTCCCACTCTCGCCGAGGCGTGCGTGACCCCGACCGGGCGAGCGCTCACCGCCGCGATTCGCTGGGCGATGGCGCCCTCCCGCCCGCCCGTGCAGTCGGCGTGACCGCCGCCGTACCTCGCGCCCGCCCCGCCTCATGAACCGCCTCAGAGGCGCAGGAGCACCGCCCGCGTTCCCAGCGTCGGCACGTCGAGCGTCGTCGCGCCCTCCGCATCCGGCTCCAGGAGCTCACCGGCCGCGCCGAGGTAGTCGGCCGCCACGGTCTCCGTGACGGGAAAGCCGGGGGTGATCCGGCAGGCGACCGGCTCCTGCGCGTAGGACTGGAGCCTGACCAGCACCTGTCCCGGGGCGGGAACCGTCAGCCCCACGACGCGCACGCGCGGATCTCCGACCGTCAGGAGTTCGTAGGAGGCGTCCGGCCCGGCGTTCTCCTCGCCCAGCGCGCGCACGGCCAGCAGGGGGCGGCTGCCGGCAGCGGCCGTGCGCATACCCAGCTCGGGGCCGGTGGTGTGCGGGGCGTGCCCGAAAGCCACGCTGTAGCGGAACACGTGGTCGAATGCCTGCTCGGAGGGGAAATTGGTGTCCCAGATGTTGTTGTGCACCCAGGAGAAGAGGGTGCCCGGCTCGTCCTGGGCCAGCGACTGCGGGTAGGGCGCGTACGGAATCGCGATCCCGCCCACCTGCACCAACGGGGCGTCCTGCGTGGCCACGGCGGCGACCAGGGCCTCCTCCTCGAAGCTCACCCAGCGCCGTACGGCACGCATGTGGCGCGCCGATCCCGGCACCGTCGGAAGACCGGTGCCCGTCATCCCGCCGGTGGCCTCCATGCGGACGACCGGCTCTGGCATGGCGAAGGGGAAGGCGAAGAACGCGCTCTCCTTGGTCAGGGTCGCGCCCTTCACGATCCGGTTCTCCAGATCGATGCGCGCCTGCCCGTGCGGGAGGTGTACGCGCACCCTCAGCAGGTCCGTGCCGGCCGGCGCGCACTCGTAGATCAGCGTCTCCCCGGTGGCGTCGCCGAAGCGGTCCACCAGCGCGGCCGGAGGGGCGGCCGTCCGGGAGGCGAGCAGGTGCATCGACCCGTTCGCCGTGGTCTTGCTGGACTGATGGTTGAAGCCGCCGGCCGTGGCGTACTCGTCGTACACGTATCCGTTGAGGCCGAGCGTCGCGTCCTGCCGCACCAGTTCCCGGCCGGTCCGCTTGTCGATGACGGAGCCGATCCACGCGGCACGCAGATCCACGCTCACCCGCAGGAACTCGTTCTCCAGCACGGTGGGCTCCGCGGCGCCGGTCGCGGCGGCCGCCTCTGTTTCCTCCCCCGCGACGATGTCCACGCGGACAGCCCCGTGCGCGGGCACGTCGGCCAGCCGGAACAGAAGGAATCGTCCGGCGGCCCGGTGCAGTTCGTTCGTCTGGGCCTTCTGGGTGTACCGCAGCACCGAGCCGTCGCGCGCGTCGAGCACACGGACCGGATCTTCCAGCGGGACCGTGCTCTCCGGAAGGAACAGCCGGACCGTCTCGGAACGGGGCCAGCTGCACGTGTTGGTCACGTAGTAGCCGGCCGCGGTGCCCGCACGCGGCGAGAGGCGGCCGCCGAGTGCCGCACCGGCGCCGTCGAGCAGCGTCTTCGCGTCATCGTGGGCACGCAGCGCCTGCGCGTACTTCCAGTGCCACTGCCGTTCGCCGGACGCATGGCCGTGGTCGCCGTGCGTCCAGGGGTCACCGCCGCCCCAGGTGTGTTCGTTGAACAGGGAGGCGGCCCGGTAGACCTCGGGAGCCGACGCGGTGATTCCGGCCGCCGCCGCACCGAGGATCTCCGCGTGCCCGGCCACTGTCTGGGCGTCGGCGAGCGCCGCCTGACCGTCACGGGTGGCCGCGAGCGGGACGGCACCGGCGCCGACGCCGTCCACCCACCAGTCGCTCCAGTCGCCCTCGAAGGTCTCCAGCCGGTCCCCGTAACGGGCTTCCGCGTCGACGAAGAAGTCCTCGTTGCTGGAGGTGCGCAGGGTGGGGAAGGCCCATTCCTCGTTCCACCGGCGCACGGTGTCCGCGATGACGCGGCGCGGCGGGCCGTTGTCCGCGAACTTCCCCAGCACCCGCAGGTGCAGGATGTCCCAGGGGTACGGATCGCCCTTGAACTCCTCGTCCAGGACCGGGAATCCGGGGATGCCGCGCCCCTCGTGCGGGTACTGATGGGCGGCCAGTGCCGACAGGTAGGGGGGCAGGAGGTCGTCGACCCGGTCGAAGGACTCGTCGAAGCCCAGGATCGAGCCCTCCATGTACGCCAGGCCGTGCGGGGTGTCCGTGCGCCACACCAGCACGCTGCGACCGCTCGGCGCCTGCCACCGGAACAGCCTGGGCAGTTCGCCTCCGCCGGTGTGGTGGGGCACCGCCCGGCCGGCCCAGTTGTGCGCCACCGAGAGGTAGCGGATGCCGCTGTCCGCGAGTACGTCGGGCAGTCCGACGACCTGCCCGGGGACGTCCGTCTGCATCGCTGTGGTGATGTCGATCCCGTGCCGTTCACGCAACTCTCGTACGGGGCGCAGGAGTTCGTGCAGCTCGTCGGTGGAGCAGGTCTCCGTGTGCAGGTTGAACGGCATCGCGGTCAGCTCGATACGGCCTTCGCGCACCCGCTCCAGGAACCGGGCGACCTGCTCCGGCGGACGGTTCTGCGACCAGTTCTCGAAGCTGAAGAAGCCCTCGACCGCCCAGCGGAACTTCGACGCGTCGGGCCGGTCGTCCGTCGCACGGCACAGTTCGAGAAGGGAGTCGAGGTACTTGCGGCCCTCGGCGAGCACCGTCCCCTGCGGGTCCGTGTATCCGATGTCGAGGTGGGCGTGCTGCACCAGGTGCAGCGTCCAGTGCCGCTGCGGGGTCAGCAGCACCTCGATGTGCTCACCCGGCGCCAGTTCGGGCAGCTCCACCCGTACCGGGAGGGGCGAGTCGGCCTCGGGGACCAGCAGCCGGGTATCGCCGTCGGGGCCGGGTATCAGCTCGCAGCGCAGGGGCGTACCGGACAGGGTGGTCACGTGGGCCCGTGTGAGGGGACGGCCGGCCCCCACCCGTACGGACTGCAGGAGTCCGCCGTCGCCGTCATGACGCAGCAGTGGCTCGCAGGAGAACCTGACGGCGTGTCCGCCGAGAACGCCGGTGGCGCTCACGCCGCGGTCGCGCAGGATGTCGCGGGCGATGTCGGAGTCCCACCAGGAAGGGCGGGACAGGTCGGGGCGGGGCATGGAGAGGGTTCTCCGCTCTGGCGTGGTGTGCCGGTTCGGTGTGTTCGGGGGCGGGGTGGAACGTGGGGCGGACCGCGGGGTGTGCGGGGTCAGGAGCCGTCGGTGGCCAGGCCCGCGAAGATCTGGACCATCGCGGACTGTTCGAGGGTCTCCGCGGGGGCGGACGCGTCGTAGTCGCCGCCGCCCGAGGGCTGGAAGCGGAAGAGACCGTTCGACGGGTCCCGGTTCTCCTTCCAGGTGCGTTCCGCGTACGCCTTCTCCACCTGCAGGTAACCCTGGCCGGGGTGTTCTGCGGCCAGGATCCGGAGGTTGTCGAAGTAGATGGCGTTGAAGATCGCCGGCTGGTCGTGCAGGCGCTCACCCTGCTTCCAGTACGCGAGCGATCCGTCCGCGTCCTGAACGGCACGCTTGAGGTAGGAGCGGTCCCCGGTCACCTGGTACAGCGTCGTCGCGGTACCGATCATGGCCCCGGAGTTGTAGGTCCACAGGGTGGGGTTGATGGTTCCGTCGTCGCCGCGGCTATTGCGGTAGAGGCCCGGGGACTCGCGCAGGCAGGACCAGTTCCACTCGTACCACTTCCGGGCGCTGGCCAGATAGACGCTCTTGTGCGTCTCCTGATGGAGTCGGGCCGCGAGTTCCGCGGCCAGGCCCGTCACATTGGCGGCGCGCATGGTGTTGGCCGGGGAGTCGACCCAGTCCATCCCGCCGGGGCACGCCTTGGCCGGGTCGTCGTCCCAGCCGCGGCTGACGATGTCGAAGGTCAGCTCCGCCCGGTGGAGGTACGTGGTGTTCCCGGTGGCGCGGTACTGGTCCAGCAGCGACAGGCCCACCACGGAGTTGTCGTCGTAGAAGACGTCGCCGCCCTGTCCGAGCGGGGCGGGGAGGTACGAGTCGTAGCCGGGGCGGCCGTCGCGGGGTTCGAAGTAGAGCTCCAGGGTGGCGAAGCGTTCGGCCGCGTCCGCCGCGTAGGTGTCACCCGCGCCCGGAAGGCCGGCCATACCGACCGTCGCGGCCGCCGCCTCGCGCAGGGGCCAGAGGTAGGAGTGGGCGTTGTCGGTGCTCGGGCTCGGGGTCTTCTCCCGGTACAGGCCGTGGTCGGCCGCTCCTTGGTACAGGTGCTTCTGGAGTGCGTCGTACGTGTGGACCGCGCGGTCCTTCCACGGGCCCGTCGCCGGCGGTGCGGCGGCAGCGGGCGCGGGAGCGAGGGCGGTGCACAGCAGCGGGGCGGCGGCCAGCGCGAGGGCGGTGCGGGCGGGGATCTTCACCGGGGGTGCCTGCCTTTCGGGGTTCGGCTCGGGGCGTCGGTGCGGGGACGGGTGCGTACGGCCTCGGCCGGGATCAGCCGAGCTTGAGACTGCTGACGAAGAAGCGCTGCGCGGAGAAGAACAGGACGACGGTCGGCAGCGAGACGAGCAGAGCTCCGCCCAGCACGACCGGGGGCCCGACGTTGGAGTAGTTGCCCTGGAGTTCGGCGAGCGCGGCCATCACCGGGCGGATGTTGCGACTGGTGGACAGGGTGATCCCGAAGAGCAGGTCGTTCCAGACGGCGACGAACTGGAAGACGAACGCGGCGACCATCGCGGACCTGGACAGCGGCACATGGATCTGCCAGAAGACCCGCCACCAGGACGCGCCGTCCAGCCGCGCGGCCTCGATCACCTCGCCGGGCAGCGTCTGGGCGAAGTTGCGCATGATGAAGTACGCGAAGGGGATCGCCACGGCGACGTAGACGAGGAACAGGCCGATCTGGGCGTCGTAGAGGCCGGTGCGGGCGTACGCGAGGAACAGCGGCCGCAGGAACACCTGGAGAGGAAGCAGCGTGCCCGAGTAGATCAGCCAGAACCACAGGGCCTTGCGCTTCACGGGCATGATCACGGTGGCGAAGGCCGCGGTCGTGGCCACGACGATGGCCGCGGCCGAGCTGGTCACCGCGTACAGCAGGCTGTTGCCCATCGCGGGGCCCAGCCTGGCCCGGGTCCATGCCTGCGACATGTTGTCGAACAGGCCGAAGCCCCCGTGCGGCAGCCAGTGCGGGCTGCCGCCGTACTCGGCGGCCGGCACCAGGGCGTTGACCACCAGCAGCCAGGTGGGCACGGCCCAGAGGAGTGAGACGAGGACCAGGACCGTGTTACGGACGGCGGTTCCGGCGGAGATACGGCGGGTGGTCATGCTCATGCGCCTTTCGGGGTCAGCTGGCGCCGCAGATACAGCCACGAGGCCAGCAGCACGATGACGGTGAGGACGACGGCGACCGCCGCCCCGGCGCCGGGACGCAGCGCGAGGAACGTCTCCTGGTACATCGAGACCGCGAGGGTCTCGGAGTTCCGGCCGGGACCGCCCTGGGTCAGCACCCAGATGAGGTCGAACGACTTCAGCCCGTTGACCAGGCTGCTGCCGACGACGATCACGGACACGGTCCGCAGCTGGGGCATGACGACGTACCAGAACTTCCGCAGACCGTCGGCGCCGTCGAGGGAGGCGGCCTCCAGGGTCTCCGGAGGGATGGTCTGAAGACCGACCAGGAAGAGGATCACGGCCACACCGGTGGACTGCCAGGTGTTGGCGACGATCATGACCAGGGTGTTGCCCGGCCATTCGAGGAGCCAGGTCTGGGCGAACGAGCCGAGACCGAGCGCCTGGAGGGCCTGGTTCGCCGCACCGTCCGTGGTGAGGATGAAGTTCCACACGACGGCCACGGCCGATCCGGAGATCGCGTACGGCAGGACCACGAGCAGCCGTGCCACCCGCGACCACCCGGACCGACTGGTCATCACCGCGATGCCCAGGCCCAGGACCAGCGGGAGGGCAACGGTGCCGACGACCCACATCAGCGTGTTCTCGATGGACTTCGCGAGGACCGGATCGCTGAGGAACAGCCCGTAGTTGGTGAGCCAGGTGAAGGAGGAGACCCTGCCGTCGCCGAAGAAGCTTCGGTACAGCGTCACCGCGAACGGGGCGAGGAGCAGGGCGGCGACCAGCAGGACGGCGGGTGCCAGGAAGCCGGCCCCGGCCAGCCTGTCCCTCAGCCTGCGCGGGGGTGTACGGATGGGCGTGCGGGGCGGCGGGACGGGTGAGGGGGCCGTCGCGGGGCGCCTGTCGACTGCCGATGTCATGATTCGTCCTTGTTCCAGGCAGCCCATTCCTTGGAGGCCCGGCTCGCCATGCTGCGCAGAGTCGCCTCGGGTGACATGGCCTGCGTCATGAAGGCGCCCAGGTCGTCGGTGTTTCCCTGCATGAGATTGGGCGGCCCGGACTGTCCGTAGCGGGGCAGCTCGGTCCAGTGCTCGCGCAGCGCCCTCTTCCTGAGGCGGGCGAGCACGGGGTTGGAGGTGACCGCCTTCGGGTTGGCCGAGCCGTCCTGGAGGAAGTCGGTCCACACCCGCTGGACCGAGGGGTGCAGCCAGTGGCCGGCGTTGGCCATGGCCGCGTCGTGCGACACGGCCCTCTCGGGCACGGCGAGGACGCCCGCCTCGGTGATCACCGATCGCTTCGTGGAGGAGTCGACCGGGGGCAGGACGAAGGCGTCGAAGCCCTCTCCCGGCTTCATCCCCGCCGCCGCCAGTCCCTGCGACTGCCAGGAACCGTGCAGGAACATGCCGACCTTGCCGGTCTTCAGCGCGGCGGGCCCGTTGTTCTGGTCGAAGTCGGCCGGGGTCATCCAGCCCTTCTTCATGAAGTCCTGCCAGATCTGCATGGCCTTGTGCGCCTGCGGATCGGTGTACCGGGCCCGGCCCGCGATCAGGTCGGCGTAGAAGACCGGATCGACCTTGCTGATGAGCTCCTCGAACCACTCGTACGCGGGCCAGTTGCCGCTCTGGGTGGCGACGAACGGGGTGACGCCGGACTTCTTGAGCACCTCCGCGTTGTGCAGCAGCTCGTCCCAGGTGTCCGGCGCCCGCAGTCCGTGCTTGTCGAACAACCGCGTGTTGTAGAACAGCACGTAGTACGACTGGTAGAGAGGCACGCCGTACACGGCGCCCCGGTAGGACATCGCGTCGCGCAGGGACGGGGTCACCCAGCCCTTGCGCTCGTACGCGTCCCACATCCGGGTCAGGTCGCTGAGGCTTCCGGTACGGGCGAGCTGCTTGAGGTTGTAGCCCGACTGCCACTTGATCAGGTCCGTCGCCTTGGTCGTCTGCAGGGAGATCTGCGTGACCTGGGTGTAGGCGGTGGGGTTGGGGTTGGACAGCGGGCGGAGCGCGTAGCCGGTGAGCGTCTTGAGCTCGCGCCCGGCCGACACGTATCCCGCGTCCCAGGTGGCGTTGTCATTGGCCAGTGACGTGGTGCCCGGTATCGAGGCGGTGCTGTCACCCCGTGCGCAGCCTCCGGCCAGCACGGCAGCCGCTCCGGCGCCGAGGCCGGCCAGCACGGTGCGCCGGCGGAGCGGGGGAGACGACTGCTCTGTCGTCTCGCCGGTTGATCTCATGGGTTCACTTCCCTCCGGATCCCGGCGGGGATCCGTGGCTCTGGGGTGCGGTGTGGAGATCCACCGGATGCGCGCACTCGTTCGTCTCCGCGCTCCGGGTTGCCAGGATGTTAACGACACCACGAGATCGAAACAAGGGTTTCTCTTCGATACACGTAAATCCGCACTTCAACAGCAAGATAGGCGAGCCACTGCACTACACATCTTGTTCGCGCTGCGTGTTATCGATACCATTCACCTGCTTGCCGGTCCCCGTCCTCAGGAGCTCCTGTGCATCAGCCTCGTCCCTACGAACGCAACCCTCGGTACGCCGCCACCGGCGGCACCGTCATCACCGGCTGGGCGGCCGCCGCGGCGGACCTGCCGACAGCCTCCACGGTCCTCGCCCTCGACGGGCCGGCCGCACTGGACTGGGAGGCGGCCGCCGGCTCCCTCGCGGCCGCTCTGCGCGCCCGGGGCAGCGAGGTCACCCTGTGCGACGTGCGCGATCTCTGGTCCGCGGCGGCCGTCGAACGGCTCTGCGTCCCGGGCGCCGGCGCGGACCCGTTCTTCCTGCCCCTCGCCGAGTTCTCCATGAGCGACCTCTTCGAGACGCCCCCCGTCCAGCCGCGCCCGCACTCCGGCGTCCTTCTCGTGTTCGGTCCGGGCGCCGCACTCTCCGAGCCCGACCTGCTGTGGTGGGCCGACCTGCCCAAGCGGTACGCCGAGGAGGCCGTCACCCGGGGTGATCTGCCGCTCGGCGCCAACCTCGGCCGCCCCGGCATCCCCGGTGAGCTGCGCAGCCTCTTCTACACCGACTGGCCCGTCGGCGACCGCCACCGCGACGCCCTGGCTCACCGGGTCGACCGGTGGGTCGACCTCCAGGGCGAGCAGGGCCCCGCCTCGTTGGACGGCGCCGCCGTGCGGGCCACTCTCGCCGCACTGGCCACCGGACCCGTCCGGACCCGCCCCTTCTTCAACTCCACGCCGTGGGGCGGACAGTGGGGCGTGCGGGAGCTCGGCTTCGAGCCACGGGGCGGCAACACGGCCCTCGGTTACGAGCTCATCGCCCCCGAAGCGGGAATCCTGGTCGGCCAGGACGAGGCGGCCCAGGTGGAACTGCCCTTCCAATTGCTCTGCGAACTCCACCCCGAGGAGTTCCTCGGCCCCGACGTCCACCGCCGCTACGGCACGTCCTTCCCCATCCGGTTCGACTACCTCGACACCGTCGGCGGGGGCAACCTGTCCCTGCACCTGCATCCGCGGGAGCGGTACATGCGGGAGACGTTCGGCTGGCCGTACACCCAGCACGAGACGTACTACGTGACCGCGAGCGAACCCGGTGCACAGGTCTATCTCGGCCTGCGGGACAGTACGGACGTGGACGTCATGCGCAAGGAGGTGGAGGCAGCGGCGGCGGACGGGCTCCCGCTGCGCGTCGAGGACCACGTCATGAGGCACCCGGCGGACACCGGGCAGCTCTTCATGATCCCGGCGGGCACTCCGCACGCGTCCGGGGAGGGCAATCTGGTCCTGGAGATCAGCGCCACGCCCTACCTCTACTCCCTGCGCTTCTACGACTGGCTGCGCAAGGGAACCTCCGGTGCGCCGCGACCGCTCTCCTACGCGCACGGGTTCGCCAACCTCGACACCTCGCGGCGCGGCGACGACGTCCTGAAGGACCTCGTCCAGCAGCCGCGGACCCTGCGCGAGGGGCAGGGCTGGCGCGAGGAGGTCGTGGGTGCGCTGCCCGACATGTTCTACGCGGTGCACCGCTTCGTGATCGAGGGACCCGAGGCCGCCGAGGACGACACCGAGGGCCGCTTCCACATCCTCAACGTCTCGGCGGGTGACGGCGTGGTCGTGGAGACCTCCGGCGGTCTCCGTCACGACCTCGCCTTCGCCGAGACCCTCACCGTGCCCGCGTCGGTCGGCCCGTACCGGCTGCACCCCGTCGGCAGCCGGCCGGTGCACGTGGTGAAGTCCCTGGTGACGCAGGTATGAGTCACGTTCCCGTACTGGAGATCGGCGGAACCCATGTGACGGCCGCCGTCATCGACACCGGGGCCGGGCTGCCCGTCCCCTTCTCGGCCGTACGGCAGCCGGTGCCCGCCGACGCGCCGGCCGGTGAACTCCTCGACGCGATCGCCGCGGTCGCCGACCGCGTGGAGGTCCCGGCGGCCGCACACTGGGGCGTCGCGATACCGGGCCCCTTCGACTACGCCGCCGGCATCGGGCGCTTCCGGGGAATCGGCAAGTTCGAGTCGCTGCACGGCGTGGACGTGGGCGCGGAACTGCTCGGACGGCTCCCGGGGAAACCCAGCGGTATCAGCTTCCTCAACGACGCCGACGCCTTCGCCATCGGCGAATACCGGGCGGGCGCGGCCGTCGGCCGACGCCGTGCCGTGTGCCTCACGCTCGGCACCGGCGTCGGCTCGTCCTTCCTGGACGGCGGACACCCGGTGGTGGAGGGCCCCGACGTACCGCCCGGCGGCAGGGCCCACCGGCTCGCCGTCGACGGGCTCCCCCTGGAGGAGGTGGTCTCGCGGCGTGCGATCCGCAGGTTCTACGCCGAGGCTGCCAGGATTCCCGACGCCCACCGCCTCCCGGACGTGCACGACATCGCCCGTTCGGCCCGCTCCGGTGACGCACACGCCCTGCGGACGGTCCGGCACTGCTTCGGTGCGCTCGGCCGGGCGCTCGCGCCCTGGTGCGAGAGGTTCCGCCCGGACCTCCTGGTCGTCGGAGGGTCGATGACCGGATCCTGGGACCTCGTGGGACCCGCCGTCCGGGACGGCTTCGAGTCGTGGGCGGCGGGGGCCGCGCCCCGTACCGTCACGGCCCTTCGCCCTGCCGACGCACCGCTCATCGGCGCCGCCCACTGGGCTCTGCGCACGTCCGCCGGCACTCCCCCGGTGCGGACCTAGAATGACGGCGTTCGCACCCCATCGGCCGCATGACGAACCCGCAGGAGAACCACCCATGGCACAGCACCGGTCGGGCGACGCCGGCGCCCCGACGATGCGCGACGTGGCCGCGAGGGCCGGCGTCAGTGCCATGACGGTCTCCCGGGTACTCAAGAACGACGCCCGGGTCAGCGAGGCCGCGCGGGAGCGCGTGCTCGCCGCCGTCGAGGCGCTCGGCTACCGGCGCAACGAGACGGCGCGCAGTCTGCGTCTGGGCGGCAGCGGGATGATCGGACTGGTCGTCACCAACCTGGCCAACCCGTTCTACTCACGTCTGGCTCTGGGTGTGCAGGAGGTGGCGTCCGAGCACGGCCTGCGGGTGCTGCTGAGCAACACCGCGGAGCAGGTCGACAGGGAACGCGGGCTCGTGGAGGACCTGGCGTCCCGTCAGGTCGACGGCATGATCGTCGTTCCGGCCGGCAGCAGCCACCGCCATCTCGCGCCCGCGGCGCTGCGCGGCATGCCGATCGTCCTGGCATCCCGGCCGCCCGCCGGGATGGACGCCGACTGCGTCCTGGTCGACGACTTCGGCGGCGCCGAGCAGGCCACCGGACAGCTCATCGCCGACGGCCACCGCCGGATCGGCTTCCTGGGCAATCCACCCGCCCTGTACACCGGCGCGGAACGGTTCCGCGGGTACTGGGCCGCCCACGAGACGGCCGGGATCGAGCCCGCCGAGAGCCAGGTACGGCGCGGGCTCACCGACGTGCCCACCGCCGAGGCCGCCGCACGCGCGCTGCTGGACGCACCCGACGCACCGACGGCTCTCTTCTGCACCAACAACCGCCTGACGCAGGGAGCCATCCGCGCCGTGCGGGCGCTCGACCGACCGGTCGCGCTGGCCGGCTTCGACGACTTCGACCTCGCCGACGTCCTCGGTCTGCCGCTGACCATCGTCTCGTACGACGCCGACGAGATCGGACGGCGGGCGGGCCAGATGCTCATCGACCGGATCAACGGCTCGGCCGCCGAGCCGATCCCCGCCCGCCGGACCGTCGTACCCACCCACGTCATCCGCTACGGGACGCACTGACTCAGCCCCTGCCGCCCCTTCCACGGCACCGGCATGCCCTTTCGCCTCCCCGTACATCCCTCACGGAGGACCCCATGCATCACGACCGAACGGTCACCGAACGCCGGCTCGCCCGCGTACTCGACCTGCGCCTGCGGCCCGCGGTGTACCGCGAGAGCCTGCCCCTGGACATCGCGATATGGGAGGTCGGCGGCGAACCCGTGCCCGTGTCCGACGGGATCGCGGCACCGTACGAACCGGTCCGCACCGGCGCGGCATGGGGACCGGCTTGGTCCACCAGCTGGTTCCGGATCAGCGGCACGGTTCCCGCCGCCTGGGCCGGACAGCGCGTCGAGGCGGTGCTGGACCTCGGGTTCGGCACCACGCAGCCGGGCTTCTCCGCCGAGGGCCTCGTGTACCGCGCCGACGGAACGCCGGTCAAGGCGCTCAACCCCCGCAACGCATGGCTGCCGATCACCGAACGCGCCTGCGGAGGCGAGGAGTTCGTCTACTACGTCGAGGCAGCCGCCAACCCGGTGATCTTCGACTCGGGCGCCGGGGGCGACCCCTTCGTCCCGACCCGGTCCGGCGGTGTCGCCCCCTGGCTGCACGGCGGCAGCGCACCGGACGAGCCGCTCTACCGGCTGAACCGGATGGACCTCGCCGTCTTCGACTCCGTCGTCTGGGAACTCGTGCAGGACCTGGACGTGCTCGGCGGTCTGATGCACCAACTGGCCGAGGACTCCAGTCGGCGCCGGCAACTGGCGCACACCGTGGACCGTGCCCTGGACGTCATCGATCTCCAGCACATCGGCAAGAGTGCCGCGCGCGCCCGTGAGATCCTCGCTCCCGCGCTGGCCTCCCCCGCACACGCGAGTGCCCACCGCATCTCCGCCGTGGGCCATGCGCACATCGACACCGCCTGGCTCTGGCCCGTACGCGAAACGGTCCGCAAGGCGGCCCGGACCGTCGCGAACGTCACCGCCCTGATGGACGACCACCCCGGCTTCCGCTTCGTCATGTCGCAGGCGCAGCAGCTCGCCTGGCTCAAGGAGCAGCGGCCCGAGGTGTTCGCCCGGGTGGTCGAGAAGGTGCGCACCGGGCAGTTCCTGCCCACCGGCAGCCTCTGGGTGGAGCCCGACACCAATCTCTCCGGCGGGGAGTCGCTGGTCCGGCAGTTCGTGCACGGGAAGCGTTTCTACCTGGAGGAGTTCGGGGTCGAGACGAAGGACATGTGGCTGCCCGACACGTTCGGATACAACGCTGCCCTGCCCCAGCTCATGAAGCTGGCCGGCATCGAGTGGTTCCTCACGCAGAAGATCTCCTGGAACACCACCAACGCGTTCCCGCACCACACCTTCTGGTGGGAGGGCATCGACGGCACCCGCATTTTCAGCCACTTCCCTCCCGTCGACTCCTACAACGGCGATCTCTCCGGCGCCGACATCGGGCACACCGAGCGCAACTTCCGGGACAAGGGCGCGGCCAACCGTTCCCTGGTCCCCTTCGGCTACGGCGACGGCGGCGGTGGTCCCACCCGCGAGATGCTGGCACGCGCGCGAAGGCTGGAGGACCTCGAAGGCTCGGCCCGGCTGGAGATGGAGGGCCCCGCGGAGTTCTTCGCCAAGGCCCGGGAGGAGTACACGGACGCCCCCGTCTGGGTCGGCGAGCTCTACCTGGAGCTCCACCGCGGCACGCTGACCAGCCAGCTCGCCACCAAGCAGGGCAACCGGCGCAGCGAACACCTGCTCCGGGAGGCCGAGCTGTGGGCCGCGACCGCGGCCATGCGTGCCGGCCGGCCCTACCCGTACGAGCTGCTCGACCGGGTATGGAAGACCGTGCTCCTCCATCAGTTCCACGACATCCTGCCCGGTACGTCGATCGCCTGGGTGCACCGCGAGGCCGAGGAGACGTACGCGGAGGTGGCCCGGGAGCTCGGCGAGGTCATCGACACCGCTCAGCGCAGCCTCGCGGCGGGCGGCGACGGGACGGGCGGTGAGACCGTGTTCAACGCGGCGCCGCACGCCCGGGACGGCGTTCCCGCGCTGGGCGCCTCACCGCGTCGGCAGGCTGCCCGCCCGGTCCCCGCCCGGCCCACCGGGGACGGCGGGTTCGTCCTGGATAACGGCCTCGTACGCATCACGGTGGACGCCCGGGGCCTGGTCACCTCCGCCCTCGACGTGACGGCCGGACGTGAGGCGCTCGCGCCCGGCACGGTCGGCAACCTCCTCCAACTCCACCAGGACTTCCCGAACCAGTGGGACGCCTGGGACGTCGACGCGTTCTACCGCAACACCGTGCGCGACCTGACCGAGGCGGACGAGGTCGGCGCCGTCGCCTGCGGCGTACGGGTGGTGCGCACCTTCAACGCCTCCCGCATCACCCAGGTGCTGCGACTCGACGAGGGCAGCCGCCGTCTCGACATCGAGACGGACGTCGACTGGCAGGAGTGCGAGAAGATCCTCAAGGCCGCCTTTCCGCTCGACGTACGGGCTGCGGAGTCCAGCGCCGAGATCCCCTTCGGTCATGTGCGGCGCCCCACGCACACCAACACCTCATGGGACAGCGCCCGGTTCGAGATCTGTGCCCACCGCTACCTGCACCTCGCGGAGCCCGGCTGGGGCGCTGCCCTGGTCAACGACTCCAGCTACGGCCACGATGTGACACGGGACGTGCGGCCCGACGGCGGAACCACCACGACGGCCCGGATCTCTCTCCTGCGTGCCCCGCTCTTCCCGGACCCCGACTGCGACCGGGGGGAACACCGGCTGCGCTACGCGCTGGTCCTCGGCGCGGACATCCACGACGCGATCCGCGAGGGGTACCACTTCAATCTGCCCGAGCGCGCCGTCCCCGGTGGTGCCGCTGTCGAGCCCCTGGTGCGGATCGATGAGGACGGCGTCGTCGTCGAGGCGGTCAAACTCGCGGACGACCGTTCGGGAGACGTGGTCGTGCGCCTCTACGAGTCCAGGGGCGGACGCGTGCGGGCCACCCTCAGGGCCGGATTCGCCGTGGTCTCCGCACGGATCACGGACCTGTTGGAACGTGACCTGGAGGGTGAGCCCGCCGTGACCTTCCACGGGTCCGACGTCACGCTGTCGCTGCGGCCGTTCCAGATTCTCACCCTGCGCCTGGTACCTGCCGGCCAGGAGGTCGCGGCTGCCGGCGCGCGCTGAGGCCGGCAGTCATGAAGGGCTCGCCCTGCCGCCGAGGACGGGAGGGCTGAGCCGGCGGACTCCACGGCCCGGTGACGTGCGAGCTCTCTGTGACGTGGGGGAACGTTCAGTGAACCCGTCGGGGGCCGGCAACGGACGGCCGGAGAGCATGCGCGGACTCCGGCCGCCCTGCCGGTGCCGGTGGGCCGCCCTTCTCCGGCTGAGCAGGCCGTCACGTGCGGAGAGTGTCAGGATGTCCCCATGGACGTCCGGACGAGGAACCGCATATCGGTGACGGGCCGGGAGGGCGGCCCGGTGGTCGTGCTGGCCCATGGATTCGGATGTGATCAGAATCTGTGGCGTCTCGTCGCGCCCGCGCTGGAGGAACACTTCCGGGTGGTCCTCTTCGACCATGTGGGAGCGGGGCGCTCCGATCTGTCCGCCTGGAGCCCCGAGCGGTACTCCACTCTGGACGGCTATACGCAGGATGTCATCGAGATATGCCGGGAGCTCGGCCTCGGGCCCGTGACGTTCGTCGGGCATTCGGTCAGTTCCATGATCGGCGTCCTTGCCGCCACGCAGGAGCCCGGGCTCTTCCACAAACTGATCCTTCTCACCCCCTCGCCTTCCTACATCGACGACGGTGACTACCGCGGCGGATTCAGCGAGCAGGACATCGACGAACTCCTCGAGTCGCTGGACAGCAACTACCTCGGCTGGTCCGCGACCATGGCACCGGTGATCATGGGAACCCCCGAGCGCCCCGAGCTGGGTGAGGAGCTGACCAACAGCTTCTGCCGAACGGATCCGGAGATCGCCCGGGTCTTCGCGCGCGTCACTTTCCTCTCCGACAACCGGGCGGACCTCGCCGAGGTGACCGTGGCGACCCTCGTCGTCGAGAGTGCACGCGACACGATCGCCCCGCGTGAGGTGGGTGCCTTCGTCCACGCGCAGATCCCGGGCAGTCGGCTGGTCACCCTGGACTCGACGGGCCACTGCCCCCAGCTGAGCGCCCCCGAGGAGACGGCCGAGGCGATCATCGCCTTCGTCCAGGGGCCGTAGCGGTGGGCCCGGGCGGCGAGGAGACCGACGGACTGTGGGCGGCGGGCGACCGTGACCAGGAACAGCTGTCGTTCTCCGCCCTGCTGGAGGACAGTGCGGAGGACCTGTACGAGAACGCGCCGTGCGGCTACCTCTCCACACTGATGGACGGGCGGATCGCCAAGGTCAACGGAACCCTGTTGAAATGGCTCGGCTACCGCCGGGAGGAGCTGGTGGGCCGCAGGAAGTTCCCCGACCTGTTGACCGTCGGGGGCAGGCTGTACCACGAGACGCACTTCTCACCGCTGCTGCGCCTGCAGGGCGAGGTCAGCGGCATCGCGCTGGAGCTCAAGGCCGCCGACGGCAGCCGGCTGCCCGTCCTGGTCACCTCCACCGTCAAACAGGACCGCGACGGCGAACCGTTGCTGATCCGCACGACCCTTCTGGACGCCCGTGACAGACGCGCGTACGAGCGTGAACTCCTGCGTTCCCGCGGAGAAGCGGAGCGCGACCGCGAACGACTCCAGCGCCTCGCCACGACGCTCCAGCGCACCCTGCTCCCGCCGGTTCTGGAACCGGTTCCGGGTCTGGAGGTTGCCGCGCACTACCACTTCGCCTCTTCCGACGAGGTGGGCGGGGACTTCTACGACCTGTTCCCCCTGGCTGACTGCCGCTGGGGCTTCTTCATAGGAGACGTACGCGGCAAGGGCGTCGACGCGGCCGTGGTGACGTCGTTGGCCCGGTACACCCTGCGCGCCGCAGCGGTCTCCGATCCGGTACCGGCCACCGTCCTGGCCAATCTCAACACCGCGCTCAACCAGCGGACGCAGGAGGAGGAACCGCGGTTCTGCACAGTGGTCTTCGGTCTGCTGACACCCGGGCGGAACGGCACAGGATTCCACATCGTCCTGGCCGGCGGCGGGCACCCGCCTGCCCTGCTTCTGCGTGCCGACGGCAGTGCCGACTACCGGCCCACACCGGGCGGCCAGTTGGCCGGAGTGGTGCCGGACGCCCAGTTCACCACGGTCACCATGGACGTGGGTCCCGGTGACACGCTGCTGCTCTACACCGACGGTCTGATCGAGGCGCGTACCCCGAACGCGGGTGAACGGTACGGCGACGAAGAGCTCCTGGACTTCGCCCGGGCGCTCGCACCCACCTCGGCCACCGACGTCGTCGAGGCCCTCATCGAGCTCCTGGACTCGTTCGGCGAAGGTCGCGACGACGACACCGCGCTCCTGGCGATGAGCGTGCCCCCGGCCGGACGATAGGCGCTCCGGAGCCGGCGCCCGGACAGATCCGGCCCGAGGTGCGTGGTCGCTCCGGCCGGTCCGGGCACCGGGCCGCCGCCCGGACCGGTCCGAGCCCGCCCCACCCCTGCCGCACGCCTCATGGACCGGCCGTCCCCTCAAGCCGAAGCCACCGTGCGCGCTCCCGCCGTGTCTCAGCTGTCGGCGCCTCGGCGGCCGGGCACATTCCCCGGCGCGCCCTGTCCCCGCCGTCGGGCCCTTGATCGCGGACACGTCCTGGGCGCGCCCCCGCTGCCAGGCACGGTGCGCATGCCTGGCGGGCGGTTCTCGGGGCAGACGACGGAGCACCGGAAGGGCCGAGCCAGCGCCCGACCACCGCAGCTGTCGCGCAGTACCGAACACGGGAGCGCCATGCCTACCGCCCTGCCGGAAAGACCGGTCCGCAGGTCCACACCGCCCGGTGCCGTCCGCCGGCCCGGGCGGTCCCCCGCCCTGACCAGTGGCAGCGGCCCGGCCGCCGCCAGAATCGGTGCGATGACCGTCTGCCAGGCGGCCCTGATGGTGGGCCTCGGTCTCCTGATCACCGGACCCGCCGCCGGCATGTGGCCCCTGACCGCTGAGGACCGCGTCAACGAGGGTTTCGAGCACCTGCGCAACGGCGGCCTCAACGACGCGTCGCTCATGGCGTCGGAGGCGGGCAACACCGCCACGGTGATCATCATCACCGTCCTGGCCTGTCTGGGACTGATCCTGATACCCCGGCTGCCGAAGTGGCGGGAGGCGGTGTTCCTCGCCGTCTCCGTATCGCTCCAGGCGCTGGTGTTCCTGGTCATCAGTACGTCCGTGGACCGTGACCGGCCGGACGTGGACCGCCTCGACGCCTCACCACCGACGGCCAGTTACACCTCCGGCCACACGGGCGCCGCCACGGCTCTCTACGCGGGCCTCGCCGTTCTGGCCCTCTCCCGTATCCGGGGCCGTCGGCGGAAAGTGGTGGGCGCACTGCTGATGCTCGTGCCCCTGCTCGTGGCGGTCGCACGCCTCTACCGGGGGATGCACCACCCTACGGACGTCCTCGGCGGACTGCTGAACGGCAGCCTGTCGCTCCTGATCGTCGGCCGTGCCCTGCTGACCGACGGAAACAGTCCCGCCCCTGCGCCGTCGAACGCCATGGAGGTCGCCCTGAAGGCGGCGGAGGAACGCTCCGAACCCGTGGCGGGCCACACCGTCGTCATCGTCAATCCGACCGTGACCGACGACGCGGAACGCGAGACCGTGCGGCTGGTCCTGGAACAACACGGCCGCCACTCCGTGGAGTTCGTCTCCACCACCGCCGACGACCCGGGCGGCGGCCAGGCGGCGGCCGCGGTCCGCGGCGGCGCGGCGCTGGTCGTGGTCTGCGGCGGCGACGGAACGGTCCGGACGGTGGCGGACGCCCTGGCCGGCACCGGAGTCGGCCTGGCCGTGGTGCCGTGCGGCACCGGCAACCTGCTGGCCCGGAACCTGGGCCTGCCCCTGCACCCCGCGGACGCCCTGTCCGCCGCGCTGTCGGGCGGCGCTCGCCGGATCGATCTCGGCCGGATCGAGGGCGACGGACTCCCGGCCACCCGCTTCACCGCCATGGCCGGCGCCGGACTGGACGCCGCGATGCTGGAGAACACCGGAGACCGCGCGAAGTCCGTCATCGGCTGGCCCGCTTACGTGGTGGCGGGCGTCAGCAGCCTGCGAGCACCCCGGATGTCCGTATCGATCCGGCTGGACCACGGGCCGGTCCTGCACCGCACCGCCCGCATGGTGCTCCTCGCCAACATAGGCAGGGTGCAGGGCGGCGCGGCCCTCGTCCCGGCCGCCGAGCCCGACGACGGGCTCCTCGATCTGGCCGTCTTCGATCCGCACGGCCCCACCGGCTGGCTGCGCGCCCTCGGCATCCTGCTGCGCGGCCGCTCGACACCGCCCCGCCCCTCCGCGCAGGGCAGCTTCCCGCCCGCCGACGGCGAGGCCGCCGGCATCCCGGTGGAGTACTTCACGTTCCGCCGCGCCGAACTCCGCTTCGCTCCGCAGCAGCCGCGCGAGATCGACGGAGATCCGGCGGGGCCGGGCCGGCTGCTCGTCGCCGAGGTCGAGCCCGGGGCGCTGACCGTGCTCCTGCCGTCGGGGGGCGAGTGAATGGGCACCGCGACCCGGGTACCGCAGACCCGCGACATGGCGGGGGACGAACTCTCCGCCGACGAGGCACTGGCCTCGCTGCGCCGCTACGGCCGCTGGGCCCTGGTGCGTGACTCCTTCATCCGCTTCCGCTACGCCGACGGATTCAGCCACTCCCGCGCGCTGGCCCTGCAGACCGTTCTCGCCGTCATACCGCTCGTCATCGCTTTCGTCGGCCTGTCGGCCTCCCTGCACACGGAGAACGTGGGAAGGCTGACGGAACTGACCATCCACCGCATAGCCGCCGGGCCGAGTGCCCAGGTCGTGGACGACGCGCTCGACCGCAGCCGGCGACGCGCCGGGGAGGGTTCGCAGCTCACGCTCTGGTTCGGCCTGGCCTTCTCGCTGGTGAACGTCACCACGGCGATGTGCCAGATCGAACGCGGCGCCAACCGGATCTACGGTGTCGAACGTGACCGCCCCTTCCACCAGAAGTACTTCCGCGGACTGGTGATGGCGCTGGCTGCCGGGATCCCCCTGGGTCTGGGGTTCATCCTGATGGTGGTCGGCGGCGACCTGGCCGCGGCCGCCGTGACGGTCTACGGGCTCGGCGAGGGCGCCGGGCACTCCTGGGACCTGTTGCGCTGGCCGTGCGGGCTGCTGCTCGCACTCATCTCCGCGAGCGCGATCTTCCGCCGTTCTCCTCGTCGCAGGCAGCCCGGCTACACGTGGCTGGCGTTCGGAGCGGCCGTCTACCTGGTGCTGTGGACCGTCCTGACCTGGCTGCTCAGCCTGTATCTCTCGGTCAGCGGGTCCTTCGACACCGTGTACGGCCCGCTGAGCGCCTTCATGTCGCTGCTCCTCTGGGCCTATCTGACCTCCATCGCCCTGTTCTTCGGCCTCTCCTTCGCCGCGCAGCTGGAGGCCGCCCGTGCCCGTCGGCCCGGTCCCATCCACCCCGATCCGGGAGCATGAATGGTCGTACGAGCGACAGGGTCGCTACTCCGTGAGCGCCGCGCCCGAGCGGCCGACCGCAGATTCGGTGTCCGGCTGTCCGGCGCGGTCGCCGTCGCCGCCCTCTCCGCGGTGCCCTTCGGTCTTCTTCTCGTCCTCGTCGAGGGCCGTTGGCGGCCGTTGCGCGTCATGGACGCGGGTGCGGCACGGCGCCTGCACGAGACCGCGCTCGCACACCCCGCGTGGACGGGCGCGCTCCGTTTCCTGTCCGACTGGGTCTGGGATCCGGCGACGCTTCGTTGCGCGGTGGCCCTGCTGACGGCCTGGCTGCTCCGGCGCCGCGCCTGGCGGCTGGCCGCCTGGTCCGCCGTGACGGCGGTGGCGGGTGCCCTGACCGGGCTGCTGGTCAAGACCGTGGTCGAGCGGGCCAGGCCCTCTTTGGACGACCCGGTGGCCCGTGCACCGGGCTTCTCCTTCCCCTCGGGGCATGCCATGACCGCCACCACCTCGTTCGCCATCCTGATGCTCGCCCTGCTGCCGCTGGTACACCGTCGCTGGCTGAGAACCCTCTGCTGGAGCGTGTCGGTGCTGTCGGTGGTGGGCGTGGGCTTCACCCGGGTCGCGCTCGGCGTCCACTGGTTCAGCGATGTGGTCGGCGGCTGGCTCCTCGGTCTCGCGGTGGTGGCGTCGACTGCCTGGGCGTTCGAGGCCTGGCGCGCCGATTCCGGCCGTCGCCGCAGCGCGGTGGCCGAAGGCCTGGAGCCCGAACTGAACGAGGCCGCCCCGGAACGGTGAGCAAGGGGCGGCGGCACCAGGGGCCGTGGCATGCACGCCCCTCCCTAGGTCGCCCACGTGACTCCTCGATCCGCCCGCACGCATGCCGCCTCACCGTGCCCTGCCGACGGCCGCCTCTCCGGGGCCGCCTCACGGAGCGCGAACCGGCTCGGGACTGATCGGTGCCGTGCCCCCTGTCCGGATCACCCCTTGTGCACACGAGGTCATGGACCGGATACCTGCTGTCATGTCTGTCGATCGCGGCAGATGCGGGGCCACGTGGGGGATCCTGCCGGACGGGGCGCGGCCCGGCACCGTCCTGTCGGCCGGCCGACGCATGGAGGCACCCGGCGTCCGGCTCGGACGTGGCCGGTCTCCACCGTCCCACCGGTGCTCCAGGAGTCGACGTGAACCGGAAGGGTGCGGTGGCCACGATCGCGGAGGCGCGGGGCCTCAAAAACGGGCTCAGTCCCGCGCTGCTCCTGGCAGGGATGCTCGCCGTGGCGGGCTGCTCGACAGCCGAGCCCGCCGACAGCGCTGAGAGAACTACGCGTGCCGCCGCGGAGGCGAGTGCGTGCTCGCTGCTGAACGCCGAGGATGTCCGGCAGGCTTTCGGCGCAACGGACTCCTTCACCGGCACGCGGCCCGATGCCGTTGACGGGAGACGTCCATGGGGCTGCACGTGGGGCAGCCGGAGCTCCTACGCGAGCGTCGGAGAAGTGAGCAGCGAAGACTACCGTGCGGGAATCAAGGCACCCGGCGTACGTCTCGTCCCCCAGAACATCGGCTCAGGAGACTCCTTCGCCGTCTATCCGGCGGACGACCACAAGCCCATGGGATTCGCTTTCACCACAGGTGACCGGTCCTATCACCTGGAGGTGATCCCGGCGCGCGACGGGGACTACCCGAGATACGAACAGGGCGACATCGGCACGAAGCTGCTCCGACTGCTCATCCCGGCCATCGAGAGCAGCCGGAACTGACGTCCGGCCGCGCGGGGCACCCGTCCGGCGGACGGGCCCCTGCCCTCGGAAGTCCTCCCGGGGAGCGCGCCGATGCTCCCGGCCGGTGGAGGTCCGCCGGGCGCCACGTCCCTTCCCTGCCGGTTCCCCCGCTCAGCCGGAGCGGGCCGTCGACGGCGCGAGCAGGTGAGGGCCGCCGTGTTCCGTACCCTGGAGACATGCGCATGCGCCCCACCCTGAGCTGGTCCCCCACCGAAGACATGCCCCCCGCCACCACCGACCTGGCGCCGGTCGCCGACGCGCTGAGCACCGGCGGTGTGCTGGTGCTCAGCGGGGCCGGTATCTCCACGGAGTCGGGCATCCCCGACTACCGCGGCGAGGGCGGGAGCCTGAGCCGGCACACTCCGATGACGTACCAGGACTTCACCGGCAGCGCCCAGGCCCGTCGCAGGTACTGGGCACGCAGCCACCTCGGCTGGCGTACGTTCGGCCGCGCCCGCCCCAACGCCGGGCACCGGGCCGTGGCCGCGTTCGAACGGCACGGCCTGCTCGCGGGTGTGATCACCCAGAACGTCGACGGTCTGCACCAGGCCGCCGGCAGCCAGGACGTCGTGGAACTCCACGGCAGCCTGGACCGGGTCGTCTGTCTCTCCTGCAACACGTTCAGCTCGCGCCGCGCACTCGCCCGACGGCTGGAGGAGGCGAATTCGGGCTTCGATCCGGTGGCCGCCACGATCAATCCGGACGGCGACGCCGATCTCACCGACGAGCAGGTCGGGGACTTCCGCGTGGTGCCCTGCAGCGTCTGCGACGGCGTCCTCAAACCGGACGTGGTGTTCTTCGGCGAAGCCGTGCCCCCGCCCCGGGTCGAGCACTGCCGCGAGCTGGTCCAGGAAGCGGCCTCGCTGCTGGTCCTCGGCTCCTCGCTGACGGTGATGTCCGGGCTCCGGTTCGTCCGCCAGGCGGCCCAGGCCGGAAAGGCGGTGCTGATCGTCAACAGGGACCTGACCCGGGGCGACCGGCACGCCGTCACCCGTATCGCGCTCCCGCTGGGGGCGGCTCTCACCACCGTGGCAGGCCGCCTCGGCGTCCTCGACGACGACGAGGCGGCCGAGCCCGCGTAGACGGGTGGGGTGCTCCGGGCGTCGCCAGGAGCGCCACGCGTCTCCCGGCACCCGGCACCCGGCACCCGGTGCATCATCCGGGTGCCGGTGACACGGCGTCCGGCGAGGGCGTGGCGGAGAGCGGGCTCAGGCGTACACGGCTGTGGCCCTCTCGCCCACCGGGACGGCCCGTGCCGCTCTACTTCGTCCCGAGGTAGTAGCTCACCTGCGGCGGCTGGTTGTAGCCGGTGTTCTGCCAGGCCGCCCCCAGGCGGTACACCGGGTCGTGCATCAACGTCGGCAGCCGGTACTCCGTCGGATGCGGGGTGCTGTAGAGCCGCAGCGCCGTGGAGTCGGCGTTCCGCCAGATCATCTCCTCGCGCCAGTCGCCGAGCAGATCGGCGGAGAGCGCCGGGTTGCCCTTGGTCCAGTTGTCCGACTTCGCGTCCTGGTCGTACCAGATGCGGGTCAGTTCACTGTCGCCGTCGTACTTCAGGACCTGTCCGTAGCCGACTCCCGCCGAACCCGACCAGCGGTGATCGAGCAGCTCGCGGTTCGCGTCACCGTCCCACCAGATCGCGGAGTTGTACGAGGCGCCGCCGCCGAACGCCGGAACACTGCCGCTGATCTCCGTGCCCTTTGCCGTGTACAGGCCGCCGCCGCTCGACCAGCACTCGGCGCCGGCGTACTGCCGCGTCAGGTCCGCGCAGATACCGCGCCCGACATCCGTGCCGGTCTTCCGGCCCCACAGGACCTGGCCCGTCTTCGCGTCGTGCATCTCGAAGCCGTACGCGGAGTCCGTGTGCTCGTGCACGTTGAAGGACTCCAGGCCGGGGCGTGCCGGATCCAGGTCCCCGACGTGCAGGGCGTCACCGTGGCCCAGCTTCGTGGTCCACAGACCCGAGCCGTTGTCGTCGACGGCCATCGCGCCGTACATGATCTCGTCCCTGCCGTCACCGTCGACGTCGGCGACCGCGAGGTTGTGGTTGCCCTGCTGGTCGTAACCCTTCCCGTAGTTCGTCGAGCTGTTGCTGTCGAACTTCCAGCGCCGGGTCAGTTCCGAGCCGTTCCAGTCGTACGCGGCCAGCGCGGTGCGCTCGTAGATGCCGCGGGTGAAGACCATGCTGGGCTTCGTACCGTCGAGGTAGGCGGTGGCGGAGAGCAGCCGCCCTTCGCGGTTTCCCCAGGTGTCACCCCAGTCGGCCGCGGAGCCGCGGGCGGGCTCGAAGGGCACGGAGTCCATCACCTTGCCGCTCTCGCCGTCGAACACTGACAGGTACTCGGCGCCGCTGATGACCGCGCAGTTGTCTGCGAGGTGCGAGGCGTTCCCGTCACCGATGACGGTGCCGGCCGCGTCCTTCGACCCGTCGGAGGTCCGGACCGCCATCTCCGCCCTGCCGTCGCGGTCGTAGTCGAACACCTGGAACGAGTCGTAGTGGCTGCCGCTGCGGACGTTGGTGCCGAGGTCGACGCGCCAGAGCCGCCGGCCGCTCAGTTCGTACGCGTCGAAGAGCGTCGGCCCCGTGCAGGTGCCGGAGTTGGCGACGTCCGTCGCGTTCGACGGCACCCACTTGACGACCAGCTCGTACTGGCCGTCGCCGTCCAGATCTCCCACCGAGGTGTCATTGGCCGAGTAGGTGTAGGCCACGCCGTCGCGCGTGGAGCCGCCTGCGGGCTTCTGCAAGGGGATGTCGAGGCGCCCGGAGCCCCACACGCCCGCCTTCTCACCCGGCTGTTCCGTGCCGTTCACCACGGCGCGGATCTCGTACGTCGACGACGCGTCGCCTCCGCTGTCCAGGTAGTTCGTCTTCAGCGTCTCGTCGATCAGTGCGCCGCCCCGGTAGAGCCGGAAGGACACGTCCTCGGGATCGTCGCCGAACATCCGCCAGGTGACGAGCGTTCCTCCGTCGGCGGGTACCGCCACCAGGCCGCGGTCCAGCCGCTCGGCGATCCGGGCGGCGGACAGCGCCTTCGTGGCGCTGTTGACGGGAGTGGACGGAGCGGGGGCGGCGTCCGCGGGCCGGTTCGCCGCCAGTGTTCCGCCCGTGCCCACGAGAACCGTGACGAGGGCCGTCGTCAGGAGTACACCGCTGCGGCGTCGGCGCGATGGACGAGGAGCTGGGGACATCGGTACCTCACAGTCGGGGGGCGGGGACACCAACCTGTCGCCGCGGCCGCCCGGAAGGTTGCCGCGTGGGGAACCACGGTGACGGCGGTCACCGGCCGTGGGTCCTCGCGAAGGCCGCGGCCCAGCATCCCGGTGTGGAGCCGGTGGCGCGCGCGAAGCCCTTCGACGCCGCTGCGCGCAGGGTCACCGGACGGCGCTCCGGCGCACTCTTACGGTCCCGTGACATGCCGTCGTGGAAGCGCACGGCTCGTGTCCCCGCGCCCTAACGTGGGGCCCATGCGTGTACTGGTTACCGGCGGAGCCGGGTTCATCGGGTCGGAGATCGTCCGGACCCTCGTGTCGGCCGGGCACGAGGCGGTGGTGCTCGATGCCCTGCTCCCCTCGGCGCACGGCGACGCCTCGGCCCTGCGCGCCGGCGTCGGCACCGACGGGCGGACGATCATCGCCGACGTGCGTGACCGCGAGGCCGTGGACGGTGCGCTGAGGGGCGTCGACGTGGTGTGTCACCAGGCGGCGATGGTCGGCCTGGGGAAGGACTTCGCGGACGCCCCCGCGTATGTGGGATGCAACGACCTGGGAACGGCCGTGCTGCTGGCCGCCATGGCGGCGGCAGGGGTCCGGAGTCTGGTGCTCGCCGGATCGATGGTGGTCTACGGGGAGGGCCGCTACGCGTGTCCCCGTCATGGCGCGGTCCGGCCCGGCCCGCGCGCGGAGGCCGACCTGGCGGGGGGCCGCTTCGAGCCTCGCTGTCCGGACTGCGGTGCCGAGCTGGAGCCCGGGCTGGTCACGGAGGACGCGCCGGCCGACCCGCGCAATGTGTACGCCGCGACCAAACTCGCCCAGGAACACCTGGCCGCGTCCTGGGCCCGCGCGTCGGGCGGCCGCGCGGTGTCGCTGCGCTACCACAACGTGTACGGGCCCGGGATGCCACGCGACACCCCGTACGCGGGTGTCGCCTCCTTCTTCCGTTCGGCCCTGGCCCGCGGGGAGTCCCCCCGGGTCTTCGAGGACGGCGGCCAGCGCCGCGACTTCATCCATGTACGGGACGTGGCCGCCGCGAACGCCGTGGCGCTGGAGGCGGTCGCCGCACGCGGTCCGGGGACCTTCGCCGCGTACAACACCGGCAGCGGCCGGCCGCACACCATCGGCGAGATGGCCGCGGCTCTGGCCTCGGCCCACGGGGGGCCGGCACCGGTGGTCACGGGTGAGTACCGGCTCGGGGACGTACGCCATGTCACGGCGGACTCGCGTCGGCTGCGCGAGGAACTGGGCTGGAAGCCGGAGGTGGGATTCGCCGAGGGCATGGCGCAGTTCGCGGTGGCACCGCTGCGGGAGACGGCCGCGGGTCTGTCCGTCTGAGGCTCACGCCGACGGCAGGATCACCTCGAAGCAGCAGCCGCCGGTGACGTTGCGGACCTCGGCCCGGCCGGAGTGCGCCTCGACGATCCCCCGCACGATGGCGAGGCCGAGGCCCGCCCCGGCCGGGGGCGTGCGGGCGTGAGTGCCGCGCCATCCGGTGTCGAAGACCCGGGGAAGATCCTCCTCCGGGATGCCGCCGCAGCCGTCCGTGACCGAGAGGACGACCCCGCCGGCCGTACGGTGTGCGGCCACCGCCACGGTGCCGTCGGCGGGGGTGCGGCGGATCGCGTTGATCAGGAGGTTGCCCAGGACCCGGCTCATCTCCTTGCCGTCGACCTCCACGGGCACCGCCTCGACCCGGTCGCCGACCAGCCGTACGCCGTGCTCGCGGGCCAGCGGGTCGGCGCCGGCGAGCGCGTCGCCCACCAGGTCGTAGACGGAGATCCGGGTGGGGCTGAGGGTGAGCGACCCTGCGTGGATGCGGGAGAGTTCGAAGAGGTCGCCGACCATGTCGTTCATCCGCTCCACCTCGGTGCGTATCTGCCTCAGGTAGCGCGGCGAGTCGACCGCCATGCCGTCCTCCAGCGCCTCGGACATGGCCCGCAGTCCGGCGAGCGGGGTGCGCAGGTCGTGCGAGATCCAGGCGACGAGTTCACGCCGCGAGGTCTCCAGCGCGCGCTCCCGTGCGCGTGAGCTGTCGAGCTTGGCGCTCGTGGCGGCCAGTTCGTTGGTGAGCGCGGCGAGTTCGGCGGTGGCCGGGGTGGGGGGCGCCGCGAAGGTGCCGCCGTCGCCGAAGGAGCGGGCGGCGAGGGTCAGATCGCGGCTCCTCGCCGCCACCCATCGGCCGAGCAGCATCGCGGTGGCGAGCGAGACGACGGCGGCCATGGCGACGACGGTGGTGACCACGGTGAGGTCGTGCGGCGACAGGAACATCGCCCAGGCGACGGCCAGTGTCCCGGCGAGCATCGCGGTGACGGCCACGGCGGCCACGACGGTCAGCGAGACGACGAGCGACCGGTGCCGGGACAGCCGCAGCGCGAATGCGCCGAGCAGACCGGCAGCGGCGGCGCCCAGGAACGCGAAGAGCGCGATGAGGAGGATGTCGGTCATGACGGCGTCCCGGGGCCGACGGAGCCGGCGGCCCGGTCCATGGGCAGGTCCATGCGGTATCCGACGCCCCAGACCGTACGGATCAGTTCCGGGCGGGCGGGATCGGCCTCGACCTTCCCGCGCAGACGGCGGACATGGACGGTCACGGTCGACAGGTCCCCGAAGTCCCACCCCCAGACCCCGCGCATCAGCTCCTCCCTGGTGAACACCCGGCCCGGGTGGCGCAGGAAGAAGGCGAGCAGGTCGAACTCCCGCAGGGTGAGGGCCAGGGGCCTGCCCTTCCAGGTCGCGTGGCGGGCCGCGGGGTCGAGGACGATCCCCGCGCCCCGGACCGGTGCCGGGCGTCCGGAGGGTGCCGCGTCCGCCCTGGCGCGGCGCAGCACGGAGTCGACGCGCAGGACGAGTTCGCGGGGGCTGAACGGCTTGGTGACATAGTCGTCGGCCCCCGTTTCCAGACCGAGGATGCGGTCGTCCTCGTCGCCGCGTGCGGTCAGCATGATGACCGGCACGGGTCCGTGCGCCCGCATGCGGCGGCAGACCTCGAAGCCGTCCATGCCGGGCAGCATCAGGTCCAGGACGGCCAGGTCGGGGCGGCGGGCGGCGTACTGCTCCAGCGCGGCCGTCCCGTCCGCCGCCCGGGTCACTTCGTACCCGGCCCGGGTCAGGTAGCCGGTGACCACCTCGGCGACCGTGGGATCGTCGTCCACGACGAGTACGTGACCGCGGGCGGGGGCGCCGGGGTTCGTGTCGAGCGCTGTCATGGGCCTGTCCTCTGCCGGAGTCGCGGCGCCGGCGGGGACGGGCGCCGGGGTGTCCGGAGTCGTCTGCATGACACCACCTTGGCACCGGCCAAGGCGTGCTGGGGACGCCCGGGGGCCGCCGCCCGGCGACGTCCGCATTTCGTAAGAATCCAGTACCCGAATTGTCGGTTATCGCTCCGTAGGGTGATCCGGGTGAACTCTCCATCGGATACTTCCCACCCCTGTGCTGACATCGTTCTTCCCTGTCTGGACGAGGCCGCCGCGCTGCCCGGAGTCCTGGCCTCGGTCCCCCGTGGCTGGCGCGCGATCGTTGTGGACAACGGATCCACCGACGGCTCGGCGGAGCTGGCCCGGTCCCTCGGCGCGACCGTGGTGCATGAGCCGCGGCGGGGCTTCGGCGCAGCCTGCCATGCGGGGCTGCTCGCCTCCGAGGCGGAGTTCGTCTGCTTCTGCGACTGCGACGGCTCGCTGGATCCCGGACTGCTGACCGGCTTCGTCCGCCGGATCGCCGATGGGGAGAGCGACCTGCTGCTCGGCCGACGCCGCCCCGAGGGGCACGGCGCCTGGCCGCTGCACGCACGGCTGGGCAACGCGGCGCTGGCCAGGATGGTGCGCCGCCGCACGGGACTGCGACTGCACGATCTGGGGCCGATGCGGGCCGCGCGCAGGACCCACCTGCTGGCCCTCGGTCTCACCGACCGGCGCAGTGGGTACCCACTGCAGATGGTGGTGCGCGCCGCCGACTCGGGCATGCGGGTCACCGAGACGGACGTCCCGTACCTGGCGCGGACGGGGAAGTCGAAGGTGACCGGCACATGGCGGGGCACGTGGCACGCGGTACGCGACATGCGGGCCGTGCTGGGTGAGCCTCCGGTCCTGGTGGAGGCCGCGCGATGAGCGCCGCTGAGCCCGCCGTCGCCCGGCCGGCCCCGGCCGGGACGACGACGCTGCTGGTCATCGCGAAGGAACCGCTGCCGGGCCGGGTCAAGACCCGGCTCACCCCGCCCTTCTCCCCCGTCGAGGCCGCACGACTCGCCGAGGCATCGCTCTGCGACACCCTGCGTACCGTCCGCGGGCTGCCCGCCGCACGGCGCACGGTCGTCCTGGACGGGGCACCGGGCGCGTGGTTGCCCCCCGGCATCGAGGTGGTGGAACAGGGTGCGGGAGGTCTCGACGAACGGCTCGCCGCCGCGTTCGGCGCCTGCACCGGGCCGACCCTGCTGATCGGCATGGACACCCCCCAGATCACGGCGGCCCATCTGGCACCCGCGCTCGCACCGGGGGCCTGGGACGGCTGTGACGCCTGGTTCGGCCCCGCCGAGGACGGCGGATTCTGGGCCCTCGGCCTGGCGGAGCCGGACCCCGCCCTCCTGCGCGGGGTACCGATGTCCGTGCCCGAGACAGGCGCCGTACAACGGCGCAGGCTGGTCGATGCCGGTTTGACGGTTCGCGACCTCCCCCGGCTGCGGGATGTGGACACGGCGGCCGACGCCGCGTGTGTCGCCGCACTCGCACCGCACGGTCTGTTCGCCGCCGAACTCGCCCGGCTGACCCGTGAGGCGGTCCGATGAGCCGCACGGGCCAGGACCGCGGCGTGCTGAGCCCTGCCCACCCGGACGTCACCTCATGGGGCACCGACCCGTACGCCAACGCCCTGCGCAACGGATGCGGGCCGCTCTTCCTCCGCCGTACGGACGGCTGGCTGCTGCCGCTGGACGTCGAGCGCTGGTGCGCGGGGGCGGATGCGGCGGATCTGTCGGCGCTGCGCCGTTGCGAGGGGCCCGTCCTGGACATCGGGTGCGGTCCCGGGCGGCTGGTCGCAGCGCTGGCGGCCCGCGGCCACCGGGCGCTGGGCGTCGACGTCAGCGAGGCGGCGGTCGACCGCACGCAGCGACTGGGCGGTTCCGCCCTGCACCGGTCGGTCTTCGACCCGTTGCCGGGCGAGGGACGCTGGGGCACCGTCCTGCTGGTCGACGGCAATGTCGGCATCGGCGGCGACCCCCGTCTCCTCCTGCACCGCACGGCGGGCCTCCTGGCCCCGGGCGGGCTTCTGATCGCCGAGACCGCTCCGCACGACATCGACGAGCGGGTCCACGTGCAACTGGACGACGGAGGTGCGTCGGGCGCCGGGCCGGCGGCGGCAGTCCCGTTCCCGTGGGCCCGGCTCGGCACACCCGCGCTGCTGAGATACGCCCGCCCCCAGGAGCTGCACCCCGTGGATCAGTGGGACGTGGACGGCCGCTCCTTCGTCTCCCTGCGACGCGGCCGGACCGTCCGCACCACGAGCCAGAGCCCCGACAGCAGGAACAGCGCGGCCGTGATCAGCAGCCAGTTCCCCAGGAACACGTCGGGAGACAGTCCGCTCGCCGGCTCGTAGCGTTCCGTCTGCCGGGTGATCAGCGGGAACCACACGAGCAGCAGCAGCCCGGAGAGGAAGGCCGGCACCCGGACGAAGTTCACCGAGCCGGGGTGCCGGCCGCAGCACCGGCGCAGCAGCCGGTCGGCCGACGCGTAGACCGGTACGAGCACGAGGTCGTGCACGAGGGCCGCGCCGACGAACCACACGAGGACGCCGAACGTGTCCCCGGCCAGCAGCCGCACCCCGGCGTATCCCGCGAGGGCGAAGGAAGCGGCCAACAGGACGAGGTGCAGGGGCCCTTCCCCGTACCGACGCCGCAGAAGAGGTCGCAGGTCCGCGCTGTTCACAGCTCTCCAAAGGTCAGCCGGGCCACCCATTTGGTGTTGAGCACACCGGGTGCCGCCGGGACGATGATCCGCGCCGGGTATCCGTGATCGGGTGACAGATCCTCGCCGTTGACCTGGAGGGCCAGCAGCGAACGCGGGTCGCGCACCTGGTTGTCGCGGAGTGCCGCGCGGCGGAACGCCCCGCGGCGCTGCACCGATTCCACCAGCACGCCCGGTGGGTGGTCCGGATATCCGGCGAGGGCCGCCAGATCCCTCAGCGGCACGCCGCGCCACCACTGGTCCGAAGTGGACCAGCCCTCCACACAGGCGATGGGGAGCGCGGCACTGTGCTGTCTCATGGCCAGCAGTTGCGTCCGGGTGAACCGGAGGTCTCCGGCCGGGCCGCTGACGGTGAGCAGCCATCCCTCCCCCGTGTCGGTCGCGGTGATGCCGACCGCGGCGGCCGTCTTGTTGATCTGGAAGCCGTTCGGGCCGGAGCCGGGCTCGGCGGCGCCGTGCGGAGTGAGCAGGGCCAGACGCCTCAGTGGTCCGTCGAAGCTCCGTCCGGCCGACGTGATGAGCAGGACCAGTGAGCCCGCACCCACCATGGCCAGCGCACCCCGCCGGGACAGCGTCGGCGCGTCCGGAGCCGGGGACTGCAGGCCGTCCCCCGGAACCGTCTCGCTCAGTCCACCCGATCGCAGCACACGGACGGCCTGCGGCACCCGGAGACCGGCATGGGCGAGGAATGCCGCGAAGAACACCCAGGCCCCGTAGAAGTGGAGAGGGTAGAAGGAGCCCGGGAACAGATACTCCAGCTGGATGTTGAGCAGCCCGGTGAGGAACTCGAACAGCGCTCCGCCCACGAGGAGGAGCAGCGAGATCCGCTCCAGCGCGTGGGCGACGGAGCGGACCGGCGGCAGGGCGAAGAGCCGGGGAACCACGGACCACAGTTTCGCCAGCAGGACGGGGACGAGGACGATCCCCACCGTGACGTGGAGCCCCTGGGTCACCCGGTACAGCCAGTGCGGGCCGGTCGGCCAGGCGAACAGGTAGAAGCCCAGCAGCCCCTTGTCCGGCGTCTTGTCGTTCACCGGGTTCAGATCCGGGTTGTAGGCCGCGTACGACACCAGGCCCGTCACGAAGAGCAGAGTGATCCCGCCGAGCAGAACGAGGCCGAGCACGGCGGTGAACCGGACCCCGCGTACGGGACTGCGCCAGAACCCGGGCGCCGAAGGGAGACGTCCGGACAGGGCCGCGGCACGGCCGGAGGAGAGTCGGGAGAGGAAAGCGGGAGGTGTCGGACTGTTCCGACGGCTGTCGCCCATGCCCTGACGCTATGCCCGGGACACCGGGGCGGGGCGGTCACGACTCCTGACGAAACGATGACGTCCCCCCTCGGAAGGTATGGGAACCGGACGTCCCGCCCAGCGGCCCACCCGTCCGACGGGGCGGGCCCGAAATCTGACGGTTCGGTGACGCGCCCCGTCGACACGCGTCACGGCGGCCACACCGTGCGTACGGTGCCAGCGTGAAGACCGAGGACCGCACCGAGCACATCACCGAGCCGACGCCCGTACAGCGCACCGGACACCGCCGCGACCTGGCAGCCGCCGGCGCGGGCGTCGTCCTGGTCACCGCCGCCGCGGTCATCGGCCGCGCCATCGAGAACGCCGACCACACCCTGTACGTCCACTGGCCACCGCTGCTCGCGTCCTGGTACCCGCACATCGGCCCCGGCACGGCGGCCGCGCCCGTCGTGGCCGCGGCCGTCGTCGCGTACGGCCCCGTACTCGCCGTCCGGCTGCGCTGGCGGACGCTGCTTCTCAGCTGCTACGCCGCCTCGCTCGCCTGGGTCTTCTCGCTCGCGCTGATCGACGGCTGGGGACGCGGTCTCGCCGAGCGGCTCACCACGAAGCACGAGTACCTGAGGGTCATCGGCCGCTTCGACGACATCGGTGCCGCGCTGCACGGCTTCACCGACCACATCCTGATCGGTCCGCCGGGCAACTGGCCCGCCCACGTCGCCGGACATCCTCCGGGCGCGACCCTCACCTTCGTCCTGCTGGACCGCATCGGGCTCGGCGGCGGCGCATGGGCCGGGGTCTGGTGCATCGTGACCGGCGCCACCGCGGCGGTGACCGCCCTGGTCGCCGTCCGTACCGTGGCGGACGAGCACACCGCCCGCCGCGCAGCGCCGTTCGTCGTCCTCGCGCCGGTCGCGGTGTGGGCCGGCGCCTCGGCCGACGGCTACTTCACCGCGGTGGCCGCCTGGTCCGTGACCCTGCTGACCCTGGCCGCGACCCGCACGGTCCGCAGCCCGGCAGCCGCCGCACTGGGTGCGGGCCTGCTGTTCGGCCTGGTCTGCTACCTCAGTTACGGTCTGACGCTCATCGCCCTGCTGCTCGTCGCCGTCCTCGTACTCACCCGGACCGCCCGGCCGCTCCCCCTCGTCGCTCTGGGCGCTCTGGTGGTGCCGGCCGCCTTCACGCTCGCGGGCTTCAACTGGTGGGAGGCGTACCAGTTGCTCCTCGAGCGCTACTCCCAGGGGGCGGGCGGATTCCGCCCCTACTCCTACTGGGTCTGGGCCAATCTCGCCTGCACCGCGATCGCCGTCGGCCCGGCGACGCTCGCGGGCCTGCGCCGGACCGCGGCCGGGGCTCCGGGCGCGGCACTCGGCCTGCGCACCGGGGCCACGGCTCCGCGGCAGCGCCTGGTCCTGCTCGTGTCCGTGGCCCTTCTCGCGCTGCTGGCCGCCGACCTGTCCGGAATGAGCAAGGCGGAGACGGAACGGATCTGGCAGCCCTTCATCCTCTGGCTGCTGCCCGCCACCGCGCTGCTGCCGGCACGGGGCCGGCGGGGCTGGCTGGCCGCTCAGGCGGTCGTGGCGCTGGCGGTCAACCACCTGCTCTGGACGGGTTGGTGACCTCTGCTCCGGAGTACGCCCGGAATGCGGCAGGTGACCCGCTCGCGCGCAGCGGGCCCGGCTTGACCTTGACACGGTGACAGGGCTTTCACTGCTTGCCGAGGAGGTGGTCCGGATGACGATCACACAACGCGACACGGACACGAGCCGAGCGCTCCAGGGGCTGGAGGACGGCCGTGCGTCCGTGCGACTGCGGGCCGCGCTGGAGCTCGGCACGACACCTGACCCACGCTCGGTCGACACGCTCATCGAGCGGTGCGCGACCGAGCCCGAGTTCTTCGTCCGCGACATGCTGACCTGGGCGCTGACCCGCCACCCGGTGTCCCTCACACTTCCGCGGCTGGTTCAGGAGGTCGGGTCGGAGCGTGCGCAGGCACGGAGCCAGGCGCTGCATACGCTGTCCAAGGTCGGGGACCGGCGGGGCTGGCCGGCGATCACACGGCCGCTGCTGTCCGACGCCGACCCGGAGGTGGCACGCAGCGCCTGGCGGGCCGCGGTGGTGCTCGTCCCGGAAGGCGAGGAGTCCGCTCTGGCCGCGGCTCTGGCGACGCAGCTCGGTCGCGGCGGGCGGGAGACGCGGCTGAGCCTCAGCCGCGCTCTGGTCGCCCTGGGCGACGCGGCCGATCCCGCTCTGCGTACGGCCACGGAGGTCGCTGACGCGCACGTGCGCGTACACGCGCTCGCCACACAGCGGATGCTGCGGGACCCGGACGCCGGATTCGATTTCGCGGTCGAGGAGGCGAAGCGCGTCGTGGCACTCGGCGGGTCGGGCCAGGAGGGACGATAGGCCGTGTTGATCGGTGAGGTGGCGCGACGGTCCGGGGTCAGTGCCCGCATGCTCCGGCATTACGAGTCGCTCGGCCTGGTGCGGCCTTCCGGTCGTACGGGTTCCGGATACCGGGAGTACTCCGGGGAGGACATCCGGCGCATCTTCCACATCGAGAGCCTGCGCTCGCTGGGACTGTCACTGCGTGAGATCGGGCGCGCGCTCGACGATCCCGGCTTCACACCCTCGGAGCTCGTCGGCGGCCTCATCCGTCAGACACGCGAGCGCATCGATGCCGAGACCGAACTGCTCACGCGGCTGCACCGGATCGACACCGCGAACCCCGCCCGCTGGGAGGACGCCCTCCAGGTCGTCGCACTCCTCCAGGCGCTGGGTTCGCAGAGCGCCGGAGTACGCCAGCGCGCGGCCCTCTCCTCGGTCCACGAGACTCCGGTACCCGTGGCAGCCCTGGTTGACGCGGCACTGAGCGAGACGGATCCGAACGTCGCCGGAGCTCTCAGATGGGCGCTCGCCCGGTCGGGCGACGACGGCTCGGGGCTGCTGGCGGAGGGGCTGGCGTCACCGGACGCCGCGGTGCGGGAGCGGGCCGTTCGCTCCCTCGCCGAGATGCCTGGCGAGGAGGCTGCCGCACAGTTGCGACAGGCCCTCGTGCACCCCGACATCGTGGTCCGCAGGTATGCGGCACTGGCGCTCGGCTCACGTGGAACAGCCGACGCGGTGCCGACGCTCCTCGACATGATCGTGGAGGGGGAGAACGACACCGATGCGGCCGATGCGCTGAGCCTTCTGGCGGGCGACACCGCGACGGCGGACCGGATCGCGACCGGGCTGGTCGACCGCCTCGCCCGGAACACGTCGAAAGCGCCTGCGCGCGGACGGCTGACCCAGGCGCTGGCCGCCGTTCCGGGGGTGACGGCGACACGTGCACTCGTCGAACTGTCGCACGACGAGGACCGTGCCGTCGCCCTGACCGCGGCCTGGCTTCTTCAGCGACGCGACACACGGTGACGCGTCTCGCGGCGGCAACTGCCTGCGACGGCTCCGGATCGGGCCCCGTCCCGGAGCCTTCCGTGTGCCCGCCGGGCGCAGACTCAGGGGTGCATGACGATCTTTCCCACGTGGCCCCTGCGAGAGAGTTCCTCCTGCGCCCGAGCGGCCTGGTCCAGTGAGAAGGCCGCTGCGATGACGGGCTGGATCTCCGCCCGCCGAGCCAGCTCCATGAGGAGGTCGAAGTGCGTGGGCGTGTGCATCGCGGAACCGATGACCTGGGCGTTGTGCAGGTAGAGGCGGCGCACATCGAACGCCACGCCGTATCCGCCGAGTGCGCCCGCGATGACCCACCGGCCGCCTTCGCGCAGCAGCGGAAGCCCCTCGCTCACCAGCTCGCCGGCCACGACGTCGAGTGCGACGTCGACGCCCTCCGGGGCGGCGGCGCGGATCTGCCCGGCGATGTCTCCCGCACGGTCGACGACCTCGTGCGCACCGGCTTCGCGCACCGCTCCGATCTTGGGTCCACTGCTGATGGCGATCACCCTCGCGCCACGCGCTCGGGCGATCTGCACCAGCGCGATGCCGACGCCGCCGGACGCTCCCGAGACCAGGGCGGTCTCCCCCTTCCGCAGCCGGCCCCGCTCGATCATGCCCAGCGCAGTGCCGTAGGCGGTCGGCAACGTCGCGAGCTGGTCGTCCGTGAGCGGAGATTCCGTCACGTCGTGCACACGCTTCACCGGCGCTGTCACGTACTCGGCGTATCCGCCGTCGCGTTCGCTGCCCATCAGGCCCACCGGGTTGGCGTCCGGTCCTGCGGTGTCGTAGATCGCGGGGTCGACGACCACGCGGCGCCCGACGAGGCTCCCCTCCACTCCGGTCCCGACGGCCACGACCCGGCCCGCCACGTCGGCGCCCTGGATACGCGGGAAGTCGATCGGGCCCCGCCAGCCCGACAGCGCCTTCGGGTCGTCCGGGCGCCCGTAGGCGCCCTCACGGGTCCACAGGTCGGTGTTGTTCAGCGCTACGGCGGCGACCCGGACCAGCACCTCCCCTGCCCGCAGGGCGGGGACGGCGACCCTGGCCGGCTCAAGGACCTCCGGGCCGCCGTGCCTGGTGATGCGCACCGCTCGCATGGACTCCGGCACACCCATCGCTTGACCTCCTCGCAGGTATACTGATCTGTGAACATCTCCTACCGTACACCGATCAGTGAAGGGCTCTGCCATGCAGGAAGCGCGGCCTATGACACCGGCCGGCCGGCGCATCGTGGCGGCCGCCGACGAGTTGTTCTACAACCGCGGAATCACGGCGGTCGGCGTGGATCTGATCGCTGAGCACTCAGGCGTGACCAAGCGAACCCTGTACAACCGGTTCGGTTCGAAGGACCATCTGGTGGCGATCTACCTCACGGAACGCGACCGGCGCTGGAGGTCGCTCGTCCTCGACGCCGTCGACGCCGCCGGCACTCCCGCCGAGGCCGTCACCGCCCCCTTCGAGGCGCTGCGGACCTGGTGCGAGACCAACACCCGCGGGTGCGCCTTCATCAACGCGCTGGCCGAGCTCCCGGACCCCTCGCATCCTGCGCACCGCATCGCCGCGAACCAGAAGCTCTGGCTGCTGAACCTGTTCGGAGACCTCGCCGCCGCAGCGGGCTGCTCGCGCCCGGCGGCGCTGGCGACCCGACTCCTCGTACTGCACGAGGGGGCCGTCGCCACGCAGCCCCTCGCGCTCGACTGCCTTCCGGAGAGCACCGACCTGGCACGACACCTGGTTCGAGGCGCATCACCCCGCCGCTAGTGCGTCGTCGACGGGTGCGGGGGTGGGCGCCGGCGTCGCACGGCACCCGGTCATTCCCGGGAGGAGATCTGTTCGCGCACCCAGGCGACATCAGGATTGACGTGCGGCCGCCCAGCCACGAAGACGGTCGGCACGGTCTCATTGCCGTCGCACGCTTCTCGCACCGCCGCCGCCGCGGCCGGATCACGCCAGATGTCGACCCAGTGCATGTGGCGGGCGCTGCGGCCCAGCCGGATCCGCAACCGCAGGCAGTACGCGCACCCCGACCGCCAGAAGACGACCGGCCTCCCGTCGGCCGCGCTGCGGCGTTGCGCCTCCAGCGCACCGACCGACCTCGGGAAGATCAGGGGTGAGTTCACGCCTGCGAGCAGAGCGAACAGCACAAGGATCCCTGCGCCCTCTCCCGGGCTTCCCGTCACGAACAACCCGGCCGCGACGAGTGAGCCGCACAGCAGGAGCAGCATCGGCTGAATCCACGAGCGCATCATGGTGACGCAGGCTATCGATGAGCCGGAGCGCTTCTCCAACCGGAGTGCTCGTACGGGCTCCGCAGGGCGCCGAGCGTCCTGCGGAGCCCGTCCCGGACGGCCCGTACCCGGTCAGGATCAGCTGGCGGTGTACCCGGTCATCCGTCTCCGTACGCGGAACCCCGGCGCGGTTGACGACCGCGCCGGGGTTCCGCGCATCCGCTGTCAGGCCTTGGCCTGCATGTTCCGTCGTGCGGGGTTGCCCTGCTCCGCCGCCTTGGGGTCCTTCTCGTCCGCCTTGGCGCGTACCCCTTGCTCGATCCGCTCGCCGATCGACTTGTCGACGTTGGACCAGTACTCGAAGGCGCGTCGCAGAACGGGTTCTGTCACCCCGTTGAGGAGGTGGCCGACGACGTTGTCCACCAGACGCTCGCGGGCCGCGTCGTCGAGGACCTCACGCACCAAGGTGCCGGCCTGGCCCCAGTCGTCGTCCTCGGAGTGGGAGACGTAGGCGGACCGGGTGATGTCTCCGTCGGCGTACCAACTGGGCGGGCTGCCGTAGCGGGCCGTGTCGGCCGCGGGCCCGCCCTTGGAGTTCGGCGCGTAGACGGGATCGGTCGTCTTGCGGTACGCCATCGCCCCGTCCTTGGAGTACGTGTTCACGGGGACGACGGGCGCGTTGACGGGCAGCTGCTGGTAGTTGGCGCCGATCCGGTAGCGGTGGGCGTCCGCGTACGCGAACAGCCGGGCCAGCAGCATGCGGTCCGGGCTGGGGCCGATGCCGGGGACCAGGTTGTTCGGCTGGAAGGCCGCCTGCTCGATCTCGGCGTGGTTGTCGGTGGGGTTGCGGTCCAGGGTCATCCGGCCGACCTCGATCAGCGGATAGTCGCTGTGCGGCCACACCTTCGTCAGGTCGAACGGGTTGAACCGGTACTCCGCGGCATCCGCGTACGGCATGACCTGTACGTGCAGGGTCCAGCTCGGGAATGCGCCGTCGCGGATGTGCTCGAAGAGATCGCGCGTGTGGTAATCTGTGTCCGCCGAGGCCATCTGGTCGCCCTCGTCCTGCGTGAAGAACTCGATGCCCTGGTCCGTCTTGAAGTGGTACTTGACCCAGAAGCGCTCGCCCTGCGCGTTGATCCACATGTAGGTGTGGGAGGTGTAGCCGTTCATGTGGCGCCAGCTCCGGGGGATCCCGCGATCGCCCATCAGCCACGTGACCTGGTGGGCCGTCTCGGGCGAGAGGGTCCAGAAGTCCCACTGCATGTCGTGGTCGCGCAGATTGTTGTCCGCGCGGCGCTTCTGGGACCGGATGAAGTGCTGGAACTTCATCGGATCCTTGATGAAGAACACGGGGGTGTTGTTACCCACCATGTCGTAGTTGCCCTCGCTGGTGTAGAACTTCACCGCGAAGCCCCGGGGGTCACGCCAGGTGTCCGGGCTGCCACGCTCGCCCGCGACCGTGGAGAACCGGGTCACCAGCTCGGTCCTGGCCCCCGGCTGGAACACCGCCGCCTTGGTGAACGCACTGACGTCATTGGTGACCTCGAAGTGCCCGAAGGCTCCGCTGCCCTTGGCGTGGGGCTGGCGTTCAGGGATCCGTTCGCGGTTGAACTGCGCCATCTGCTCAATCAGGTAGGCGTCCTGCAGAAGGATCGGGCCGCCCGGCCCGACGGTGAGCGAGTGTTCGTCGCTCTCCACCGGCGCCCCGGAATCGGTGGTGGTCGGCTCATGCGAGGCGTCGGTCATCAGGCTGCCCTCCATCTTGTCGCTGTACGTACGTAACCCGTCACGCCACACGAGCGGAACGGCGTCGCGCTAGCTCGATTAGCCCGGATCGGACAGTGCCAAACCTGGGTGAAAGGAATATTTCGTCATTCTGCCCGACTCCTCCACTCAAGGCGCGGCGCCCGTGCAGCCCACCTGTCCCGAATCGGGCGGCCTGCTCCTCGCCACCCGGCCGTCGTCCGACCGTGGGGCGGGCAGGGAGTCGTCCGACCGTGGGGCGGGCAGGGAGGGGACGCCGGGAGGCCGGGCCCCCAAGGGCGGCGCCGCGGGCACGCCGGGACCGGGGAAGGACGGCGACCGTCCGGGACGGCTCCCCCTGCTCCGGCCGCTTCCCACCGCACCCGTCCGCCGTTCGGGCGAGATAGGGCCGGGAACCGGTCCCGACCGGCGAACCCACGGGCCGTGCCGCGTAGAACGGGCGGCTTGAGCCGTACGTCCGTCGCAGCCTTGAACGCCACACCGATCCGAGCCCGTGGACAAGGAGCCCAGAACCGTGACCGCCTTCGATCCGTTCACCGATGCTCTCGATGCGCCGCTGTACGTCGTCACCGCGGCGGCCGACGACGAACGGGCCGGCTGCCTGGTCGGCTTCGCGTCGCAGTGCTCGATCCGGCCCGCCCGGTTCGTCGTGTGGCTCTCGAAGGCCAACCGGACCTACCGCGTCGCCGCCCGCGCCGAGCGGCTCGCGGTGCATCTGCTCCGCCATGACCAGGGTCATCTGGCCCGCCTCTTCGGCGGCATGACCGGTGACAGGACCGACAAGTTCGCCCGGACGGCATGGCACCCGGGCCCGGGCGGCGCTCCGGTCCTGGACGAGGCACCCGCCTGGTTCGTCGGCCTCGTCGAGAACCGCGTCGAGGGCGGCGACCACGTCGGGTTCCTGCTCGCCCCCGAGGCGGCGGAACACCCCGCGGACGACGGCTTCCGCCTGCTGTCCCTGACCGATGGCCTCGACATCACACCGGGACACCCGGTGAGCTGACCGGAGACTTCGCATTCGCCCGCCCCGAGGGAATACGGACCGGACCGGGCAACAGCGCATCCGTTTCTCCACGGAATTCCCGTACGGGCCTCCCGGCGTCGATCCCGGATATCCCGTACCGCATCCCCCCGCAGGCCGGGTCGGACACAAGAGTGCCCCCGGACGCCGAAATGCGGGGTGCCCCCGACCGAATGTCGGGGGCACCCCGCACTTCTCACGACTGAACGGTCACTGCCGCCTACCAGCGGTACCAGCGACCACGGCGGCCGCCCACTCCGGCGGAACGCATGACGAAGCCGAGCAGCCATACAGCCAGCACGATCACTGCCACGATCCACAAGGCCTTCAGAGCGAATCCCGCACCGAACAGCACGAGAGCGAGCAGAAGAACGAGAAGCAGGGGAACCATAGTTATCAACCTCCAGAGCATCGAGTGCCCTGGCCACCCTCGATCATGCACTCGAAATACAGTGTTTCTCCCCAGGAATTGCGGGAAATAGACTCCGCTCGGACGTCACCTTCGGCTCCGGCCTCAGCCTCGGAACTCCGCACGGCCCCCGACCGTGCGTCGACTCGTTCGAGGCATGCCGTGTCACGCGAAGCGACTGGACTCCGCCGTGTCATCAGCCCCTGTGCCCCGGACCGGCGGCCTCCCGGGCTCCACCACGGGCCGGGCCGAAAGAGCGCCCAGAACACCGCACTTCACTCCGCTCCGCCTCCGGGGGTCAGGAACTACGCTCGCGGGCATGGTCGAACACGATGCCCTCAGCGCCACGCGCGAGGCTTACGACGCAGTTGCCCTCACCTACGCACAGCTGTTCCGCGACACGCTGCACGACCGGCCCCTGGACCGTGCGATCCTGGACGCCTTCGCCGGCCTCGTCCGTGCGAGCGGGGGCGGCCACGTCGCGGACCTCGGGTGCGGACCTGGTCATATCACCGCCCATCTGGACACGTTGAATCTGACGGCTTTCGGTGTCGACGCCTCCCCCGCGATGATCGAGCTGGCTCGCCAGGCCCATCCCGGCCTGCGGTTCGACGTGGGTTCGATGTCCGCGCTGGACATCGCTGACGGCGCGTTGGGCGGCGTGCTCTCACGCTGGTCCGTCATCCATACTCCGCCGATGGAACTCCCCCTCATCCTGGCGGAGTTCCATCGGGTGCTGGCACCGGGCGGCCATCTCCTGATCGGCTTCTCGGCGAGTGACGATGCGTCTCACCCGTCGCAGGTCTTCGATCACACCGTCGCGCCCGCCTACCGCTGGTGGCCCGACCACCTCGCCGCGATGCTGCGCACGTGCGGACTGGCCGAGGTGGGCCGGATGGTCCGCGAGCCCCAGCCCACCGATCAGCGCCAGTTCCGCGAGATTCAGCTGATCGCCCGCAAGGCCCGGGCATGAGCTCTCCGCCCCGACGCCTGATCGCACCTTCACAGGCCCCGTCGACCCGCACCGCGTACAGCGTGACGTGCGGGGAATAGCGGGCATGCGTCGCTGTTGATCACCGTATGACTTCCAAGACACGTGAGGCGTACGGACAGATCGGCATCTGGAGCGGTGCCCTGCACCGGTCCCGGGCGGACGACGCGGGGAAAGCGGCGATCGCGGAGGCGGTCGCCGAGCTCGACGAGCTGGGATACGGCACGCTCTGGATCGGGGGCAGCCCCTCGGCCGACGACGCGGCCGCCGTCGTCGCCGCCACCCGTACGATCACGGTAGCCACGGGCATCCTCAGCATCTGGGACCACACCGCGGCGGAGGTGGCAGCCCGGATCGCGACGCTCGACGCGTCCGCCCGCGACCGGTTCGTCCTCGGCCTGGGGGTCAGCCACGGCCCGATGGTGCCGCAGTACGCGAAGCCGTACAGCGCGATGGTCGCCTACCTCGACGCACTGGATTCCGCCACCCCGCCCGTGGGCGCGGGCCATCGGGTTCTGGCGGCACTCGGCCCCAAGATGCTGAGGCTCGCGGCCGACCGCACGCTCGGCGCCCACCCCTATCTCGTCACCGCCGAGCACACCGCGGAAGCCCGCGAGGCACTCGGCCCCGACGCGCTGCTCGCCCCGGAACTGTCCGTCGTACTCGACACCGATCTCGACCGGGCCCGCTCCACCGCGCGAGGCATGCTGGCGAGGTACCTCGGCCTGCCCAACTACACCGACAACCTGCTGCGCCTGGGATTCACGGAGAGCGACTTCGAGGGCGGCGGAAGCACGCGTCTCCTCGACTCCCTCTTCGCCCTGGGCGACGCCGAGAAGGTGAAGGACCGGACCCGGCAGTACCTCGACGCAGGCGCCGACCACGTCGCACTTCAGGTGATCACGGCCGAGGAGGGCAGCGCGGGCCTGCCGCGGGCCGAATGGCGGGCGCTGGCCGAGGCCTTCGGCGACGAGTTGTAGCGAACGACCCCTCAGAAGGACTGCCGGCCTTGGGTGTCGTCGCGGCCGCCACCCCGCACCCCGTCGATCCGGAGGTGCGCGGTGGCGGCTGCGGCGGCCCGTCGGCCTCTTGGCGGACCGGCTTCACCCCATCGCCCACAGGGCCGGCGGACCGCCCCGGGGACGTCCGGGTCAGCGAATCTCGGTGACCCGGTGTTCGACGCGCGCCGCGCAGTTGGAGTTGTCCACCGACACGTACACGTTGGCGATGCTGCCACCCCAGCTCACGCAGTGGCCCTTGCCGTAGACGTAGGCCGGACCCGCGTACGACGTGTAGTTCCCGGAGTCACCGGCCCACTCGTCGGTGTCGGGCACGTAGATGTACGTGGAGACCTCCTTGGCCGTGCCCGGGTTGGCACGAATGGTCGCCACGCAGTTCTTGCCGTTGGTGGAGTTGTACGTCAGGTACACGGTGCCGAGCGAGCCGACCGGCACCGAGTTGACGGTCTTGTACGCCTTGCCGCAGACGCCCTGCGGCGTGACGTTGGGTGCGGCGGAGGCGGCTGTGCCGCACACGACCGTGGCGCCCACCACCAGCGTGCTCAACGCCCCCGCGACCGCGATACTACGCATGCTTCCCATTTATCCCCCTTGTGTCTTCGAGAGCGGAATACTCCCACTTGATGTGACCCACGGGTGGCAAGGATGGTTGTACCCCATACGCCCTGAGATGGACGGCGAGGAACTCGGTCCCGCCCGTGTCCGGGTTACGGCTCGCGCAGCAGCGCGCAGACGAAGTTCTCCTCCACGGCCCGTACCCGCTCCAGGAGTTCGGGTTTGTTCGTCTTGTTGACCTGGGTGGTCAGGGAGAAGGTCAGTGACCGCTTGCCGTCCGGTGTGGCTGCGACCAGCTGTGTGTAGCCGGGGAAGTTGCCCGTGTGGCCGTACACCACGCCACAGCGGGTGGTGTACCGGAAGATCGCCAGACCGGCCTTGTTCCTGCCGGGGCCCGCGGGTTCGGACGCACCGTCCACCCAGCGCAACTGCTGACGACGTGTCCGGTCGGAGATCAGCGTCCCGCCGGCGTAGCCGCGGATGAAGGCCGTCATGTCCTTCGGCGTCGAGATGATCCCGCCCGACGCCCACACGCCCGACGCGCTCAGTGCCTCGCTGACGTCCTCCGGCGGGGTCGGCGGGGTGACGTCGTAGCCGTGCATGTACGGCTCGGGCATCCGGTAGCCCTGCGGCAGGCTGGTGCTGCGCAGGCCCAGCGGGCGGTACACGAGCTGGGCGAGCAGATCCTCGTAGCGGCGGCCCGTCACCGCCTCCGCCATCAGCGCCACGGCGATGTTGTCGGAGTTGGAGTAGGCGTACCGGGCCCCCGGGCGGAACAGCAGCGGCTCGGCGGCGACGAAGTCCAGCAGCCGGCGGGAGTCGAAGTGACGGCGTGGGTTCGCGGTCAGCAGGTCCAGGAACGCGGGGTCGGCGGTGTAGTCCGGCAGTCCGCTGGTGTGGTTCAGGAGCTGGCGCAGCGTGACCCGGTGCCAGGCACGCGGCAGCCGGGGGAGCACCCGGCCGATGGTGTCGTTCAGCCGCAGCTTCCCGCGGTCGACGAGTTGGAGGGAGACCGCTCCGCTGTAGGCCTTGGCCGTACTGGCGATGCGCATGTGGTCGGTGGCCTCGATCGCGCGGCCTGTGCCGGTCTCGGCCACGCCGGCCCGGACGACTTCGGTACGGGACCCGCGCCTGAGGACGGCAATCGCTCCGGGCGGCCCACCGGGTGCGGTGGTCAGCTCCTGCAACTGCCGTCGCAGTGCGCGGTCGTGGTCGGCGGGGACATCTGCGGCGTAGGCCGGGGCATGCACCGGCCCGGCCAGGCAGGCAGCGGCCAGCAGGGTGACAAGGGGCAGGCGGAGCTGCGGGAAGCCGGGAAGCGGCACGGGAGGACTCCTGGGCGTGAGCGCGGTGGAACGTCCAGCTTCACCCGTCGGTCCGCAACCCGCGCGCGGCTCTGCTCCATCCGGCCGAGCGCGACACGCCCGCCGATGCGGGGGTCACGTCATGCTTGCCGGCCTTGTCCGACCGCCGCCCGCCGCGCCCCGGGCGCGGGTCCGGGCCCCCGCCCGGGGCCGGGCGCGTCGGTGCGGGTCCCCCGGCCGATCGTCGTCACACCTTGCCGAGCCAGGTCAACGCCGCCACGACCAGGGCTTCCACGCCGGTACTCAGCGTCGGTTCGATGACCGGTGCGAAGAGCGCGGAATGGTTGCCCGGCAACTCGTCCATACGTCCCTCGGCGAACGCGGCGACCGTCGACTCCGTCTCCAGGCCGCCCCAGAACCAGAACACCGTCGGCACGCCGAGTGCCTCGCCGAACACGCCCACGTCCTCGCTCGCGTTCACCTGCGGCATCGGCAGGATCCGCTGCTCGCCGAAGTGCGCGGAGAAGGCCGCCACGGTCGCTTCCGTGGCCTCCGGTTCACTCACGAGAGCGGGGGCAGAGGCGAACCAGGTGAAGTCCGGCGGTTTCTGGGCACCGCTCGCCTGCGACTCCCCCACCACGATGCGCTCCACCGCACTGCGGCCCAGTTCGCGTACGGCCGGGGTGAAAGTGCGGATGTTGACACCCAGTTCCGCGGTCTCCGGGATGATGTTGTCCTTGGTGCCGGCCTTCATACGCCCCACCGTCACCACGGCGGTCTCAGCCGGCGGGACCTCTCGGGCGACGATGCCCTGGAGCCGGGTGACGACGTTCGCCGCCATCAACACCGGATCGATCGCGGCCTCCGGCCTGGACCCGTGGCCGCCCCGGCCGTGAAGCGTGATGTTCAGCGAGTCGGCGGCCGCCATCACCGGCCCGTTGCCGTAGCCGATGAATCCGGCCGGCAGAGGTCCGACGTGCTGGCCCAGGACGATGTCCGGCTTGGGAAAGCGTTCGAACAGCCCGTCGGCCACCATTCCGCGGGCGCCGACCGCCAGTTCCTCGGCCGGCTGGAAGACCACGAGCAGGGTTCCGCTCCACTGTTCGCGGGCCTGAGCGAGCAGGGCGGCGGCGCCTGTCAGGCACACAGCGTGCATGTCGTGCCCGCAGGCGTGCATCACAGGTACTTCATGTCCCTCGCCGTCCACGGCTCGCGCCGTGCTGGCGTACGGCAGCCCGGTCTTCTCCTCGACGGGCAGCGCGTCGAAGTCCGCGTGCAGCATCACGACCGGGCCGTCCCCGTTCCGCAGGACACCCACCACGCCGGTGACGCCGACCTGCTCGGTGACCTCGTCGAATCCTCCGGCCCGCAGGCGCTGAGCGAGCAGGGCGGCGGTCCGGGTCTCCTGGAGCGACAACTCCGGATGGCGGTGCAGGTCCCGGTAGAAGTCGGCAAGGCCCTCGCGGATGTGTGGCAGACCCTCAGTCACCGTGCTCGCCATGTCGCGTTCCTCCTCCGTGCCGGTCCGGGCACCGTACCTTCCGCAGTGGTGGACCGCATGACGGCACCCGCTGTTCCGGAGCGGCCTCCGCCTGTGCCGGCTTGGAGCGGACACTGCCGCGACCGGTTGCGGTCACCGACCGCCGGGGCCGGAGACGTCAGACGGGCTCCCGCCCCGTGCCTGCCAGTGCCTGAACCTCGGCATAGGACAAGGCACACGCGTCGGAGGGGCGTCCGTCCCGGATGGCGGTCGCCGTGGTCACGGCCGTCGCGAGCGCCGTGCGGTAGAGCAGTGAGCCGAGGCTGACCCGGCGCACGCCCAGCGCGGCCAGTTCGGGGAGAGTGGGGCCGGCCGGTGTGTACAGGATGTTCAGTGGCACGACCAGCGCCGAGATCAGTTCGGCGATGCTGTCCGGATCGGACAGCCCGGGGACGAACACCCCATCGGCGCCTGACTGTTCGTACAGGGCGAGGCGCGTGGCGGTCTCGTCCTCCTGGCGGGCCGCCCAGTGGGTGTCGGTCCGTGCGTTGACGAACAGTTCAGGCACCGCGCTCTTGACCGCGGCGATCTTCGCCGCGTGCACCTCCATCGGCGCGAGTGTGCCGTCGGCGCGCCCGTCCTCGAGGTTGATGCCGGCCGCGCCCGCGTCGTACAGAGCCCGTGCCCTCTCGGCCACTTCCTCCGCGTCGTCGCTGAACCCGCCTTCGGCGTCGACGGTGAACAGGAAGCGGCCCTCTCCGAGGCGGCGAGTCAGCGCCAGGGTCTCCTCGAACGTCGCGGCCACCCCGTCCGGCAGGCCTGCGGCGGCGGCCACGCCCAGGCTCGTGGTGCCCACGGCGGGGAAGCCCTCGGCTGCCAGCGCCGCGGCTGAGGCGTAGTCCCAGGCGTTGGGCAGCAGCAGTGGAGCGGTCCGGCGGTGCAGGCGGGCGAACGGGGTGAGGGGGCGCCGCAGCAGGCCGTCGGCCAGCGCGAGGGCGTGGGCCCGGCCGGGACAGACGCGGGGCGGAGCGCCGAAGGTGAGGAGCGACGGGTGTGCGCGGTTGGCGGCCGCCAGGTCGAGAAGCACCACGTCACCTTCGGCGATGTGGCGGCCGCCCACTCCGGTGGCTGCGACGGCGACGCGGCGCATGGCGCTCACCGGCGGCATGTCCCGCAGGATCCTGGAGAGCGGAACGCTGCTGTGGTCAAAAGCGGTGTCGACGAGCGCTGCCGTGGCCCCGCACGCCTGGACCAGGAGACCGATGAGGTTGGCCGCGGACTCCCGTGCGGCCTCGTTCGACGGGGGTGGCGCGAGCCACCGCACGAGCGCGGCCACCGCTTCGTCGGCGGCTGCGTCGTCACCACCGAAGTAGACCCCGGCCACCACGGTCACCGCCTCGGCCACGGCTGTGGGCCGCGGCAGTCCCAGGGCGTCCGCAAGAGTACGCACGACGGCGACCCGGGTCTCTTCCCCGGGCGCCACGGCGGCCGCCCGGCGCAGCGCTTCGGGTGTCAGACGGGCCAGCTCGGCCTCGACCAGGGCCCGGCGCCGGCGGTGTGCCTCACCGTGGCTGAACCGGGCCACGGTGGCACGCAGCCAGGCGACACCCGCCCCGGCCGGGCCGTCTTCCGCGGCCGGCAGTCCGGGGACGAGGGCCGGGTCGGTGAGCGCGGACCGTACGTCCTCGAAACGATCGAACTCGTGCGTCGTGTGCGTCATGGCTCTCACGCTAGGGCTGGAACGGTTCGGCACTGCCCGAACCGTTCCAGCGGCATCATGGGCTGTATGTCCTCACTCTCCGAGACCGCTTCTCTGCTTGCCGACCACACCCGGGCCACCTTCTGTCAGGCTCTGCTCGACGGCCGGGCCTGGACCGCGGGCGAACTGGCCCGGAGTGCCGGAGTCAGCGCGTCCACCGCCAGCGAGCAGCTCTCCCGTCTCGTCGAGGGCGGCATCCTGGCCGAGGAGCGGCAGGGCCGGCACCGTTATGTACGGCTGGCCGGCCCCGAGGCGGCCGCCCTGATCGAGGCCGTCGCCTCGTACGCCCCGGGCGCCCCCCGGCCGCGGAATCTGCGCCAGTCGGTACGGGCGGGCGCCGAGGCGCGGGCCAGGACCTGCTACGACCACCTGGCCGGTGAACTGGGGGTGCCCCTGGCCGGGGCCATGGTGTCCCGGGGGCTTGTCTCCGACGGATCCGGGCCGGCCGTCACTCCGGCGGGCCTGGACTGGCTGGCCGACGCCCTCGGCTACCGGCACCCCGCGGGCTCTCGCCGGCCCCTGGTGCGGAGTTGTCTGGACTGGACCGAGCGCCGGTCGCATCTGGCCGGCGCGGTGGGTGCGGCACTGTGCGCCACGGCGTTGGAGCGGCAGTGGGTACGGCGGATCGGGTCCGGCCGGGCGGTGAAGGTGACCGTCGTAGGGGCCGACGCCTTTCGGGAGCTGTTGGGTGCGGAGGTGACGTGAAGCACCGCTGTGCCGTGGACGAGCCCGGGGTCCGGCTGCCGACCACCTCCGGGGTAGCCGGCAGCCGCGGATTACCTCCGGGGTAATCGACGGCTTCTTCCCTCTCCCGGCAGGATCGGGCACAGCGGCGGGAACCCCCGCCGGATATCCGCCCCAGCCGCAAGGAGCCCGTTATGGCCGTCAAGCCCGCAACTGCCGAGCCGAGTTCGGCACCGGCCGCGGTCCCCGCCGACGAGACCACCCTGGCTGTCGTACAGGCCTTCCTCGCCGCACGGCTGGCAGGCGACACCGCGCGGCTCACCGCGCTCTTCGCCGATGAGGTCGACTGGCTGCTGGCCGAGAACCCCGCTGTCCCGTGGATCCGGCCGCGGTCCACCGCCGCCGAATGCGCGGCCCAGGCAGCGGAGCTGGCGGCGTACACCGTGGCCGAGGACGCGCGTGCCTCCGTCGAGACCTTTCTCGTCGACGGAACCGAAGCGGTCCTGATGGGGCACCTGTCGGGAACCGTACGGGCGACGGGCAAGCCCTTCAGCGGCCCGTTCGCGCTCCACCTCACCGTGGAGGGCGGCCGCGTGACCCGGCACCACCTCTACGAGAACAGCCTGTCGATCGCCGAGGCCTGCACGCCGTGAGGGGCGCGGCCGTGCCCGGCCCCGGTGATCTGCCGGTCAGTCCAGGGCCGGCGGGGAGAGGTGCCGCCACAGGAAGGTGTGCATCAAGGCGTTGTTGTGGGCGGACTGTTCGTTGTCGCCCGCGCCCGCGTGCCCGCCGCCGGTGTTCTCGTGGAGCAGGACGCGGTGACCGAGTTCGCGCAGCCGTGCGGCCGCTTTGCGGGCGTGGCCCGGGTGGACGCGGTCGTCACGGGTGGAGGTCGTCAGCAGCAACGGCGGGTAGGCCCGGCCCGCGGCCAGCCGGTGGTACGGCGACATCCCACGCAGGTGCTCACGGTCGTCCCGGTCGTCCGGGTCGCCGTACTCGGCGATCCAGGAGGCACCTGCGAGGAGCTCGTGGAAGCGGAGCATGTCCAGCAGCGGCACCTGCGCGACGATCGCGCCGAACAGTTCCGGGTAACCGGTGACCATCGCGCCCATGAGCAGTCCGCCGTTACTGCCCCCCGTGGCGCCCAGCATCGCCGGAGTGGTGATGCCCCGGGTGACGAGGTCGGCGGCGACGGCCGCGAAGTCCTCGAAGGCCCGTGCCCGGTCGGCGCCGAGCGCGGCCCGGTGCCAGCCCGGTCCGTACTCACCGCCGCCCCTGATGTTCGCGATCACGTAGGTTCCGCCCCGCTCCAGCCACGCGCGGCCCGTCACCGCGCCGTAGTAGGGGGTGAGCGAGACCTCGAAGCCGCCGTATCCGTAGAGCAGGGCGGGGCCGGGGCCTGTACGCGTGCGGTCCGGGCCGATCACGAAGTACGGCACGCGGGTGCCGTCCCCGGAGATCGCGAAGAACTGCTCCACGGCCAGGCCCGTCGTGTCGAAGCGGGCCGGAGCCTGCTTGAGGATCTCCGTACGGCCCCCGATCGTCCCGTGGTAGAGCGTGGACGGCTGCAGGAAGCCGGAGACGTCGAGGAAGAATTCGTCGGAGACGTCCGGGTCCGTGTCCACCACGGTGACGGCGGAGAGCTGGGGAACGTCCGCGAGCGGCTCGCGCGTCCATCCGGCGCCGGGGCTGGGGGTGAGGACCTCGATACGGGTGCTGACATCGTGCATCGTCGCCAGGATCAGGTGGTGACGGGTCCACGAGTGCCCGGCCAGAGCCGTCCGCCTGTCGGGGGTGAACAGCACCTCCGGGGTCCGGTCGCCCGCCAGGAAGGCGTCGAAGCCGAAGGCCAGCAGTGAGCCCGCCGGGTGTCCGAGCCAGTCGGACTTCAGAGTGACGATCAGATGCTCGCGATGGGCGTACGCGCTGGCGTCGTCCGGGACGTCGATCCTGACGAGCGAGGTGTCAGGGGCGAGCAGATACGTCTCGCTGTGGTGGAAGTCCATCGACCGGGAGACGAAGTCCCGCTCGAATCCGGGTGTGGAGTCGTGCCAGCCCCCGGCCGCCACGTCCCGCGTCCCGCCCTCGAAGACCGGCTCGGACGCTTCGAGCGGGGTGCCGCGGCGCCATCTGCGAACCGTCCGCGGATAGCCGGAATCGGTGAGGGAGCCGGGACCGAAGTCCGTGCCGATGAAGACGGTGTCGGCGTCGATCCAGCCGATCCTCGTCTTCGCCTCCGGCACCTGGAAGCCGTCCTCGACGAACGTCCGGGTGCCGAGGTCGAACTCGCGGACCACCACGGCGTCCCCGCCGTCGCGCGAGAGACTCACCAGGGCCCGTCCACAGTCGGGACGGCGGACCCGCGCACCGGCCCACATCCACTTCGTGTCCTCCGCTGCGGCGAGCTCGTCGACGTCGAGGAGGATCTCCCACCGGGGAGCGTCCGTGCGGTACTCCTCCGGTGTCGTACGCCGCCACACACCTCGCGCGTGCTCCGCGTCCCGCCAGAAGTTGTAGAGGAACTCCCCGTGGCGTGAGGCGTAGGGGATCCGGTCCGGCGCGTCCAGCACCTCCAGCAGGCGGTCCTTCAGCGCGGCGAACCCGGCGCCGTCCGCCAGTGCGGCCTCCGTCTCGGCGTTCCGCTCGGCCACCCAGGCGAGCGCGGCCTCGCCCTCGATGTCTTCCAGCCACAGGTACGGGTCATCAGTGATCACCACAGAATTGTGCAGGCTCGCCGGGCCGGGCGGGGAACCGGATCCGTCCGGGGAGCCGGAGCCCGCCCGTTCCGGGATCTCGGTGCCCGATCCGGCGGCCTCCCTCTGCGCAGATCCGCCGGGCGTCCGATCATCGGGCCATGGTCCCGAATCCTTCCGGCGCCCTCTGGTCGCCGCCGTCGATCGCACCGATGCTGGCCGTGCCGGGTCCGCTGCCCGTGCCCGACACGGACTGGGCGTTCGAAACCAAGTGGGACGGTGTCCGCTGCGTCCTGAGCACCACGGGCGACGGCTCGGTCCGCCTGACCTCGCGGGCTGGCAACGACATCACGGTGACCTACCCGGAACTGCAGGCGCTGGGGCGTGAACTACGCGGACGCGGTGTGGTCCTGGACGGTGAAATCGTGGTCCTCGACCCATCCGGGCGGTCCGACTTCGGCCTGCTCCAGAGCCGGATGGGCGTGGTCAACCCGCGGCGCGCCGGCCGCCTCGCACGGGACTGCCCGGTCCATCTGATGATCTTCGACGTCATGTACATCGACGGTCATGAGCTGCTCGGCGCCTCGTACGGCGAGCGCCGCGAAGCACTGTCCGCGCTGGGGCCTGCCGGACCTCACTGGTCGGCACCCTCATCCGTGCACGGCCGCGGCGCACAGGTGTGGGACGCGGTGGTCCGTGAAGGCCTGGAGGGCGTGGTGGCCAAGAGGCTCTCCTCGCCGTACACGCCGGGCACCCGATCGGCTCATTGGCGCAAGACGAAGCGGGTGGAGTCCCTGGACGTGGTCATCGGGGGCTGGACCCAGCGACGGGGCTCCGCCGCAGGTGTGCCGGGGGCGGTACTCGTCGGCGTGGCGGGTCCTGCCGGGCTGCGGTACGCGGGCTCGGTGGGATCGGGGATGTCCGAGCGTGAACAGAGCGAACTCACGGCGTACTTCGCGGTGATCGCACGATCGACATCCCCGTTCGCGGACCCGGTCGACGTGAGCGGCGCGCACTGGGTGGAGCCGCGGCTGGTCGCCGAGGTCACCGCAACGGAATGGACCAGGGCCGGCCGGCTGCGGCATCCGGTCTGGCAACGGCTGCGGCCGGATCTGACCCGGCTGGACTGACAGACGTCCGACGCTCACGCCCGGTGCCTGCAACGGAGTTGCCCTCACGCCCGCCCGCAACCCGCGGAGGACTGTCCATCGGCCAGGGTGCGCCGGATCTCTGCGGCAGGGAACGGAGTCCGCTTGCTCTCCTTCACCAGCTGTCGGTGGAACTCGTCCAGCACCGCAGCCATCGCGGCATGGCGTTCGATGATCGCGCCGATCCCCGGGGGCACGCCGGTGGGCCGGCGGCCGGCGGTCCACTCGCGGAGGAAGGGGCCGAGCTCCGCCCCACCCCTCACCACTTCGGGCAGGTGGTGGCGCAGCAGGTGGCAGGGGGCGTAGGCGCGGTCGTACAGGAGGTGGTCAGCGAGAAAGGCGGTCTCCTGCGGCGCGAGGTCGAAGCCCCGGCTGAGAGCGAGGCCGAAATCCGCGAAGTAGACCTGCCTGCCATCGGTGAGCACGTTGGCGAAGTGCGTATCGAAGTGCACCAGCCCGCGTGCGCCCATGAACTCCGTTCCGCGCAGGAGCGCGTCCTCCGCCCACACGTAGGAGTCGTCCATGTCCAGCTCCGTCCCCTTTCCGTCTCGTGCCTCCCGGAGCCAGGCGCCGAGCGTCCAGGGGATGTGTTCCAGGAACAGCACCAGACTGGACGAGGACCGGCCGATGGCTTCCAGCCGGCGGCGTACGGCGGAGGATCCCTCCCAGTGGGCCACCGCCCCCTCGATGCCTCCGAACTCGTCGACGAAGGAGTCCGGTGCCCGGTCCGGAAGGACCCGCCAGTGGTACGTCAGCGGGAAGCCCCCGTACTCACCGCTCAGGACCCAGTCGGTGGTGGTCAGGTGTGCCGCCAGCTCCCGCCAGGCACCGAATCCCGCCGATCCCACCCCGTACTGGTAGAAGAGCGGGAGCTCGAACAGGTTGGCCGTCGAGCGGTGGTACTGCGACGCCAGCTCCACATCGGTCAGGGGCACCCGCTTCACGAAGACACGCGTACCCGCTATCTCGATCTCGGCCCGCCTGCCCCCGATTCCCGAGCCGAGTTCAGGCGCGGCGGCGATCATCTCCGCCAATGCACGGTCGCTCAGCAGGGAAAGCCGCTCCCCCACCACCGTGTGGGCCGCCGCCCGCGCGACACCCGGTGCCTCGTTCTGCTCCATGGCGACTCCTGTCCTGCGTGAGGTCCGACCGCTGCCGATCCTGTCAGAGGTCACCGCACGGTTCACGCGGCCGTGATGGCCGACGGACGCGGAGAGGTGGCAGGCGGCGCGGACAGCCGCGCGCCCTCGGCAGCGCCCGAGGCCACGGCGCCGCGGAAGACCCGGTACGCGTCACCGCAGGCAGCCCCGTCGGGCCCGCCCGGTCGCCGACACCGCGTTGCGGTCCGCGGTGCTCCGCAACCGTCGGTCTCACCGGCGCGGGCCTCTTACCCCGCCCCATCTGCGGCGTCTGACAGGATCGCGACATGGCTGAACACGACACGGAGCGCGGTTACCTTCTCGACAACCAGCAGTCGGAGGCGGGCATCCGCTTCGGCGCTCTCAGCGCACTCTTCGATCCGGTGACGTTCCGTCATGTCGACCGGCTCGGGATCACCGCCGGCATGCGGTGCTGGGAGGTCGGCGCCGGCTCTCTCTCGGTACCCCTGGGGCTGGCCGAGCGGGTCGGGCCGACAGGATCGGTGGTCGCCACGGACATCGACGTGTCGTGGACCCGGGGCGTCACCGACGACGTGATCGTGGTGGTGCGCCACGATGTGGCCGCCGACCCGCCGCCTCCCGGCGGTTTCGATCTCGTCCACGCCCGCCTGGTCCTGGTGCACGTCACCGATCGGGCCGAGGCGCTGCGCCGCATGGTCCAGGCGCTGCGGCCGGGAGGCCGGCTGCTCCTGGAGGATGCCGACCCGGGGCTCCAGCCGCTGCTGTGCCCGGACGAGTCCGGCCCCGAACAGCGGCTCGCCAACCGGCTGCGCTCCGGCTTCCGCGCGCTGATGGCCGCTCGCGGCGCGGACCTCGCGTACGGCCGGACCCTGCCCAGGCTGCTGCGTGAAGCCGGTCTGGAGGACGTGGAGGCCGACGCGTACTTCCCGATCACCTCGCCCGCGTGCTCCGTCCTCGAGGCGGCGACGGTGCGGCAGATCCGGCCCCTTCTCGTGTCGGAGGGGCTCGCCACCGAGGAGGAGATCGACCGCCATCTGGCCGCCATCGCCACCGGCCGTCTCGACCTCGCCACCGCTCCGATGATCTCCGCGTGGGGGCGTCGCCCCTGACGCACTGTTCGCTCGCCGGTACTCCCCGAGGAAAGAACGGCGTCGCACCACTGGTCGGGTCCGCGGTCGGCATCCCGGTGCGACATCGCGGCGACGGGTGCGGGGAACGCCCGTGCGAAGATCGCGAGATGAACACGCTGCTCTTCCGTCCTGCCGGTGAGGGCGACCTTGCCGCTGCCGTGCGGCTGCGCGACGCCGCCGCACGCTGGATGCTTGCCCGGGGCGTCACGGGCCAGTGGCAGCCGGGCGAGCTGGGCGAGGACCACTTCCGCCGGATCTCGGAGACCGGGGAGGTGTGGCTCGCGGAGGCTGCCGGCCGCGTGGTCGGGGCCTGGGAGCTGTGGTGGCAGGACGACGATGCCTGGGGGCCGCAGCCCCCGACGGCCGGCTACGTGCACCGGCTCATGGTGGACCACAGCAGTGCCCCGGCGGGGACCGGCCTGCAACTGCTGCGCAGGGCGGAACGACGCGTGGCCGAGGCGGGCCGCCCGTTGGTACGTCTGGACTGCCTCGCCGGTAACGCCCGTCTGGAGGCGTACTACCTCGACGCCGGATACCGGGTTGTCGGGCACAAGGAGGGCAAGCCCCAGCCGGGCGGTCCGCCCAAGTCGTTCACGCTCCTCGAAAGGTCCGTACGGGACGGTGGGAGGTAGGCGGGGCCGGAAAGCAGCAAAGGGCTGTCATGAAGAAGACCGGGAATCAGGCGGGGATCGGGCGGGAATCGGTCAGGAATCAAGAAGCGCGGGTCCCAGGCGCGGCTCTAGCATGATCGTCATGGACATCAGCATTCACACGAGCTTCCTCCCGCACGACGACCCGGACGCGTCGGTGGCCTTTTACCGCGACGTTCTCGGCTTCGAGGTCCGCAGCGACGTCGGACAGGGCAAGATGCGCTGGATCACGGTCGGCCCCGTCGGACAGCCCAGCACGTCCATCCTGCTGGCGCCGCCCGCCGTCGACCCCGGCATCACCGAGGCCGAGCGCCGCACCATCACCGAGATGATGGCCAAGGGCACCTACGGATGGATCCTGCTGGCCACCCCGGACCTCGACGCCACGTTCGAGAAGGTGCAGGCGGGCACCACCGAGGTCGTCCAGGAGCCGACCGAGCAGCCTTACGGAATCCGCGACTGCGCCTTCCGCGATCCGGCGGGAAACCTGGTCCGCATCCAGGAGCTGCGCTGAACCGTCCGGTCATCGGTCCGGCCGCGAGGTCCGGACCGCGACCGCCGGCGGGTGGACCGGCGGCCGTCCCGCCCGCTCGGGACCCGTAACCGCCGCCGCACCCCAGCAACACACAAGGACGTCGACGAAACGGAGCTCACATGTGTCACCCCGGGTGGGGGCGCGCACGCATTGCGGCGCAGCACCTGAGCGACCTCGCACGCCTGCGTCGCGTACGCGACCGGATCGACCGGGAGTACGCGCGGCCGCTGAACGTCGAAGCGCTGGCCCGCGGCGCGAACGTGGCGGCCGGGCAGCTCAGCCGCCAGTTCAGGCTGGCCTACGGCACGTCCCCGTACGCGTATCTGATGGCCCGTCGCATCGAGCGCGGGGCTGCCCTGCTGCGCCACGGTGGTCTGAGCGTCGCCGCGACCCGACGCGCGGTCGGCTGCCCGTCGCCGGGCATCTTCCGTACGCGCTTCACCGAACTCGTCGGCGTACCGCCCCACGTCTATCGGAGCCGAGCGACGGCTACCGCCGCGGCGACGACGCCGTGGGTGCCGCAGCAGGCGGAGCGACCGGTCGGGCGGCAGGAGAGTGCCGCGACCGCTTCCGGACGACGTACACCGACCGGCGCCGTCGGTCCGGAACCGGTGCTGGCGTAAGCGGGGTCGCAGCCGGCCTGCCTGCGCCCGCAACGCCGCCCTGCAAGGGGCGCGTGACGCGCCGGCGGCAGGCCCCGCCCCTATGGGCGTCGGCGCGTCCACGTGGGCCGCAGGCGCCCGGCCGACGTGCTCCGGCGGCGGCACGGCCCGGAGTCACAACCCCCTGGATCCGTCGATCCGTTCGCGCAGCAGGTCCGCGTGCCCGTTGTGGCGGGCGTACTCCTCGATCATGTGGAGCAGCACCCAGCGCAGCGACACCGTTCCGCGCCAGGCGTCATGGCCGTTGATGTCGAGGTGCGGTGCCTCCCCGACCAGCCGATCGGCGAACGCCACCTCGGCCCGCCAGGCCGCCCAGGACGCCGCGACCGTTTCCGGGCCGCAATCCACCGTGTCGAAGTCACCGTCGGCGTTGTCCCCGGAGCAGAAGAGGGGCGGGGCATCGTGCCCCGCCAGTACCCGGCGGAACCAGCGGCGCTCCACCTCCGCCAGGTGCCGGACCAGGCCGAGCAGCGACAGCGTGGACGGCTCCACGGAGCGCCGGGCCAGCTCCCCTTCCAGACCGGCACACTTCATCTCCAGGGTCGCTCGCTGGTCCCCGAGGAAATCGATCAGCATGGACCGTTCGCCGGCGGTGCCCGGACCACTGAACCGGCGGTCGGGACCGGCCCCGGCGAATACCTCAGCTCGTCTGCTTGATGTGACCATGCCCCCATCATCCCGTCCCGGTGGCGGGTGGATAAGAGGCGTGGTGCTTGGACGGGACTTGAGGGGGAGGTGACTCTTCTCATCGCTTCCGCCTGTTCGGCAGGACGATGTCGGTCTCACAGTCACTCTCACCGATAGCGAAAGGGAATACCCACCTCTCGCCACTCTCAACTTATAGCGCAGTGGGGGGCTTGCGGCAAGGCCCCCGTCATGACGCAGAATCACTCGTCGCTGCCAAGAAGTCGCGGAAATGGGAGATTCACGGAGTGCATATGTTCTTGCCGGTTTGCGGGTTGCCCGGTGACGGCGGCCCGGTGGGGCACGCCTGGCGGTGGAGGACGCCGCACACCGACGCGCACAAGTGCGCACCGACGGAATTCTCGGGCTCGACCTCGGATCGGAACTGCTGACATGAACCCAGTGACCACCAGCGTGTTCGGCCTTCCCGACCGCCTCTCCCCCAAGGCCGACCCTGAGCTGACCGCCGGCGACGAGGAGCACTTCGCGGCCGTCGCCGCATGCCTCGCACAGTCGGTCGCCGAACTGTCCGCGCGCCTCGACGCCGAGCGCAGATCGCCCGGCGGCATGGGACGCCAGGCGATGGACCGGGACATCGAGATCCACCGGCTGACCGCACGGCTGCGTACGCTGCGCCGGTTCGGCCTGGACCTGTGTCTCGGACACATGGTCGCCACGGACGGCTCCGAGCCCGTCTACGTCGGACGGCTCGGGCTTACGGACAGCACGGGCCGTCGGCTGCTGCTCGACTGGCGCTCCCCCGCGGCCGAGCCGTTCTTCGGAGCCACCCATGCCAACCCGATGGGGCTGGACAGCCGCCGCAGGTATCGCTGGACCCGGGGCCGTATCAGCGACTACTGGGACGAGGTGTTCACCCCGGACGGGGCGGTCGGGCACGCGGCGCTCGACGACCAGTCCGCCTTCATCGCCACGCTGGGCGGCAACCGGTCGGCGCGGATGCGCGATGTGCTCGGCACCATCCAGGCCGATCAGGACGCCATCATCCGCGCGGGCTCCCGTGGCGCGCTCGTCGTCGACGGTGGTCCGGGTACCGGAAAGACGGTCGTCGCCCTGCACCGTTCCGCGTACCTCCTCTACTCCGATCCCCGCCTCGGTCACCACCGCGGCGGCGTCTTGTTCGTCGGTCCGCACGAGCCCTACCTGGGTTACGTGGCCGACGTGCTGCCCAGCCTCGGGGAGGAGGGAGTACAGACCTGCACCCTGCGCGACCTCGTCACCGAGGGAGCCGCGGCGGTGGCCGAGGCGGATCCGGACGTGGCCCGCCTGAAGTCGTCCGCGGATCTGGTGAAGGCGATCGAGCCGGCCGTCAGGTTCTACGAGGAGCCCCCCGCCGCGGGAATGACGGTCACGACCCTGTGGTCGGACATCCGGCTGAGCGCCGACGACTGGGCTGTGGCGTTCGAAGCCGCGCCCGGCACCCCGCACAACGAGGCGCGGGACCAGATCCTGGAGGAACTGGTCACGATCCTGGTGGACAGACACGACGGCGACGCGCCGGACGAACTGCTCCGCAAGTCCCTGCTGCAGAACCGGGAACTGCTCGCGGTCTTCGACCGGGCGTGGCCGCTGATCGAGGCAGCCGACCTCGTCGGAGACCTGTGGTCGGTTCCCGCCTACCTGCGGACCTGTGCCCCCTGGCTGAGCCGCGACGACGTGGCACTGCTCCAGCGCGCGGACGCCCGGGCCTGGACGGTGTCCGACCTGCCCCTCCTGGACGCCGCACGCCAGCGGCTCGGTGACCCGGAGACGTCGCTGCGCCGGCGCCGGCACAACGCCTCCGTCGCCGCCGAGCGCGCGCACATGGCCCACGTCATCGACTCCCTGCTGGAGGCCGACGCCGACGGCGAAGGTGCGGTCACGATGTTGCACGGACAGGACCTGAAGGACACCCTGGTCGACGGATCCGCGCTGCCCGGCGGGGAACCCGACCTGCTCGCCGGACCGTTCGCGCACATCGTCGTGGACGAGGCCCAGGAACTCACCGACGCGGAGTGGCAGATGCTGCTGCTCCGCTGCCCCTCGCGGAGCTTCACCATCGTCGGGGACCGCGCCCAGGCCCGGCACGGCTTCACGGAATCATGGCGGGAGCGGCTGGAGCGGGTCGGTCTCGACCGGGTCGAGCTGGCCTCCCTCAGCATCAACTACCGGACGCCGGAGGAAGTGATGACGGAGGCGGAGCCGGTCATCAGGGCGGCGCTCCCCGATGCCAACGTGCCTGTCTCCGTCCGCAGCAGCGGCATTCCCGTCGTCCACGGATCCACTGCCGAGCTCGACACCGTCCTCGCTACGTGGCTCGCCGCACATGCGGAGGGGATCGCCTGCGTCATCGGCGATCCCGCGTTCCTGGCCACGCCCCGGGTCCGCTCGCTGACCCCGGAGCTGTCGAAGGGGCTCGAGTTCGACCTGGTCGTCCTCGTCGACCCGCAGGAATTCGGTGAGGGCGTCGAAGGAGCGGTCGACCGCTACGTCGCGATGACCCGGGCGACCCAGCGCCTCGTCGTCCTCACGAGCTCCTGACGCGGACCGGCATGACCGCCGCTGCGGTCATGCCGGAGTCGTATCCGCGTGCGTCGCCCGCCGCCTGTCCGGACCCGTCGCTGCCGGGTCCGGACAGAGAGTGCGGGGCTGCCGCTATCCGGCGTAGGTCTCGAACTCGGCGATCTTCGGGGTGCCGGTCGAGCCGGTGATCTCGAAGGTGATCTTGCGCAACGAGGTCTTCGGGATCGTGATGGCGCCCGCGCCGCTGCCGGAGGTCAGTACGGCTCCGGTGTCGCCGTTGACCACCTTCCAGGATCCGATGCTGCCGGCGGAACCCGACGCCTCCCGGATGTTGACCGAGGAAACGGCGGTCGCCGAGGCCCACTTGACCGAGATCGAGCCGGTGGCTCCGGCGGGCGACCAGTAGGTGCTCAGGTTGCCGTCCCGCACGTTGCCGTAGCTCGTCCCGTCGGCCTTGCTTGTCCCGTCCGAGCCTGCCCCGATGCTGAGGTTCGTCCCGGCGGGGGTGGTCGGGTCGGTCGGGTCCGGAGTGGGGTCGGTCGGGTCGGGAGTCGGGTCGGTCGGGTCCGGGGTCGGCGTCTGCGTCGAGCAGTTGCCGTCCGACACCTTCAGCCCCTTGTTGGCGCCTGCGGTCTGGGCCACGATGCCGGGCACGCAGGATGCCGCGTCGAGGCTGTAGGCGTAGGGGATGCTGACGGTGGTGTTGGACTTGGGGTCGGGCCCGGCCGGGTTGTTCTCGCTGCCGGGGGCGGACCACGTCACGTTGTCGAAGGTGTTGCCGCTGACCTGCCAGTACCCGGCCGCGTCGGTGTAGAAGGTGCCCAGGACGTCCTTGGAGTCCTTGAAGTAGTTGTTGTCCACCTTGGCGCGGGCCCCGGCCCGGGAGTTGATCCCGGACTCGTTGAGCTTCACGTAGTAGTTGTTGTAGATGTGGGCGATGCCCCCGCGCAGCAGCGGGGTACGGGAGTCCAGGTTCTCGTACAGGTTGTGGTGGAACGTGACGAAGCCGTTCGACAGTTCGGTCTCACTCGACCCGATGAGGCCACCACGGCCGGAGTTGCGCAGGGTGCTGTAGGACAGCGTCACGTACTGCGTGTTGTCCTTCATGTCGAAGAGGCCGTCGAATCCCTCCGACTCCCCGCCCGACGCCTCCAGGCTCGCGTGATCGACCCAGACGTTGCGGACGTCGCTCTCCATCCCGATGGCGTCGCCGCCGTTGGACGTGGGCGAGCCGGACTTCTTGACGTTCTTCACGGTCACGTTCTGGATGATGATGTTGCTGGACTGGCGTATGTGGATGCCCAGTTGGTCGAAGACGGCGCCGCTGCCGACACCGACGATCGTGACATTGCTGATCTGCTTGAGCTCGATCACACCGGCCGCGGTGTTGCAGCTGTCGCCGGACACCTTGGCGGTGTTGCCGTGGTTGATGGTCCCCTCGACCTCGATGATGATCGGGGTACTGCTGCTGGCCCGGCTGCACAGGGCCTGGTGGATCGCGGTGCCGGTGGTGGCCCGGACCGTCTGCCCGCCGGCACCGCCCGTGGTGCCGCCGTTCTGGGTCGCGTAGCCGGTGGCCCCACCGGTCGCGGCCGATGCCGAGGGCATCGACACGACGACACCGGTCGCGGCGGCAAGGGCGGCCGTGCTGAGCGCCGCGTACAGTCGCAGTGCGACTCGCCTCTTCATGATGGTTTCTCCCTGTTCGTCTTCTGGGCCGGGGCGCGGAATGGCATGCCCATGTCAGTTAAAGGTCCGGCGTACGCCGGCTGCCGACTTCGTGCCGGACATGCCCTGATCTGCGCGGTTGCGGGTGCTCTTCTTCGGTGCGATCGAACGGGCCGCGCCATTGCGGCCTGGAGCTGCGCGTACGTCGGCGCCGGTCGCGGGATCACCGCCACCGACACCACAGGAAGCCGCCGCCTTCGAAACCGTGCGGGGTGACACGGTGCGCCGTCGTCGTGGCGCACGTCCTCGACCGCGGCATGCCCGCACCGCGGGTACAGCCCCGCGCCGGATCGATGGCGGCTCGCTCGCGAAGTCACGGCAGCGCCATGGCCTCACGGTCACCGGAACGGAGTTCAGAAAAAAGGGAAAGCGCTTTCTGGTCGTGAGAATAGGACTGCTTCAGCCGGGCTGGCAAGACTCTGGACACCCCGACCCCCGGAAGCGCTTCGACTGATGCACCAACTGCCCTACGATCACTGGATTTAGAGGTGAATTCAGGGCACGTTCGGCCGGACCCAGAGGCCATGGATCCCGCATCTCACCGGATGATCCCCGCGAAGCAAGCGCGTTCTTCCGGGACCTCACCTGTGTGCAAGGCGTCTCCTCGGGAGGAGCGGTGATTGACGGAAGCACGAGGCGGTGTGACGATGCGCCGATGCCTGGCCTACATGCGCGGATGGCTGTCCGCAGCGCCGATCTCACCGCGACCGTGATCGATCGCTGCGCGGCGGAGGTGCCGTTCTACGGGGAACTCCCCCGGCGCACCCTGGACGGTGAGGTGACGCGGTCCATCACGGCGGTACACGCGCTGCTGCTGCGGGCGCTTCGTGACGGCGGCGCCATGGACGCGGGTGACCTGACCCGGCTCATCGAGTGGTCGGGGCGCCGGGCCGAGGAACGGGTGCCGCTGGAGGCCGTGATCGCCGCCTATCTCATCGGTGCCGAGGTGTGGTGGCAGGCCCTGGCCGAGACGGCGGAGCCCGAGGAGCTGGCCGGGGCGGGCACCCGGCTGCTCGCTTGGCTGCACGCGGCCATGCCCGCCGTCGTGCTCGCTCACCGCAACGCACAGGAGGACATCCACAGCGAGGACAAGCGGGCACGGCGGGCGTTGCTGACCGCGCTGCTGGCCGGCAGGCCGTACGAGGAGCTGGCGGAGGCGGCAGGCGTCACGGTGACCGGAGAGCACGAGGTCGTTGCCCTGTCGTTCGAGTCGAATCCGCCCGCCAGGCTGGTGCAGTCCTGCCTGGAGGCCCGCGCCGGTGTGCCGGTGCTGATGGACCACGTCGCCGGGATCGCGCTGCTGCCGGGCGGTTGTGACGTGCTCGGCCTGCCGGCCTCGCTCGGCAAGGAGGTGGGCCAGCGCGTGTTCGCCGCCGCTGCGCCGGCCGTTGATCCCTCCGCCGTTCCCGCAGCCGCCGCGGAGGCCGGGCGCGTACTGGAGCTCGTACAGCGGCTGGACCGCCCACCCGGGTTGTACCGGCTCGACGACGTACTGCTGGAATACCAGCTCGCGCGCCCCGGTGACGCCCTGCTGCGCCTGGCCGCCAAGCTCGACCCGCTGGAGGAGCATCCGTACCTGCTGGAGACGCTGCGGGTGTTCGTCGAGCATGGCCACAACCGCCGCCGGAGCGCCTTGGAGCTGTGCGTCCACCGCAACACGCTGGACTACAGGTTGCACCGGGTGAGCGCACTCACCGGGCTGGACCTCGCGGTCCCCGCCGATGCGCGGCTGCTCCAGGCCGCGCTCGTCGCCAGGGATCTCGCCTGACGGGTGGCCCGGTCCCGCCGGACCGGGGAACGGACCTGATCCCGCTCCCTGAGCCTGCCTGATCCGGCACCTGGTCCAGCCGAAGGCCCCGGCCGGGTGGCCGGTGCCCCCTCCCGGCAGGCCCGGCCGGTCACGCCGTCAGAGCCAGGCCTCAAGTTCTTCCTGGCGTGGCGCGAGAACCACACCCGTACCGGGATGGTCGAAGACCATGACCGGCCGGCGCGCGTCCCAGGCGGACCAGCCCGGGTCTCCGGAGACAGCGAACGCGATCCAGGCCCGATGCATGACGTCCGCCAGCGGCTGAGGCGCATCCGGTCCGGTGAGCCCTTCACCGTGGCGGAGGTTGTCGAAGACGAAGCCGATCTCCAGCGCATGGCACGCGCCCAGTTCCATGACGGGCGAGCGCCAGGCGAACTCGTACAGGAACGTCCGGGCCGGCCGCGCGTCGGCAAGACGGTTGAGCGGCCCTCGCAGCAGGAGGTCCGTGGCCATCTCGCCGAGGATCTCCCCGGGCTTCGCGCCCGGTCTGGCCGCCCGGTACAGCCGGGCGACACGCCCCGGGATCCGGAACTTCAGCAGCGCCAGCCGCAGGGAGAATCCGCTGACGCGGTCCACCGCCCCGCTCGGCACGAACCACAGCCGGTACTCCTCCCGGTTGGCTCCCATCAGCAGATCGACCGTGGGCGGCGAGGGGTGGGCCGGAACCACGTCGTCGTCGACCACGAGGTGGAATCCGGGGCCTCCGCTGATCGGATCGGCTTTGCCGACGACCTCGTCCTGTGCGTCCAGCAGCACCGCGCCGTCCACCTGTGCGAACGCCTCCGCCGTGGCGGGCACCCGCAACGCCTTCGCCATCGCCTGCACGGTCTTCGCGCCCCGGCTGCGCGACACCGTCTGCGGTGGTCCGCTCTGCAGGATCGCCCGTTGGAACAGTCCTGCCGCGCGAGGGCTGGTGATCAGGGCGGCGATGCTGATGGCCCCGGCGGACTCCCCGCACACCGTGACGTTGTCCGGGTCGCCGCCGAAGGCCTCGATGTTCTCCCGCACCCAGGTCAGAGCCGCGATCTGGTCCAGCAGGCCCCGGTTGTCGGGTGCGTCGGGGAACACCCCGAACCCCTCGACACCCAACCGGTAGTTCACCGTGACCAGGACCACGCCGTCGCGCGCGAAGGCCCGGCCCTCGTACAGCGGCACCGCGCCCGAGCCGTTGCGCAGGGATCCGCCGTGGATCCACACCATCACGGGCAGCTGCCCGCCACCGGCGTCTGGACCCCAGATGTTGAGGTTGAGGCACTCCTCCCCCGGGATGTCCACGTCGGGGATCAGCTCGTCGAGCGGCGGCCGGTAGGGGCGCTGCGGCGCGGTCGGCCCGTAGGCCAGCGCGTCGCGCAGTCCCTCCCAGGGTTCGACGGGCGCCGGGGCGCGAAAGCGGTGGGCTCCGAACGGCGCTGCGGCGTAGGGGATTCCGAGGAAGGTGGCGATTCCTTCCCGCACGCGGCCGCGGACCTTGCCCTGGCACGTGGTCGCGATGACGTCCATGTCGGTCCTTTCACGAGGTGCGCCCGCCTCCCCCCGTCGCGGGAGCGCACGGAGGGAGGCGGATACGAGGGGGTGTGGGCACCACAGGCATTGTGGTGCCCCGGTGCGCGTCACGCCTGTTACGGACTGACGGCCGGAATGTTCAGGGCCAGGCCGTTGCGCCGCACGTCGGACCAGGCGGTGGAGTCGGTGCAGATGCCACAGGCGGGGCCGAAGAACTGGGCACGGGCCGCCTGGTCGCCCATGAGCTGGGCACGGAACCACGCCGTGGTCGGTGCGGCGAACGGGCCGGCGTCTCCCACGACCGTGAAGTGGTCGGCTCCGCGCACTTCCCCGTACAGGGCCGGTATGTGGTCGGCCGCGTTGTAGAAGGCCTTGACGAGGAAGGGGAAGACGATGCTGTCCTTCTCACCTGCCAGGAGGAGAGCGGGGACGTGCACGGAGTTGATGTCGGCGAGCGGGCCGGGCTGGATGGGCAGGATGGTGTCGATGCGGGGATCCGAACCGACGACGATGGCGGCCGCGCCGCCCTGTGAGTGGCCCGATGCGCCGATGTGCTCCAGGTCGACGTGGTCGCGGAAGATGCTGTCCGGGTCGGAGTTCCTGCGGGTGAGCATGTCGATGCCCGCCCGCATGGAGATGCCGAGATTGGACTGCGGGGTGTTCGCCGCGGCGACGATGAAGCCCTGGCTGGCCCAGTGCAGCAGCAGGTCCCGGTAGACGACGGGGAAGGCGAAGGTTCCGTTGCCCCACACGATGACGGGGTGGCGGCGGTCGCTGTCGGCGATGTCACGCGGGTAGTACAGGGTGGTGACCGCCCCCACTTCGACAGCGGTGGCGTAGGGCCCGGGGGCGCCGAAGTCAACGGCGGCCGACGCCGCGGGGGCACTGGCGCTGGCGGGGGCGGGTGACGGCGCTGCGCCCGCGCCTGCCGACGCGGACAGTACGAGGGTGAGTGCGGCCAGCGGGACGAGCAGTTTCCTTCTCCACAACACGGCGACTCCTGACGTCGGGGCGAGCTGGTTGATTCATCCGGATCACATCGGTGCCTGATGGCACATCCTGGGGGAGCGATCGGCGGCCGTCTCTGCGCAATCGCGGCAATCACCGACGACGGGGTTTGTGCAATGTGCCGATGCCGTCGGTCGTGGGCCGGATGGTGTCCTGCCCTGTCGGGTCACGGGCTCTTCGGCGGATCCCGGACCCCGGTCGGTCCCGCGAGCGGCGCTCGCACGCTCTGCGGGCGGTCAGGCGGGTGCGGCTCCCCCGCCGGTCTCCGCGGTCAGTTCGCGCTTGAGGATCTTGCCGGTGGACGTCAGGGGCAGACTGTCGCGGAACTCCACGCTGCGGGGGTACTTGTAGGCCGCCACGCGCTCGCGGCTCCAGGCGATCAGTTCCTCTTCGCTCAGCCGCTCTCCGGGCGCGAGGATGACGAACGCCTTGACGTCCTCCCCGTGCGTGGCATGGGGTACACCCACCACGGCGGCCATGCTCACGGCCGGATGCGTGATCAGGACCTCCTCGACCTCGCGCGGGTAGACGTTGAAGCCACCACGGATGATCAGGTCCTTGACCCGGTCCACGATGTAGTAGTAGCCGTCCTCGTCCCGCCGGGCGATGTCTCCGGTACGGAACCAGCCGTCACGCACCACCGAGGCCGTGTCGTCGGGCCGCCGGTAGTAGCCCTTCATGATGTTGTGCCCGCGGATCGCGATCTCGCCCGGACCACCGTCGGGGACGGCCTGCCACGCGTCGTCGATGAGCTTCATCTGCACACCCCACACCGGCCGGCCGATGGACCCGGGCCTCGGCGACAGCCCGGGCGGGTTGAAGCAGGCGACGGGCGAGGTCTCCGAGAGTCCGTACCCCTCCTGCACTCCCACGCCGAAGGCCTTCCCGAACTGCCGGAGCACCTCGACGGGCAGGGCGGCTCCCCCGGAGACGGCGGTACGCAGGTGCTCGGGCGGTGCCCCTCCGTCGAGGGCTCCGAGCGCGCCGAGCAGGGCCCAGTACATCGTCGGGACCCCCGCGAAGAACGTGACGCCTTCGCGGTGCATCAGCCGGAGGGCCTCCTCCGCGTCGAAGCGGGGCTGCAGGACGAGGGTGGCGCCCCGGAGCAGCCCCATGTTCATCACCGCGCTCTGGCCGAAGGCGTGGAACAGCGGGAGGGAGGCCAGCATCACCTCGTCCTCCGCCGCCGTGAACAGCCGGTCGGCGACCATGGCGTTCATCGCCATGTTGCGGTGGGTGAGCTCGGCTCCCTTGGGCCGTCCCGTCGTGCCGCTCGTGTACAGGATCACGGCGGTGTCCTCCGCCTCGGTGGCCGCCGTCTCGACGGGCCCGGCACTCCCGGACCCCGTGTGCGAGATCCGGTCCAGCAGGAGGAAGTGCTCGCAGCCGGGCGCCTGGTCGAAGCCCGCCTTCCCCACCTCGGCCAGAGGCAGCTGGGGTGTTCCCTCGAAGCAGAGAAAGGCTGTGGCACGGGAGTCGGTGAGGTGGTAGGCGACCTCCTGCGGGCGCAGTAGCACATTGAGAGGCACCACGACCGCCCCGGTCCGCAGGATGCCGAAGTAGGCGGCCGGGAAGTCCGGCACGTTCGGGCAGGACAGCGCCACCTTGTCGCCCCTGCCCACGCCCAGGCGCCTCAGCGTGCCGGCGATGTCTTCGGACCGTGACAGCAGCTCGGCGTAGGTCAGCCGGGTGTCACCGAGGACCAGCGCGGTTCGCTCGGGGTACTCCTGGGCGCTGTGCTCCAGCAGGGACGACAGGTTCAGCATCAGTTCTCCTCAGCGGCTCGTGAGGAAATGCTGAGGCACAACAAGCCCGGTACGTGGTGGGCGGACGACCTCGGATCCGGCACCCGTCTTGTGCGTCTGCACAATCGTGGTCCGGGGGGTGAACCGTATGCTGGCCGGCATGCCAGAGCAGCACGCCGATGGCGGCCTGATCGTTCCTCCGCTGTTGTCCGTGTGTGCGGCGGGGCTGGTGGAGCGGGTCGACGCCCTCGCTGACGACCTGTTCCGTGCGATCACCGCGGAGATCTCCCCCTACGCGCAGTTGAGCGAGGAGGTCCGGGCCGACGTACGCGACTTCAACGAGCGCAATCTGCACGAGCAGCTGACGTGCATGGCCGACCGCCGGCCGGTGCGCACGGACTCCACCCGGCAGTGTGTCCGCCGTCGCGCCACACAGGGCGTTCCGCTCGACGCGGTCCTGCACGCCTTCCGCATCGGCTACCGCTTGATGGCCCAGGCCCTCATCGAGCGCGCCACGCAACAGCCCGGCACGACGATGGATGACATCGCCCAGGCGTCCATGTCGATCTGGTCCCTGCTGGACGCCGCGTCGCAGACGGTCAACGACGTCTACCGGGAGACCCTGGTGGGTCTGGCCCGAGCGGATGAGCTGCAGCGGCTGTTGCTGCTCGACGCGCTCCTCACCGGAAAGACGGCCGACTGGGCGAGGCTCGGCGGCACCGCGGCCTCCCTGGGGCTGCCCGAGCAGGGGCCGTACATCTGCGTCGTCGCCGAGCACAGTGACGGCACGGCGATGGAACAGGTCCTGCTGCGCAGCGGACTGCGCTCGGCCTGGCGCCCCCGCCCCGACGGGCTGGCGGGCATCGTCGCACTGCCCGACCCCGCTCTCTCCTCTGGTTCCGCCCGTGTTCCTGGAACTTCGCTGGTCCTGGAAGCGGTCGGCGCCGCGGTCACGGGGCGCGCCGGTCTGAGTCCCGTGTACACACGGCTGCGCGAGAGCTCCGACGCGCTCCGCCTCGCCACGCTGGCCCGGGCCTCGCTGCCTTCCGGGACGCACGGGGCGGTGACGCTCGATCACGACCCGGCCGCGGCCCTGGTCGCGGCCGGGCACGACCTGGCGCTGCGGCTGGGCATCGCCCTGCTCGATCCGGTCCTCGCCGCACCGGACCGCAAGGACCTCATCGAGACGCTGACGGCGTGGCTGGAGTCCGAGACCGGTTCGACCACCGAGATCGCGGAGACCCTCTACTGTCACCGCAACACGGTCCGCAACCGGCTCGACCGTGTCTCCCGCCTCACCGGCCGCTCCCTGCTCCGGCCCGCCGACGTCGCCGCCCTGTACGCCGGGGTGCGGGCTCTCAGGCTCCGTACACGCTGACTCGCCCCCGTGTGTCCGGCCGCCGTGGGGATGAATTCGGTTGCGGCGGGGCCGTCGGGCCAGGTGAGCTCGGTGCATGGACGATGAGGCGCAGCAGGTGCATCGGGCGAGGACGTCCAGCGACCGTACGCGCACGCCGCACCCGGCGCCATGGCGCAGAGCGGCGGTGCTCCTGGCCCTGATGCTTGCTGCCTTCACCTTCAACACGGCGGAGAACCTGCCGATCGGCCTTCTGGACGTCGTCTCCGAGACTCTGCGGGTGCCGGTGCCGGCGGTCGGTCTCCTCGTCACCGGCTACGGCCTGACGGTGGCCGTGGCGTCTCTGCCACTTGCCCACTTCATGCGGGCGGTGCCCCGGCGCCATGTACTCACGGGCCTGCTGGCCGCCCTGGTCGTGTCCAGTCTGGCAGCGGCCGCGGCGACCTCCTACGGCCCGCTCCTCGTGGCCCGGCTGCTGACCGCGCTGGCCCAGGCGCTGTTCTGGGCGGTGATGGGGCCGGTCGCGGTGGGTCTGTTCGCGCCCGGGGTACGGGGCCGGGTGGTCGGGGCGCTGTCCGTCGCCGGTTCGCTCGCACTCGTACTCGGTGTTCCCGCCGGGACCTGGCTGGGCCGGCGGAGCGGCTGGCCGGTACCGGTGAGCGTACTGGCGGCTCTGGGGTTCGTCTCCCTGGTGACGATCGCCGCTCTTCTGCCGACCTCCCGTCCGGAGGAGGAGCACGCCGCCTACGGAGTCAGGCCCGATGCCCGCCGGTTCGGGACGGTGCTGGCGGCCGGGACCCTGGCTGCTACCGGGGCGTTTGCCGGATTCACGTACGTCGTAAAGTTCCTGGGCGACGTCAGCGGGTTCCCGCCGGACACGGTGGGCGTCCTGCTCGTGGCCTTCGGGACGGCGTGTCTGGCCGGGGTGAGCGTCACCGGGGCGTTGCTGGACCGCTTTCCGGACCTCACGCTGACCGCGGCCGTGACCACGCAGGGAGTGGGTATGGCCGGCCTGTACGCGGCCGGAGCCGACCCGGTGGCCGCGGTGGTGTTCCTGATGCTGATGGGCGGTGCGCTCGGGCCGGTGTTCATGACCACCCAGAACGCGATGCTGCTCAGTGCGCCGCGCCGTACGGACATGGCGCTGGCCGCCAACTCCGGTTGCTACAACGCCGGGATCGCGGCGGGCGCGGCGCTCGGCGGGCTGATCCTTCCGGTCGCCGGCGTGCGGGGAACCTTCCTCGCCGGTGGGCTGCTGACCGCCTGCGCGTGCACGGTGCTGCTCGTCGGACGGCTGCTGCCCGGGCGGCAGCGGCGTGAGCATCGGGTGTCAGACGGAGGACACTGATCCAGCAGCGCGGCACGGGAAGGCCGAGCTCGTTCATCAAGGGGTGTACCCGAGGTGCGGCAGAAGGCCGCGTGCTCCCCCGCGTCCGTTGCTCGGCGAATCCCCTTCAGTCCAGAAGAGCGGCCGTGAACATCTCACGGTGGGCAACCAGCCATCCCTGCATACGGTCCCAACGTCGCCACCCGCCACGGTCGGACAGTGCCTGGGTGAAGACGGGGTCACCGTCGGCCACCCGGTCGGCGACGAAGGCGCGGCAGGATGCGGTGGCCTGTTCGATGACGCCGGGCAGTTCAGCGCGTTCCTCAGTGGCGAGGCCATAGCTGTCGGCGAGGATCCGCAGGCGCGTCGCAGCGTCCAGCCCTTCGGGATAGGAAACTGCCGCGGACACGGGATCGACCATGGGAACCCAGTAGCGGGCGGTCATGGCGACGTCCCACAGGGGTCGGCCGGGTGCCGCCTGATCGAAATCGATCAGGGCCGCGGCACGGCCGTCGCGGAACACGACGTTGTCCGGGCACACATCGTTGTGACACAGCATCGTCCCTCCCTCCGGATCGGCCAGGTCCCGCGGCCATTCGACGCGTGTGTCGACCTCGATGGACCGGCTGGCCCCGTGCAGGCGGCGCAGCAGGCTTCCCACCGATCTCAGCGCGCTCTCCGTCATCACCCAGCGCGGAAACGGCGGCAGGGCGACGTCGCCAGCAATGAAGGTCAGCTGCTCACGGCCGTCGTCGGTGAGACGTACGGGTGTCGGAGCGGCGTCGAAGCCCTGCTCTTCGAGCGCGCGGAGGTGGGCGTGGAGAGCACGTGCGGTGCTCGGCGCCGGGCGTTCCACCAGGTCGCCGTGGCGGAATACCGCGCCCGCGTTCGTCATGCCGCCGACGAGCGCTTGGCCCGCCGTCTCATCGCTCTCCGCTGCCATGCCGATCACGCTACCGGCAGATCGGGGATGCGGGGGAAGATCTCGAATCGGCAGTCGAACTCAGCGGCTCTCCATGGCACTTGACGCGCGTCACAGTGGCCTCCGTACGGACATGTCGACGTCGGTCGCGGCTTCCCGGCAGCGGAGGCGGCCGAGCCGTCGTGCGGTCGTGCCGTCGAGGCCACCGGCCCGGGTCCCGTGACCGCAGCCCGGCCGAGGGTGCCTCGTGCGGCGTCTCAGCGAACCACTGCCGTGGTCGTGAAGCGGTCGCCGCAGATGTGGAGCTGGGTGGCCCGCAGGGTCAGGGCCTCCCGGGAGCCGGGAGGGTAGACGCGCAGGTAGTCGGGCCGGCGCCAGCATCCGGAGTCCTTGATGCCCTGGTTCAGGGTGTGCAGGGTCACCCCTGCGGTCTTTCCGGGACCGATGACCGTCAGCTCCCGCATGGCGCCCTCACGTTCGGCCGGCACGCCGATCGCGCTGCCGTCCCGCCTGATCAGCGAGACACCGGGGAAGCCACGCAGGGTGCACGAGGTGGAGGACTTGTTCGCGAACGTGAGCCGGTAGTAGATCTGTCCCGCGCCCGCGTCGGCACGGCCCAGGCTCATGGTCAGGCCGTCGGCCGTACAGCGCCGTGCCGCCGAACCGGCCGGAGCGGTGGTACTGGTGGTGGACGGTTCCTGGGCGGTGGATTCTTCAGGGGCGCCGGTGGCCGCGGCAGGGGCGGACGAAGCCCCGCCGGAAGGCCTTTCGGCACCCTGCGCGGAACCGCCGGGCGCGGAACCCGTCGCGCCGGGCGGTCCGGCCGAGGCCGGGGTGCCGCCGCAGCCGGCCGCGACAAGGGTGAACGACGCGATGGCGACCGGGACGAGGACATGCCGACGGAGTGTGCGAGCCCTGCGGGCAGTCCTCCCGCTCAGCGGCCGGCGTGATCGCTCGGACGGTGGTGGAGTGGTACGCGAGAGTGAACTCATACCTCTCACCTGCTCGATTTCGCGCCGTTCGAACCTGTCGCGTTCGCACACCGGTACGACATCCGGAACGCGAGGAACCAGCAGAGGGAGCTGTCGTCGGCAAGCCCCTCCTCAGCAGGGAAATCGTCATCCATGCGGGTGACTTGGCCCGTCAGGGACTATCGCGCGGGTGGGCCGGCGGCTATCCCTGTCGTTCGTGATGAAGAACCTGATGCGCACTGCCGCGGCAGTCGCACTGACCGCCCTGCCCCTCACCCTGACCGGCCCGGCGCACGCCGCGGCCGGCCCCGCCCTCTCGTCGGCGGGCCCTTGCGCGTCCGTCGCCGCACCCATCGGACATCTCTGTGTCCCCGCACCCAAGCAGTGCTTCACGACGCCGTGTCCGCAGTACGACATCGTGCCGCTCCTGCCCGAACCGTGGCCGGACGCACGAGCCTGACCGCCCCGTTCACCGAGGCTCGTTCACCGTCGCCGGCTCAGGCCGACGAGGCGGACCAGTGCAGGGAAGCGAGGGCCACGGCAGCCACAGAGCACCGCACGTCGCCCCGCGGCAGTCGTACGCGAACGGGGCCGACAGGCCCTGGACCGGTCATGTCCCGGCAGCCCACCCCCGCACCGTCGGCAGGACCGACTCGGCGACGCGGAGCACCGCCGCGTCGTCCGGCACCCTTCCGTCCTCGCGCCACAGGACCACTTCGTAGGAGCCTCCCCTGTCCTTCGCGTCCCGTGCCACCACGAGTGCGCGGGCCGGGACACCGGGACCGCTCGTGGTGTCGCCCCCGTCGAGGCGGAGACCGATGCTGATGGTCCGGTCCGAGTAGAGGACCGCCGGCCGGTCCAGAACCTTCCGCTTCTGCGCGGCGTCGCCCAGCAGCGTGGCGTACGTCCCCACCGGCAGACGGTCATAGGTGGCCGTCAGCGTCACGGTGTACGTCCCGAGCTGGACGCGGGCCGAGGGGGTGGCCGTCTCCGTGCCGCCCGCGCGTGCGACGGAACCGTCGCTGCCGCTCGCGGACTTCGCGATGTCGCCCGGTGTGCCCAGCAGTTCAGCGAGGTCGGCACGGTTCAGCGCCTCGCACAGCTGGGCCCCGGAGGCCTGCCGCGAGGCGCCCTCGGACTCCTTCGGCTTCTGATCGGGCTCGCCGCCCGAGCACGTGGCGGGCCCGGGGTCGCTCGCCGGGGAGGATGTCTCCCCGATCGCCCACAGCCCGGCGCCGAGCGCCGCCACCAGTGCGACCGCGGCGAAGGCCTGCCCCCAGGGCCCCGCGCCCTTCGTGGGCGCGTTGATTTCGTCGGCCATGTCCCCCCACCTGCCATGATCCACCGATACGTGCCCGGGGACATTAACCCATGATCATCTCGCGGACAAGGCGGTTACCGGCACCCGCGAACGCCTCTGCCGTTCCCCGGACCGCCACGCGTCCTCCGCGTTCCGGGCGGGATCCGAGGCGTCGCGGCCCATGCCTCGCCGGGCCCCTCAGGCCGGTTCCGCCGCCTTGCCCCGGCCGGCCGTCACGACCAGCCCTCCGACGGCCGCGAGGCCCATGAGAACCACGCCGAACACGGTGGCACCGCCGGTCAGGCCCACGGCGTCACTGAGGTAGCCGGCGGACACGGGCAGGACACCCGCAAGAAGGTAACCCCCCACATTGAGCGCGGCGTTGGCCTCGGCGAGGCGTTCGGGAGGCACGGCGGCGTTGAGCAGAGACAGGCCACCGAGTTGCCCCATGCCCTGACCGGCCCCGGCGAGCAGCGCCGAGGCGACGAGGATCGGCGCCGACGAGGCGTGCACCGCGACGATCAGCGTGATCATGCTCATCGCGGTGCCGATCGCACCGGCCGCGAGAATGGTGTGCCGGGGCAGACGCCGGACGGCGAACTGCACTCCGGTGGCGGTGAGGAACATGGCGAACGCCATGCCCCCGGCGACGATCCGGCTGGTGGTGCCCAGCAGTCCCGAGAGGAGCGAGGGGCCGAGGGAGAGCACGAAGGAGGTGGCGGTGAGTCCGGGCGCGAACACGACGACACCCTGCATGAGTTGACGGCCACTGCCTCGTGGCACGGCGGGCACGCGCATCCAGGCACCGCCCTTCACGGGCGAAAGCGGACGCCGGATCGGCATGCGCAGCACGACGAGCACCGCGGTGACGAGCAGCACGGCCTCGACGACGAAGACGGTGACGGTCGGAGCGGGCAGGGTCTCGGAGAGGACGCCGGCCATGAAGGGGCCGAGGCCGGCGCCGAAGACCATCGCGCACGAGGCGAGCAGGGCGGCGAGCCGCTTGCGTTCGGGGCCGGCCACATCGGTCACCGCGGCCATACCGGCCGACACCACAGCGCCGACGGCGACGCCCGCGAGCAGCCGGCCCACGATCAGCGCGGCCACGCCGGTGGCAGTCGCGAAGACCAGGCACGCCAGGAGCGCAAGCAACAGGGCGGGGAGCAGCACCGGCTTGCGCCCGATCCGGTCGGACACCACACCGGAGACGAGGAGCGAACCGATGAGACCGACGATGTAGAACGCGAACACGACGGTCAGGGTGCCCTTGGAGAAGCCGAAGTCACGTTGCCACACCACGTACAGGGGTGTTGCGGCGTTCGAGAGAACGAAGACGGCCGTGACCGGCCACGCGGCGAGCCACACCCACCACAGCGGAGCGGCGCTCCGGCCGTCGGCCCTGGCGGGCCCGCCTTGGCGACCCACGCGGCCGGCGGCCCGGACGGATGCGGTCCGATTTCTGGACATAATTGTGCCTTCCGACGTCCTGAAGTACGAGTTGAGTCGAACTTAGCATGCAGTACGATAGAAGTCGTACATAGGAATCGAGCCACGAGGAGTGCCCGTGCCACCGACCGCGCGCCGTACCGCGACCGCCGCAGGCAAGGCGCTTCCGGAGCCGCCCGGCCTGCCCGAACCGCTACCGGAACCGGCGGTCGAGGACCTCCGCCTGGAGACGGTTCTCGCCGCGCTCAGCGACCCTTTGAGGCTGACGATCGTCCATAGGCTCCTCGTGGAGTCGGAGCAGTTCGATCACTCCTGCGGCTGGTTCGGTTTCGACCGGCCCAAGTCCTCTCTCACACACCACTTCAAGGCGCTGCGGGAGGCGGGAATCACGCGCCAGCGTCAGTACGGGCTCGAGCGCCGCAGCCATGTACGCGTCGATGACCTCAACGCCCGCTTCCCGGGCCTGCTCGACCTGGTCACGGCTTGGACCCCTCCGGCCTGACCGTCCTGGTCCGGCGGTCGGACAGGCCGGAGGGCGACGGTTCCTCAGGCGGACTCCGGACCGCCCTGAGCGCGACGGTTCCTCAGGCGGACTCCGGACCGCCCTGAGCGCGACGGTTCCTCAGGCGGACTCCGGACCGTCCTGAGGTCGACGGTTCCTCAGGCGGACTCCGTCAGGTCCCTGAGCCGCCCCAGGTCGGCCGTAACCATGTCGGCGTCGCGCCGGAAGTCGGCGTCGCTCACTCCCGGCCGCCGCCGCAGGGTGAACACGACCTCGCTGCCCGTGCCGTCCGCGATCACGCGAACCGGGTTGTGGACGGTCTCCCCGGAGGGCAGCGTGACGTCGTGGTCGAGCACGCCCAGCTCGTTGCGGGGAGTGAAGGCAACGACGACGCGCCCCATCGGGGAGGACTCCGCGACCCATTGGCCGTCGATCTCCTCGATGGAGTCTCCCAACCCGTGGGCCCACTCCGGAAGATGGGCCGGATCGGAGGCATAGGCGTAGACAGCATCGACGGGGCTGTCGATGTGGATGCCGATATGGCGCGATTCTCCTGCGGTGCTGTTCATGACGGCGAGAATATCGGGCACTCTCCTCCTTCTCTTGAAGGAAACGGACACGGCCCAGGGCGCGATCGCCTTCGGGGCTGCCGCAACGTCGCCCGTGGCCTGGCACACTCGGCCCCATGACCGCGCAGCATCACCCCACCGCACCGAACGATCCCCTGCGCGTCTACGCCGCGCACTATCCCGATGTGGTGCGGTCGGGATCCCTGCGCGACGCCCTGCAGGGCGAATCCGACCGCGGGGGCCACGGGCTCACGGTCGAGTTGACGCCCTCACCCGGCTGGCGTCACTCGGCGGCGACGGTGGCCGCCGAGGGCCGCTCGGCCATGGCCCACATGGCACTTGAGGTCCGCAGCTTCTCCGTCGACTGCTGGAGCGGCGGCATCCGCATGGCTACGGGTTCGACGGACGACCTGTCCGCGGTCGCCGGTGCGATGAGCACCTGGTTGCGCGCATCCAGGGTGCGTGATCTCGTGACCGAGTGGCCTCTCATGCGAACCTGGGAGCTGGCCGAGGCCCATGAGCGCGGCGAAGCCGTGCCGACACGCTGGCGCCAGCTGCGTGAGGCCACCGGACGCCCACAGGACAGCGCTCTGCATCAGCTCGTCGAGGCCGCCTTCGCCCAGCCGGCGCTCCGGGCTCTGTCGCCGGGACGAAGCACGTACTGGCTCACCTTCAGCCGCCGGGCCGCGCCGCCCATCTGTCACGATCTGCCGCGTGTCAGGCCGTTGAGGAGCGGCGGCTACCTGATCGCGTGCGCGGACGGGCGGCAGCAGGAGACGAACGAGGCCGCGGAGGCCGTCGCGCTGATCGTGGCCGCCCTCCCCGACGACGTCCGCCGGGGGCCTGAGGGGCCGTGACACCGAGGCGCTCAACGACCTCCGCACCCCCCATCGCCCCGTCAGCGGGCGTCCGTGAGACGCGCGTACGCGACGACGTTGCCGTCGTAGCCCGTCTTCCGGGAGAAGCCGCCGCCGCAGGTGAGCACGCGCAGTTCCGGATCGGAGGTGTTCGCATAGACGCGGTCGGCCGGAAACGCTGCCTTACTGACGACCTCTACGGCATAGACGGAGAAGACCGCCGTGGTGCCGTCGGTGCGGCGGATCTCGATGCGACGCCCCTTCTCCAGTGCGCCGAGGCCGTAGAAGACGGCGGGGCCCGTCCTGTTGTCCACGTGCCCCACGAGCACGGAGGTGCCCGGCTCACCGGGAGTGACGGAACCGTCGTACCAGGCGGCCAGGTTGTTGTCCGTCAGGGGTGGTGCGTCGATCCAGCCGTCCGCGCCCAGGCCCACCTTTCCGACCGGGGCGTCGACGCCGAGGAAGGGGATCGTGATCCGTGCGGGCAGCGCACGGGTGAGGGGCTCGGGGGGCGGCCCCTTCGGCCAGGCGCCGGCACCCGAGAAGCCGGACCTGTCACCCACCGCCGACGCGGGTTGCGGAGGGCCACTGCCGCCGCCGACGCCGTGCCGGATCAGGGACAGACCGAGCAGCAGGGCCACGACAAGCGTGCCCCAGCCCGGGCCGCGGCGGCCACCCTTGCCGCTTCCGCCCCGGCCGTCCGCGGGGGCACGGCGGCCGAACAGGCCCCGACGTTGCCGTTCCGGGGGTTCGGCGGGTTCGATCCACTCGTGCCACACGGCTCTGTGCACGTCTTCTCCGGATGTCGGTCCTGTGGTGCCCGGACCGGGCCCGCGAAGGGGCCCGGCCCTTCGGCGCTCTCGCGGTCAGGCGCTGCTGCCGGAACGCCGGCGCATCTTGTGGGCGCCGAATCCGAGCGCGCCGGCGACGAGAGCGACACCCGCGCCGATCTCTCCCGGACTCATGTCGGAGAGGCTGCCACCGGCGCCTGCCCGGACGCCGTTGCCGGGCATCACCGGGCTGGTGGGGTCGGCGTGGCCGGAGCCCTCACGAATGGTCAGCGGCGTGGTCCCCTTCTCGCCCTTGCAGTCGAAGGTCACGTCGTACTCGGCACCGGGCTTGGCGTCGTCATCGACGCGCGCGGTCGCCGAGCGCCCCTCTTCGAGCGTGACGGTGTCGAAGACGCCCGAGGTGACGGTCACGGACGGGACCTCGCACCCGGTGGCATTGAGCGTCACGGTTCCGCCGGGGGCCACCGTCGACGGGGAGACCGTGAAGCCGAACGACGTGATGTTGTGGTTCCCGTCGTCGGCAAGGGCCGCCGGAGCAGCGACTCCGAACGCGGCGGCACCGAGCAGGGCGACAGAAGCAGCACGTATCACGCGCATGATGTTTCTCCGGATTCTCGAGAAGCAGCTGTGGACCTTTTGTCCGCACAAGCGAGCAATACCCCTCGACTTGGGCGACGCTAGGTGCCCCCCGGAGGGCTCGCCAGTCGGCCACCGCGGGGCGGCGCCGAATGGAGCAGCGCCGCCGCGACGCGCCCGGATCGGGGGCACACGCCGTTCGGCCGCACGCCGATTCCGTCACCCGACCACCCCGCGGCGGCCAAAAGCCGGCGGCCCGTTCCGGCCACATCCCGCCCCTGCCCCATCACACTCAGAACGTAGGTTAGGTTAGGCATACCTAAGTAACCATCATCGGATCTCGCCACCCTCCCCTCAGGAGACCCTGGATGCGCCCTTTCAGCGCCCGCACCACGCAGCCGACTCCCGCCGAACGCATGCGGTCGATCCTCGTCGCCGCCCATTCGATGACGGTGGTGAGTGACGGCCTCGACCCCGTCGAGGTCCACCGCCTCGACGGAACGGGCGCCATGGGCCACATCCACCTCCACGAACCCTCCGGGGCAGGCCCCGCGCATCCGGCCGCGCCCGTCCCGGTCCGGCTGGAGTTCACGGACATCGCACCGACGCCCGTACGCGACCGGCTGCGTGCCCGCGTCACGATGACGGGGCTGCTGACCGCCCGCTACGACGCGGATGCCACGGACAGCATCTGCATGGAGTTCGGCCAGGCGGTTCTGGACGACGGCGACGGCCGCACCTTCGTCTCACTGTCCGCGCTCCAGGAGGCCACTCCCGATCCGGTCACCACGCACGAGGCGGACATGCTCACCCACCTCGTGGACAGTCACGCGGAACTCGTGCCGTTGCTGCTGCGCCTCGTCCGCCCCAGGCCGGACAAGAACATGCTGCGCGCCCTGCCTGTGGCTCTGGACCGGTACGGCATCACTCTGCGTCTGGAGTACCGCCGTGACCAGCGCGACGTGCGGCTGCCCTTCGCGACACCCATGACCGGGATGAACCAGGCCGGCCCCCGGATCCACGCCCTGCTCACAGCCGCCCGTCGTGCATCCCATCCGAGCCGGCTCTTCGCCTGACGGCACGCGAAGGCGGCCGTCGCCGTGACCGCGACGGGCCGGCGACGGCGCTGCTCGCCGCGTGGCTCGTCGGCGCGGCCACGACGAGACACCCGCTCAGATACCCAGGGTTCCCTGCAGCTCCTCCACGGCGGCCCGCGCCGCCGCACCGATCACCGCGTCGGCGCGGGGCAACTTGCTGTCGGCCCGGGCCGCTTGGGTGAACACCACCGCCGTGTAGACACTGCCGTCGGCGAGTTCGACGACACCCGCCTCATGGCGCAACGCGCCGAAGGTGCCGGTCTTCCCGTAGACGGTGACGTCGTCGTAGGGGAAACCGGAGGCGAGCCGGTGCGTCCACGGCTGACTGCGCATGACTTCGCGCATGTAGGCGCAGCGCTCCTCCGAGGCGGCCCGGCCGGTCCAGATCGCGCGCAGCAGGCGGGCCATGTCCGACGCCGTGCTGGACGCCTTGAACGCGGGGTCGTACACGTCCATCGGCACGACGGCGTCGTTGTCGCTCACGCGTGCCATCGCCGCGTCCAGCGACCTGGCACCCGTCTCCGCGACGAGCCGGCGGAGCGTGCTGACGACTCCGCCGTGGATCCGGGTGTCAGGCATGCCCAGGTCCCTGCACATGGCGTCGACCGCGTCGGCGCCGACCGCCCGGAGAACGGCGGCGGCCGCGGTGTTGTCGGAGATACTCATCATCTGCGTCACCAGGTCGCGCAGTGACATGGTGACGGGGTCGCCGAGGATGGAGACACCGGTCGGGCCGGGGACGCGGTCCGCGGGTTCCAGCGTCAGCCGACGGCACGGATCGATCAGCCCCGCATCCGCGAGCCGGCAGAAGGCCGCCATGAGCGGCATCTTGTAGACCGAACCCACCGGCAGGGGTTCGTCGGGGTCGATGGCCACCTCGACCGACGGACGGTGCAGCCCCGCCACGTGGAGCCAGCCCCGGACACCCGCGTCGTCGAACATGCCGCGGATGGTGCGCTCCACACCCGTTGCACGCCGTGCCGCCTTCACAGCGCCGCCTTCCGGACCAGTGCGTCCTCCAGCAGTCGCGCCGCCCTCGCCGTCTCCACCGAACCGGGACGTCGCGGGTTCCACGCCACCCGCAGCCGCAGGGGCAGCGGGGGCTCCGTCGCCGCCCGGCGCTCGACGCCGGAGGCCGTCAGCGCGCCGTCCGCCGTGACCAGTACGGCCTGACCCGATGCGACCAGGGCGAGGCCGGCGCGCTCATCGGCGACCACCACGGTCTCCACCCGGCGGCCGCGGCCGGCCAGGGTGTCGATGAACAGGTCATGGGCCGCCGGCGCCTCGGCGCGCGGGCGCACGGCGACGGGGAGCCCCAACGGCACCGCGCCACCGCCCTGTTGGCAGTCCGCGGGAACGAGGACCCAGGTCGGCAGAAGGATCACGCGGCCCGCGGCCAGACCGTGCAGCACCGAAGGGTGCCGGATCACCGCCAGGTCGAGGCGCCCGGCCTCGACATCACTGAGCAGCCCGGACGTTGACGCCGTCACCATGCCTGTCCTGGTCCGCTCGCCGGCCCGGACCAGCGCGGCAGCGACATCGGCTGCGAGCGGCGCCGGCACCTCCGGGGTCAGCCCCAGTCGCAGCCGACGCCCGTCCGCGTGCTCACGGGCGCCGGTCTCCCGGAGTTCCGCGAGCGCCGCCAGTGCCCGGCGGGCGTGCGGAAGCAGCAGGGCCCCCTCCTCGGTGAGGAACACCCCGCGCTCGCGCTCGAACAGGCGAACACCGAGCAGCGCCTCCAGCCTGCGCAGACCTTGTGAGAGCGGTGGCTGAGTGATGCCCACCCGCTGGGCGGCCGTGCCGAAGTGTTCCTCCTCCGCCAGTGCGACAAAGATTTCCAGGTGCCGTTCGGTCAGCACTGTGCCCCCTGACATGCGGCGATATGAATGTCGAATCCCCTTGATGTCGAGAGCATATTCGACATGCGGACGGGCAACGGGTTTGACTCCGGCGGGGGTTGACCGCGGGGGGCTGTCGAAAGCCTGCCCGCACGCCCCGTTGACGCCGGGGGTCGACCCGGCAGGCCGATCAGGCAGGACCCAGAACGGAGAGCACCTTGACGCGTGCCCGCAGCCGGAACACTCACCCGGGACACGGACCGCGGCGCCGCGGGAGGCGGCTGCTCGGCATCTTCACAGCCCTCCTCCTGCTGGCCGGCGGCGGGTACGCCGCCCTCAGCCTCCGGGGCGGCGGCGCGAAGCAGGACGATCCACAGGTGACGGCCGCCCGGAAGCCCTTGACGGCATTCCTCGCAGCATGGGCGGAACACGACGCGAAAGGGGCCGCCAGTCATACGGACACACCCGACAACGCCGCGTCGCTCCTCACCTCGGTACTGACCAACCTCAAGCCTTCCAAGACCACCCTGGTGAGCGGCGACGGCCGGAGGAAGGAGGACGGGAAAGTGCTCTTCCCGTTCTCCGTGGCCATGCAGGTGCCCGGTGCGGGCGAGGTCACCTGGCGCTCCCGGGCCGAGGTGAACCGCACGTCCGGGACGTGGAAGGTCGAATTCACCTCGCCGATGATCCACCCGGAACTGAGCCCGGGGCAGACACTCGCGCTGAAGTCGGACGGCGCCCGGGCCAAGGTGCTCGACAGCCGGGGCCGGCCGCTTGAGGCCGCGTCACTCGTGGGCGTCGTCGACCCGGTCAGCGGCAAGGGCACGTCGGGGCTCGAGGCCCGGTACGACAAGGTGCTCTCCGGCGGGAGAACGGCCGGCAAGTCCCTCGTCGTCGCGGACCGGCAGAGCGGGCGCGCGGTCAAGAACCTCGGCCCGGCCGCGCGGGCCGAGGGCCGTCCGGTACGCACCACCATCGACCCACGCATCCAGAAGGCGGCGGCCGATGCCGTGGCCGAGGTGGAGAACAACGCGGCCATCGTCGCCATCAACCCGCGCAACGGCCACATACTCGCCGCCGTCAACCGGCCCGGCGGCCTCAATCGCGCTCTCGAAGGGCGCTATCCGCCCGGCTCCACCTTCAAGGTCGTCACCACGGCGGCTCTGCTCAAGGGCGGTACCCGGCTGACCGACAGCGCGGCCTGCCCGAAGTTCGCGCACGTGAACGGCCAGCGCTTCGAGAACCAGAAGCAGTTCTCCCTCCCCGCCGGCTCGACCTTCACCGATGTCTTCGCCCAGTCCTGCAACACCTACTTCGTCAACGCCCGCGGCAGGCTCTCCAGCACCGATCTGCGGGATGCTGCGCTGGCGTTCGGGATCGGGGGCACCTGGGACGTCGGCACGACCACGTACGACGGCAGTGTCCCGGCGACGACGAGCGACAACGACAAGGCGGCCGCCACCATCGGTCAGGCCCGCGTCCAGGCGTCCCCCCTGGTCATGGCGTCGATCGCGGCCACCGTCAAGAACGGCACATTCAGCCAGCCGGTCCTGGTCCCGGACGCGGTGAAGAAGAAGTTCACCGCGCCGGCGGCGCTCGGCGCCGAGGTCACCGGGCAGCTCCGCGAGCTGATGCGCGCCACGGTGACCTCGGGTTCCGCCCATGCGTTGCGGGAGCTTCCCGGCAGCCCTCACGCGAAGACGGGAACGGCCGAGTTCGGTACCGGCAAACCGCCCCGCACCCATGCCTGGATGATCGGTTACCAGGGCGACTCCGACCTTGCCTGGGCCGTCCTCCTGGAGGACGGGGGGTCCGGCGGCGCCGACGCGGGCCCGGTCGCGGCACGGTTCCTGCGCAACCTGGCCCGCTGAGTCGGCCACGGTCCCCGGACGGGGCGCTGACCGCCGCCGAGGCGGGGGTCAGCGCCCCATCCCGTTCGCTGCCGCCCGGCTCAACAGCGGCTCAACGAGGGCGGGTTGCACGCCCATAGCCAGAAACGCCAGGCGTCCGGCCACCCTCCGCTCGACCTCGAAGCGGTGGAAGGCCATGAGGAGCGACTGCGAGACCATCACGTTCAGCTCCGTCACCTCGCTCCACGCCACGCCCCCTCCTCGCGGCCGGCCGAACAGGTCGGTGCCGACCAGGCCGCCCGTGAACAGGTAGCACCTTCGGAGCCCGAACCGTGCGGACATCAGGCCCCATGCGCGGGTGAGCCCCCACACGACGAGCACGACCCCGATGACGATGCCCGTCTCGGTGAGGGCCGCCGCGGGCCGCTTGACCACCAGGAGGACCAGCAGCACCAGGCAGAGCGTCGTGCGCGCCCGCCGTCCTGTCTGTGCGAGCGCGCCGCCCACTCCCGCTACGGCGTATTCACCGCACGCCTCGCCCAGCCCGAACCCGTTCATGTCCGATCTCATGCGAACCGTCTCCTCGGGGGTTGTGCCACGGCCCACTCGGCCGTGACGGACAAGCACGCCATCGCCTCGTCCTCGCGATGAGTTCGGCGAGCAGCCGGGCCCGGGGAACCATCCGGGTCACATCGACGTACTCGGAGTCCGCGTGGGACCGTACACGTCGCGCTGCCCACCACTCTGCTCCCGGCCGCCCTGGACCTGCGCGACCTGCTGCGTGCCGCGGTCGGCCCCCAGGATCCGGTGGACGGACCGGTCCACTGAGGGCGGCCCGGCCGCGGTGAGCGGACTGCCGTTCCCGTGTCCGGGGTCCGCTGAGGGCTGGCCGCGGTGAGCGGACTGCCGTTCCCGTGTGCGGCACAGCCCCACCCCGGCCAGGTGCGCGCGCGATCAAGGACGTTGCACGACCCCGGCACCTCGGCCAGAATGCAGGCATGACAGGTGAACTTCCGTCAGCCGACGACTCCTCAGGTCAGGGGACACGGCCCGAGCTGCGGGCATCCGACCGGGATCGGGACCAGGTCGTGGAGATCCTTCAGGTTGCCGCCGGGGACGGCCGGCTCACCGGCGTCGAACTGGACGAGCGCCTGGACGCCGCACTGTCCGCGCGCACCATGGGCGAGCTGGCCGGGCTGACCGCCGACCTGCCCTCGGAGGGCATGCCGCCGCAGGCGAGGGAACTGGTCAGGATCGACCAGCGTTTCGGCGACGTCAGCCGTACGGGCCGCTGGCTCGTTCCGCGCCGGATGGAGATCCGGCTGATGTTCTGTGACGCGAAGCTCGACTTCACCGACGCGGTGATCACCCACAGCACCCTGCACCTCGATGTCGATCTGCGCGTCGGGGGAAACCTGATCCTGGTGACCCGGCCGGGCATCGTCGTCGACACGGACGGTCTGACGCGCAGCAGCGGAGAGATCAGGATCAGCCCCGATTCCGGTCAGGGCACACGCCGTTCCCTGCACGTGCGACTGACCGGACAGTCCCGCGGCGGTGACATCATCGCCCGGCCCCCGCGGCGGAAGTTCTCGGAACTGATGCGCCGCCGCTCTCCGAAGGCCGACGGCCGCTGAGGCGCCGCGCGCCTCCGAGCAGGGGATAGTCGTTGTATCCCTCCTCCCCGTGCACGTGCATCAGGAACTCCGGGCGGATGTCGTTGAGCGGTGCTCCTGTCCGCAGTCGCTCCACGAGGTCGGGGTTGGCGAGGAACCCGCGGCCCAGCCCGATGAGGTCGGCGCCCTCCGCCAGGAGCCGTTCCCCGCGCCTCATGCCGCCGTCGGCCGCTGCCTCCTCGCGTGACAGAGCCGGGTTGGCGATCAGCGTGCCGGGCCAGGCCCTGCGGATCCCCGGGAAGAGGGGTCCGTCCACATCGGCCCGGACCAGATGCAGGTAGACGGGGGCGATGCGCGCGAGTGCGGGCAGCAGCGCCGCGTAGATCTCCTCGGTGTCGCCCTCTTCCACACTGTTGACATCCGCTCCGGGCGAGATGCGTACGCCGACCCGGTCCGGGCCGATCGCCTCCGCGACCGCCCGCACCACCTCGACGGTGAAGCGGATCCGGTTCGCCGGCGGACCGCCCCACTCGTCGGTCCGGCGATTGGTGTTCCCGGCCAGGAACTGGTGCAGCAGATGGCCGTTGGCGGAATGCACCTCCACACCGGCGAAGCCTGCTTCGACGGCGTTGCGGGCGGCCGTGGCGAAGTCGGCGATGGTGGACCTGATGTCCCGCGACGACATCTCACGGGGCGCGACGCCTTCCCGGAGCCCGCCCGGTGTCGGCAGGGACTCCGGGAAGCGCACGACCGACGGCGCGAGCGGGATGTGGCCGCTGGTGTCGGGATGCCCCACCCTGCCTCCGTGCTGCAACTGGAGGAACATCGGGCTCCCGCCGGAGGCTGCCACCGCTTCGGTGACCCGGCGCCATCCGGCGATCTGTGCGGGACTGTGGACACCCGGGATGTGGGGGTAGGTCTGGCCGACGGCGTTCGGTGTCGTGCCCTCGGCGATGATCAGGCCGGCCGAGGCGCGTTGCGCGTAGTGAGTGGCCATCAGTTCGCCCGGGACGCCGTCGGCGCTTGCCCGGTTACGCGTCAGCGGCGCCATGACCAGGCGGTTGGCGAGTGCGAGGCCGCCGAGGCGGGCGGATTCGAAGAGACGGGATGCGGCGGGTGCCTGCTGTGTCTGCGTCATGCCGGTACCGTAGAACCTGACATTGATGTCAGATTCAAGTCGTGAGGTGGGCATGCGGATCGGTGAACTGGCGGCTCGCACCGGTGTCGGCGAGCGTTCGCTGCGGTACTACGAGGAACAGGGGCTGCTGGCGGCCGACCGGACACCGGGCGGTCACCGTGACTACCCCGAGAGGGCCGTCGACCGGGTCATCCGCATTCAGGAGCTCTTCGCGGCCGGCCTCCACAGCTCGAAGATCGTACGGATTCTTCCCTGCATGCGCGACGAGGACGGCGGCCCGTCCCTGCGCGCCACTCCGGAGCTGGTCGCCGAGCTCACCACCGAGCGGGAGCGCATCGACTCCATGATCAACGACCTGATCCGCTCCCGTGAGGTGCTGGACGAGGTCATCGACACGGCGTCAGGCCGCTCTCCCGCTCCTGCGGAACAGACGTAGCTCCGAGGCGCAGTGCGACCGTGACGGCAAGCGGCGTACGCCGGCGCGGTTGGCGCACGCCGGGCCGGCGGGAGCGGAGGGTCCGTCGCGCCCGCACCTTCACTCAGCGGTGGCGAACCGAGCACCGGCCCCGTCGCGTACGCTGCCCGGCCGGCGGCTCACCGGCCGGGCAGCGTGAACAGCCGGGCGACCACGGCCACCGGCTCCGTGCCGTCGGGGCGGGCGGCCGGCCCTCGGTCCCGGTCGCGGTAGCCGTCCAGCAGGCGGCGGATCGAGGCGCCGAGTTCGACCGTCTCCGCCGGGGTCAGATGGACGACGGCGCTGAAGGACTCCTCGTGCTGCCACTCCCCCGGCGCCTGCTCCCGGTGATCCAGCCGGAGCCGATCGCTCATGTCCCGCGGCCCGCGTACCGGCGCGGCACGCTCCTCCGGCTGTAGCGCGAACGGCCCGTCCGGCTCTTCGGGCGGCGCCCAGCGAAGCCGCCACGGCCGCGCCCGGCCTCCGTCGTGCGGCGCCTCCTCGATGAGGCCGTGCCGGGCGAGCTGGCGCAGGTGGAACGAACACAGACCGGAACTGTGGCCGAGGCGCGCGGCGGCCTCGGTCGACGTGACCGTGCCGGCCTCGGCGAGCAGATCCAGGAGGGCAACGCGCAGGGGGTGATCGGGGAGTTGTCGGCGAGCGCGATGCAGTCGGGGGTCGGCACAGGGAACTTGGCGGTTCTCGTCGCTCATTTTGCAAAGGATGCTACTTTGCAAAGCATTCGGTCAAGCTGCTCCGCGGGCCGGCGTCGGAGCATGTGCGGAAGGCGTTGATAGTCCATGGCGGTTCGGTTCGACAACACGGGGCAGGACCGCCGGGTGCGCGTGATGGGAGAGCCGGTGGCGTCCTATCCGCGGCTCGCGCCGGAGACCGAGCGCGGTGCGGTGCGCCGCATCACCGTGGTCGGGGAGGAGATCCTGCGGCGTCGGTGCCGCGAGGTCACCCGGTTCGGCACACCGGAGCTGTCGCGACTGATCGACGACATGTTCGCCACGAACCAGGTGGCGGAAGGCGCGGGACTTGCCGCCAACCAGGTCGACGTGGACCTGCGGTTGTTCGTGTGGGACATCACGGACGAGTGGGGAGTACGCCATGTCGGGCACATCGCCAATCCGGTCCTGCTGGAGATTCCGGCCGGGGAGCGCCGGCTGATCGAGGAGACGGAGGGGTGTCTGTCCGTTCCGGGTCCCTACCGTGTGGTGCCGCGCCTCGACCGTGCCGTCGTACGGGGCCGGGACCGGAACGGCGCACCGCTGGAGATCGAGGGCCGGGGCTATTTCGCGCGATGCCTTCAGCACGAGACCGACCATCTTCGCGGTCAGCTGTATCTGGACCGGCTGGCCCTGCGGGAGCGAAAGACGGCCCTGCGCGAGATGGCGGCGGCCAAGGACGAGATGTTCGCCCGGCGGGCGGCCGCTGCCGAGAAGCTGGGCAAGTAGCACCCGTCGCTTCGCACGGCGGTCCGCCCTCCCGTACCGCTCAGGGCCTGTCCCGTGGTTCCTGGCGGGCGCGCGGGCCCAGCTGCACGTTGTCGGAACGCCCGCATACATCCACGTATCCGGACACCCCTCCGCCCTGCGACCCACCGCATCCGACGCCGCGCGCCGGTCCACCAGGGATGACGGGACAGCCCTCAGACCCGCTCCAGCGGTCGGTGCGGGCCCGCGGGCAGATCCACGCCGATCGGGTCACCGGGCCGCACCCGGCCCCCCTGCCGCACCACGCCCATGATCCCCGCCTTGAAGGTGAAGTCCCCGGTCCCGGGATCGATCTCGAACATCTCGTTCAGCAGACCCGGCCGGAACGCGTTGATCTTCGCGCAGGGGTTGCGCAGCCCCGTGACTTCCACGACGGCTTCCCCGCCCATGTTCAACAGCGCACCTGTGGGCAGGCCGAGCAGGTCGATCCCCCGGGTCGAGACGTTCTCGCCGAGCTCGCCCGGGGCCACGGCGTACCCCTTTCCCGCGAGTTCGTCGAAGAGCTCCTCGTGTATGAGGTGCACCTGGCGCAGATTGAGCAGCTCCGGTTCGTACGTCATGCGGAACTGGTGCTTGATTGTCTTCCCCGCGTGGACGTCGTCCTCGACGCCGAGACCGGCGAGCAGCGTGATGCCCGCCCGGTTCGGCTTGCTGAACGCGTACGTCCCGTTACTGCTCACTGCCGTCACGCGCGCCGGCACGGCGCTCACTTCTCCGTCGCGTCGAGGGGGCGCAGGAAGCGGCGTTCGTACCGTCGGATGCAGCGCGTGCGGCGGGCCAGTTCGAAGGCGGCCTGGCACTCGGGATCGGTGACGCTGTCGGCCCGGTAGCGCTCGTACTCGGCGAAGCCGGGGAACGAGAAGAGCGCGTAGGCGATGTCGCTGTCACCCTCGCTCGGCAGGAAGTAGCCGTGGTGGGTGCCTCCGAACCGGTTGACGAGTACGACCCACCGCCGGCCGTACTCCTCGAAGTCCTCGATGCGGTCGGGGTCGATCTCGTACTTCAGATGAATGGTGATCACCGACGACATGATGCCTCAGGGGATGCGCGTCCCGAACGGGCGGACTCCCTGGGCGGTCCACGGCTCGGCCGGGGACGGATCCCTGGTCTCCGTGTACGCACTGCTTCCGTACGGGAGCAGTGTTCTCGTAGCGGCGGGTGACCGTTCGAGATGCAGGTGTGGGGACCCGCTGATTCGCTGGTGTGGTCGGATCTCCCCCGAGACCCAGGAGCGATCATGAGTGTTGCGGATGAAACCGGCGGCCGCGCGGAGCGTATTCGCGCCAAGGCGCAGGAGATGAAGGAGGCGGCCGAGCGTGTCTCCGATCCGCAGGAGCGCCGGCGCCTCGAGGACAAGGCCCGCAGGCTCCAGGAGCGGAGCGATCAGGTGTCCACCAAGGGCGAGGACGGCACGAAACCGCTCTGACCGCCCCCTGGGCGCCCGCCGGTCCCCTCCTGCGGCACGAGTGCGGTCGGCCCGTTGAGCGGGTGGCGGGCCGGGCTCCGGCTCTCGTGCCGCGGCAGGGGGAACCTCCCGCGGCACGGTGGCCCTACTGCGTGAACCGGGGCAGCCACTTCACCTGGTAGGCGGGGTGCCCCGCGTGTTCCGCGGCCATCTGCCGGACCACGAACCCCAGGCCGAAGGCCCGGCCCGAAGGGAAGTCCCGCTCGGGGCGGTCGACGTCCAGGGCGGCGACCTCCGCGTACTCGTCCAGGAGCACCCGGCTGGTCTCGACGCGCTGGAGCGTTCGCGCGGGGTCCTGCAAGGCGATGTGATGGTCGTAACCGTGCGTCCTCAGCGTGAACGCGATGGCGCCGGTCCGGTCGTGGATCTCGCCGGGTACCTCGGCCGGGCACCGCCAGCCCTCGCCGCCGGCCGCGCGCGCGACCTCTTCTTCCTCGTCGAGGCGCGCCCGGACGAACGCGACCAGCTCGGAGTTCTCTGTCATCTGGTTGTGCATCCTTCCGCTCGGCCCCACGCCTCAGGAGCCGTGCTGGAGAGTATCCCGTCGCACGGTCCGCACCGGTGCCCGAGGGCCCGAGCGCGACCGTGGTGTCCCGGCCGCCTTGCGGCCCGACGGGCCGACCGCGCCCCTTGCCGGGGCGCGTCCGGCCCGTCCGCAGCCACCCGTGCCGCTCAGTGGCCGCCCTGCACAGGCTCCAGGACGAAGACCGGGATCTGCCGGTCGGTCTTCTCCTGGTAGTCGGCGTAGTCGGGATACGCCGCGACGGCACGCTCCCACCAGAGCGCCTTCTCGTCCCCGGTCACCTCACGGGCGGTCATGTCCTGGCGCACCGGGCCGTCCTGCAGTTCGGCGCGCGGGTCGGCGACGAGGTTGTGGTACCAGACAGGGTGCTTCGGCGCCCCGCCCTGTGAGGCGACCACCGCGTACGAACCGTTGTGCTCGACCCGCATCAGGGGCGTCTTGCGGATCTTCCCGCTCCTGGCACCCCGTGTGGTCAGGACGATCACCGGCATGTCCCGCATGGTCGTCCCCTCCGTCCCGCCCGAACTCTCGTACTGCTCGACCTGTTCACGCACCCAAGGGGTGGGGCTCGGCTCGTACTCGCCCTGCAGCGGCATGGCAGCTGTCCCGTCGTCGATGTCCGTCCACGGCGCTTCGCCGGCCGCGGACCCTCATCATGGCTTCAACATCACCGGCCACCGAAAAATCCCGGTCCCGCCGACGTGTCGGTCCTTCCAGGGCGGCCGGCACGGGTCATTCGGTGTCGGCGTAGCCCATGGCCCGGTTCATCCCGATGGCGCTGTCGTTCGCCGGATGGTGGAAGGTACGGACCCTGCGAATGCCGCACAGCCTGGCGAATCCCATCCCGTACGTCTTCATGGCGATCGAGATGCCCCGGCCTCGGTAGGACGCCCGCACCCCGGTCATCTCGTTGAAGAGAAAGTGCTCGTGGCGGGAGGTGGCGGCCATGCCGATCCAGTCGTCACCGTCCCGCGCGATCACGACGCCGCGCGGATCGTAGGAAGGGACGTCGAACCTGCGCGCGCAGAACTCCTCGTACGAGAAGAATTCGCCCCGTTCCGGGATGTCGGCCGAGCACTCCTTGTTGAGCTCGTACAGCGCGCGCCGGTGCTCCGGAGTGTCGCCGAGTTCGGCGAGCGTCGTCAGGCGGATCCCCTCGTCCCGGCACGTGGTCACGTACCGCTCGAACCGGTCCGTGTCGAACGCGCTCAGGTCCAGTTCCAGCCTGACCCACTGACCGGCCATGGTGTCGCCCTCCGTACGTCCCGCACATCGCGTCGCGGTCCGTGTGCCGGCGACGCCGTCGGAGCCCCCACCCTACGCAGAGCGGGGGCTCCTGTTCTTGTCGGTGTGCGTGTGACGGATGGTGCCGGCGTTCAGCTGACGTCGACGTCGATGCAGGCGTAGAAGGCGTTGGACGTGTCGGCGATGTTCCACACCGCGAGGACCTTCTGCCTCCCGGTGTGGCTGCCGAAGTCCACCTGGTGGGTGACCGTGGCGCCGGGCTGCGCGCCGTTGTCGTTGAACTCGGCGATCTTCTGGCCACCGGCGAAGTACTGCCAGGTGCTGGTGGAATGGCGGGCGGTCAGCACCCACTGGAAGGACGTGCTCCGGCTGACCGGAGTGACCTGCCAGCCCTTGGAGTCGTCGTCGAGTTCGGCGAACCTGCTGTTGCCGCCGCTACAACTGGTGAGCCCCTTGGGGCCTTCCACGCTCTGGGGCTCGTATGTGATGTCGCCGCAGCTGACCGTTCCTGCGGCGCACTGGGCCTGCCTGCTGGGTGGTGACGAGATGTAGCCGTGGGCGCTGGCGGAGCTCGCCGGGAGGCTCAGGGCGAGCACCGGTGCGAGCAGGGCACCGATGACCGCGGCGGTCTTCCTTTTCGCGTGCATGCTTCTCCTTCACATGAGGCGTCGCTGCACGCGGGCGGACTGTGGGGAGCCCGGAAGCGGCAGTCCAGCCTCTCAGGTGTGGGGCCAAGAGGCGCGAAGGGCACGGCAGGAACGCGTGGTCGGATACGCCCCGGAAACGGGGTGTCCGACACCGGCCCTGCACTTGGACTAGACCATACCCATCGGAGTGCGGCCGTCAAGTGCCCCGCGAGCAAAGGGAGTTCGGCGAAGAAGGGTTCGGCGCGCGAAGTGGCTGGATCGGTACGGTCGCGGGCGGCCCGGCCCGAGCACGGCCGGCAGGCCGAACGGCTGCGGCAGGGCCGCGGGCGCGCGGGCGGCTCCCCGACCGCGCTGCCCCAGGTCGCGGCCCCTCTGCCTCAGTCCCCGGTGACCCCGTCCAGCCGCTCGCGCACCAGATCGGCGTGGCCGATGTGACGCGCGTACTCGCCGATCATGTGGACGTGCACGAGGCGCAGCGAGAAGACCTCGCCGTTGTGGACGAACGTGTCGTCGAAGGACGCACCCGCGACGATCTCGTCCGCCAGTCGGCACTCCTCGACGAGCCGGGCGTGGTCCTCGGCCGCCAGGGCCGGATCGAGGTCCTCGAAGTCCGCGTCCTTGCCCTTCTGCGGGTCGTACATCGGCGCCAGGTCCTGACCGGCGAACCGCTGCCGGAACCAGGTGCGTTCGACCTTGGCCATGTGGCGCAGGAGGCCGAGCAGTGACAGGTTCGACGGCGGCGTGGTCCGCTCGGCGAGCTGCTCGCCGGTCAGGCCGGCGCACTTCCGGAGGAGGGTGGCGCGGAACCAGGCGAGGTACCCGGTGAGCATCTCCCGCTCTCCGGCCACGAGTGAGCCGCCCGTGCGTGTGGCTTCAGGTGCTGTCCATGTCATCGGGTGATCATGCCTGCCGGCAGGCGGTTCGCACGAGGACTTCAGGCCTGCATGTGGTAATCGACGTCGTCGGACGACGAACGGGTCACGGACGTCGTGATGCTGCCGATGAGCCCGATGACGAGGAAGAGGACCAGCAGCGCCTTGCCCGCGGTGCTCATGACCAGGGGACGGGTGGCGGAGCGTCCCTGCCGTTCCGGTACGGAGAGTGCGTCCTCGCCGAAGAATCCCTTGGGGTAGGCCGGGCTGAGCATCGAGACGTACGCGGACACACGCATCTCGTAGCGGAGCGTCGCCGCCGTGGCCTCGAAGAGCGGACGGGGCATGCGTCCCAGGATCAGGGTGATGAGCCACCACACGAACCCCAGGGCGTACCAGCCGTACGTGGCGAGACTCTGTACGACGGCGGCGGGGATCACCAGGATCAGCCGGAAGAAGACCGCCAGTCGGTTGAGCCGCGTCGGACGGACGTCGATCCGGACGGGGTGGTCCGGAGGCTGGGTCAGGGTGAACGGCGGATAGCTGTCGACGAGGAGCATGCCGCTCGCGGCGACCCGCGTGCGGTAGGCGAGGGTCGCCGCGAGGAAGCGGAAGACGGGTTCGGGCAGCCGGCCCAGGACCAGGGCGGCGAACCAGCCGAACACGACCGTGAAGAAGGCCGCGATCTCCAGGAAGAACAGCACGATGAAGTGCGGGATCAGCAGCAGGAGACGGACCAGGACGGTGAGTCTGCGCTGGCGGGACGGCTCGATGATGTCCAGCACCGGCAGGAACTCCTCCGCGTCCCCTGCACGGCGCCCCGGACTCCACTGCGCGTCGGCCATGTCCATCCCCTTCGGCGGGTGATCCGTACGCCTGCGGCACGCTGTGGCGTCACCCCACGCTGGGACGGCCCGGGCGGGCCCGCAATCGGCCACGGGCCGATCGAGTGCCCGCCGGTGTCCGGTCGGCCGTCCCGCCGCCGGGCCCGTCCGTCGGGCCCCGGCTTCGGATCCGGTTTCGGGTCACCCCTTGCGCACGCGCATACGGGTGAAGCCCGCCCGCGCTCCCTGCCGCGCCCGCGTCCAGGCCGTGGTCGCCCGTCCGGCCGGCTTCGTGGTCCGCGGGCGGACCGAGGCCGGCCGCCGGGTCCGGGCGGGGGCGTCCGTGCGCCGGGGTTCGGCCGCGAGCACGTGGTAGCGGTGGCTCAGACGCCGGCCCAGCAGCAGATACCCGAGCAGTGCGCCCGTCGTGTTGAGAATGACGTCGTCGATGTCGAAGGCCCGCCCCGCGACCAGTGCTCCCTGCACCAGTTCGACCACCACGATGACCAGGACGGTCAGCAGGACCATGCGGATCATGCGCAGCCGTCGTGGTACGAGGACGGGCAGCAGGACGCCGAACGGCATGCCCAGCACGAGGTTGCCGCCGGCCTGTTTGCAGGCGGCGAGGAAGGTGTAGTCCTCGGCGTACTGCCGGAGCGAGCGTCCCGGATGGAGATTGGACGTGACGAGATCCTCGGAGGCGGGCGACGGTGTGAGCGTCACCTTCGCCAGCACGACGGAGAAACCGACCATGGCCACGAAGGCCGCCACCAGGATGGTGATCCGGAGCAGGACACGACCCCATGCTCTGCGGCGCGTCACGTTGCGCGCGTCTCTTCCCGCCTCTGCGTTCATGGGCGACAGGTGCCCCCGACGGGCCGCACCACACCTGCCCCGCCGCACCGGCGCATGCGACGTGGGCGGGCGCGGGCCAGACTGGTCGGAGCGGCCGGGCACGCGGGAGGCCCGGCGGGTACGGCAGGACGAACCGATGCGGAGATCTCATGACGAGCGACCGCGGGAACCAGCCTCCGCACTGCCTGGTCACCGGCGCCACCGGGTACATCGGAGGGCGGCTGGTACCGGAACTTCTGGCGGCGGGGTACCGGGTGCGCTGCCTGGCCCGCAGCCCGGAGAAGCTGCGGGACTACCCATGGGCGGGCGAGGTGGACATCGTGCGCGGCGACGTCACCGACGCGCAGTCGCTCGCGCCGGCCATGCGTGACATCGACGTGGCCTACTACCTGGTGCACGCCCTGACATCCGGCGGCGGCTTCGAGGAGACGGACCGCAGGGCCGCCACGGTCTTCGGGGAGCAGGCGCACGCGGCGGGGGTGGGCCGGATCGTCTACCTCGGCGGCCTCACTCCTTCCGACGTACCCGACCAGGAGCTGTCCCCGCACCTGCGGTCGCGGGCCGAGGTCGGCAGGATTCTGCTGGATTCCGGCGTCCCCACCACCGCGCTGCGGGCCGCGGTGATCATCGGATCCGGATCGGCCTCCTTCGAGATGCTGCGCTATCTCACGGAACGGCTGCCCGTCATGGTGACGCCGAGCTGGGTGTCCACGCGGATCCAGCCCATCGCGGTGCGGGACGTGCTGCGCTATCTGGTGGGCAGTGCCCGGATGGAGCGGGAGGTGAACCGTACGTTCGACATCGGCGGGCCGGACATCGTCACCTACCGCGACATGATGCAGCGGTACGCGGAAGTGGCCGCCCTTCCGCACCGGCTGATCCTCCCCGTACCGATGCTGACCCCCCGGCTGTCCAGCCACTGGATCGGCCTGGTCACCCCCGTGCCACGCTCGATCGCCCGTCCGCTCGCCGAGTCCCTGCGGTACGAGGTGGTGTGCCGGGAACACGACATCGCGCGGTACGTCCCCGACGGCGCGGGGCAGCCGTTCGGCCTCGACCGGGCGCTGCGGCTGGCACTGCAAAGGGTCCGGGAGGCACGGGTCACCACCCGGTGGTCCTCCGCGTCGGTGCCCGGGGTGCCCAGCGACCCCCTGCCCACCGACCCCGACTGGGCCGGCGGCAGCCTGTACACGGATGTGCGCGGACTCGACGTCGACGCGTCCCCCGAGGCTCTGTGGCGGGTCGTCGAGGGGATCGGCGGCGATCACGGCTGGTATTCGTTCCCGCTCGCCTGGGCGGTGCGCGGGTGGCTCGACCGGCTGGTGGGAGGAGTGGGGCTGCGACGTGGACGGCGGGACACCGACCGCCTGCGCGTCGGCGATTCGCTGGACTTCTGGCGTGTCGAGGAGATCGAACCGGGCCGCCTGCTGCGGCTGCGCGCCGAGATGCGGCTGCCGGGCCTGGCCTGGCTGGAGATGTACGCGGAGCCCGACGGCCGGGGACGGTCGCGCTACCGCCAGCGCGCACTGTTCCATCCACGCGGGCTGCTCGGCCACGCGTACTGGTGGAGCGTGTGGCCCTTCCACTCGGTCGTGTTCGGGGGGATGGCCCGCAATATCGCCCGTACGGCGGCGGGCTCGGCGTCACCCGAACCGGCGAGGGCCGCGGTGTCGCCCTGACCGGTGTGCCCATGGACGGTCCGGGGACGGCAGCATGACACGTCCCCGTCCTTCCCAGGAGTTGCGCCATGACCGTATCGGTCGTCCTGTTCACCGCCGATCTCCGGCTGCACGACCATCCACCACTGCGGGCGGCGCTCGCCGCGTCGGACGAGATCGTGCCCCTGTTCGTCCGGGACAGCGCGATCGAGGCGGCCGGGTTCGGCGCCCCGAACCGCCTGGCGTTCCTTGCCGACTGTCTGCGGGATCTCGACGCCGGGCTGCGCGAGCGGGGCGGCAGGCTGGTCATCCGTTCGGGTGATGTCGTCGAGGAGGTCGGCCGGATCATGGCGGAGACCGGTGCGGCGGACGTCCATCTCTCGGCGGGCGCCAGCGCGTACGCCCGTCGTCGTGAGGAGCGGCTGCGCGTGGCGCTGGAGTCCGACGGACGGCGGCTGCACGTCCACGACGGTGTGGTCACCGCGGTCGCGCCCGGCGCCGTGACGCCGGCTGCCTCGGACCACTTCGCCGTGTTCACGCCGTACTTCAGGCGCTGGTCCGCGCAGCGGGTCCGGGATGCCTTCGCCGCACCCCGGACCGTGCGGGTCCCGGACGGCCCGGGGTCGGAAGCCGTGCCCACCCGCGGCACGGTTTCCGGGGTGTCGGAGGGGCTGGCCGAGGGCGGGGAGCGCCGGGCCCGCGCGCAGTTCACCGCATGGCGGCGTCACGGGCTCGCGGAGTACGAGGAGGGGCACGACGACCTGTCCGGCGACGCGACGTCCCGGCTCTCGCCGCACCTGCACTTCGGCACCCTGTCCCCCGTCGAGCTCGTCCACCGGGCCCGCGCCGTCGAAGGGGCCGGGGCCGAGGCCTTCGTCCGGCAGCTGTGCTGGCGCGAGTTCCATCACCAGGTCCTCGCGGCCCGGCCCGCCGCGTCCCGGGAGGACTACCGCACCCGGCACGACCACTGGCGGTCCGAGGCGGAGGCCGCCGACGACATCGAGGCCTGGCGGCAGGGGCGCACCGGCTACCCGGTGGTGGACGCGGCGATGCGGCAGCTGCGCCACGAGGGCTGGATGCACAACCGCGGCCGGCTGCTCACCGCCGGCTTCCTGACCAAGACGCTGTACGTGGACTGGCGCGTCGGCGCGCAGCACTTCCTGGACCTGCTGGTCGACGGCGATGTCGCCAACAATCAGCTGAACTGGCAGTGGATGGCCGGGACCGGTACGGACAGCCGCCCCAACCGGGTGCTCAACCCCGTGATCCAGGCCAAGCGGTACGACCCGGACGGCGGCTACGTCCGCCGCTGGGTGCCGGAGCTGGCGTCGGTGTCCGGGCCCGCCGTGCACGAGCCGTGGAAACTCCGGGGGAACGGGCGCGACCTTCCCGGCTATCCGGAGCCGGTGGTGGCGCTCTCCGACGGGCTGGCCCGCTTCAGGCAGGCGCGCGGCCTGGAGTGAGCGCCGGTACACGCTCCGGCGCGGGAGCCGGTGCGCCGCCCGGACCAGCCGGGATGCCGTGGCGCCGTGTCCGCCGCGCCACGCCGGGGACAACGCCCCATGGCAGGCCGGGCGACGGCGAAGATGCTGACGTGCCGACTCCCACCGCATCCACCGAACCGGCCGGCCGCGACACCGAGGACGGTTCCCGCGCCCATGCGGCGCTTCTGCTGCTGTCGGCGGCCTCCGGAGCCGCGGACGCCTTCGTCTTCATCTGTGTCGGCCAGGTCTTCGCCGGTGTGATGACGGGCAACCTGGTGCTGCTGGGGGCCGCTGCCGCGGGGGCCGGCGAGGAGGGAGTCGCGTTGCGTGTGGTCACCGCGCTGGTCTCGTACGGATGCGGGGTGGCCTGGGGCGCGGTGGCCGGGGAGCGGATGTGGTGGCGGCTGCCCGTCATGCTGCTGATCGAGGTGGTACTGCTCACCGCCGGCGCGGTGCTGTGGGCGTGCGGCCTGATCACGTCGGACGCGGACCGCCTGGGCTTGCTGGTGGTCATGGGGCTCGCGATGGGCATCCAGGGCCGCGTCCGGGCCACACCCACGAACTACTTCACGGGAACGCTGACCTCTCTCGTCGCACGGCTGGCCCAGGCGTCGTGGCGTCGTGGCGACGCCTGGGTCGCCGGCCGGCTGCTCGCCGTCGTGGCGGGCGCGGCGCTGGCCGCGCTGACGGTGCGGCTCTGGCCTGCTTCGGGGGCCGTGTCCGCTGCGGGTCTGGCGGCCGCCGCCCTGTTCCTCGGAGCTGCCGGACGGCGGGCCGTCACGGCGGCGGGCCGGGCGTAGGCCACGGACAAGGGGAAGCCCCGGCCGGATCGGGGGAATCCAGCCGGGGCGGCTCTGGTGTGGGCGCTCAGCGCGTCATCCACATATAGGTGAACGATAAATCATCCGGTCGCGTTCCCGGGAATCCGCACTCCGGACTGTGATCCAGAGCACGGACAGCCGGGCCCGGGGAGTCGGCGTCATGCGCCGCCGGAGGGCGCCTGGGCGCCGTAACGGCGGTTGAACTGCTCGATCCGGCCGGCCGTGTCCAGCACCTGCCGGTTCCCCGTGTAGAAGGGGTGGCTCGCAGATGAGGTCTCCACGTCGATGACGGGATAGCTCCGGCCGTCCTCCCACGTCACCCGCTGATCGGAATCCGCGGTGGAACGGGTGAGGAAGGCCGCCCCCGCGGCGCGGTCACGGAAGACCACCGGACGGGAGACGGGGTGAATTCGGGACTTCATGGGCATTCCTTCCCGGGTGCGAGAGAGGGCGGACGGCGAGAGCCGCCCGGCGACGGTCGGGGCCGCGGTCAGCGTTCCTCGCGGAACAGGACGTGCCGCCCGGCTGCGGGGTCGTACTTGCGCAGGACCAGGCGGTCGGGGTTGTTGCGACGGCTCTTGCGCGTCACGTAGCTCTGACCGGTTCCGGCGGTCGAGCGGAGGGTGACGACGGGACGGGCCTCACTGCGGGCCATGGGCACCTCCGGACTCCTGGAACGGATCCCGGCCTCTTGATGGGAACGGGATTCGTTTTCGTTCTGGTCATGTAACGCGGGCACCCCCACGGGCATTCCCGGCCCGTCGGACACTTCCCGCCAGGCGTCCGGGCGCGTCACCCGAACCCCACGGCACTCTCCGTCCGGCCGTCACGCGAGGTCGGGACGCTCGTTGATCGCTGTGCCCGGCATCGCAGCCGGCTTCCCGAGGAACGTGAGCCATGCGCCTGAAGAACACCCTGACCACCCTTGCGGCCACCGCGATGATCGCCGCCTGTTCGATGACCGCGGCAGGACCGGCGGCCGCCGCCGGGGACACCGCGCCCGCCTGCGTGGCGCGCGACGTGATCAAGCAGAACAAGACCGCCTGGACGACGAACAACTGCGGCCGGAACATGCACATCCAACTCGTGATCAACAACGGTCCCGACAGGGCGTGCTGGACCACCTCCCCCGGCGAGACCCTCGAATGGAAGTGGAAGATGGGTTCGTACGGCCGTATCGCCCTGTGCTGACACCGCGGGCCGCCTCCACCCCGGCGGCCCGGCCCACGGAGCTCCGGAGCCCCCGCCGGACGGCGGGGGCTCCGGCCCGCATATGCCCCCACGCGGGTCCGCAAGCGCCGCGCGAACCGGCGGACACGGGCGCGCATCGGGCGCCAAGCGCCTGATGACTTGCATCAACACCCGCGTTCAGCAAGGGTGTTCGACGAATCAGGGTTCCGGCCAGCCGCTGGCATATGCCGGATGCAAGAACGCATCGAGTGTTGCCAAAGCCCTTACGGGCGCCTGCGGGCTGTGCGACAGTCGTATTCGGTCCACCCTCAGACCTGGTTGTACCGCGCCTGTATCGGAGTACGACATGCCGCCCCACCCCTCCGCGGACCGCCCCGCCCCCCAGCCGCCCGAGCGCGATGCCGTCGACGCGTTGATCAACCGGACGCAGCGGCTGCGCGGCGATGTGGACGCGGTGCGGCGGGACACCGCCCTGGTCGACGAGGACGACCCTCAGGTGCGCTGGCAGCGCGCCCTGTGCGACCTGGCGGTCCATCAGCTCGACGATCTCGGCGCGCATCTGGGCCAGCTCAGGCAGGGACTGCCGTCGGAGGCCGCGGAGCAGCTCGCGGCCGGGGCGGCGCTGCTCGTGGACCGCGATGCACCGGCCGCCGAACAGCCGGGTTCGCTGATCGGCCGGGTGGGCAGCGCCGAATGGAATCTGCTGACCGACGAGGTGAGCTGGTCCGACGAACTCCTCCAGATCTTCGGCCGCACGCCCGAGGCGGGGCCGCTCTCGCTCGACGAACTGCCCTCCGTGCTTCTGCCCGAGGACCAGCCCCTGCTCACCTCGCTGGTGACGGACTGCCTGGTCGACGGCAAGCCGATAGACGGCGAGTTCCGCATCCTGCACCCCGACGGGCGGGTCAGGACCTTACACATGATGGGCGAGCCCGTCCTCGACGCGGACGGCTGCACGGCCTCCATGTGGGCGGTCCTGCGCGATGTCAGCGCGCTGCACCGCAGCCAGCAGGTCGTGCACCGGACCCAGGAATCATTGCGCCGCCAGCAGCACATCGCCAGGACCGAGCGCCGGATGGCGGTCGAACTGCAGGAGGCCGTGCTCCCTCCCTGGCGGGGCTCGCTCAGCCTTCCGGACCAGGGGCCCGGGTCGCTGGACATCGCGGCCCACTACCTGCCGTCGGATTCGAGCGCCCTGATCGGCGGCGGCTGGTACGACGCGATGGAGCTTCCGGACGGCCGCACACTGCTCACCGTCGGCGATCTGACCGGTCACGGCATCCAGGCCACCTCGGCCATGGCGATGATCCTCGGCGCGCTGCGGGGCATGGCGGTGGCCGGGATCGAGCCCGGAGCCCTGATGGGGCACCTGAACCAGTTACTGGAGACATCCATCCAGCCCGCCCTGGGCAGCGCGGTGTGCTGCCGGTTCGACCCTGCCACCCTCACGCTGGACTGGGCGCAGGCCGGCCACCCGGCACCGCTGCTGTTCCGCAACGGAGCCGGGCGCCCGGTTCCCCCGCCGGACGGAGTGCTCCTCGGAGCGGCGTCCGGAGTCGCCTACGAGCAGGACGAATTGCACCTGCTGCCCGGTGATGTGCTGGTACTGCACACCGACGGCCTGGCCCGGGGCACGGGGATCGCGCACAACGGTCTCCGCCCGGGCACGGAAACACTGCTCGGACTCGCACCGCGCTTCGCGGAGGCCCGTACGGCACAGGAATGCGTACGGACCGTCGTCGAGGAGTTCGGCGGCACCGAGCGGCTGGACGACGCGTGTGTACTGATCGCACGCGTCGGTGCGTAGCGACAGCACGGATACGCCACGCGTCAGGCGGGGCGCGGCCACGGAGCTCAGGGCACGGCACAGTTCCGCCGCAGGCCGGGTGACCCCACGACGCAGTGTCCGAACGGGCAGTGAGGAGCGATGGTCTGTCGACGCGGGACTTCGTCGTCGCCGCGTCCAAGGATCAGATCTCTGAACTCCTGGGCCTCTTGATGAGGGTGCTCTGGGGCAGAGAGAGCTTGATCTCCTCGCGCAGGTCCTCGATCTTCGCGTAGCCCGCGAACTGGCCCGTCAGCCGGTACATTTCGCGCAGCCGGTCCCAGGTGCGGTGCGAGGAGGTCTCCCCCATCGTCACCAGGGCCAGCCGGGCGTACCGGTCGGCCTGCTCGGGGTCGTCGGCGATGAAGCAGGCAGAGGCGAGCGAGATGTAGTCGAAGATCTTGGAGCGCTGGCGTCCGTTGACCCGCAGTTCCAGCGCCTGCTTCGCATGACGCTGCGCGGTGACGGCGGCCGAGGGCTCGTGCTCGGCGAGCGTGCGGAACGCCAGGGCCTGCATGCCGTGCAGATCGGCCTCGTCGAACATCTGCATCCAACTGGGCGGTGGCACATCGCCCTTGTCGGAGGTGAAGAGCTCCTCGGCCAGGCCGAGGGTGCGCCGCATGGCTTGCCCCCGGCCCATGGAAGCCTGCGCCCAGGCCTCGATCGTGTGCAGCATCGCCTGGGTGCGCGGCAGGACCATGTCCCCCGAGCCGGTCTTGGCGAGTTTCATGAGATCGAGTGCGTCGTCGGGACGGCCCAGATGAACCATCTGGCGGGCCGCCCGGGAGAGGGCTTCGCCCGCGCGAGGGCGGTCACCACCCTCGCGCGCGGCGTGTGCGGCGATGACGAAGTACTTCTGGGCCGTGGGTTCGAGGCCGATGTCGTGGGACATCCAGCCCGCGAGGACGGCGAGGTTGGCTGCGACGCCCCAGAGACGGCGCTGCAGGTGGTCGGGGTGGCGGTAGGCGAGCATGCCTCCCACCTCGTTGAGCTGGCCCACTACCGCCTTGCGCTGGAGGCCGCCGCCGCGGGAGGCGTCCCAGGCGCGGAACACCTCCACGGAGCGCTCCAGCGCCTCGATCTCCTCCGAGCCGATGGGCGCGGCCTCGTACCGGTCGTAGCCGGCCGGATCCGCGTGTACGGGGTCGTCGATGCGTGGTGCATCGGCCGCCAGTACGGGGTCGGTGTGCAGCCAGTCGTGCATGGGGCCGGCGATCGTGGAGCCGGCGGCGAGCGCGGCGCCCGCGCTCACCAAGCCGCGTCGGTTGAGCATGAGGTCCATTCCCGTGAATTCGGTGAGGACCGCTGCCGTCCGCTCGGGCGCCCACGGGAGTTGGTCGGGATTGTGTTCCGTCCCGGCCTCTCGCCGTTTCCCCACACGCCCGCGTCGGCCGAACCCGAGGTCCTCGATGGTCACGACACGACCGAGCCGCTCGGTGAACAGAGCTGCCAGCACTTCGGGCACGGGATCGCGTGGGGACTCCCCCATGTCGATCCATCGCCTTACGCGCGAGGTGTCGGTGGCCAGCTGCGGGTGGCCCATGGCCGCCGCCTGCCGGTTCACCATTCTCGCGAGTTCGCCCTTGGACCATCCGGCAAGGCCGAACAGGTCCGACAGGCGGGTGTTGGGTTCTCCGGTCACGTCAAGCCCCCAGGTTCTCGGCTGTGTTGACAGTAACCCCCTGTCAGATGCCTTGCGACTATTCGCCAGGGTTCGCCAGGGTGCGCCACATGGTCTGCCACCCGCAGGTCGGTGTCAGGTAGGAAAGCGCCACCCCGCCCGGCAGCCCTAGGTACTCCCCAGGGTGCCGAACGGCCGCCGGCCGGGGCGGCGCACGCAACTTGTCGGCGCACGAAGGGATCTGTCAAGCCCATGTACACAGCATCGTCCTCCGTGTCCGCCCCACCCCGGCCGCTGCGTCCCCTGGGAGTGGGTGGCGGACCCTATCTCGACCCCCGCGCCGTCGTCCCCGCGCCCGGCATCGGCCGGACCCGGCGCATGGCGGGGCCGGGTTCCCCCTCGCTCAGCGGAAGACTGGACCTGTCCGGCCCGCAGGGCGCCCAGTTGAGGATGGCGATCGCCTCGGTGCACCGGATCTGCCCGGAGTTCAACCCGGTGCAGGTACTGCGACGCAGCGGGCGTTCGGTGCTCCTCGTCGGTTCCACCGGCCGCGCGACCGCGGTCGCCAAGTGTTTACTGGACCACTCCCCCGCGTGGTCGGAGCGGTTCCGCCACGAAATAGCGGCATACCGGGCGTTCGTCCGGCACCGCCCGCCGGTCCGGGTGCCCCGGCTCATCGCGGCGGACCCGGAGAACTGCACCCTGGTCATCGAGCGGATGCCCGGACGGGTGGCGGCACTGACCAGGCACCCCTCCGAGGCCCCGCCGCGGGCGGATCTGAGGGCGGTGCTCGGCGCGATCAGCCGGGTCAACGCCTGGCGTCCGCCGGCAGGCCTGTTCGACGCCCCGCTGGACTACGCGGCACGCATCGCGCGCTATCACGAGCTCGGTCTTTTCACCGACCGTGATCTGGGAGACCTTCAGAAGCTGCTGCACGGCCTGGCCCATGCCGGGGGCCGCCAGGGCATGGGGCAGTTCTGCCACGGCGACGCGCTGCTCTCCAACATCCTCCTGTCACCCACCGGTCCGGTTCTGGTGGACTGGGAGCACGCCGGGTGGTATCTGCCCGGCTACGACCTGGCCACGCTCTGGGCGGTCCTGGGCGACGCGCCGGTGGCGCGGCGTCAGATCAGCCAGCTCGCCCAGGTCGCGGGTCCTGCGGCGCGGGATTCGTTCCTGGTCAATCTGATGCTCGTGCTCACGCGGGAGATCCGTACGTACGAGACGGCCCTTCAACGGGCCATGCGGGACACCGCCGCGCCGGCCAGGACGGGCCAGGACCGTCCGGGTGCGCTCTCGTCGGGCGAGGAACAGCGACTGCTCCTGCGCCGCCTGCACGACGACTGCGCCATGGCGCGGAGTGCCGTTCGAGCCGCGGTCGGCACTCGCTGACCTTGCCCGACGGGGGATGCGCGCTGCGGGTCCGGTGCCGACACACCGGGCCCGCAGCGCGCTGTTGTGCTGCCCTGCCTCCTTGGAGCGTGTGACCGCTCAGCGTGCGCGGACGATGTCCACGTCGGATGCCTTCACGAAGGCGATGCGGTGACCGATCTGGACGGTCACGTACTTCTCCTTGCCCTGGAAGTACGCGTGGTCCAGGGGGTACGAGGAGTCGATGGTCGGCGCGTAGAAGAAGCCGGTGGGGGCCTCTCCGCCGCCGGGGTAGGACTGGCCGGCCTTGATGGTGTACTGGAGGGCCGTGCCCACCCGCTGGTCCGCGAAGTCCGCGGGGTACTCCGACTTCTCGGGGTACGCCACCCCGTACACCGGCACCTCCGTCCTGCCGGCCTTCGGCCGGACGACGTACCCGGCGGTGGGGGTCGTGGTGCGGGCGTGGTCCGGGGTACTGAACCACGCCTTCTTGCCGTACCACCAGATCGCCGTCCAGCCGGGTGCGTGGTCGGCGACGACGGCCTGCTGGGTGGCGCTGATCTTGCTGCCCCAGTCGGCTGCGCAGTTGGTGCCGGGAGAGCCGTCGGTGTGGATTCCCGGGTCGGAGAAGAGCGGCGACGCGGCGGAGGGTTCCGTGTGGAGCGGGACGGCACTGGAGCCCTGGACCGGCAGGTCGACGCCCTTCTCGCAGTCACGGAAGGCCTGTTGGTTGTCCTTGAACCGCGGGCTGACAGTGATGAGTTCGCTGCCCTTGTGGGCTGTCGGCACGGTGGGCCTGCCGAGGAGCGCCATGAAGCGGTTCCAGTCCCAGTAGGTGCCCGGGTCCCAGTGCATGCCCTTGGTGCCTGCGGCGCTGGTGGGCGGCACTCCGTCGTGGCCGATGATGTGCTGGCGGTCGAGGGGAATGTCGTACTTGGCGGCGAGATAGCGCACGAGCGCGGCGGTCGAGCGGTACATCTCGGGGGTGTACCACGTCGCTCCCTCGGTGGCGACGCCCTCCTGCTCGATCCCGATGGAGTGGGTGTTGAGGTACCAGTTCCCGGCCTGCCAGGCGACGTCCTTGTTCTTCACCATCTGCGTGACATGTCCGTCACCGGAACGCACCACGTAGTGGGCCGACGTCTGCTTCAGCGGGTTCTGGAAGATCTTCAGAGTGGTGTCGAAGTCCTCCTCGGTGTCGTGGAGGACGATGAACTTGATCTTGTTGCTGTGCGGCCGGTCCGCGGTGTCGTAGTTGCCGTACGTCTCCTTGTCGGCCGGGTCGCCGGTCTGCTGGTAGGCCGCGGGGACCCAGTCGCATGCGAGACCGCGCGGGCACTCCGGCCGCACCCCGTCCGCGCCGGCCTGTGCCGCGGGACTGAGCAGCGCGAGACTCAGCGCGCCGGCGGTACTCAACGCGAGTGCGAGTCTGGTCCTCTGCTTGGACGTCATGACAACCCTTCTTGGAGCTGTGCGTTTCCCGAGCCGTACGTGTCGAGAGGTCTTCGTGTTCCGATCTCGTGTTCCGTCGTGCGCGCACACTCTCTGACCTGAGGTGACAGCACGTCAAGAGCGTTGTGGGAGGCGCGGGTCGAACCAGTGGACCAGACCTGTGGCGGGTGCCCTGACCTGCGGACGGAAAGGAGCGACGGGATTCTGACGGTGCCGCGTTACCTGAGTTTTACGCGGCTGCGGACCATCCGGCGTGATCCGGGACCGTCCCCCGAACGGGCGTACTCCTTGTGTGACTAATAGTCGCCGCGCGTGCCCCGAACGGCCGAAGGGTAGGGCTCGCGCGGACACGACCGCACCGCGTGACACTCACGCGGAGGCTCACCGAAAGGCCGGACGTACATGGCACAGCCCTTCACCCTGCCGGACTTCTACGTTCCGTATCCGGCGCGCCTCAATCCGCATGTCGAAGAGGCGCGACAGCACACGAAGTCGTGGGCGCGGGCCATGGGGATGCTGGAAGGGTCCGGTATCTGGGAGGAGAAGGACCTCGACTCCCATGACTACGCGTCGCTGTGTGCGTACACGCACCCCGACTGCTCGGCCGACGCCCTGTCCCTGGTCACCGACTGGTACGTGTGGGTCTTCTTCTTCGACGACCACTTTCTGGAGCTGTTCAAGCGCACACCGGACCGCGAGGGCGGCAAGGCGTACCTGGACCGGCTGCCCGCTTTCATGCCGATGGAGCGGGGCGCGCCCACACCTGAACCGGTCAACCCCGTCGAGGCGGGGCTCGCGGATCTGTGGGCGCGGACGGTACCCGGCATGTCGGACGCCTGGCGGGAGCGCTTCGCCGAGGCCACGAGGAACCTGCTGAACGAGTCGTTGTGGGAGCTCGCCAACATCAACGAGGGCCGTATCGCCAACCCCGTCGAGTACATCGAGATGCGCCGCAAGGTGGGCGGCGCTCCCTGGTCGGCGGGGCTGGTGGAGTACGCCGCGGGCGCCGAGGTTCCCGAGGCGGTGGCGGGTGAACGGGCGCTGCGCGTACTGCGCGACGCGTTCTCCGACGGGGTCCATCTGCGCAACGACCTGTTCTCGTACCAGCGGGAGGTCGAGGACGAGGGTGAGAACAGCAACGGCGTCCTGGTCCTGGAGCACTTCCTCGGCTGTTCGACGCAGGAGGCCGCCGAGGCGGTGAACGATCTGCTGACGTCGCGGCTGCAGCAGTTCGAGAACACCGCGCTGACCGAACTGGGCCCGCTCTGTGCCGGGAAGGGCCTCGACGCGGCGCAGACGGCGGCGGTGTTCGCGTACGTCAAGGGACTGCAGGACTGGCAGTCCGGCGGCCATGAGTGGCACCTGCGCTCCAGCCGCTACATGAACGACGGCGGGGCCGCGCGGGCCGCGCCCGGCTTCGGGATGGCCGCCGCGTCGATCCGCTTCACCCCTCGCTCGGAATCCGCGAGGCTGCGCAGCCAGTCCCACCTGCCGTTCCGGCATGTCGGCCCGTCCCTGCTGCCCGACTTCGATCTTCCCTTCGGCACGACGCTCAGTCCGCATCTGGACGGAGCCCGGGAGCGGATGGTCGACTGGGCCGGCCGCGTGGGCATCCTGGAGGCTCAGCCGGGGGTGCCGGGCTCGCACATCTGGGACGAGGTGCGGCTGCGGGCGATCGACCTGCCGCTGTGCGCGGCCGGCATCCATCCGGACGCCACCCCTGACGAGCTCGATCTGTCGTCGCAGTGGCTGGCCTGGGGAACGTACGGGGACGACTGGTTCCCAGTGGTGCACGGCCGTACCCGAGACCTGGCGGGAGCCCGGCTGGCCAACGAGCGGCTGTCGCTCTTCATGCCCCTGGACGGGGCAGCCCCGCCCGTACCCGTCAACGCGCTGGAACGCGGGCTGGGCGACCTCTGGGCGCGCACCTCCGCGCCGATGGACGAGAGCGGCAGGCGCGCGTTCCGCACGTCCGTCGAGGAGATGACCGCCAGCTGGCTGTGGGAGCTCGCGAATCAGGCACAGAACCGGATTCCCGACCCGGTGGACTATGTCGAGATGCGGCGCATGACGTTCGGATCGGACCTGACGATGAGTCTGTGCCGTCTGGGGCACGGCAGGAAGGTACCGCCGGAGGTCTACGGGAGCGGCCCGCTGCGGTCCCTGGAGAACGCGGCGGCCGACTACGCCGCGTTGCTCAACGACCTGTTCTCGTACCAGAAGGAGATCGAGTACGAGGGCGAAGTGCACAACGGTGTCCTGGTGGTGCAGAACTTCTTCGGGGTGGACTATCCGACCGGGGTGGCGATCCTGCACGACCTGATGAAGTCGCGGCTGCGCCAGTTCCTGCACGTCGCGGAGAACGAACTTCCGGTGCTGTACGACGACTTCGCTCTGGACGCCGAGGCGCGGGAGATCCTCGCCGGATACGTTCAGGAGCTGAAGCACTGGATCGCGGGCATCCTGATCTGGCACCGGGACTGCCGGCGCTACCGCGAGGAGGATCTGCGGCGGGGCACCGCGGCCCCGTGGCACCTGGGCGGTCCCACGGGGCTCGGCACGTCGGCGGCGCAGGTGACGTCGTTGTTCGCTCAGTTCTCGGCGGTCAGCGTGTAGCCCCGTCCCGCGCGGGCTCTGATCACCTTCTCGCCGCTGGTGAACAGGGTGCCGCGGACGGTCAGGTCGCGGGTCCGGCTCGCCGTGATCACCACACGGCGGGCCCGGCCCGCGGCCCAGGTGATGTCGACGGTGAATCCTCCCCGGGCGCGCAGTCCCCGCACGGAGCCGTCCGGCCAGGCCGCGGGGAGCGCGGGGAGAATCTCCACAGCGTCGTGGTGACTCTGCAGCAGCATCTCCGCGACACCGGAGGCGGCGCCGAAGTTCCCGTCGATCTGGAAGGGCGGGTGGGTGTCCCAGAGGTTGGGCAGGGTGGAGTTCTTCAGCTGCTCCGCGAGCATCTTGTGCGCGTGGCTGCCGTCCCGGAGCCGAGCCCAGAAGTTGATCTTCCAGGCCTTGGACCAGCCGGTGCCGCCGTCTCCGCGGGCGCCCAGGGAGACCTTGGCGGCTTCGGCCCAGGTGCTCCCGGCCTCGATCTGGCGGCCGGGGTGGAGGCCGAAGAGGTGGGAGACATGACGGTGGTCGTCGGCCGGGTCGTCCCGGTCGGCCTTCCACTCCTGGAGCTGGCCCCAGGAGCCGATGCGCAGGCCGGGGTCGAGGCTGTCGAGGGCCGTTTCGAGACGGCCGCGGAAGGCGGGGGCGTCGCCGAGCGTGCGGGCGGCCTCCAGGGTGCTGGTGAGGAGGTCGTGGACGATCTGCTGGGACATCGCCGCTCCCGCGGTGAAGTCCCCGTGCTCGGGTGAGTAGCTCGGGGTGACGACAAGGAGTCCGTCGCGCGGGTCGGTGCGCAGGTTGGCCAGCCAGAATTCGGCGGCTTCCCGCATCGCCGGGTAGGCGGTGGAGCGCAGGTAGTCGGTGGAGCCGCTGAAGCGGTAGTGCTCGTACATCTGCTGGGTGAGCCAGGCGGCGGCCTCGGGGAACCAGAAGGCGGTGGACCAGTCGTGGACTCCGGTGAAGCCGTACGGGTTGGTCTCGTTGTGCACCACCCAGCCGGCGGTGCCGAACATCTCCTTCGCCGTCCTGCGGCCGGGCTCGCGCATGGCCTCGATGTACCGGTCGTAGGGGGCGGTGGTCTCGGCGAGGTTGGTGACTTCGGCGAGCCAGTAGTTCATCTGGAGGTTGATGTTGCTGTGGTAGTCGGCGGACCAGGGCGGGGTGGTCGAGTTGTTCCAGACGCCCTGGAGGTTGGCGGGCAGCGAGCCGGCTCGCGAGGAGGCGATCAGCAGGTAGCGGCCGTACTGGAAGAAGAGCGCCTCCAGGGCCCGGTCCGCGGCGCCGGTTCCACCGGTGTAGGCGCTCAGCAGCTGGTCGGTCGGCAGGTCGGGCAGTTGCTGACCGATGTCGAGGGCGACTCGGTCGAACAGGGTGCGGTGGTCGTTCACGTGAGCGTCGCGGACGCGCTCGTACGGGGTGGCCGCCGCGGTGTCGACGGCGGCCGTGACGTCCGTGTGCGGGTCCTGACCGCGGTAGGCGGGAAAGGTGTCCGCGTAGTCGGTGCCTGCCGCGAGGAAGAACCACGCGCTGTCCGCTCCGGTGACGGTGAGGCTGCCGTCGGCCCCCGCGGTGACCTCGCCACCGGTGGTACGGACGCGGATCTGGGCCTCGAAGCGCAGGCCGTTGTCCTTGAGGGCGCCCCGGACGGTGAGACGGTCCCCGGCGGCTGATGCACTGAAGTCGCTGCGCGGCGAGGTGTACCGCAGGGTGAAGGTCACCTGCCCCGGACGGTCCGCGCCCAGCCGTCCGGCGATGACGGACCCGGGGTGAGAGACGAAGAACTCCCTTGTGTGGGCCACCCCTTCATGCGTGTAGGCCACGGACGCCAGGGCGGTGCGCAGGTCCAGGCCGCGCCGGTACGAGGCATCGGGGGCGGCCGGTGCGCCCGGCATGTCGAGGTGCAGTTCCCCGAAGACCTGGTAGGCGCCGTAGCCCCGGCGCGACTGTCCGAGTTCGGCGGCCACGGCATCGGGACCGATCGCGCCTTCCCTGTCGAGGCGCTCCTGCACTCCGGCGAGTGCGCCGGGTCTGGGAGTGGTCCAGTTGCCGAAGTCGTACCCCTGGGACGAGCCGGGGCCGCCGGTCCAGAGGGTCTTCTCGTTGAAGGTGAGGAGTTCGGAGGCGAGCGTGCCATGGACACTCGCCCCCAGGGCCCCGCCGCCGATGGGCAGGGACTCGCGCTCCCAGTCGGCAGCGGGCGTGCGGTAGTGGAGCACCGGGTTCGGCAGCTCCGCCTTCTTCTTTCCGGTCGTCGATTCATCGGAGGTACCGGCGGCGGCCGCCGGGCCGGAGAGTGCGGGAACTCCCAGCGCCAGAGCGCCTGTTACGCCGATCGCTGTCTTCACCGTGGTACGTCGCGTCATCCCGGATGTCATGCCGAACGACGCTAGAGGTCCGACGACTGCACGGACAAGACGCATGACAAAGCGGCCTCTTGGACGGAGGCCGTCGGCACTTGGACGGAAGTGAAACCGCCGGGCCGGGCGCCGTGGGGCGGCCCGGCGCCCGCGCCCGGCTCAGCCCTGCTGGAAGAGCTCGGCGGGCAGCGGCTTCAGAAGGGTGTACAGATCGTCGGTGATCGGCCGGTCCCAGCTGGCGATGGTGACGAGTACACCGTCGCTGCGGTCGAACTGAACGCAGGAGATCCGGCTCTCGGAGAGCTTCACACGTCGGACGATCAGCAGGTTGTCGCCCTGCATGACGGGCATGTCCTCGGTGCCGGTGACCTCGACCGGCTCGTCGTTCTCCAGCGCGAGCAGCAGCTGCGCCACCTCGAAGGGGACCTGGCCCTCCTCGGTCTCACGGGCGGGCGAACCCTCCGGGAGGTTGCCGATGATCATCGCGGGGCCGCGGCCGCCGAACAGGTCGTAGCGCAGGAAGACACCCTGACAGCTCCCGTCGGGAGCGGGCAGCAGACCGGCGCCGAGGTTGCCGGGCCAGTCGCCCGGGTCCATGGCCAGGACGTCGAAGTCGGGGCCCGCGGGTGTGGCGGCGCTACGGCGGCGGAGGAAGGACATGGAGACATGTTACGTGTCCGGGCCCGCCTCGCCGAGCCGGGCCCGGGCGGCCCACCGCCGTTCCCCCACGCCGCAGGGCCCGGGCGGCCCCGGTCACCCGGCTCCGGACTCGGCGGCCAGCCCCTCCAGGACGGCGACCGCCTCGGCCGCCCGGTCGTACGGAACGAAGAGGTGGTCGTGGTGGAGTCCGGCGACCACGTTGCAGCTGATGCCCGCGTCGGTGAGGGCGAGCGAGACGGCGGCGGTCAGCCCGACGGCCTCCAGCGCCGAGTGCACACGGAGGGTGATCCAGCCGGCCGGGTAGTCGGCGGTGGTCAGCCCGGCGGCCGCGGCCTCCTCCTCCGGGAGGACCACCGTGAGCCCTTCGCTCTCGCGGACCGTGACGACGGGGGCGGTGCCCTCGGGCACGACACCGCCGGGCGCGGCCGCGTAGACATAGCGCCCCGGGTGCAGCTCGGGACGCAGGTTGCTCAGCAGAACACGAAGATCGCTCTCACCTGTCACCCCGCCACGCTACCCACCGTGTGCGATGCCGCCGGTGAGGACGTGCGACACCGGCGCGGTCGCCGGACACGTGCGGGTGGACCCCACCCCCGACCGGGGGACGTGGCCACGCTCCACCGGCAGCCGCGCCAGTCGTTCGGGGACGGCAGGACCCACGGTGACGTTCACGCGCTCCAGGGCCGGACGATCGCGGACGGGTCCGGGCGGCGCCTACAGACGGGGCTGCTGCTGATTGCTGCGCGCCGCCATGGCCAGCGCGACGACCCAGCCCACCAGGGTCCAGCCCAGGAACAGATTGATCACGAACACGGAGCCCTTGTTCGGCACCCCTCGCGAAAAGGCGACAAAGGCCGGCACGAAGTAGGCCAGCACAGCTATCAGCCCTAACGCGAGGACGAGAACACCACCACTACCACTCACAAGATCCCCCATGCTCCTGGATGTGAAAGACCCATTCTCCATGCCTGTGAACAGATGTCCACACCGCGTCACCGCCGCGTTCGGCGGTGTCAACGGCGGTTCCGCCGCCCCCTGTTCACCCTCGGACCGCTTCAGGAAAGGGCATGATCAGTCGCCCTGCCCGGCCCGCCCCCGGACGGCGGACCGCGCCCGTCCGGCCCGGGGCGACGGGAGACCGGTCCGCCGGATCACACCGCACCGCGTGCGGCCCCGGCGTCGAACTCGCCGTGCCGGGTGTTCACGACGAAGGCGCGCCATTCCAGGGGGGTGAAGACCAGCGGGCGGCTGGCGGGGCGCCCGGCATTGCGCATCGCGATGAATCCCTCCACGAACGCGATCTGGACGTCTCCGATGCCCCGACTACCCGAACGCCAACGGGCGTTGGTGAGGTCGATCTCCGCTTTGTCCCAGCCGGCGAAGGGCTGCTGGGGCCTCGTCCTTCGAGCCATATCGGCTCCTCACGCTCGTCGTGTGCGGCCGGAATGAGCCTGAGGGCTGCCCCGTCATCCCTGGCGGGCTCGCGAGGTCCGGCCTGATCCCAACGAAAGACCCTATCCACCGAGGGCGGTCCCGGACAGGCCGCGGAACGCGGTGGGTGCGGCCTGTCCGGAGGGTGTGCGGGTCAGCCCGTGGGCGGTTCGGACCCGACGAGCCACATGGAGAAGAACTGGGCTCCGCCGCCATAGGCATGGCCGAGCGCGCGGCGGGCCCCCTCCACCTGGTGCTCCCCCGCCTGCCCCCGTACCTGGAGGGCCGCTTCGGCGAAGCGGATCATGCCGGAGGCGCCGATGGGATTGGTGGAGAGCACCCCTCCCGACGGGTTGACGGGTAGATCGCCGTCGAGTTCGGTGACCCCCGCCTCGGTCAGTTTCCATCCTTCGCCCTCGTCGGCGAAGCCGAGGTTCTCCAGCCACATCGGTTCGTACCAGGAGAAGGGCACGTACATCTCGACGGCGTCGATCTCCCGGCGCGGGTCGCTGATCCCGGCCTGCCGGTACACGTCGGCGGCACAGTCCTTGCCGGCCTGCGGGGAGACGAAGTCCTTGCCGGCGAAGAGGGTCGGCTCGCTGCGCATCGCTCCGCCGTGCACCCAGGCGGGCGGGTGCGGTGCGCGTTCGGCGCCGGCACGGTCGGTAAGGATCATCGCGCAGGCCCCGTCGGAGGAGGGGCAGGTCTCCGAGTAGCGGATCGGGTCCCAGAGCATGGGCGCCGCCTGGACCTTCTCCAGGGTGATGTCCGGGTCGTGGATGTGCGCGTACGGGTTCTTGAGGGCGTTGCGCCGGTCCTTGTACGCGACGAGGGAGCCGACGGTGTCGGGCGCCCCGGTCCGGCGCATGTAGGCGCGCACATGGGGGGCGAAGAAACCGCCGGCGCCCGCCAGCAGCGGCTGCTGGAACGGAATGGGGAGCGAGAGGCCCCACATCGCGTTGGACTCCGACTGCTTCTCGAAGGCGAGCGTGAGGACGGTGCGGTGTACGCGGGCCGCGACGAGGTTCGCGGCGACGAGTGCGGTCGAGCCGCCGACCGAGCCCGCGGTGTGGACCCGGAGCATCGGTTTGCCGACCGCGCCGAGTGCGTCGGCCAGGTAGAGCTCCGGCATCATCAGGCCCTCGAAGAAGTCGGGGGCCTTGCCGATGACGACGGCGTCGATGTCCGCCCAGGTCAGCCCGGCGTCCTGGAGGGCGGCCACGGCGGCTTCGCGGACGAGGCCGGCGAGCGAGACGTCGCGGCGGGCGGCGACGTGCTTGGTCTGGCCGACGCCGACGACGGCCACGGGCTCCTTAGGCATGAGCACTCTCCCCTTCGAGGACGGCGACCAGGTTCTGCTGGAGGCAGGGCCCGGAGGTGGCGTGGGCGAGCGCCCGGTCGGACTCGCCGCGGTGGATGCGGGCGGCGGCCTCGCCGAGCCGGATCAGCCCGGCGGCCATCACCGGGTTCGCGGCGAGCGCGCCACCGGACGGGTTGACCGTGACCTCGTCGCCCAGGCCGAGCGCCTTGCGGAGCACTACTTCCTGGGAGGTGAACGGTGCGTGCAGTTCGGCGGTGTCGACGGGGCGGTCGAAGACTCCGGCGCGTTCGGCGGCGAGCCGGGTCGACGGCGATTCGGTCAGTTCGCGTACGCCGAGGCCATGGGCCTCGATGCGGTGGTCGATGCCGCGGATCCAGGCGGGCCTGGCACAGAGCGCCCGTGCGGTGTCTCCGGCAGCGAGGATCACGGCGGCGGCGCCGTCGCCGATGGGCGGGCAGTCGCCGGTCCGCAGAGGCTGGACGAGGTAGTCGCCGGCCGGAACGGCGCCACTGAGCTGCGCGTGCGGGTTGTCCGAGGCGTCCGCGCGGCTGCGGGTGGCGATGGCGGCGAGCGCGGCCTCGTCGGTGTCGCCCGCGTCGATCAGCGCCTGGGCCTGGAGCGCGGCGAGTGCGACGGAGTCGGGCCACAGCGGGCCGGTGTAGTACGGGTCGAGCTGCCGGGTGAGGACGTCCCGCACCTCGCCGGGTGAGGACTTCCCGTACGCGTAGACGAGGGCGGTGTCGGCCTCGCCGGTCTGGATCTTCACCCAGGCCTCGTACAGGGCCCAGGCGCCGTCCATCTCGACATGGGACTCGGAGATCGGCGGGTGCGCGCCCACGCCGTCCAGCGCCATGGTGAAGGAGAAGGCCCGGCCGGCGAGGTAGTCGCTGGAGCCGGAGCAGGTGAAGCCGATGTCGCTGGTCCTGAGTCCGGTCGCGTCGAGGACCTGGTGCAGGATGGGCATGAGCATCTCGACTTCGGAGAGCTCGTCGGTGCGGCGCAGGTGGTCCGTCTGCGCGAAGGCGACGATCGCTACGTCCCGCATCTAGACCAGCTCCTTGTACGCGTCGTAGTCGGCGTCCGGCTCGCCGGTCGGTCGGTAGTGGTCGGGGTGGCGGTTCCCCTCGGACCAGACGGGTTCGACGCGCAGCCCCATCCGTACCTGGTCGTACGGGATGCCGCCGATCCGGGCGTGCAGGGCGAGGTCCGCACCGTCCAGGGCGATGTGCGCGTAGACGTAGGGGACCTCGATGTCGAGGTTCTTCGCCTTGATGTTGACGACACAGAAGGTGGTGACGGTGCCGCGCGGTCCGACCTCCACCCGTTCGTCGGTGGCGACGCCGCAGGTGGGGCAGGCGCCGCGCGGCGGGACGTACACCTTGCGGCAGGAGGGGCAGCGTTCACCGACGACGCGCCGGCCCGCGAGCGCTTCGAGGTACGCGCTCTGCGCACGGCCCGGCGAATAGGTGTAGTCGAGACGCGCGGGGGTGACGATCCCGGCGACCGGGTCCGCGAACTCACCGTCGTGCGGGGCGGATCCGCCCGGCTCGCCCTCGTACGGTTCGAAGCAGGCGATGTCCGTGATGGCGCCGGAGCGGGTCCCGGCCCAGCGGACGCGGACCCTCATTCCGGAGCGGACGGCCTCGGGCCCGGGGGCGTCCAGCACGTGCAGGAGCGCGGTGTCCGCGCCGTCGAGCCGGACGAGCACCCAGGCGAAGGGGGTGTCGAGCGGCTGGTCGCGGCGGGGGTGCGGGTTCCAGGCCCAGGTGGTGACCGTTCCGGTGGCCGCGACCTCGACCAGCTCGCGGATCTCCTCGGCGGTGACGGGGTCGTACTCGACGGGCGGGACCAGGACCTTGCCGTCCGTGGTCCGGACGCCGAGCACGGTGCGTTCGCGCAGTCCGGTGAGGAAGGCGCTCTGCACCGGGCCGAGGGAGCGGGTGAAGGGGAATTCGACCACCAGCGGTGCGCTGAGGACGTCGGGCACGGTGCCTCCTATGGGTCAGGCCCGCCGGTAGACGGGCGGGCGCTTCTCGGCGAAGGCGCGGGCGCCCTCCTTGGCGTCGGCGGTGGCGAAAACGGGCCAGCCGCGCTTCAGTTCGGCGGCGAGGCCGTCGGTCTCGGTCATCTCCGCGGTCTCGTACACCGAGGCCTTGACCTCTTCGACGGCGAGCGGGCCGCAGGCGTTGATCTGTTCGGCGACGGCCAGGGCGGCCTCCAGAGCGGTGCCGTCGGGGACGACCCGGCCGATCAGCCCGATCCTGGCGGCTTCATCGGCGGTGTAGGGGCGGCCGGTCAGCAGCATTTCGAGCGCGTGGGTGCGGGCGATCTGGCGCGGCAGCCGTACGGTCGATCCGCCGATGGGGAAGAGGCCGCGCCGGACCTCGAAGAGGCCGAAGGTGGCGCTCTCCCCCGCGATGCGGATGTCGGTGCCCTGCAGGATCTCGGTGCCGCCGGCCACGCAATGGCCCTCGACGGCGGCGATCACCGGCTTGCGGGGGCGGTGGTGGCGCAGCATGGCCTTCCAGTGCAGATCGGGATCGGCCGTCATCCGCTCCCGGTACTGCTCGCCCTCCATCCCCTTGCCGGCGAGGGCCTTGAGGTCCATTCCGGCGCAGAAACAGCCGCCGGCTCCGGTGAGGACGACGGAGCGGACCTCCTCGTCCCCGTCCGCGGCGAGCCAGCCGTCGTACAGGCCGACCAGCATCGGCAGCGAGAGCGCGTTCTTGCTCTCGGGCCGGTTCAAGGTGAGCACCAGTGTGGCGCCTTCGCGCTGCACGGTGAGGTGTTCCGTACCGCCCATGGTCTGTCTCCCGTCTCAAGGCTAGAACAGGTTGCAGTAAGCGGAGTTGCAGTTCAATAGTTTTCTGACAGAGAGTCAGATTTCTTACCGGGCCCCCTTCCCACTTGTGCCGGTCGGCGCTCTAATGACCGCCGAGCCACTCAGCAACCGGGGTCAGGAGGAACGGTGGAGTACAACCTTGCCGACCTGTTCGAATCGGTCGTCGACGCTGTCCCGGAACGCGAGGCGCTGGTCTACCTCGACCATCCCGGGACGGGCGCCGAGCGCAGGCTCACCTACGCGGAGCTCGACGCCGCGGCGAACCGCGTCGCCCACCACCTCATCGAAGCGGGCATCGGCCCGGGCGAGCACCTGGGACTGCACCTCTACAACGGCATCGAGTACCTCCAGACCGTGCTGGCCTGCCTGAAGGCGCGCATCGTCCCGGTCAACGTCAACTACCGCTACGTCGAGGAGGAGCTGGTCTACCTCTACCGCGACGCGGACCTGACGGCCCTGGTCTTCGACGCCGAGTTCGACGAGCGGGTCGCGGCCGCCGCACCCCGGGCGCCGAAGCTCCGCCACCTCGTACGGGTGGGCCCGTCCGCCGACGGCACACCCGGGCCCGACGCCGTCGCGTTCGCCGAGGCGGAGGCCGCCGGGGATCCCGGACGCGGCTTCCCGGCCCGCTCCGCCGACGACCAGTTCATCATCTACACGGGCGGCACCACGGGCATGCCCAAGGGCGTGATGTGGCGTCAGGAGGACCTGTTCTTCTCCGGCCTCGGCGGCGGAGCGCCGACCGGCGACGCGGTCAGGACCCCGCAGGAGCTGGCCGAGCGGGTGGCCGCCGGCGGGGAGGGCATCACCTTCTTCCCCACTCCCCCGCTGATGCACGGAACCTCGACCCTCACCGCGTTCATCGGCTTCAACTTCGGGCAGCGGGTCGTCGTGCACCGCAAGTACGTGCCGCACGAGGTGCTCCGTACGATCGAGAAGGAGAAGGTCACCAGCGTGTCACTGGTGGGCGACGCGATGCTGCGGCCGCTGATCGACGCGTTGAAGGGGCCACTGAAGGGCACCGACTGTTCGGCCCTGTTCTCCGTGTCCAGCTCGGGCGCGATCATGTCCGACTCGGTGCGGGCGGAGTTCCAGGCACTGGTGCCCCACGTCATGCTCCTCAACAACTTCGGCTCCTCCGAGTCCGGCTTCAACGGCACCGCGACCGCCGACTCCGGTCCGGAGAACGGCTTCCGGCTCCGGGTCAACGCCCGTACGGCGGTCGTCGACCCTGCGACGTACGAGCCGGTGTCACCGGGCGAGCCGGGGCGGATCGCCCAGCGCGGCCACGTACCGCTGGGCTACTACAACGACCCGGGGAAGACGGCCGAGACGTTCTTCCGCAAGGGCGACGAGCGGTGGGTGCTGCTCGGCGACATGGCGACCGTCGACGCCGAGGGCATCGTGACGGTGCTCGGCCGGGGTTCGCAGTGCATCAACACCGGGGGCGAGAAGGTGTACCCGGAGGAGGTCGAGCAGGCGCTCAAGTCCCATCCGGACGTGTACGACGCGCTGGTCGCGGGCGCTCCCGACGAGCGGTGGGGCAATCAGGTCGCCGCCGTGGTGCAACTGCGGGAGGGCGCCGACGCGCCGACGCTCCGCGACGTCCAGGCCCACTGCCGCACCCGGCTCGCCGGCTACAAGATCCCGCGCCACCTGGTCATCGCGCCGCAGATCCAGCGCTCCCCCAGCGGCAAGGCCGACTACCGGTGGGCCCGCACGGTCGTCGCACCCCGCCCGGCCGCCGACCGATAGGGGGGCGAATCACCCGAGTGCCCGGCCTCGCGTCCACCACGGGCGCGGGGCCTTCATGACGGCGTAAGCCATTCGGGCACGCCCCGTGCCCAACCGGGCACCCTGCGTGGCATCGGGGGGTGATCGCCCATAGCTTCGGCTCATGAGGAAACGACACATCAAATGCCTCGTGAGCATCGCAGCCGCCTCGGCCGCCGGACTGGGCGTCGTCGCGCCGTCCGTGCCGGCCGCCGCCGCGAGCGGCCATGTGGTGCGTCCGGGCCAGTCGATCCAGGCAGCGGTGGACGCCGCGCGACCCGGTGACACCATCGTCGTCCGTCCCGGCACCTACCGGGAGAGCGTGCTGATCACCACGCCCGGGCTGACCCTGCGCGGCTCCGGGGACCGTACGGTCATCAAGCCGGGCGCGAGCGGGACGCAGCCGGACAACGCCTGCGCGAAGGCCGGCAACGGCATCTGCGTCCTGGGTACGTCCGGACACACCGTGGACGACGTCTCCATCAGGTCCCTGACCGTCTCCGGCTTCACCAGGAGCGGTGTCTGGGCGTCCTGGACGGACGGGCTCACGGTCCGCTCGGTGACGTCCGCGTCCAACGGCGTCTGGGGCATCGCACAGCAGCGGTCCACCCGCTCCGACATCCGCCGCAACACCGCCCGTGCCAACGGGGACGCCGGCATCTTCGTCGCCAACAGCGTCGACGAGGAGGGCGGCGCCACCGACACCGAAGGCACCCGGGTCCGGGGCAACACCCTCACCGACAACCGGATCGGGTTCACCGCACGGCGTGTGCGGAACCTTTCGGTGAGCGGCAACACCTTCACCGCCAACTGCAGCGGCGTGTTCGTCGTGGGCGACGAGGGGACGCCGAAGGCCGGCGCCATGACCATCCGGTCCAACCGGATCACCGAGAACAACAAGTTCTGCGCCGCCACCGAGCGGCTGCCGGCGATCCAGGGCTCCGGAATCGTCCTCACCGGCACCGAGACCACCGAGGTGCGCTCCAACCTGATCCGCGACAACGTGGGTGCCACACCGCTCTCGGGCGGCGTCGTGCTGTTCAAGAGCTTCGTCGGAGCGAAGAACACCGACAACACCATCAGCGACAACGTGGTGACGGGCAACCAGCCGGCGGACCTGGCCAATGAGGACACCGGTACGGGCAACCGCTTCACCGGCAATGTCTGCACCACCTCCGCACCGGCCGGAATGTGCTGACCCGTGTCCCCCCGCACAAGGAGAAGCGAGACGGTATGACCACCGTGAGCACCACCCCCACCACCACACCCGTCCAGCCCGTCCCGACCCCGCAGCCGGCCATGCGCCTGCGCGAGATCGTGTTCGGCGCGGCCCGCTCCGCCGCCGTGCGCGCCGCGGCCCGGCTGGGTGTCGCCGACGCACTGGGCGACACGCCGGCCACCGCGGCCCAACTGGCCGAGGTGGTGAAGACCGAACCCGTGCCGCTGCAGCGGCTGCTGCGCGCCCTGTCCTGCTACGGCATCTTCACCGAGCACGCCGACGGCACCTTCGCCCACACCGACATGTCCCGGCTGCTGCGCGAGGACGACCCGAACAGCCTGCGAGCCATCTCCCTGTGGTGCACCGAGCCCTGGACGTGGGAGGTCTGGCCCCGGCTGGACGACGCGGTGCGCTCCGGCGGCAACGTCTTCGAGGACGTCTTCGGCAAGGAGTTCTTCGACTACCTCCACCAGGACGCCCACGAGTCGGCCCAGGTGTTCAACCAGGCCATGACGACCTCCAGCGTGCAGTCCGCGCTGGACGTCGCCGCTCTGCTCGACCTCACCGGGGTGTCGTCGGTCGCCGACATCGGCGGCGGCCAGGGACACGTACTGGCGAGCCTGCTGGAGAAGCACCCGTCGGTCAGCGGAACCCTGATGGACCTGCCGGGCGTGGTGGCCCGGGCCGACGAGCGGCTGCGGGAAGGCGGTTCGCTCGCCGGCCGGGCCAGCATCGTGGCCGGTGACTGCCGTGAGGGCATTCCGGTCGCGGCCGATCTCTACATCATCAAGAACATTCTGGAGTGGGACGACGACAGCACCCGCCGGGCGCTGCGCAGCGTCCTCGCCGCGGCGCGTCCCGGGGCCCGGGTCGTCGTCATCGAGAACCTCGTCGACGACACGCCGTCGATGCGGTTCACCACCGCCATGGACCTGCTGCTGCTCCTGAACGTCGGCGGTGCCAAGCACACCCGGCAGAGCCTGGTCGACCGGCTGTCCGACGCGGGGCTGAGGATCGGCGAGATCCGGCCGGTCAACCCGTATCTGCACGCCTTCGAGTGCGTGGTCCCGGACTGACCCGTCCGTTCCGGGCAGCACGGAAACCGCCCCGGGTCCGGCCGGAAGGCCGGACCCGGGGCGGTCTTGCGCGTCAGACGGCGGAGTCGCTCTCCCACCGGTAGAACTCCTGCGCCATCGCGTCCTTCGGGCCCCGCCATGTCTGCGGGTCGTAGGGGCTGACGAAGGCGGTGAGCCGGTCGCTGATGTCCTTGAACGCCGGGTGGTCCGTCACCTTGGCGATCTCCGGGCCGGGAGGGCGCTCGGACTCGATCAGGTGCAGATAGACGTCGCCGAACTGGAACAGCTTGCGCCGGGTGACGCCGACCAGGTGCGGCAGCTCACTGCTGTCGGAGGCGGCGAACAGCTCGGCGATGTCCGGCGCCGACTCCGGCGCCATCCGGGCGACGATCAGAGCGTGGTGCATCGGGTGATGCCTTTCTGGTACCCGGCCCGGTACCCGGCCGGGCGCCGGGTGGCCGGACCGTCTGCGGACGGTACGTCAGTTGGCCGGGACGGAGGCCGTCCGGCGCTCGCGGTCACGCTGCTCGATCTTGTCCCGGATGAGTTCCATCTGGACACGCGAGTTGCGGTTGATGTTGTCGGTCATCCACGCGTCGTCGACCGGGGCGTCGGGACGCATCGCGAAGTCCTGCGTCCACCGCATGCGCGTGCCGCCGGGAGCCTCGGAGTACTCCCACCGGATGTCCATGTGCTGGAACGGTCCGGGCTCGACACGGCGGGCCCGGACGGTGCGTCCGGGGCGGTCCGTGGTGCGCTCGGAGACCCAGCTCCACACCTTGTCGTTCTCGTCGGGGTGCATGGTCAGGCGGAAGGTGGTCCGCTCGCCGTCGCGCTCGGTGACCTCGACCGAGGCGTACTCGCTGAACAGCTGGGGCCAGTTCTCCAGGTCGTTCGTCATGTCCCAGACGAGGTCCAGGGGGGCGGCGATGACGATCTCGTTCTCGGTGTGTCCGGACACTTCAGGCTCCTGTCATGAGGCTGTTGTTGACGAGGTCGAGGAACTCGCGGGGCGTCTTGCAGCGGTCGGCGTCTGTCGGCAGCGGCTGCCCGTGCCGGTTCTCCAGGACGCCGACGATGCCGAGCAGGCCCAGCGAGTCGAGGCCGAACTCGTCGAAGGCGGTGCCGGACCGGTTCTCCATCTCCTTGGGGTCGACGGTCAGTCCGGCGCCCTTCTTCATCAGGACGGCCAGCTCTTCGTACGTCAGTCGATCGGTCATGAGGGGCTTCTCCTTCTCACGAGGGGTTTCGGTGAGGCTTACGCGGGGCGCCGGAGCACCATCGCCGCGTTCGAGCCCATGAGGCCGCGGCTGAGCACGAGGGCCGTGCGCAGTTCGGCGGGGCGGGCCCGGCCCATGACCAGGTCGAGGTCGTGGCATACCTCGAACACGTTGGGCGTGGGCGGGATCAGGCCGTTCTCCATGGCGAGAACGGCGGCGGCCGTGTCGAGGACGGGGGCTCCGCAGTAGGCCCGTCCGATGCCCGTCTTCGGTGCGGTCACCGGGACGCGCCGGCCGTGCGCGCCGAGCGCGTCGGCCAGGGCCAGCGCCTCTGCCCGGTCGGCGGCGGGGACCCCGAGGGCGTCCGCGAAGACCACGTCGATCTCCTCGGGCGCGCAGCCGGACTCCCGCAGCGCGCCGCCGATGGCGTGGGCGAGCCCCTCGCGCGACTCCTCCCACCGCATGGCGGTGGTGAAGGTGGCCGCGTGACCGGCGATTTCCGCCCTGACCCGGGCGCCGCGCTCGCGGGCCGCGCCCTCCTCCTCGACCACGAACATCGCGCCGCCCTCGGCGGGCACGAATCCGCAGGCGTCCGAGGTGAACGGGCGGTAGGCCCGCGTCGGGTCCTCTGCGGCGCTCAGGTCGCGGTAGCCGAGCTGGCAGACGACGGAGTAGGGCGCGAGGGGTGCCTCGGCCGCGCCGACCACCACCGCGTCGGTGCCGCGCCGGACGGACCGGTCGGCGTGCGCCAGGGCGTCGAGGCCACCGGCCTCGTCGCTGGCCACCACCGCGCACGGCCCCTTGAAGCCGCCGCGGATGGAGATCTGGCCGGTGCTGGCCGCGTAGAACCAGGCGATCGACTGGTAGGGGCCGACGTACTTGGAGCCCTGGCCCCACAGCCGCTGCAGCTCGCGCTGGCCGAACTCGCCACCGCCCGAACCGGCCGCGGTCACCACGCCCACGCTGAACGGCGCCTTCTCGTAGTCGGCGCGGCCCAGGCGCGCGTCGTCCAGGGCCATGTCGGCCGCGGCCATCGCGAAGTGCGTGAATCGGTCGGTCTGGACGAGGTAGCGCTCCTCGATCAGCGAGACCGGGTCGAAGCCCCTGACCTCGCCGGCCACGTGCAGCGGCAGTTCCTCGCATCCTTCGCGGGTGACCCGGTCCAGGACGCTCATGCCTTCCTGCGTCCGCTTCCAGAAGGCTTCGGTGCTCGTGCCGTTGGGGGCGACGACGCCGATGCCGGTGACGACGGTACGCCGGGCCTTGTCGGTGCTCATGGTGTCCTCCCACCGGTCCTGGTCAGGGCCACCGCGGACTGGAATCCACCGAATCCGCTGCCCACCGACAGGACACTGCGCAGCTTCAGCGGACGTGCGGTGCGGGGCACGTAGTCGAGGTCGCACTCGGGGTCCGGTGACTCGTAGTTCGCCGTGGGCGGCACCACCTGGTGGACCAGCGCGAGTACGCAGGCGGCGATCTCTATCGCGCCGATGGCCCCGAGCGAGTGGCCCACCATCGACTTGATGGAGCTCATCGGCACGTCGTGGGCGTGCGCGCCGAGCGCCCGCTTCACGGCGGCGGTCTCGTGCCGGTCGTTCTGCTTGGTGCCCGAGCCGTGCGCGTTGACGTAGTCGATGTCCGCGGCGGCGATCCCGGCGTGCCCGAGCGCCCGGTTGATGGCCTCGGCCATCTCCAGCCCCTCCGGGGTCAGCCCGGTCATGTGGTAGGCGTTGCCGAAGGTCGCGTAGCCGGCGATCTCGCAGTACACCGTCGCGCCGCGGGCGCGGGCGTGCTCCAGTTCCTCCAGGACGAGTACGGCTCCGCCCTCACCCATCACGAAGCCGTCGCGGCGGGAGTCGAAGGGCCGGGAAGCGTGCTCCGGGTCCTCGTTGTTGGCCGAGGTCGCCTTGATCGCGTCGAAGCACGCGACGGTGATCGGGGTGATCGGGGAGTCCGACGCCCCGGCGATGCACACGTCGACGCGGCCCTCCTCGATGGAGTGGAAGGCGTAGCCGATCGCGTCCAGGCCGGAGGTGCAGCCGGTGGAGACGGTCTGCACCGGTCCGTGCGCGCCGACCTGTTCGGCGACCGCCGCGGCAAGCGAGCTGGGTGAGAAGGCGCGCTCCAGATGGGGCCCGGCCGGGCGGTGGTCGACGTCCCAGCGTGCTCCGCTGCCGCTGACGGCGACGTAGTCGTGCTCCAGCCGGGTGGTGCCGCCCACCGCGGTGCCGAGCGAGACGCCCATGCGCCACGGGTCGGTCCGCTCCGGGTCGAGGCCCGCGTCGGCGAGGGCCTCGCGGGCGGCCACCATCGCGAACTGCACGTAGCGGTCCGCCCGGGCTACCTCCTCCTCGTCCAGCCCGTACGCCGCCGGGTCGAAGTCGCACTCGGCGGCGATCCGGGACCGGAAGCCGGCCGGGTCGAAGAGGGTGATACCCCGCGTCGCGGTGCGGCCGTTGGAGAGCAGGTCCCAGAAGGCCGGGGTGCCGATGCCGCCCGGGGCGACTACGCCGACGCCGGTGACGGCCACACGCCGGGTCATGAGGCTGCCTCGGTTCGTTCTGGCGGCGCGCCCCGCTCCGCCGACTCGGTGACCTCGGTGTCGACGTGACCGAGTTCCGGACGGGGCGCGAGCGGGCCGAGGTGGAAGACCATGCGCGCCTCGACGTCACCGACGTTGCGGAAGCGGTGGCGTACGTTCAGGGGGATCAGCAGTCCCTGATCCGGCCGCATCGCGTACGGCTCGCCGTCCAGGTCCACTTCGAGCAGCCCGTCCACGACGTAGACGAACTCCTCGGAGTACGGGTGGTAGTGCTCCGCGATGCGGTCGCCGGGCTGAATGATGGCCAGCCCCATGAAGCCGCTGGTGGCGCCCACGGCCGTCGGGGTGAGGAGGGCGCGCAGGTCACCCCCGCGCCTGGTGTTGGGCTGGGTCTCACTGAGGTCCACGATGCGTGGCCGGTGCATGGTCATGGCTGCTTTCCTCCTGGCGCATGGCGCGTTGTGTCGACGGGTTGAGCGAGAACCCCCCAGGGTGCTGCTGCGCGGCTCAGGACTCCGCGGCCCGCCGGTCGGTGATCAGCTTCATCTCGGACCGGGCCAGGAATCGTGCGGCGTCCTCGTCGCTCGACGGCACGGCGTTCGCCTCGCCGTCGAGGAGGCGGGCGAGCCGGGCGGCCTTGCCGGGGCCGTGGATGCCGAGGGCCTTGGCGGGCTGCGCGTCGAGCGGGCCGCCCACCTCCAGCAGACGGACCACGATGTCGTCGCGCTGGAAGATCGTGCTGCTCTCGATGGGGCTGCCGGTGTTGTCGGCCTCCTCCTCGTCGTGCTCTGCCAGGAGGCGGGCCAGCGCCATTCCGCAGCCCTCCTTGGCCTGGTAGAACAGCGCGTGGCGCTTGCGCTCCCCTGCCGCGTGGCGGCCAGTCGTCACGTGGTGGACGGTGGGCAGGGCCGCCCGGGTGAAGAACATCCTGGCGGAGTCGGGGTCGGCCAGGTCGCGGTCCTGCTCCAGGTACGGGTTGATCGCCTCCTCCACGGCCCGGACCTCGGGCTGCCGGGAGACGTGCCGCAGGGCCGCGAGGAGGTCGCCCTCGACCTCGACCGCGCGCACCACCCGGTTGCCGTGCATGAACAGCGAGGTGCGGCGCAGTCGGGTGTGCTCGTCGACCCGGGCCTGCGGGGAGTCGTAGTCGGCGAGGATCTTCGCGACGATCTCCTCGGTGCCCGGCTTGACGGTGAACGTCAGCGCGTGGCGCACCACCCCGTCCCCGAGGCGGGGCGCGGCCTGGAGGCCGCCCTTGACGGGCTCGAAGCTCTCCTCGAAGGCCGCGCCGGTCTCGCGCAGGACGCTGAAGCGCAGCGAGCGGGTGTCGCGCACGCAGCTGTGCAGTGGCTGGACCGTGGCGACGTGGTCCTCGCTGTTCACCCAGGCGAGGAAGGGCGGCGCGCTCTCCCACTCGCTGGTGATGAGCCATTGGGACGGGTTCTCGATGGACTGGCACAGCTGGTCACTGATGTGGCCGGGGATCGAGGCGACCTGGTTGCGCATGTGCTCGTACGCCTCCAGGAACTGCTTCTGGGCGCCGTCGTGCAGGTCAAGCAGCAGGATGACCCGCAGCCTTGATCCGTCGAAGGCGGACTGGGAGGTCCGTTCCGAGAGGGTGGTGGTCATCTTGCGAACTCCTTCGAGGCGAGGGGAGAACCGGCCGGGCCGGTGGGGAACCGTCGAGTGGGGGGCGGAGCGGGGAAACTCCCGGCGGATGCGCACAGTCCTCCCGGACCGTGGGCGACGTCTCCGTGACCGATCGTGAAACGCTGGTCCGGCTGACGCGAGATTTATGAACCGTTCAGGTGAGCGGGCGTCCGAACCGCTCCGACGAGGCTCCGACAAGGGCATGGACACTGCATCTGTACGGCGTCCGAGCTGGAGCAACTCATGAACGAGAACGTCGACGTCCAAGTACCGGTCCTCATCGTGGGCGGCTCCCTTGTGGGCCTGTCCGCGTCCCTCTTCCTCGGCCGGCTCGGCGTCGAGCACCTGCTGGTGGAGAAGCACGCCGCCACCTCGACACATCCGCGGGGCCGCGGCAACAACGTCCGCACGATGGAGATCTTCCGCAGGGCCGGGGTGGAGCCGCAGATCCGTGCGGCGGCTTCGGTCCTGGCGGAGAACCACGGAATTCTGCAAGCCGGATCGCTGACCGGTGACGACCAGGAGTGGCTGTTCAAGGAGATCGACCCGGGCGGCGCGCTCGCCCGCTTCAGCCCGAGCGGCTGGTGCCTGTGCAGTCAGAACGACCTGGAGCCGGTCCTCCTGGACCGGGCCCGGGAGCAGGGCGGCGATCTGCGGTTCTCCACGGAGCTGCTCTCGTTCGACCCGGACGGGTCGGGGGTGGGTGCGGTCCTGAAGAACCGGGAGACGGGTGAGCACACCACCGTGCGGGCGGACTACCTGATCGCTGCCGACGGTCCGCGCAGCCCGGTCCGCGAGCAGCTGCGCATCGACCGTTCGGGTGCGGGTGAGCTGTTCCACAACGTGAGCATCACCTTCCGCTCCCGCGGACTCGCCGATGTGCTCGGCGACCGGCGCTTCATCGTGTGCTACCTGACCAATCCGGAGGCGGACGGAGCTCTGCTGCCGGTGGACAACGAGCGGGAGTGGGTGTTCCACGCACCGTGGCAGCCGGGCCGGGGCGAGACCCTGGAGGACTTCACGGACGAGCGGTGTGCGGCGCACATCCGCAAGGCGGTCGGAGCGCCGGATCTCGATGTCGAGATCACCGGCAAGGCGCCGTGGCACGCGGCGGAGCGGGTGGCCGACCGGTACTCAAGGGGCCGGGTCTTCCTCGCCGGCGACTCGGCGCACGAAATGTCGCCCACCGGGGCGTTCGGCTCCAACACCGGCATCCAGGACGCGCACAACCTGGCGTGGAAGCTCGCGGCCGTGCTGCGCGGCGAAGCCGGTCCGGGCCTGCTGGACACCTATGAGGCGGAGCGGCGGCCGGTGGCACGGGCGACGAGCGAGCGGGCCTCGGCGCGTTCGGGCGAGCACAGCCACCCGGGGTACGCGGCGCCGCCGACCGTGGGCGGCGGGAAGCGGGGCGGGATGCTGAACGTGGCGCTGGCCTACCGCTACGTGGACGGCGCGGTGTTGGGCGTCGGCCCGGACCGGCCGGTGGTGCCCGAGGGCGTGCAGCTGACGGGCGAACCGGGCAGCAGGGCACCGCACTTGTGGCTCCGCAGGGCCGGTGAGCGGATCTCCACGCTGGATCTGTACGAGCGGTCGTTCGTGCTGCTCACCGACGCGGCGGACGTGGCGTGGCGGCAGGCGGCCGCGCGGGTCGGCGAGCGGCTGGGGGTTCGGCTCGACGCATTCGGGATCGGCACCGGTCCGGGCGGCGATCTGGAGCCGGAGGCCGGTGCCGGGTGGGCCGAGGCGCACGGGACGAGCGCCGAGGGCGCCGTGGTGGTGCGCCCCGACGGGTTCGTCGCCTGGCGTGCGGAGTCGGGTGTCGAGGACGCCGAAGCGGCTCTGTACGAGGTCATGGTGGCCCTGCTGCGCCGGGACTGACGCCGGGCTGCGGGCTCAGCCGACGCCGAACGACCGGAGGGCCGCGAGGAACTCCTCCGGTCGTTCGGTGTGCACGAGATGGCCCGCGTCAATGGTGACGAGGCGGGCGTCGGGGATCTGCCGGGCCATCCAGGCGAGGTCCTCCTGGGCGATCTGGCTCCCGGGCCCGCCGCCGATGACGAGCGTGGGTGCGGTGATGTCGGCGAGGCGCTCGGATGCCTCCGGATCGGGTTCGTTCAGCTGGGCGTTGGTGGACGGCACGACGGGCCAGTCGAAGTCCAGCTCCCCGCCGGGGTGTTCGACGGGTGCGCGCGGCGGGTCGAGCGGGAGGGGCGGCGGCGCCTCCTCGATGACGAGGCGGCCGATCAGGCCGGGCTGCCGCTCGGCGAGCAGATAGGCCGCGGCGCCGCCCATGGAGTGCCCGACGACGGTGGCACCGGAGAGATTGCATGCCTCCAGGAAGGCGTGCAGGTCGTCGCGGAACAGCTCGAAGGAGTAGCGGCCGGGCCAGTCGCTGAGCCCGTGGCCGCGGAAGTCGAAGGCGTACACCCGGTGTCGGGTGGCGAGGCGTGCGGCGACGGTGGCCCACGTCGTGCTGTCGCCGCAGCGGCCGTGGGACAGGACGACGGGCGGTGCGGACGGGTCACCCCATACCCGGTAGGCAAGCCGGATGCCGCCCGCCTGCACGCTGTGCACGCCCGGGTCCAGGAATGCGGTGACGGTACGGACGAACGCACCCGGGTCGTCCAGCCAGGGGAAGTGTCCGGCGGCGCGCTGCACGGCGAACTCGGAGTCCGGGAAGAGTGCGGCCAGTTCGGCGGCCCGGTCGGGTGTGGTCAGGCCGTCGTACTCGCCGGTGAGGACGAGCACCGGGGCCGGGAACTCCCGCAGGGCCGCGACGGTGGCGGGAGGGTCGAACGCTGCTGGCCCGTAATAGCCCTGTGCGGCGACTGCGTTGATCTGACCGGCTGAGCGGGCGGCATGTTCCTGTGCCGCTTCGTCCCACCGGCCGTAGAGGAACGGGCGTGCCGTGGCGCGCAGTTCGTCGGTGAGGCGCCCTGCCCAGATCTCCTCCAGAGCCGGGAGCGCCTGCGCGTACCAGGGTTCGGCGCTGCGCAGCGCGGCGGCCTGACGGGCGTCGCGCTCCACGAAGGCGAATCCGGTGGCCTGTGTTCCGGGGGCGACGAGGATCATGCTGCGTATGGCCTCGGGGTGACGCGCGGCGTACAGCGCGGCAAGGTCGCCGGCCGCCGAGTGGGCGAGCAGGTCGACACGTTCGAGGCCGAGGTGCCGGCGCAGCGCCTCGACGTCCTCGACGAGCCGGTCGCAGCGGTAGGTGGTGACGTCGTCGGGTACGGCGGAGTCCCCGGTCCCGCGCAGGTCGAGCACGACCAGCTGTCGCGTGGCGGCGAGTCCACCCAGGTCTCCGAGATAGGCACCAGCTCTCATCGCGCCGCCCGGCAGGCAGATCAGCGGTGCGCCCTCCCCCATGACGTGATAGGCGAGCTCGGTCCCGTCGTACGTGTGGAAAGTCTGCATGGACCCATCCAAACAGGGCCGACCGGGTGACGCAGCTCTGTTCGGTACGGGCGTAGCCGTGGCACGCACCGGATGCGTCACCCCTCTTGCCACGTGGGGGAAGATCCTGGATTACTGCTCCAGGAGGGATCACCGCCCGCGTCTTCCGGCGGATGGAGAAGGTCACCGGGCGCAGTGACGACCTGGTGATCCTGCGCGGGGTGAGCCTCTTCCCGACCCAGGTCGAGGAGATCGCGTACGCCCGGGGTGTCGCCGCACCCAGCTCCGGCTGACGCGCCGGGGCCGCCTCGACGTGCTGACGGTGCGGGCTGAGGCCCGGGCCGGGGCGACCGTGGAACAGCGGGCGGCGGCCGCCGCGTCGGTCGCGGCGGCCGTCAAGGACGGCATCGGCGTCTCGGTCGGGGTCGAGATCCTCGATCCCGAGACGCTGGAGAGATCGGTCGGCAAGTTCCGGCGCATCGTCGACGAGCGGGAGCAGCCGTGACGTTGACGCCGTTCCGCTGTGGCAGCCGGTACAACTCGTCGAGGAGCGAACGCGGTTGCCGCACCAGGTCAGGCGAAGCGGTCGCGGAGCTCCCGCTTGAGGATCTTTCCGCTGGCGTTGCGCGGTAGTCCGTCCACGAACACGATCCTCTTCGGAGCCTTGAAGTGGGCGAGCTTCTCGCGTGCGTGGCTGATCAGTTCGGCCTCCGTCGACTCCCCGCGCAGGACGACGACGGCGGTGACCGCCTCGATCCAGCGCTCGTCGGGCAGCCCGACGACCGCCACCTCGGCGACGGCGGAGTGGGTGTACAGCGCGTCCTCCACCTGGCGGGAGGCGACGAGGACGCCGCCCGAGTTGATGACGTCCTTCACCCGGTCGACGACCGTGAAGTAGCCTTCCGGGTCGCGGACGGCGAGGTCACCGGAGTGGAACCAGCCGTCGCGGAACGCCTCGGCGCTCTCCTGGGGCTTGTCCCAGTAGCCGCTGCACAGCTGGGGTGAGCGGTAGACCACCTCGCCCGCGGTGCCGTCGGGGACGTCCTTGCCGTCCTCGTCGACGACCTTGGCCTCGACGAAGAGGACGGGCCGGCCGCAGGAGTCCATCCGGCCCTCGTGTTCGTCCGGTCCCAGGACGGTGGCGAGCGGGCCGATCTCGCTCTGGCCGAAGCAGTTGTAGAAGGCCAGCCCCGGGAGGCGCTCGCGCAGGCGTTCCAGTACCGGGACGGGCATGATCGACGCCCCGTAGTACGCCTTGCGCAGTCCGCCGAGATCGCGGACCGTGAAGTCCGGGTGGTTGGCGAGGCCGATCCAGACCGTGGGCGGCGCGAACAGGCTGTCGGCCCGTCCCGACTCCACGAGGTCGAAGATCCGTGCCGCGTCCGGGGCGTCGAGCACGGTGTTCTCCGCGCCGACGGCGAGGTAGGGCAGCAGGAACACGTGCATCTGCGCGGAGTGGTAGAGCGGCAGCGCGTGCACGGGCCGGTCTGTGGCGCGCAGGTCGAGGGCGGTGACGGCGCTGACGTACTCGTGGACGAGAGCGCCGTGCGTCATCATCGCGCCCTTGGGCAGGGCGGTGGTGCCGGAGGTGTACAGCAGCTGGACGAGGTCGTCGGCGGCCGGTTCGTGCGCGGGCGCGAAGGGGCGCGGGGTGCCGAGTTCGTCCAGGAGGGATCCGGGGGCGTCGCGCAGCGGCCGGACGGCGTACCCCTGCGGGACGCGGCCGGCGAGGTCCGGGTCGGTGAGGACCAGGGAGCTGCCGGACTGGTCCAGGATGTACGTGAGGTCCTCGCCGGTGAGGTTCTGGTTGACCGGCACGTGGATCAGCCCGGCCCGGGCGCAGGCGAGATACGCGATCAGGTACGCGTCGGAGTTGTGGGCGTAGGAGGCGACCCGGTCCCCCGGGTGCAGCCCGTGGCCGTCCACGAGGACGGCGGCCGCGGTGCTGACGGCCTCGTCGAGACCGCGGTAGGTCCAGGCCCGGTCGGCGTACCGCAGGGCGGTGCGCTCGGGGGTGCGCCGTGCGCTGCGGGTCACGACTCCGTCGACTGTGCTGCTGCGTACACCGGTCATGGCGTGATCCTGTGCGGCCGGGGCCCCGCGGTCAAGGGCCTTGATACCGGCCGGGATGTTGACAGGCGTGCGGGAGTGCTGGCTGAGTTGCCCATGACGTCTCGAACTCCTGAGTAACCGTCTTTCGCGCCAGTAGAGTTGGGAGGACCGATGCCCCTCCGGAACCGTCTGAGGATTCTCGCCGTATCCGGTCTCGCGCTGTTCACCGTGTCGGCGTCACTGCCGCCGGCCTCGGCGCTGACCACCCGCACCCACCATCCGTCGGGCGGCGGTCTCTCCGCCGTGATCCGCTACACCGAGTACGGCATTCCGCACATCGTGGCGAAGGACTACGCGAATCTGGGCTTCGGCAACGGCTGGGCCCAGGCCGCCGACCAGGTGTGCACGCTCGCCGACGGGTTCGTCACGCTGCGCGGTGAGCGGTCCCGGTACTTCGGTCCGGACGCGGCGCCGGACGGTTCGCTGTCCTCGGCGACGAAGAACCTGTCCAGCGACCTGTACTTCCGCGGGGTGCGCGACAGCCGCACCGTCGAGAAGCTGCTGAAGGTGGCGGCTCCGGCCGGGCCGAGCCGTGCGACGAAGGAACTGCAGCGCGGCTGGGCGGCGGGCTACAACGCCTGGCTGGCGCAGAACCGGATCACGGACCCCGCCTGCCGGGGCGCCCGGTGGGTGCGCCCGGTGACCGCGCTCGACGTCGCGGAGCGTGCCTTCGCGCTCTCCGTGCTCGGCGGTCAGGGACGCGGCATCGACGGCATCACGGCCGCGGAGCCGCCCGCCGGCGCACCGGCACCCGCTCCCCCGGCCCCCTCCCCGGGCGACGCGGCGGACGCGGCGGCGCGGCTGCTGTCGACGCAGAACGCGGACATGGGGTCCAACGCCGTGGCGTTCCGCGGCAGTACGACGGCCAACGGGCGCGGCCTGCTCCTCGGAAACCCGCACTACCCGTGGCAGGGCGGGCGACGGTTCTGGCAGTCCCAGCAGACGATTCCCGGCGAACTGAATGTGGCGGGCGGATCGCTGCTCGGCTCGGCGACCATGTCGATCGGACACAACGCCGACGTCGCGTGGAGCCATACGGTGGCCACCGGGGTCACCCTCGATCTGCATCAGCTGACCCTCGATCCGGCCGATCCGACCGTGTACCTGGTGGACGGAAATCCGCAGCGGATGACGGAGCGCACGGTCTCCGTCGCGGTCCGGGGCGGCGGGGAGGTGACCCGCACCCAGTGGTGGACCCGCTACGGCCCCGTCGTCACCTCGCTCGGCGCGGGCCTGCCGCTGCCCTGGACGCGGACTGCGGCGTACGCGCTGGGTGACCCCAACGCCGTGAACCTGCGCTCGGGAGACACCGCACTCGGCTTCAGCAAGGCCCGTTCCACGGCCGGGATCAAGGAGGCGCTGCGCCGTACGCAGGGTCTGCCGTGGGTCAACACCATCGCGGCGGACGCCTCCGGTCACACGCTGTTCTCGCAGTCGCAGGTGCTGCCGAGGATCACGGACGAGCTCGCGCAGCGGTGTTCGACGCCGCTGGGCAGGGCGACGTACCCCACGTCCGGACTCGCGGTGCTGGACGGCTCGCGGAGCGACTGCGCGCCGGGGTCGGACCCGGACGCGGTGCAGCCCGGGATCTTCGGCCCGGGCCGGATGCCGACGGTGGAGAACGCGCCGTACGTGGAGAACTCCAACGACAGCGCCTGGCTGACGAACGCGGACGCCCCGCTGACCGGTTACGAGCGGGTCTTCGGGACGGTCGGCACCGCGCGCTCCATGCGGACCCGGGGCGCCGCCCGGGACGTGTCCGCGATGGCGGACGCCGGCCGGCTGACCGTCGCCGATCTGCAGGACCAGCAGTTCGCGAACCGGGCGCCGGCCGGTGAGCTGGCGGCGGCCGGTCTCGCGGGCGCGTGTGCGGCGCTGCCCGGCGGCACGACACCCGGGAGCACGGGCACACCCGTCGACGTGTCGGCGGCCTGCCCGGTGCTGCGGGACTGGGACCGGAGGTTCGACACCGGAAGCCGGGGGGCGCTGCTCTTCGACCGCTTCTGGCGCAGGGCGGGGGCACTGCCGGCGGCGGAGCTGTGGAAGGTCCCCTTCTCCCCCGCCGACCCGGTCGGCACACCGAACACGATCGACGCCGCGGCTCCGCGCGTGCTGGCGGCCCTCGCCGACGCGGTGGCCGAGCTGCGGAGCGCGGGCGTCGCGCTGGACGCCCCGCTGGGCGAGCACCAGTCGGTGCTGCGGGGCGAGCGGCGTATCCCGGTCGGCGGCGGCACGGAAGCGCTGGGCGTCTGGAACAAGACCGAGGGGGTGTGGGACGCGGCAACGGGCGGCTACACGGACATCTCGACCGGCTCCAGCTACATCCAGGCGGTCGGCTGGGACGGGGGTCCCTGCCCGGTGGCGCGCACTCTGCTCACGTACTCCCAGTCGTCGAATCCGGGGTCGCCGCACTACGGCGACCAGACGGAGCTGTACTCGGGCGAGCGCTGGGTGACCTCCCGGTTCTGCGAGAAGGACATCGCGCGTTCGCCCGCGTTGCGCGTGGTGCGGGTGCACGAGCGCCGGTAGCCCCGTCGGGTCACACGCCGGCACCCGGACCGCTGCGGTCCGGGTGCCGGCGTGTGACCCGGCGGCCGGTGGTGCCCGGCCGGCGCACTCCTCAGCTGTGGCCCTCCCAGTACGGTTCCCGCAACCGTCGTTTGTACAGCTTGCCGTTGGGGTCGCGGGGCATCGTCGTGATGAAGCCGAGGGTCTTGGGGCGCTTGTAACCGGCGAGCAGACCGGCGCAGTGCCCGAGGATCTCGGCGGCCAGCCCGTCGCCCGCCTCGTGCCCCTCGGCGGCTTCGACGACGGCCCTGACCTCCTCCCCCCAGTCGGCGTGCGGAATGCCGAAGACGGCCGCGTCGGCGACCGCGGGGTGGGTGAGGAGGGCGCTCTCGATCTCAGCGGGGTAGATGTTCACCCCGCCCGAAATGATCATGTCGATCTTGCGGTCGCGGAGGAACAGGTAACCCTCCTCGTCCAGCACACCGAGGTCGCCGACGGTGAAGAAGTCGCCGATGCGGTTCTTCTTCGTCTTGCCCTCGTCCTTGTGGTAGCTGAAGCCGCCGGTGCTCATCTTCATGTAGACGGTGCCGAGTTCGCCCGGCCCGAGCCGGTTTCCGTCGTCGTCGAAGACCGCGAGTTCACTGATCGGCCAGGCACGGCCGACGGTACCCGGCTTCTTCAGCCAGTCGTCGGCGGTGGCGAAGGCACCGCCCCCCTCGCTGGCCGCGTAGTACTCCTCGACGCACCGGCCCCACCAGTCGATCATGGCCCGTTTGACGTGGTCGGGGCAGGGGGCCGCGCCGTGGATGGCATGCCGCATCGCCGTCACGTCGTACGCCCGTTTCACCTCGTCGGGCAGGGCGAGGAGACGGTGGAACTGGGTCGGGACCATGTGCGTGTGGGTGCAGCGGTGGGTGTCCATCGCCCGCAGCATGTCCTCGGGCGACCACTTGTCCATCAGGACGAGGGGGTGGCCGATGTGCAGGGCGGCGCCCGCGAACTGCAGCACGGCGGTGTGGTAGAGCGGCGAGCAGACCAGATGGACGTTGCCGTCGAACGGCTTGATGCCGAAGATGCCGAGGAAGCCGCCGAGGTAGCTCTCCTCGGGAAGCTTGCCGGGCAGCGGCCGGCGGATGCCGCGCGGGCGGCCGGTGGTGCCGGAGGTGTAGTTCATGACCCAGCCCAGCGTGCGCCCTTCCGGGGGCGACACCGGCCGGTTCTCCAGCAGTTCGGCGTACGGGCGGAAGCCGTCGACCGCACCGACTCCGTAACGGTGGCTCGCGGGCAGTTCCGCCTCGTCCGCGGCGGCGGTGGCGGCTTCGGTGAAGCGTTCGTGGGCGATGAGCACCTTGGCGCCGGAGTCGGAGACGATCCAGGCGATCTCCGGGCCGACGAGGTGGTGGTTGACGGGGACGAGGTAGAACCCGGCCTGTGAGGCGGCGAGGTAGGCGGTGAGGAACTCGACTCCGTTGGGCAGGACGACGGCGAAGGCGTCGCCCTCTTCCAGGCCCGCCGCGCGCAGTCCGTGGACCATGCGGTTGGCCTCGGCGTGCAGCCGCCCCGCCGTCCAGTTCTCCCCGTCGGGTGCGACCAGGACCCTGCGGTCGGGGTCGGCGGTGGCCTGGGCCCAGAAGCCGTTGGGCGGCTGATTCATGAGGCGCTCCGTCCCGCGATGCGGTTGATCCGGTCGATGGCCCGCTCGAAGCCACTGGTCAGGTCGTCGAAGACGGCCTGCACACTGCGTTCGGTGTTCATCCGTCCCACGATCTGGCCGACGGGCGTGCCGAGCAGGGCGCCCGTCTCGAACTTCTGGATACGGGAGACGGCCTCGGCGACCAGGAGTCCCTGGAGCGGCATGGGCAGCGTGCCGGGTCCCGCCGGGTCGTCCCAGGCGTCGGTCCACTGGGTACGGAGCTGACGCGCGGGCTTGCCGGTGAGGGCGCGCGAGCGGACGGTGTCGCCGGAGCCCGCGGCGAGGAGTTTGTCGGTCAGCGCCCGGGAGTGCATGTCGGCCTCCTCGGTGGTGAGCCAGAGGGAGCCGAGCCAGACGCCCTGGGCGCCCAGCGCGAGCCCGGCCGCGATCTGTTCGCCGCTGCCGATGCCGCCCGCGGCAAGGACGGGCAGCGGGCCCACGGCGTCGACGACGTCCGGGACCAGGACCATGGAGGCGATCTCCCCGGTGTGCCCCCCTGCCTCGTACCCCTGGGCGACGACGACGTCGATGCCCGCGTCCGCGTGGTGCCGGGCGTGCCGGGCGCTTCCGGCGAGGGCGGCGACGAGGACGTCCTGGCCGTGAGCGCGGGCGATGACATCGGCGGGGGGTGAGCCCAGCGCGTTGGCGAGGAGTCCGATGGGGTAGTCGAACGCCACATCGAGCTGGTTGCGGGCGACTTCCTCCATCCAGCCCGTGATGCGCCATCCCGAGGCCTCGCCCTCGGCGAGTTCGGGGACACCATGTCTGGCGAGGGTCTCCTGGACGAACTTCCGGTGGCCGGGCGGGATCATCGCCTCCACATCGGCCTCGCTCACGCCCTCCACCTTCTTGGCGGGCATGACGACGTCGAGGCCGTAGGGCTTGCCGTCCGTGTGTTCCTGCATCCAGTCGAGGTCGCGTGCGAGGTCGTCGGGGGCGGTGTAGCGGACCGCGCCGAGTACGCCGAATCCTCCGGCCCGGGTGATGGCCGCCGCCACCGCCGGGAACGGCGTGAAGCCGAAGATGGCGTGCTCGATCCCCAGTTTTTGACTCAGCTCCGTCTCCATGGGCGGCAGGATGCCGCAGTCCGACAGACGAGGGAAGAGATTTTCTGATGCTGTGTCAGATTCTTTGTGACTCCGGGGCCTACGGGACGGCGGAGGGGGCCAGTACTCTCTGCTTCGGCAGGAAGTTTCACACTCGGAAGAGATTTCGAAAATTACTTTCAGGCACGCTTTCAGGTAGAGGGAAGAGGTTCCGGATGACCGAGGACACGGCAGGCGCGGGCATCAGCCGGAGGAGGCTGGGCGGTGGGATGCTGGCCCTGGGCGGAGCACTCGCCCTGGCGCCCATTGCGTTCGCGGAGGCGGCGTCTGCCACGGAGTCGGGGGCGGGGTCGTCGGACATGGGTACAGAGGCCGCTGCGGGGACGCCGTCGAGCCGGAACAGGCCGACGCTGCGGCGTGGATCGGCCGCCCGTGCGGGGCTGTTGCAGGAGCCGCTCGACCGACTGGTCACCGAGGCGGAGCGCTACCTCGCCGACTCCCCCAAGCACCCCTGGTACGCGGGCGCCGTACTGCTCGCCGGACGGGGCGGGACCGTCGCCCTGCACCGGCCGATCGGCAAGGCGGTGCGCTATGCCGCGTACGACGAGAAGACCGACACGGGCGTGGAGTTCCCGGCCGACCAGCAGATCCCCATGGCCGAGGACACGGTATTCGACCTGGCATCGGTGTCGAAGCTGTTCACCTCGATCCTGGCCGTGCAGCAGATCGAGCGCGGCACACTGGAGCTGGAGGCGACCGTCGCCTCGTATCTGCCGGACTTCGCCGGCGGCGGCAAGCAGGACATCACGATCCGTCAGCTGCTGACGCACACCTCGGGGTTCCGCGCCTGGATCCCGCTCTACAAGGCGCCCACCCGGGAGGGGAAACTGGAGCTGATCTGGAGCGAGGTGCCGGCGAGCCCGCCCGGCACGGCGTACCTCTACTCGGACCTCAATCTGATCTCCCTCCAGCTGGTGCTGGAGAAGATCACCGGCCGCACCGAGGACGTACTGCTCCGCGAGCAGATCACCGCTCCGCTCGGGATGCAGCGCACCCGCTACAACCCGCCGGCCTCCTGGAAGCCGAAGATCGCCGCGACCGAGGACGCCCGGCTCCCCTGGTCCGGGCTGGAGCGCGGACTGGTCTGGGGTGAGGTCCACGACGAGAACGCGTACAGCCTGGACGGGGTCGCGGGCCATGCCGGGGTCTTCTCCTGCGCCTGGGACCTGGCGATCCTCGCCCGCACCCTGCTCAACGGCGGGGTCTACGGCCGCGCGAGGATCCTCTCGGCCGCGTCGGTGGATCTGCTGTTCACCGACTTCAACACCGCGTTCCCGGGTGACGCCCACGGCCTCGGCTTCGAGCTCTACCAGCACTGGTACATGGGCGCGATGGCCACCCCGCGCACGGCGGGCCACACCGGATTCACGGGCACGAGCCTGGTCCTCGACCCGACCACGGACTCGTTCCTGATCGTGCTGGGCAACTCGGTCCATCCGGTGCGCAACTGGCGCTCCGGCAGCGCGCCCCGGGTCGCCACCGCCAACCAGATGGCCCGGGCGGTCGCCGTCCGGCCGGCCCGGGGCCGTACGGCATGGTTCTCCGGTCTGGCGAGCGCCTCGTCCGCCACCCTGGCGCTCCCCCCGCTCGCCCTCGCGTCCTCGCGGGCCCGGCTGAGCTGCGCCCTGTGGTGGGACACCGAGCCGGGCTCCGACTTTCTCTTCCTGGAGGCCTCGGCGGACGCCGGAGCCACGTGGCAACCGGTCCCGTTCACCACGGGTCCGGCCTCGCGCAAGGGGCAGAACCAGAAGCAGGAGCAGCGCGAACCGCATCCGGCGGGTTCGGTGTCCGGCTGGTCGGGCCGGGTCTGGCACCGGCTCGAAGCCGACCTCGCACAGTGGAGCGGCGCGGAGTTGCGCCTGCGCTGGCGGTACGCCACGGATCAGCTGTACGTCGGACGCGGGGCGTACGTGGACGCCATCCGGATCGAGGACGGCGGCCGCACGGTCTTCGACGAGGGCAGACCGGCCGACGCCCGGCGCATCGAGGCGAACGGCTGGACCGCTTCGGCGAACTGACCGGCACCTCACGAAGGGCCGGGGCGGCCGGGCCCGGCATCCACGCGTACGCAGCGCGTCACAGCCCCCGTCACCGCTCCGGCCCTGCAGCCCCGCAGGCCGCAGCATGTCCCTGAGGGCTGTCCCGCCACACGGGCTTGACGGCGGCGCGAGGATCCCGGACCGCGGGCGAATGCCCGTGGCGCCGACCGGCCGCCCCGCCCAGGTCACTCCGGCAGATCGGCGGCGAGAAAGGGAGCAAGGAGCGCGAGCAGTGCGTCGGGGCGGTCCAGCGGGATGATGTGGCCGCAGTCCTGGAGGTGGTGTCCGACCAGGTCGTCGGCGAAGGGGCGGAGCTGGCGTTCGAGGCCGGTGCCGACGGGGTGGGAGCCGACCGTCATGGTGGGCACGGTCAGCCGGGCCGTCGCTACGGCATCCTGGAGCTGCCGCGCGCTGGTGGGCAGGGCCCGGTAGGAGGAGAAGGCGCAGCGCAGGGCCTCGCTCCCGGTGTACGCGTGGACGAAGGCCGCGCGGATGTCGTCGGGGATTCCTCGTCCGAGGGTCCCCGAGTCGAGGAACCAGTCGAGGTACGGGGCCTCGTTGCCGGCCAGAACGGTCTCGGCGAGGCCCGGGACACCGTGGAAGCCGAACCACCAGGGGGCGCCGCCCGCGAAGGTGTCCTCCGCTCCGGGCAGTCGGCCGAGCAGCGCCTCCATCACCACCAGGCGCCGGACGCGTCCGGGCCGGCGCAGCGCGAGCAGGACGGCGGGGGCGGTGCCCGCGTCGATGCCGACCACTGCCGCCGAGGTCTCACCGAGCGCGTCGAGCAGCCCTTCGGCGTCGGCGGCGAGGGTGCCTGCGTCGTAGCCTTCGACGGCACGTTCGCTGGCACCGAAGCCTCGCAGGTCGGGTGCGATGACGCGGTACTGCCCGGCCAGCCGGCCCATGATGCCGCTCCAGAGCCGCCAGGTGTGCGGAAAGCCGTGCAGCAGGAGCACCGCGGGCCCGTCCCCCGCGATGGCGACGTTGAGCCGGACGCCGTTCGTCGCGATGCGGTGCAGTTGATGGGCGGTGGTGACGGACATGAGGGCTCCTCTTATGGTTACCATTGGTGACCACATAACGATAGGTAACTGTCCAGCTGCCGCCCAGACGGCACTTTCCGGGAAGGTGGTGAGCTCCAGGTGACCACCCCGGCACCACGGGCCGCCGGTAGCCCCGTGCGCGGCGATCTGTTCGATCCCCAGTGCCCGACACGGCAGTTGCTCGACCGCCTGGGTACGAAGTGGACGTCCATGGCCGTCAAGACGCTCGCCGATGCCGCACCGGACGAGGTGCGCTTCGCGGAGCTGAGACGCCGGATGCCCGGCGTCTCGCAGAAGATGCTGTCCGTGACGCTGCGAAGCCTGACCCGCGACGGGCTGGTGTCGCGCCGGGTCGAACCGACCGTGCCGCCGCGGGTCTTCTACCGGCTGACCGGACTCGGGCTGTCCCTGGAGGCCGCGCTCGCGGGTCTGCGGTCCTGGGCGGAGGAGCACATGGCCGAGATCGACCGCGCCAACGAAGCCGCCGGCCAGGAGGCCGACGAGGCATAGCGGGCCGGGTTCCGCGCTCGGCGCCGACGGCTTGCAGGCGTACGGCCGACGGCATCGCCCTCCCGGGACAGCACACCCGGCAGGGCGTGTCCGGTCGTTCGTACGCCTGCCTTGCGCAGGGACCGGCCGCACTCCGGCACCTGGCCGTCGCGGACGTACTCCGGCCATCGGCCGTCACAGCCGCCGGTCGCCGCACGCCGCGGGCGCGGCATCGCCGTCCGTTCCCCGCACGGGGCACGCGCTTGCGGCGACGGACGGCGGCGCGCCCCGGGAACCCGGCCTGCTATTCGGTGCGCAGCGCCGTGGCCGTCCGGGCCCTGGCAGCCCACCCGGCGGGCAGAAGCGCTCCCAGGGTGGCGATGAGCAGGCCACCGAAGGCGAGCGGGAGCAGTTGGGCCCCGTGGTAGACGGCCATGACGGAATCGGGGAGACGGAGCCCCACGCTGTCGCCCATCGCGGGCATGACCCAGCCGTGCAGGGCAACGCCGAGCGGCACGCCCAGCGCGCCCGCGCTCAGTCCTGTCACGACGACCGAGGTGAGGACCATGGCGATCGTCTGGCGGGGAGTCATGCCGAGCGCCTTGTGGACTCCGAGTTCCCGGATGCGCTCGCGGGTGTCGAGCAGCACGCCGTTGAGGACGCCGAGGGCGGCCACGGCGACGAGCATCAGCGTGAGGATCGCGGACAGCGCGTTGAGTGTGACGACCATGTCGCCGCCGGCGGAGAGGCCGCCAGCCCGGGCGGTTGCCCCCAGCGGTGCCAGGTCCTTGTTCAGCGCGTCGACGTACGCGGGCACATCGGTGCCGGACGCGACGGCGATGTGATGGCTCGAATCCGTCAGGCCGGGATGTGCGGCCGTGAGGCTTGTGGCGTCGGTGAAGACCTGCATGCCGTCGTTGCGCGGGTCGAGGACCTCGCCGACGATCCGGACCGCGACGGGCTCGGCCAGGCCGTTCAGGGTGAGGGTGTCGCCGACGCGCGTGCCGGTCGCGGCCAGGAAGGGAGACGGGACCACCGCCTCGCCGGGCTTGTCGATCCAGCGGCCCGAGACCATGGTGTAGCCGCCCCAGGAGGCGTCGCCGGTGAAGGCGGTCACGTCGATGGTGCCGGTCAGGCCGGCCACGGCGGCCCGCACCGTCGCGGCGCTGTAGTACTTCCCGGTGCCTGCCGCGGCCCCGATGGCCGTGGCGACCGCGGCGGGATCGGCCCTCGGCCGCTTCGCGGGGCCGGGGCCTCCGGGGCCGAAGTCCGGCGGGGGCGCGGGCACGACGACATCGGCGGCGGCGTGGGCCTTGGCCTTCATCACCAGGCCGAGCGAGGCGCCCATCCCCACGGTGAACGTGACGGCGACGGCACCGAACAGGACCGCCGTGCCCATGGCCAGTGCACGGGCGGGTCGTGCGAAGGGCCGGGCGAGGCCCAAGGAGACCGGCTGCGGCAGCGGCAGTCGGCCGGCCAGGAGGACGGCCCACCGGCCGCGCCCCGCCGAAGCGTTGCGCCCGGCGGCGAGTGCGTCGGCCGTACGCAGCCGGCCGGCCCGCCCGGCACTCGCCCACGCCGTCGCCGCCACCAGGCCGAGCACCCCGGCGATCACCGACAGGTCGACCCGAGGTGCCACGGACAGGGACGAGGTGCCGTAGACCTCCTCGGTCCCGGCCAGTACGGGGAGAGCGAGGAGGTGTCCGGCGAGGACTCCGAGGGCCGTACCCACGGCGGCCGGGATCAGCGCCTGGCCCACGTAGGCCCGCACGACCTGGGCCGGGGTGAAGCCGATGGCCTTGAGGATGCCGATACGGCGCGTTCCCGTACCGACGGCCGATGCGACGACGTTGCCGACGATGAGCACCGACATGACCAGGCCCAGGGCGCCGAAGGCGATGAGGAACGGAACGTAGAGCGCGGTGTCGCGCTCGGCGGTCTTCCTGACGGTGAGCCACGACTGTTCGCCGACGGCTGCTCCCGGCGGCAGGGCGCCCGTCACGCCCTTGCCCCCCGCGGTGATCTGCGCGGCAGTGCCCGCGTGGGCGAAGCGGTAGAGCATCTGGTAGCCGCCGCTGCCGGGCGCGGTGAGCGCCGGCATCTGGGAGGGGACCACCCAGGCGTCCGCGGTCTGCGTGACCGAGCGGGCCACGCCGACCACCGTCAGGGCCGGACCGCCGGACAGGGCGGGGAAGGTGAGCTTCGTGCCCAGTTCCGGGATGAGCCAGGAGTCGGCGGACAGCACGAGCTCGCCGGAGCGCGTGGGCCACCGCCCGTCGAGCAGCGCCAGCGCGTCCACGTCCCGGCCTGGACCGCCCCGGCCGACCACGGTCATCGGCCACCCGGGGCCGGACCCGTCCGACTTCGGAAGGACCGTCGCCGTACGGAAGGGCCCGGCCGCTCCGCTCACTCCTTCGGCGTGCGCGGACGTCGAGAGCTGTCCGGCACGTGCCTTGTCCGCGTCGATCTGTACGGACAGATGCGCGCCGTGCTGCCGGGCGAAGGCGTCGTCGAACGGGGCCCCTGATACCTCGAGCAGCGTTCCGCCGAGGACGGAGGCGGCCACCGCCATCATCGTGGCGAGCCCGATCACCAATGCCTGCACCCGCCGTCGTCCCACCCCCGAGCGCACCACTGTGCCGAGCGCGCTCATCGGGCGGCCCGCTCGTGGGCGGCCTCCGAGGCGGCACGCGGGGTCCGGACGTCCTCGGTGATCCGGCCGTCGGCGATCCGGATCGTACGGTTCGTGCAGGACCGGGCCAGAGCGAGGTCGTGCGTGACCACGACGATGGTCTGGCCCTCGGCGTTGAGGCCGGTGAGCAGCCTGCTGACGTCCTGTCCTGAGGCCGTGTCCAGGGCCCCGGTCGGCTCGTCGGCCAGGAGCAGCGCAGGCCGGTTCATCAACGCCCGGGCCACGGCGACGCGCTGCCGCTCGCCGCCGGACAGCCGCCCCGGGTACGTCCGGGCGTGCCGGCCGATGCCCAGCAGCTCCAGGAGTTCCGCCGTCCGGCGGTGCGCCTCGCCACGTGTCATGCCCGCGAGACGCGCGGGCAGGACGACGTTGTCGGTGACGGTCAGATCGTCGAGCAGGTTGAAGAACTGGAAGACCATGCCGATCTTCGACCGCCGGTACAGCGCCGAACCGGTCTCGCCCAGCTGGTCCACCCTCACCCCGTCCACGGTGACGGTCCCCTGGTCGGGCCGGTCCAGACCCGCGATCAGGTTGAGCAGTGTGGACTTGCCGCTTCCGGACGGGCCGAGGATCGCGACCGCCTCGCCGGGCCGCACGGTCAGCGACACCTCGTGCAGAGCGGGCGGGCCGTCGTCGTACCGGCGGCTCACCCCGCGCAGTTCGATCACCGGTGTGGTCATGAAGAGGCTCCTCGCGTAGGGGCAGTTGGCTGGGTGAACGCTAGGAGCGGGACCGCCCCGCCCGCGTCCCCCGCCCGAGCCCATTGCCGTCCGGCGTGAGGACGAGCTCCGCAGACGTCATCCCTGCGATGTAGGCGGCTGATGTACCCGGGGCGGCGGGAATGCCCGTCGGGACGGACGCCGCGTGTGCGCGCGGCGGCGACAATGAACCGGTGAGGGACGTACGTACGACACTGGAGCGGCTGCGGGATTCCGCCCGCCGGGCGGTCCGCGACGCAGGGCTTCCGAGCGGCCCGCCGCCGCGGCCGGTCCGGCGCGCCCGGCAGTTCGACGCGCTGCTGGCGCTGGTTCTCGGAATCACCACCGTCTACTACGGCATCGACAACGCCAACAACATCGTGGTGCGGGAGATCGCGCCCGGCGTGGTGTACGTCGTGCCGCGCCCGTCCGGCGCCGACGGCCTGGCCTTCATGGTGGCCCTCGCGGCCATCGCCTCGGGCGCCCTCGCCGTGCGCCGCCGCTACCCGCTCGCCGTGCTGTGCGTCGTGACGGCCGCGACACTCGCGACGCCGCAGAGCGTCCTGCGGCTGACGTTCTACGCGTTCGTCATCGCCGTCTACAGCGCCGCCGTGTACAGCCCGCACCGGGTGGCGACCCTGGCGGCGCTGCCGTTGTCCGTCGTCCTGGTCGGCACCTCGGGGAACTCGGTCACACCGATCGTCCCGAACGAGTACATCGCCCTGCTGATCCTGGTTCCGATGGCCGTGGCCGCACTCGGCCTGCGCACCTGGAAACTGCGAACCGGCGAGGGCCGCACCCGGCTCTCCGCGCTGGAGCGCGAGCAGGCCGCGGCGCTGCGCCGGGCAGTCGAGCACGAGCGGGCCAGGATCGCCCGCGAACTGCACGACGTCGTGACGCACAACGTCAGCGTGATGATCATCCAGGCGGGAGCGGCACGTACCGTCCTGGAGACGTCCCCCGAGCAGGCGGGCGAGGCGCTGCTCGCGGTCGAAGCGGGCGGGCGGGCTGCCATGACCGAACTGCGCCACGTCATGGGGCTGCTCACGATGGCCGACGAGGACGAGGGCGCGGACACAGGTGCGGGCCTCGCGGACTCGGTGGCGGAGCTGTCGCCACAACCCGGCCTGGATCAGGTGGAAACCCTGGTGGGACGGGTCCGGGACACCGGACTGCCCGTCGATCTGACCGTGACCGGCCCGTCCCGCCCCCTCCCGCCCGGCCTCGAACTGGCCGCCTACCGCGTGGTCCAGGAGGCGCTGACCAACACCGTGAAGCACGCGTCCGGCGCGACCGCCGCCGTCACCGTCGAATACGGCGAGGACCGGCTCCGGGTGGAAGTCGCCGACACCGGTGGGCACCCGGGCGCGGACGCGCCCACCGGGAACGGCCGGGGACTGATCGGGCTGCGCGAGCGCCTGGCCGTCCACGACGGAACCCTGACCACCGGGCGGCGGCTGACCGGCGGTTACCGTGTCGAAGCGCTGATCCCCTTGGAGGCACTGTGACCGAGCCGCTGCGCGTGCTCCTCGCCGACGACCAGACGCTGGTCCGTACCGGATTCCGGATGATCCTCGGCGCCGACGGCATGGACGTCGTCGCCGAGGCGGCCAACGGTGCCGAGGCCGTCGAAGCCGTCCGGCGCACCCGGCCCGACGTGGTCCTGATGGACATCCGGATGCCGGGGACGGACGGGCTGGAGGCCACCCGCCGCATCCTCACCGGCGCCCCCGGCGAACCGCGCGTCATCATCCTGACCACGTTCGACCTCGACCGGTACGTCTACGCGGCCCTGTCCGCCGGCGCCAGCGGCTTCCTCCTCAAGGACGTCACGCCCGAGCACCTGACCGTCGCCGTCCGCACGGTGCGTACCGGCGACGCTCTCCTGGCGCCGGCCATCACCCGCCGCCTCGTCCAGCGGTTCGCCCGGCGCGGCACCGACACCGTCGCCCCGCACCGTGACCTCGCCTCGCTCACGCCGCGCGAGATGGAAGTCTTCGGTCTTCTGGCCAGAGGGCTGAGCAACGCCGAACTCGCCGCCCGTCTCCACCTCGCCGAGACGACCGTGAAGACCCATGTAGCCCGCATCCTCGCGAAACTGGGGCTCCGTGATCGCGTCCAGGCGGTCATCGCCGCCTACGAGACAGGACTGGTCAGCGCAGGCGGGCAGGAAGCCACCCCGCAGTCCACCGAGCCGACGTAGACCGCGCCGGGTGAACAGCCGGCAGCAGGACGGCAGTCCGCGCCGGTCCGGGGTGCCGTCTGACGCCTCGCCGCACCTCCGCCGCCACAGACCTCGCCGCACCGGCCGTCACACTCCTCGGCGCACCTCCACCGGCACAGCCCTCGGCGCACCGGCCGTCACAGCAGGCAGAACTCGTTGCCCTCCGGGTCCGCCATCATCAGGTGATCGGGGCGGCCCTGGGCCTCGTACTCATGGATGACCGTCGCCCCCGCGGCAGTCAGCCGCTCCAGGCTCTTCAGCACACGCGGCCACCGCACCTCCCACGGCACCTCGCGGCCGCCGCCCGCCTGCACATCCAGATGCAGCCGGTTCTTCCCCGCCTTCGACTCGGGCACCTTCATGAAGGACAGCGCGGGCCCCTCGCCGTCCGGGTCCGACAGGTAGGCGCCGTCGTCCCACTCCGCCTCCGGGACGTCGTAGTGGGCGAACCATTCCTCCCAGCTGCCGAACCCCTCCGGCGGCGGCTTCCGCGCGTACCCCAGGGCGAGCGCCCAGAATTCCGCAAGCCGCGCGGGGTGCGCGCAGTCGATCGTCAGGCTCCACCGCGTTCCCATGAATCCCTCCCTGCCCCTGGCAGTGCGGCCGGCACCGCGACCGGCCCCGGGTGAACCGATCGTGCCACGCGAGGGAGCGGCAATCCACGTGATCCTGCGCAAGATTCTTTTGGGACCGAAATATTTCGATCCGACGGGGCTGAATTTTCGATGCAGTTGCCATCCGATTCACTTACGTGAGCGCAGTTGTCGCAGCTCAGACAGGGCGCCCCCGAAAGTCACTCCAGAATTGCAGGAACCTTTCATTCGACCACCTCACGCAACCTTCGGACTACTTTCGTAACCCTCAGCGGCGATTGTCCCCATGCGCCCCATCCGTCATCCCGACAGGCCGAGAAGCGAGGCGTATAAGTGCAGGTCACAGCGACACAACACAGCAATGAGCGACTTAACATCGCCGAAATATTTCGGAAATGCAGCGTTGACGAGTTGGTCCGGCGCGCGCATACTCTCCCTCGCTCCCCTGCATCACCGATCAACTTCGCTCCACGGAACCGCCGTCGAACGGCGCGCTCCCTGGCGGACGAAGCGCTCTGCGCACAGTTCCCCCACCCCGTCCGGGCGGCCCGCTCAAGCCCGCCCGACGACCGGAAGAAGGTGTTGGAAAGTGATCGTCAATTCATCGCACGGTGGCGACGCCGCACGTCCGCGGCTGCGCTCACGGGCACGCAAGGCCGGCGTGCTCGCCACGGCGGGCCTGCTCACCGCGGCGGCGGTCCTCTCGCTCGCCGGCACCGCCGAGGCCGCAACGACGCTCGGGGCGTCGGCCGCCGCGAAGGGCCGGTACTTCGGCACCGCGGTCGCCGCCAACCACCTGGGCGAGTCCGCGTACGCCTCCACCCTGGACACCGAGTTCACCATGGTGACCCCGGAGAACGAGATGAAGTGGGATGCCGTCGAGGCGTCCCGCAACAGCTTCAGCTTCGGCTCCGCGGACCAGATCGTCAGCCATGCCCAGGGCAAGGGCATGAAGGTGCGCGGTCACACCCTGGTGTGGCACTCGCAGCTGCCCGGCTGGGTCAGCGGGCTCGCAGCCACCGATCTGCGCTCGGCGATGAACAACCACATCAACCAGGTGATGGCCCATTACAAGGGCAAGATCTACGCCTGGGACGTGGTCAACGAGGCGTACCAGGACGGGAGCAGCGGGGCCAGGCGCAGCTCGCCCTTCCAGGACAAGCTCGGCAACGGCTTCATCGAGGAGGCCTTCCGCACCGCCCGTGCCGCCGACTCGGGCGCCAAACTCTGTTACAACGACTACAACACCGACGGCCAGAACGCGAAGAGCAACGCGGTCTACGCCATGGTGAAGGACTTCAAGCAGCGCGGTGTGCCGATCGACTGTGTCGGCTTCCAGTCGCACTTCAACAGCAACTCCCCCGTCCCCTCGGACTACCAGGCCAATCTGCAGCGATTCGCCGACCTCGGTGTGGACGTGCAGATCACCGAACTGGACATCGAGGGATCGGGATCGGCGCAGGCCGCGAGTTACACCAAGGTCGTGAACGCCTGCCTGGCCGTGACCCGCTGCAACGGGATCACCGTGTGGGGCATCCCGGACAAGTACTCGTGGCGCAGCAGTGGCACCCCGCTGCTCTTCGACGACAACTACGGCAAGAAGCCGGCGTACACCGCCGTGCTCGCGGCACTGGGCGGCACCGGCGGCGGGACCGACCCGGGAACCGGCGGCGGCGCCTGCACGGCCACGTACACCAAGACCAACACCTGGGGTGACCGCTTCAACGGGCAGGTGACGATCAAGGCCGGCAGTTCGGCCATCAGCACCTGGACGGTGCCCGTGACGGTGACGTCACCGCAGAAGATCAGCACGACCTGGAACGGCACACCGTCCTGGGACGGCAGCGGCAACGTGATGACGATGAAGCCGAACGGCAACGGCAGTCTGGCCGCCGGCGCCTCGACGTCCTTCGGGTTCACGGTCATGACGAACGGCAACACGTCGGCGCCCGTCATCGGCGCCTGCACCACCTCCTGAACCACCGGCCCGAAGCCGGGCGCGGGGTGCATCGGCGCCCCGGCAGTCCCGTCGGTCACCGGCGTGAGGGCACCGTCTCCCGGACGGTGCCCTCGTGGTCGTAGGCAGACCGGCGCGGCACGGGCGGACGCGCCGGGAACTCACCGGCGCGCATAGGCCTCGCCCGACGCCGCCACCTCGGCGGGCGCGGGCGCCGTCGACTCCCTGACCACCAGTCTCGGCCTGATCAGGAGCGAACGCCCGGCAACCGGCGCGGAGTCGATACGGGCCCGCAATTGCTGGAACGTCTCGGCGGCCATCTCCGGCAACGGCTGGCGGACCGTGGTCAGCGGGGGTTCGAAGAGGTCGGCGAGCAGGATGTCGTCGAACCCGACCACCGAGACGTCCAGCCCGGCGTTGCGGCCGGCGTCCTTCGCGCCCCGGCAGATGCCGATGGCACACATGTCGTTGATGGCGACGAAGGCGGTGGGCGGGCGCGGGCCGCACAGGAGCTCGCGGGCGGCCTTGCGTCCCAGCTCCGCGGCGTCCTTGTCACCGAACTCGGCGGTGTCGGCGCCGGGCCACACCACGGCGTCGGCCGGATCCAGGCCCGCCGACTCCAGTGCTGCCCGGAAGCCACGCAGCCGCTCGCGGCGGTTGACGCTGTTGACCGAGCCGGAGACGAACGCCAGCCGACGGTGGCCCAGCTCCAGCAGATGACGGGTGGCGAGCTCCGCGCCCATCGCGTTGTCGACGCTGATGGAAGCCAGTGACGGCGGATCGCCCGCCTGGGCGGTGCGGTCGAAGGCCACCATCTTCAGACCGCGGCTGAGCAGTGGGGCCATGTGATCGAGCGAGGGCAGCGAGGAGCAGAGCACCACACCGCTCACCCCGTCGGCCAGCAGCTCCTCGCCGTACTTGAGCTCGCGGGCCGGATCACGCTCGCTGTTGCAGAGCAGTACGTGGTACCCCTCGGCCAGCGCGATGGCCTCCAGCTCCCGGGCGAGCGCCCCCCAGAAGGGGTTGGCGACGGACGGCACGATCAGGCCGATGACCTTGATCCGACCGGTGCGCAGCATGCGCGCGGCGCGGTTGGGCCGGTAACTGAGCTGCTCTATCACCTGCTCCACGCGAGCCAGGGTCGCTGCCTGCATACGGTCCGTACGTCCGTTGAGGACGTTCGACACGGTGCTGGCGGATACACCCGCAGCCTCCGCGACTTGATGGATCGTTACCCCGCTCATGCCACCTCCGGTTCGGAACGTGTTCGCCAGACTAGTGTACCGATTTACTGAACTCTCTTCACCGGTACACCCGTTAACTTTCCCGAAAATTGTTGTGCATCAGCTGTTGACGCGCCTCTCGGGGCGTTCTTAGTCTCAGTGCATCGATTTACCAGCGCTTCCCAGCCATGGCCGGGATGCCATCGCTGGATCGATCCACTGTCTCCACCTCAAAAGGGGTGCCCAATGGAACTCAAACGACGGTCGCTGCTCGCTGCCATCGGTGCCGGTACTGCTGCGGCCGCGCTCAGCGGCTGCGGGACCGGCTCCACGGCCGCCGGCTCCGCCGATGGTCCCGCCGAGGGCGAGATCACGCTGCTCACCCCCATCTTCGAAGGTGCCGACGGCAAGACGCTGTTGGAGAAGGAGATCATCGGCGGCTTCCGGAAGAAGTACCCGGACGTCAAGGTGAACGTGGACTACACCACGTACGCGCAGCTCAACGAGAAGATCACCACGGGCATGGCGGGCGGGCTGCTGCCCGACGTGCTGATGATGGGGGTCGGCTGGATCCCGCCGTTCGCCGCCAAGAAGGCGATCGCCCCGCTGCCGGAGAAGTTCGCCACCGCGCACGACTACGAGAAGCGGGTGCTGGAGCCGTCGCGCTACGACGGCAAGCTCTACGCCCTGCCGGTGGTCCTGGACACCCGCATCGTCGTCTACCGCAAGGACCACTTCGCCGAGGCCGGCATCAAGAAGACTCCGGCCACCTGGGCGGAACTGCGGGCCGTGGCCAAGCAGCTGACGAAGAAGGGCCGGCACGGTTTCGACCCGTTCTCCATCGATTTGCGTCAGTGCTGGGAGACCTTCCTGTTCGCCAACGGCGGTCAGCTGTTCAGCGCCGACGGCAAGAAGGTGCTGTTCACCGACAGCCGGGGCATCGAGGCACTGCAGTTCTTCAAGGACCTGATCCAGGACGGCTCCGCCGACTACACGAAGAAGACGGCTGCCGGTGCACCGTCGAACGTCCAGACCGGCCAGGCGTCGATGATGATGACGACGAGCGCCCTGTGGGAGCAGGTCCGTGAGCAGAACCCGGAGCTGCTGAAGGACGACACGCTCGGCGCGTTCGTGCTGGCCAACCGCAAGCCGGCGATGCTCCAGGGCGGCACCCTCGTCACCCAGTCGGCGAGCTCCAAGCACCCGGCCGCCGCGCGCGCCCTGGTCGAGTACCTCGCGACCCCCGACTCGATCCTGGGCGCCGCGAAGCAGCGCGGCTCGGTACCGGGGCTCAAGGATCTCAACGAGTCCGGGTACGTGAAGGAGAACAAGTTCGTCGATCTCTCCCTCCAGAACATGAGCGCGGCCTGCTCCGAGGGCGGCACCGCGGCCTGGATGGAGATCCGCGAGAAGATCAAGCCGACGCTGGAGCCGGCGATCGTGGGCGGTCAGTCCGCGAAGGACGCCATCGCGGAACTCGGCCGTCTCGCCGAGGCCGCCATCGGCCGGATGTGAGGCGCCACTGTGGGAGCTGTATCCGTACTGAAGGCACGGCCCGCCCGGCCGCCTTCTGCGCCTGAGAAGACCCGGCCCGCGAAGCAGCGGGCCGGCAGGACCCCGACGGGTCCGGGACGCCGCAGGCAGCGGGCCGGGATGCTGATGGTGGCACCCGCCCTGCTCCACGCCGCCCTCTGGATCGGGCTGCCTGTCGTCGCCTCGGTCGTCCTTGCCTTCACGAAGTACGACGTGCTGACGCCGCCGCAGTTCGTGGGGCTGGACAACTTCCAGGAGATGATGCACGACGCGGTGTTCCGCAAGTCCATCGTCAACACCGTCATCTACACGTTCTTCACCGTGCCGTTCGGCATGATGCTGGGGCTGCTGCTGGCACTGGCCCTGCACACGGGCCTGAAGGCGCGCGGCATCTTCCGCACCGCGATCTTCCTGCCGCAGGTCACCGCCACGGTGGCGATCGCCCTGGTCTGGCTGTGGATCTACAACCCGGGCAACGGACTGTTCAACGCCCTGCTCTCGTTCGTCGGGATCGACGGTCCCGCCTGGCTCTCGTCGACCACCTGGGCGCTGCCCTCGGTCATCCTGGTCGGAGTCTGGCAGGGCATCGGCATGAAGATGCTCATCTACCTTGCCGCGCTCCAGTCCCTGCCGAGGGAACTGTACGAAGCGGCGTCGGTGGACGGCGCCTCCAAGACGCGGCAGTTCTTCTCGATCACCCTGCCGCTGCTGAAGCCCGCGACGTTCTTCGTGCTCATCACCTCGATGATCAGCGCGTTCCAGTCGTTCGACCAGATCTACATCCTCACCGAGGGCGGGCCCGCCAACAGCACCACGATGATGACGTACGAGATCTACAAGTCCGCCTTCCGGGAATTCCGCGTCGGCTACGCCTGCGCCCAGTCCCTGGTGCTGTTCGTCCTGCTGATGGGCTTCACCCTCGTCAACCGGCGGATCATGGGAGGTACCCGTGGCCACAACTGAGCTGCACAAGCCCGGGGTCGCACGCACACCCCGCCCCGCGGCGAAGGGGAAGCCGCTCACCGTCGGCCGGATCGCGCTCTATGTGACGCTGTCCGTGATCTCCCTGCTGATGGTGGTGCCGTTCATCTGGATGGTGCTGACCTCGCTCAAGACCCCGGTGGAGATCGCGTCGCAGGACGCCGGGCTGCTGCCGGAGCACTGGGACTTCAGCAACTACGGCGAGGCGCTCAAGGCCGCGCCCTTCGCCACCTACGCCCGCAACAGCTTCATCATCGCGGCCAGCCACACCGTGCTCAACCTGGTGATCGCCTCGATGGCGGGGTACGCGCTGGCCCGGATCAGGTTCCGGGGCAGCGAGGTCATCTTCTACCTCTTCATCGCGGCCCTGATGATCCCGACCTACACCAAGGTGCTGCCCGAGTTCCTGATCGTCCGCTTCATGCCGCTGGCCGGCGGGAACGACCTGTTCGGCCAGGGCGGCAGCGGCTGGCTCGACACCTGGTGGGCGCTCATCGTGCCCGGTGCGGTCACCCCGTTCGCGGTCTTCCTCTTCCGGCAGTTCTACCTGGATCTTCCGGTGGAGCTGGAGGAGGCGGCCCGGCTGGACGGACTGGGCGAATTCCGGATCTACGCCCGGATCATGACGCCGCAGGTCAAGCCCGCGCTCATCACGGTGGCGCTGCTGACCTTCGAGTCGTCCTGGAACAACTTCCTGTGGCCGCTGCTGGTGACCCGGACGGACAGTCTGCGGGTCATCCAGGTGGGGCTCTCCGTCTTCAAGACGGAGAACGGCCCCCAGTGGCACTTCCTGATGGCGGGCACCACGCTCGCCACCCTGCCCATGGTCGTGCTCTTCCTCATCGGCCAGCGCTACTTCGTGCAGGGCTTCGCCACCGCCGGTCTCAAGTGACCGGTCCCGGTCCTCAACGGCCGGTTATCGAAAGGGTTACCCCCCATGTCTGCTGATCTCCAAGGTTCCCGCGCGCTGGTGACCGGAGCGGGCCACGGCATCGGCCGCGCCATCGCCGTCGCCCTGGCCGAGGCCGGCGCCGACGTCGCCGTCCACTACCACTCCTCCGCCGACGAGGCCGCGAAGACGGTCTCCGCGATCGAGGCGCTCGGCCGCAAGGCCAAGGCGTTCCAGGCCGACGCGACGGTGACGGCAGAGGTCGACCGCCTGGTCGAGGAGGCCACCGGATTCCTCGGCGGACTGGACGTCCTGGTCTGCAACGCCGGTCATCTGATCGGGCGGGCGACCATCGCCGACATGTCCGACGACCACTTCGACCGGGTCATCGACACCAATCTGACCTCGACGTTCCGGACGGTGCGGGCGGCGCTGCCGCATCTGAAGGAATCGTCCGCCGGGCGCGTCATCACGATGTCGTCGCTCGCCGCGCACAACGGCGGCGGCCCCGGCTCGGTCGCCTACGCGGCCGCCAAGGCCGGCATCCGGGGCTTCACCAAGGGCCTGGCCAAGGAACTCGGCGGCAGCGGGATCACGGTGAACACCGTCGCGCCGGGCTTCATCAAGGGCACCGCCTTCCATGACACGTTCACCGCGCCGGCGGCGCAGGAGGCGATGGAGGCAGGCATCCCGGTGGGCCGGGCCGGCACGCCTGAGGACGTGGCTTCGGCCGTCGTCCACCTGGCGTCGCCCGCGTCGGGCTTCCTCACCGCGACCACGGTGGACATCGACGGTGGCGTATGGCCGCGTTGAGGCGGATCGCGCGGGAGCGCGGCGGCTGGTGGCACGCGTACGTCTGCCCCGCGCACGGGGTGGAGCTGGACCACGGTGATGTGCTCGCCGGGGTGTTCCCGGAGGGCGGTGCGCGCTGTGCGTACGGCTGCCGGGTGGACAACGAGGCGGTGCGCGGCGCCTGGCTGGTGCTGTCGCACCAGGCCTGGGCGCGCCACCTGCGGGTGCTCGCCCACGGCGGAGAGCGTGATGAGGCGGTGGCCCGACTCGTCGAGTACACCGCTCTGTACGAGGAGCTGGCCACCGCGCAGCACGGTGAGGCGCAGGGCTGGATGCTGCGCGGCCGGCTCTTCCACCAGGCGCTGACGGACGCGATCTGGGCGGTGAACATCGGCCACACCGTCGTGACGCTCGCCGAGCACGGCACGGATGACCTGTCGGGGGTGCTGCCGCTGCTGGACTCGTTGGAGCGTGCGGCCCTCGATGCCCGAGCGGTGCTGGTCGGGAAGGGCCAGCTCGCCTCCAACTACACCGCGTGGCTCAACGCCGCGGGCGCCGCCACCGGGCGCGCCGCCGCGGCGGTGCGGGGGCAGGAGTGGGACGGGCGCAAGGAGTGGCTGGAGGGCGACAGCGGGCTGTACGCGCATCTGCGGGTCGCGGTCGCCGAGGACGGCTGGGAGTGGGAGGGCAGTACCTACTACCACGGGTTCGTACTGCGGGCGGCGCTGCTGGCGCTGCGGGGCACCGATCCGGCGTCCCTCCCCTCGGATGTGGTCGGAGTACTGGCCGGGATGACGGACGTGCTGGCGGCGATCGCCACACCGGGCGGCATTCTGCCCGCGCTGCACGACGGCCCTTATCTGCGTGCCCCGCTGGCTCTGGAGTGGCTCGAACTGGTGGCTCTTGCGCAGCAGTTGGTCCCCTCTGCCGCTCTGGGAGCGGTGGCCGGCCGGGCCCGTGCCGAGCTGGGCACCGCCGACGACGGACTGGACCGGGCGCTGGGCGGCTGGTTCACCGGCCCGCCGCTCCCGGAGCGCCCGGCGCCCGGAGCGCTCGCCCTGTTCGGTACGGCCGGCTACGCGGTGCTGCGGGTCGCGGGCATCCACGCACTGCTGGACTTCGGTCCGCACGGCGGTTCGCACGGCCACCGGGACAAGTTGTCCCTCTATCTCTATGGCGACACGACGCCCTGGCAGCCCGATCCGGGGCAGGTCCCCTACGCCCACGCCGAGTTCCGCGATCTGTACGCCTCGACCGAGGCCCATCCGGCGTTCCGGGTGGACGGCCTCGAACAGGCGGAGTGCATGGGAGCCCTGCTCGGTTCGGACGACCGGTCGGTCACCGCCGAGGTGACGACGGCGTACGAAGGCGTGCGCGGGGTCCGCCGAATCGTGGCGGGTGACGGCTATCTGGTGGACCTGCTGACCGTGACCGCCACGGAGTCCCGGCACATCGTCGCCCAGTTGCGCCCCGGCACCGCGCTGGACGTGCAGATTCAGGCGGCCGGCGCGGTGCGCACCACCTGGTACGGCGACGAGACCCTGCACGGCTGGCACACGCACCGGGCCGACGTGCCCGTGCGCCCGGTGAGCCGGCCGGGCCCGGGGCCGGCCGACGACCCGCAACGCGTACGGACCCGGGTGGACTTCGCCGCCGACACCGACCGGGTCACGTTCGCCTCGGTCTACCAGGCCGCCTCGGCCGGTCCCGCGGTGACCGACGTACAGCTCGACGGCGAGGGACTGACGGTCTGCCAGGCAGACGGCAGCACCGCGCTGTTCCGGACGGAGGACTGACCCTTGTTGCTCTCGGCGACCCCGCCGCCCGGGCCGCGTCCCGCTCAGGAGAAGCGGCTGTACGAGGAGGCCGCCCGCCACCGCGGGCTGACCCCGCCGGTCACGCACCCCCTGGCCAGCATCACCTGGCTCGGTCCCGCGGCCTCCAACCCGGCGCTCGCCTACCGGGTCGGCGGCGACCCCGCGCACCTGGCGGAGAGCCTGCGCTGGATCGAGGCCGCGGTGCGGCTGCCGCACTGGGGCCGGGCCCATATGCCGGACCACGACCTGGATGCCGGCTGGCTGCTGCACCATCTCTCCCTGGCCTACCGGTGGCTCGGCGACGACCTGCCGGACGGGGTACAGGCACTCCTGCGGTACAAACTGCTGCTCCAGGGGCGGCGGATGTACGAGTTCGCGGTCACGAGCGAGGGCAGCTGGTGGTCGTCGTCGTACTGGCAGAACCACAACTGGATCTGTTACGCGGGTCTGGCGACGGCCGGATACGTGCTCGGCAAGGAGGAGTGGACCGAGCGCGCCAGGGACAACCTCGGGACCGTCCTGGACCTGATGCCCGAGGACGGATCCCATGCCGAGGGCGTCGTCTACTGGCGTTACGGCGTCCCGTTCCTCGCGATCCACCTGGACCTCCTCAAGGAGGCGGAGGGCGTCGACTGGTGGGACCGGGGCGGCTTCATGTCCCGGACGTTCCGCTACCGGCTGCACCAGACGGCTCCCGGCTTCGCGTTCAACGTCGATCACGGTGACTGCCACGACCGGCGCAGCGGCCACAGCGCCGGGCTCTACTACCGGCTCGCCGCCCAGTACGCGATCCCGGAGGCCCAGTGGATGGGCGATCTGGCGTCGGGCGAGCTGCTGTGGGCGGAGGCGGCGGAGAGCGGCGTGCGGCCGGGCATCCTGCCTGAGGCCTACCTCGAATACCTCTGGTACGACCCGTCGATGCCGGCCGTCCGGCCCACCGAGACACGGGCGTTCTTCCCGGACCTCGGGCTGCTGGCCGCGCGCACGGGATGGGACGACGACGCCACGCTGGTGTCGTTCAAGGCCAGCCCCGGGGGCGGCCACCGGGCGTGGGAGACCGCGGAGAAGCACCGGGTGGAGCGGGGGTGGGACACCCTCAACCAGGGGCACCACCACCCCGACTCGGGTTCGTTCGTGTTGGTCTCGCAGGGCGCGTTCCTCGCCGTGGACGAGGGCTACAGCAACCGCAAGAAGGCCGCGCACCACAATCTGCTGCTGGTGGACGGGCAGGGGTTCGCGGACGAGGACCGGTACCACGTCTACCGCGACATCCCCTTCGAGCGGCAGGCCCGCCAGCGCGATGTGCTGGTCGCCGCCGACTGCGGATGGGCGCACTCCACGGCCGAGATCGCGGCGATGTACGACCCCGCGCTGGGGGTGCGGCGGCTCGACCGGACGCTGGTGTTCACCCCGTCGGGGCGCCTGGTGCTGCTGGACATCGCCGAGGCGGATTCGGCACGGGAGTGGACGTTCCTGCTCCAGACCGACCGGCCGACCGAGCCGCAGCGGGACGGCAGCCGGCTGATCCGCTCCGGGGCGGCCACTGCCCGGTTGCGGCAGTTCGCGCCGGACGGCGCCCGCGTCACCGCGGAGGTCACCGAGGTGGAGGCCAATCCGACGTCGAGCACGCCGGAACTGCGCCTCACCCGCACACTGCACACCCTGCGCTCGACCACGGCACGGTCGGCCGAGGGGCTGTTCCTCACCGCCATCGCCCCGGGCACGGAGACGGACGCGGCCCGGGTCCCGTGCACGGAGGGCCAGGGCGTGGCCTTCGGGCCCGAGACCGTGCTGCTCTCCCCCGTCACCCGGCGGATCCGCGCCGCCGGGGTCCACGCCGATGCCGCGGCCGTGCTGCTGACCGAGGGCGACGCGCCCTGGGTCGTGGCAGCGACCCGGCTGGAGCTGGACGGCCGCGTGCTCCTCGACGTGGCCGAACCGTACACAGGAAAGGTCGGCTGATCATGCAGGCATCCCTCTCGTCCGGCTGGCCGACGCTGCTGCGGCGGCTGGAGTTCGTGGCCTACCCGGCCGCCGCCGGGGCCGCGTGCGCCGTGCTGTCGCTGGGAGTGGTGACCTGGCTGCCCGCGCTCGCCGCGATGGCGCACGGGCTCCAGCGGTGGCGGGCCGAGGGGGACAGCCGTTGCGTCGTCCACACCTTCAGGGCGTTCCCGCGCTACTGGCGCGCCCTGTGGCGGCACTCGCTCGTCTCGACGGCGGCCGGGGGCGTACTGGCCGCCAACATCGTCCATCTGCTGGGCCGTTCGGAGCCGTGGACCTTCGTGCTGCTGGCTGCCCAGGCGGGCATCGCGGCCGCCCTGGTCATCCACCACGTGGCGTTCGCGGCCGAGGCCGGCCGGGCGCCGGAAGGCACCGTCCGCGGCTGGACCCGGGGCGCGCTGGCGCTCGGCTTCGGTTCGGCCGCCCGGGGCACCGCCCTGCTCGGCGCGGTGGTCTCCGCCGTGCTCCTCTCCCTCGTCGTACCGCTCGGGCCACTGCTGCTCGGTCCGAGCATTCCCGTACTGCTCGCTCTGTCCTTCGCTGATCCCAGGAGGCACACCCCATGAGCCACGCACTGCGTACCACCCTCGTCGCCGCGCTCGCCGTCGGCGCCCCGCTCGCCCTCCCCCCGTCGTCGGTGGCCGCCACGGTGGCCACCTCCTACTACGTGTCGCCGAGCGGCAGCGACACCAACTCCGGTACGTCGGCGGGCTCCCCGCTCGCCACGATCCAGAAGGCGGTCGATCTGGCACCGGCGGGCGCGGTGGTGAACCTCGCCGCCGGTACGTACAAGCAGGATGTGGTGACGAAGCGCGCCGGGGTCACCCTCACCGGCCCGGCGAACGCCGTGGTGAAGGGGGCCGGTGACGCGCGGATCATTCAGGTGCAACACGACTCGACGACGCTGAGCGGCTTCACCGTGGACGGGCTGTACGGGTCGTCCACCGATGTGGCGGGGTACCGCCTCAAGCTCATATATGTCATGAGCACGACCCCCGGCAACGGTGTGGGCGGTCTGCGCATCACCGGGATGACGCTGAAGAACGCCGCCGACGAATGTCTGCGGGTGCGCTATCTGGTGACCGGCGCCGACATCTCGGAGAACACCATCACCGACTGCGGTGTCGCCGACTTCAGGTTCGGCGGCGGCGGCAAGAACGGCGAGGGCATCTACCTCGGCACGGCTCCGGAGCAGCAGGGCGCTAACGGGGCCCCGGACGCCGCCCCCGACATCAGCAGGAACAACCGCATCCACCACAACACGATCGCCACGCGCGGCAACGAGTGCGTCGACGTGAAGGAGAACTCGACCAACAACTACGTCGAGTACAACGACTGCAGCCAGCAGAAGGACTCCAGCTCCGGCGGACTCGACGCGCGCGGAAGCGGCAACATCTTCCGCTACAACACCATCCACGACAACACCGGCGCGGGCATCCGGCTCGGCGGCGACACCGCGACCGACGGCATCGACACCAGCGTCTACGGCAACACGATCACCGGAAACGCCGGCGGCGGGATCAAGTTCATGCGCACACCGCAGGGCCCCGTCTGCACCAACACGATGAGCGGGAACACCGGCGGCGACGCCGTGGGTACCTACGGCAGCGAGTACGCCCCGACCGGTGCGTGCCCGCAGTGAGCGGGCAGGGACCCGCGAGACGCGGGGTGCTGACGGCGGCGGCCGGACTGGCCGCGGTCATGGCGACGGCGCCGGGCGCGCAGGCCGCCGAAGGACCGGGCGCCGGTGCGCGCCGCACGCGCTGGACGACCTCGTGGGCGACCGCGCAGACCGCGCCGACACCCACCGACGCCGTGGCGAGCGCAGGGCTGACGCAGGGCACGTTCACCGCGCACGTACGCCTGTCGGCCGGCGGGCAGGTCCGGCTGCGCTACGGGCACGCCTTCGGCACGGTGCCGGTCCTGATCGGCCCGGTGACCGCGGGCGGCAGGCCCGTGACGTTCGGCGGGAAGCGGCAGGCCTGGATCGCCGCGGGCGCCTCGCTGACCAGTGACGCGGTCGCGGATCTGCGGGCCGCCGAAGCCTCCCTGCTGACGGTGCGCACCGAGCTGCCGGGCCCCACCGGGCCGTTGTCGTTCCACCGCAACACCCATGCCTCGCACGACGTCGACGGGGTCCGCACCACTTCGGTGTACCTGCTGACGGGTGTCGAGGTGACGGGCGCGCACGGGCCGGTGATCGCGGTGCTGGGCGACTCCATCGCGGAGGGCGTCGGCACACCCGACGACTCCGATCTGCGCTGGCCCGACCAGCTCGCCAGGCGGCTGCCGGGCGCCGCGGTCGCCGATCTCGGGATCAGCGGCAACCGGGTGCTGCTGGACGACGCCCGGTTCGGGCCGGGCGGACAGGCCCGCTTCGACCGCGATGTGCTGTCCCTTCCGGGGCTGCGGACCGTCCTGATCCACCTCGGGGTCAACGACCTCCAGCAGCCGCCCAGCCAGACCGACCCGGCGCTCGTCCTGGCCGGCTACCGGCAGCTGGTGCTGCGCGCCCGCGACGCCGGGCTGCGGGCGGTCGGCGCGACCATCGCCCCCTTCGGCGGCTGGACCCGCTGGACGCCCGAGCTGGAGACCGTACGGCAGCGGGTCAACGCGGCCGTGCGGACCGGCCGGGTCTTCGACGCCGTCGCCGACTTCGACGCCGCGCTCCGCGATCCGGACCACCCGGAGCGGCTGCTGCCCGCCTACGACAGCGGCGACGGCCTCCACCCCACCCCTTCCGGCCATGCGGCGCTCGCCGCGGCCGTCGACCGCCGACACCTTCTGTGAGGGCCGCACCATGAAGCCAGGCACCAACCGAGGCACCACCGGCACCACCACCCGCCGCACCGTGCTCGCCGGTGCGGCCGCACTCGGCGCGGCCGCCGCACTGCCGTTCACCCTCGCGACGGGCTCCGCGCACGCCGCGGACCCGGTCGACGACGCCGCCTCGCTGCGCACCCGGTGGCACACCCTGCTCACCGGCGGCCCCGGACTCGACCTCGCCGACCCGCAGATCGCCGCCGCCGTGGCCAGGATCGGCAAGGCCGCGACCACGTCCGCGAAGGGCCTGGACCCGTCCCGTACCGACGGGCTCTTCCCCGACCTGACCAGCACCACGCTCTCCAACCACGTCACGACGTCGTTCAAGCGGCTCGCCACGGTCGCGACCGCGTGGGCCGTCCCCGGCACCGCCCAGTACGGCGACACCGCGCTGCGGGACCTGCTCCTGGCAGGCATCGACTGGATGCTGACGAACCGCTACGGACCGGAGCACACCCGGTTCGACAACGACTGGGACTGGGAGATCGGCTCCGCGCTCGCGCTCAACGACGCGACGGTCCTGCTGTACGACGCGCTCGGCTCCGAGCGGCTCGGCCGGATCAACGAGGCCGTCCGCGGCTACACCCCCGACCCGAACCTGTGGCGGGCCGACCGGCAGATCGCGACCGGCGCCAACCGGGTGTGGATCTCCACCGTCGTCGCCGTGAACGCGGTGCTCCGCGACAGCGGCGACGACCTCGTCCGGGTCCGTGACGCTCTTTCGGACGTCGAGGGTTCGGGCGCCAACAGCGTCCTGGCCTTCAACGACGCGAGTGCGGCGGCCGAGGGCACGGGCGAGGGCTTCTACTCGGACGGCTCGTTCCTCCAGCACTACAAGCACCCGTACAACGGCGGCTACGGCAAGGAGCTGCTGAACAACCTCTCCCGGCTCCTGAACCTCCTCGCGGGTACCGCGTGGACGGTGACCGACCCCGACCTCGACCACGTACGGCTCTGGGTCGACGAGGGTTTCGACCCGCTCCTGGCGCGCGGCGACGTGATGGCGTCGGTCTGCGGCCGCGAGATCGCCCGCCCGAGCAAGCAGGGCCACGTCTCGGCGCAGACCGTCATCGAAGCGGTGGTACGGCTGATCCCGAGCTTCCCCGGGGAGACCGCCGACCGGTTCACCGCCCTGGTCAAGCAGTGGATCGCCGAGGACACGTACCGCGACTTCCTCGCCGTCACCGACCTCGCCTCCCTCGTCGCGGCCCGCGACGTCATCGCGTCATCGGTGCCTGCCCGCGGACCGCTGGTCGCCCACAAGCAGCACCCGCGGATGGACAAGGCGGCCCACCACCGGCCCTCGTTCGCCCTGGGCATCTCCGCGTACTCCTCCAGGATCTACAACTACGAGTCGATCCAGAACGAGAACCTGCACGCCTGGCACCTCTCCGACGGCATGGTCCTCCTCTACACGAACGACCTCGGCCACTACAGCGAGGACTACTGGCCCACGGTCGACCCCACCCGGCTGCCCGGCACCACCGTCCTCGCGGGCCGGCCCGCCGACGCGGCGGGGCAGCGCACGACCAGCACCGCCGACTGGGCGGGCGGCACCGCGCTGCCGGGGACGACGCTCGGCGCGTACGGCATGGAACTGCGGGCGTTCGGCAGTTCGCTCCAGGGCCTCAAGAGCTGGTTCTGCCTGGACGACGTCATCGCCTGCGTCGGCTCCGGCATCACGTCCGACGCGGGCACGGCCGAGACCGTGGTGGAGAACCGGAAGCTGCACGACCCCGCGGCGGCCCTGCTCGTCGACGGCCGGGCGACGCCGGCGGACACCGGCTGGTCGGCGCAGCTCGAGGAGGTGCGCTGGCTGCATGTCGCCGGAACCGGCGGCTACGTCTTCCCGGAGCCCGTCACCCTGAACGGCCTGCGCGAGAACCGGACCGCGACCTGGCGCGAGATCAACCTGAAGTACGGCACGGACACCTCCGTCACCCGCCCGTACCTGACGCTGTGGCAGGACCACGGCACCGCCCCGCAGGGAGCGGGCTACTTCTGGCTGCAGGCGCCGATGGCCTCCGCCGAGCGTACGAAGCAGTGGTCGTCCGCGCCCCCGGTGAAGGCGGTCGCCCGCACCACGGCCGTGCACGCTGTACGCCGCTGCGCGGACGGGCTGCTCGCCGCGAACTTCTGGGCCGCGGGCACCGCGCAGGAGCTCACCTCGGACGGGCCGGCCTCGGTCCTGGTCCGGCCGGAGGGCAAGACGGTCACCGTCTCCCTGTCCGACCCGACGCAGCTGCGGTCCTCCGTCGTGCTGGACCTCGCGCAGCGCAATCTGAGCGTCGTCGCGGCCGACCCGGGCATCACGGTGGCCCCCACCGGCACCGGCATCCGCATCACCGCCGCCACGTCTGCACTCCACGGCGCAACCCTCAACCTCACCCTGAAGAGGAGCTAGACCCTTGCTGTTCGACATGCCCCTGGACCGGCTGCGCGACTACCGGCCGGAGCCGGAGGAGCCGGCCGACTTCGACGCGTTCTGGGAGAAGACGCTCACCGAGACGGCCCGCCACGCGCTGGACGCCCGGTTCGTCCCGTACGACGCCGGGTTCGCCACCGTCGACGTCGTCGATGTGACGTTCCGCGGCTGGGGCGGACAGCCGGTGAAGGCGTGGCTGATGCTCCCCCGGGCCCGCTCGGGCCCGCTGCCCGTCGTCGTCCAGTACATCGGGTACAACGGCGGCCGCGGTATCCCGTACTCCTGGCTCACCTGGAGCGCCCTGGGCTACGCCCATCTCGTGATGGACAACCGCGGGCAGGGCGGTGGCGGCAAGAACACCGCCGACACCGTGGACATCGGCCCCGAGGGGAACGGCTCCTCGTCCCCCGGCTTCCTGACCCGGGGCATCGAGGACCCGTACCGGCACTACTACCGCCGGCTGATCACGGACGCCGTCCGGGCCGTCGACGCGGCGAAGGCCCATGACGCGGTGGACGCCTCGCGGGTCGCGGTGCTCGGCGGCAGTCAGGGCGGCGGCCTCGCGCTCGCCGTGGCGGGGCTGCGGGACGACGTCGTGGCGGCCGTCGCCGATGTGCCGTTCCTCTGCCACTACCGCCGCGCCTCGCAGATCACGGACGCCGGGCCGTACGCGGAGATCGCCCGCTGGCTGTCCGGGCACCGCTTCCGGACGGACGAGGCGATGGAGACGCTGTCGTACTTCGACGGGGTCAACTTCGCGGCGCGGGCGACCGCTCCGGCGTGGTTCTCGGTGGGGCTGATGGACAAGATCTGCCCGTCGTCCACCGTGTTCGCCGCCTACCACCGCTACGCGGGCCCGGCGCAGATCGAGGTGTTCACGTACAACGGGCACGAGGGCGGGGCGGAGTACGACCTGCCGCGCAAGATCGCCGCGCTGCGCGGGGCGTTCGGTCAGTAGCGGACGGACGGGGGTCAGCGGGTGGGGTTCACCGGCCCAGCGCCGCCATCGCGGCGTTGTGGCCGGGCACCCCGCTGACCCCGCCGCCGCGCACCGCACCGGCGCCGCAGAGCAGGACGTTGGCGTGCGCGGTCTCCACGCCCCACCGGCCGGTGGCCGGCGTGGCGTACGGAAAGGCGAGGTCCCGGTGGAAGATGTGTCCGCCGGGCAGCCGCAGGTCCCGTTCGAGGTCGAGCGGTGTCTTCGCCTCGATGCACGGCGCGCCGTCCGCGTCGCGCGCCAGGCAGTCGGCGAGCGGCTCCTCCAGGTGGGCGTCGAGCTCGGCGAGCGTGGCCTTGAGCAGTGTGGCGCGGGTAGCGTCGTTGTCCGCGGCGAACAGGCGGGCCGGGGTGTGCAGGCCGAACAGGGTCAGGGTCTGGTAGCCGCGGGCCGCGAGATCCGCGCCGAGGATCGAGGGGTCCGTGAGCGAGTGGCAGTAGATCTCCGAGGGCGGGGCGGCCGGGAGCCGGCCCGCTGCCGCATCCCGGTAGGCGTCGGCCAGTTGCCCGTACCCCTCGGCGATGTGGAAGGTCCCGCCGAACGCCTCGCGCGGGTCCACGGAGCGGTCCTTGAGCCGGGGCAGCCGGGTGAGCAGCATGTTCACCTTGAGCTGGGCGCCCTCGGCGGGTGGGGGCGGCGCGTCACCGAGAAGGGCGGCGAGGGCCTCGGGTGAGGCGTTGACCAGAACGCGGCCCGCCCCGACGGTCGACTCACCGCTTCCCGTGCGCACCGTCACCTCGGCGTGCGTCCCGTCGGTGTCGATGCGGACGGCCTCGTGCCCGGTACGGATCTGCGCACCGGCGGCCAGGGCGGCTCCGGCGAGCGCGTCCGTGAGCGCGCCCATGCCGCCGACCGGGACGTCCCAGTCGCCGGTGCCGCCGCCGATCACGTGGTAGAGGAAGCAGCGGTTCTGGAGCAGTGAGGGATCGTGCGCGTCGGCGAAGGTGCCGATGAGCGCGTCGGTGAGCACGACGCCGCGGACGAGGTCGTCGGCGAAGTTGTCCTCGACGGCGACCCCGATCGGCTCCTCGAACAGCATCCGCCAGGCGTCCGCGTCGCCGATCCGCTCCCGCAGCGCGTCGCGGGTGGGCAGCGGCTCGGTGAGCGTGGGGAAGACCCGCTCGGCGACCCGCCCGGTGAGTCCGTAGAACCGCTGCCACGCCTCGTACTCCCGGTCGGAGCCGGTGAGCGCGGCGAAGGAGTCGCGGGTGCGGTCGCCGCCGACGAGCAGCCCGGTGGCGCGCCCGTCGCGGACGGCCGGGGTGTATGACGAAACCGTCCGTTTGCGTACGGCGAAGTCCAGCCCGAGATCGCGGACGATCTTCGGCGGCAGCAGCGACACGAGGTAGGAGTAGCGCGACAGCCGGGCGTCGACCCCGGCGAAGGGGCGGGTGGAGACGGCCGCTCCGCCGGTGTTGGCGAGCCTTTCCAGGACCAGGACGGACTGTCCGGCGCGGGCGAGGTAGGCGGCGGCGACCAGGCCATTGTGGCCGCCGCCCACGATCACGGCGTCATAGCTGTCTCGTACGGGCATGCCCCTTGGTAACACGGACACGCGGTGCGGACCAGGGCCCCGCCGGACGCCGCCGTCAGGGCGACGGGATGCCCCGCTGCTGACGCAGCGCCGCCACCTGCCGGTAGAGCTCGACGGCCTCGGAGCCGCGGCCGAGTTGTTCGAGGCAGTGCGCCTCGTCGTTGCGGCCCGCGAGCGTGTCGGGGTGGTCGGCCCCCAGGATCCGGGTACGGGCCTCGGCGACCTGCCGGTACACCTTGAGGGCGTCGGCCCAGCGCCCGAGCCAGCCGAGACCCACGGCGACCTCGCGGCGGCTGACCAGGGTGTCGGGGTGGTCGGCTCCCAGGACGCGCTCGCGGTGTGCGCACACCTCGCGGGATTCGGCCAGCGCCTCCTCCCAGCGGGCCAGCCGGCCCAGGTTGACGCCCAGGCCGTGGCGGGCGCGGAGGGTCTCGGGGTCGGCGGGACCGCTGACCCGGGTCCGGTCCTCGACGAGGCCGCGGTAGAGCTCCAGGGCCTCGGCGCTGCGGCCCAGCCGGCCGAGACTGATGCCGACCTCGTAGCGGGCCGCGAGGGTGTCGGCATGGTCCGCGCCCAACGCCTGCGACCGGGCCCCGACGACTTCCCGGTAGGTCTGCAGAGCCTCCTCCCAGCGGCCGAGCCGGCCCAGGGTGTACCCGACCTCGTAGCGGGTGACGAGGGTGTCGGGGTGGGTGGCGCCGAGCAGCCGGCCGCGCGCCGCCGCCACGTCGCGGGCCATGGCGTACGACTCCTCCAGCCGGCCGAGCCTGCTGAGGTTGAACGCCAGGTTGTGGCGGCAGCGCAGGGTGTCGGGGTGGTCGGTCCCCATCGAGCGTTCCCGGGAGGCGAGGACGGCGGCGTACAGCTGGTGGGCCTCGAAGTAGCGGCCGAGCCGGCCCAGTACGTACGCCATCTCCTGGCGCGCCGCGAGGGTCTCCGGGTGGTCGGGTCCGAGCGTGCGTTCGCGGCCCCGGGCGACGCGGTCGAACTCCCGCAGCGCTTCCGCCGGACGTCCGGTCCGGCTGAGGGTGAACCCGACCTCGTACCGGCTGGAGAGGGTCTCGGGGTGGTCGGGGCCCAGCACGTTCTCGCGTTCGGCGGCGACCGCGCGGTGGACCTCCCCCGCCTCCTCCCAGTGGCCGAGCCTGCCCAGGTTGAGGCCGGCACTGTGGCGGTTGGCGAGTGTCGAGAGGAGTTCCGGGGCCGGGGTGGGCCGCGCGGCACCGGCCGGCCGGCCGGTGCCGGTGGTCCATGCGCCGGTCAGACCCGCCGCGTGGTCGAACGGACCGGGCCCGCCGGTCGCGCGGCCGGCCGCCTTGTGACCGGTGGTCATCCCGCGGGTCCAGTCCGGCAGGCGCGGTGGGAGGCCGGCCGGCCCGCCGGGCCGCGTCACCGGGGCCGGCGGGGCGAGGAGCACCTGACCGGTCGGTTCCGGGTGCGGCTGTTCGCCGGTGCGACCGCGGGCGATGCGGCGGCGCAGGTCGCCCGCGTCGGCGGGCCGCTGGTCCGGCGTCTTGGCCAGCAGTTCCAGGACGACGCGGTCGAAGAATCCCGGCAGTTCCGCGCGGTGGGTGCGCAGCGGTTCGGGCGCGGTGTCACGGTGCCCGACGAGCACGCCCCAGGCGTCGTCGAGGTCGAACGGCGGGGCGCCCGTGGCGATCTCGTACAGCACGCAGCCCAGCGAGTAGAGGTCGCTGCGGTGGTCGATCTGGCCGCCGCTGATCTGCTCGGGCGACATGTAGTGCGGGGTGCCCATGGCGATGCCGACACCGGTGAGCCGGGAGGTGACCGAGATGTCGTGGCCGAGCCTGGCGATGCCGAAGTCGCAGATCTTCACCGTCCCGTCGGCCAGCCGCATGATGTTGGCGGGTTTGAGGTCGCGGTGGACGATGCCCTGCTGGTGGGTGTAGCCGAGGGCGTCGGCGACCTGTTCGGCGATGTCCACGATGTCGTCCACGGGCAGCGGGTGCTGCTCGTTGTCCTCCAGGAGCTGGCTCAGGTTGCGGCCGTCCAGGAGTTCCATCACCAGATAGAGCACGCCCTCGTGCTCGCCGAAGTCGTGGACGACGGTGACGCCCCGGTGCTGGAGGGCGGCGGCGACCCGGGCCTCCCGGCGGAATCGCTCGCGCAGGATGCGGGTGAAGTCCCGGTCGTGCTGCGGGCCCATCGGCTTGAGGCATTTGACGGCGACCTGCCGCCCCAGCGATTCGTCGCGGGCACGCCACACCTCGCCCATGCCGCCACGCCCGATCAGATCGAGCAGTCGGTACCGGCTCTGGATCAGCCTGGTTTCCGCCATCCCCGCTGTCGCCCCCGTCACTCCGCCTGCTGTCGCTGCGCCCTCCCCGGCCCGTCCAGTATGGCTGCCTGCCTTTTGAGTGTGTACGGGGTGGGGCGGCTGCCGGGTCCGAGTCGTGCCATCGCGTTCACGATGTGACCGGGCGGGAGCTGCCAGCGCAGCTTCGACGGGATGCAGCGCAGGACGGTTCCCGTGGTGCGCAGGCGACGGTCCACCGTGCGCGCAGGCGGTACGGGTCTGCCGTAGAGCTCATGCGCGAACGGGGGCAGCGACTGGTAGGCCAGGGTCGCCACGCGCCGCCACAGCACGGCGCGCGCCGGTATCAGCAGGGGGTGGACCGGCGGCCGACGCAGGAAGTCGTCGACCTCCAGTGCCTCGGGCGAGGAATCCAGTTGGGGGCGTACCCGCTCGAAGTAGGCGGCCAGTTGCGCGGTGGTCGCGGGGACTTCGGACGGATCGAGGCCGACGAGGCGGGCACCGGTGCGCTGTTCGTCGACGTACCGGTCGGCCTGCGCGTCGGTGAGCGGGTAGCCGGAGCGCCGCTCGACCTGGAGGTAGGAGTCGACCTCCGCGCAGTGCACCCACAGCAGCAGGTCCGGCTCGTCGACGCCGTAGGTCTCACCGGTCACCGGGTCGGTGGCCTTGAGGAGCCGGTGGATCCTGCGGACCCGGGCTCCGGCCTTCTCCGCGGCTTCGGTGGTGCCGTAGCTGATCGTCCCGACGAAGCCCGCCGTACGCATCAGCCGCCCCCAGGCGTCCTTGCGGAAGTCGGAGTTCTGCATGACGCCGCGCACCGCGCGCGGGTGGAGCGCCTGGAGGTACAGGGCCCGTACCCCGGCGACCCACATCATCGGGTCGCCGTGCATCTGCCAGGTGACCGATGCGGGCCCGAAGAGCCCGGGGTCGGGTTCCGTCATGTGCTCCTGCCTCCCGTCTCTCCCGCTCCGCCCCGCACCGGCGCGCGCGTCGAGAGCGGGCGTTCCGGGCCCGGATCGCCGCGCCGGAACGGCCTTCGCCCAGGATCCGCTGTCCGCCACCACCCCGGCAACTCCCCGCCGGTGACATCGTGGTGCGTACCCTGCCGCGCACTTCGCTCACACGTCCCGCGAGCGGAGCAGCGTGCACCCCCGGCCCGCAGCCCGCATGGCCCACCCCCCGATTCCTTCCCGGGGCCCGTGCGGGAACCGGCCCGACGCCGACCGCCGTCCGGACCGCGAGGGCGGCGGTCGTCGGGGCGGTCCGCCGGAGGAACCGGTGCCGGTCCGGGTCCGTCAGGACCTACGGGAGCCTGACCAGGTCCGTCAGGGGCTGCGGGGTCCTGACCGGCGGGGGCGCATTCGGGGCCGGCGTCAGCCGTTCCGCCTCCGTCGCACGGTTCAGAGCTTCGCGCCGAAGTCCTGGGTCCACCACGGTCCGCCGGGGCCCTGGTGGATGCCGATCCCGATGTCCTTGAAGTCGCAGTTGAGGATGTTGGCACGGTGGCCCGGGCTGTTCATCCAGGACTCCATCACCGCTTCCGGTGTCTGCTGGCCGCGCGCTATGTTCTCGCCGTACGTGGACCAGCGGTACCCGGCGGCGGTGACGCGCTGTCCGGGGTCGGCGCCGTCGGGGTTGGTGTGCTCGAAGAAGTCCCGGGCCGCCATGTCGTCGGAGTGGCGCTGCGCCGCGTCCGTGAGCTGCGTGTCCTCCGTGAGCGGTCCGCAGCCGGCGGCCCCGCGCTCCTTGTTGACCAGGGCGACGACCTGGGCGGCTGTGCTCACGGGGGCCGGCGGTGCGGCGGAGGTGCTCGGCACGCGCGGCGTGGCCGTCCTGGGCGGCGCCGGAGGGACGCTCCTCTTCGGCTTGCGGCTCGGCGTGGCCGAAGCGCTCTTCTTCGCGGACGGCGAGGGCGACGCGGACACGGACGCGGACGGAGAGGCCGACGGTGACGTGGTGGCCGGGGTCTCGGGTGCGGCGAGATCGACAACGGGCTCGGCCGAGGTGCGCGACGCCGCTTCGTCCTCGCCTCCGGTTCCGGGCCCGAGGGACACGTACCAGAGGCCCCCGCCGGCGACGCACGCCGCCAGCACCGCCCCGCCGACCGCCCGACGCCGCACGGTCTGCCTGCGCCGGCGCGCTTCGGCGCGCGAGGTGCCCCGCCCTGACCCGTTCCGCCCGCCCGGGGACCGGTGCCGGCCGGGCCCGGCGGGTATCGCCCCGTCGCCCGAGGCCGCGCCGAGCGGGTGCGAGACGGCGACGGATGCCCTCGCGTCCGGCGCGGGCCACAGCGCGAGCAGGGCGACGGGTGCCGCGACCAGCGCCAGCCCCGCGAGCAGGCCCTCGGCGGGCATCAGGCCGCTGCGGTGTCCGGCGCACCGGAAGCAGTCACCGGCGTGCCGGGCTATGCGCTTGCGCCACAGGGCCGAAGGCCGGCCGTCCCAGGTCGCGAGGACACCGCTGAGTTCCTCGCAGGGCGGCTGCGCGTCGAGCGCCCGCACGACGATGCGAGCCGTCTCCAGCTGCGCCTTCATCCGCTGCACCCGGACCGCCGCGTACTGCGGAGAGAGTTCCAGTGCCTCGGCGACCTCGGTGCGGGTCAGTTCGCCCGCGCACTCCAGCCACCACAGCGACAGCAGACCCCGGTCCTCCGGCTCCAGCCACCGCGTCGCACGCGCCGTCTCCTGACGCTGCCCGGACAGTTGCAGGCGCATCATCGTCAGATCGACGAAGTCGGCCCCGGGGTCGGCGACCTGCCCGGCCTCCTCCAGCGTGCCCGGCGCGCCGTTGCGGCCCTGCCAGTACGCGCGGACCTGGTTCATCGCGATCGCCACCAGCCACGAGCGGAAGCTCTCCGGGGCCCGCAGGCCTCCGAGCCCGTGCAACGCCCGGAGCATGGTGTCCTGCACCACGTCGTCCACGTCCGCCGAACCGTTCAGGGCCCGGCCCACGATGTTGTAGACGAGCGGAAGGTACGCGCTCGCCAGCTCGTCCCTGGCCCCCGCGTCCCCCTCGCGGGCGGCGGTCACCAGTGCCGCCGGGTCCACCGTGTGCTGATGGCTCATGAAGAAGTTCCCTGTCCCGTAGACCGCCGATGATGCCCGATGGCTGGGAGACTGCCGAGGGCGGCCCGGATATCAGTTATTCAGGAACGGGATTTCCCGAGGTCGTCAGCGGCGCACGCGGGGCATCCCGAGGCCGATCCACGAAATGATCTCCCGCTGGATCTCGTTGTTGCCGCCGCCGAAGGTGAAGATGACGGCGGACCGGTATCCGCGTTCGAGCTCGCCGTGCAGGACGGCGCCCGCGGAGCCCTCCTTGAGCGGGCCGGCCGAGCCGACGACCTCCATGAGCCAGGCGTAGGCGTCACGGCGCGCCTCGGAGCCGTAGACCTTGACGGCGGAGGCGTCCTGCGGGGTGAGGGTGGCGTGCTGGACGGCTGACACCATCTGCCAGTTCAGGAGCTTCATCGCGTCGAGCCGGGTGTGCGTGCGGGCCAGACGGGCGCGGACCCAGCCGAGGTCGATCACGCGGCGGCCGTCGGCGAGGCGGGTGTCGGCGGCCCAGCGCCGGACGTTGTGCAGGGCGCGGATGGCCATGGTGCCGTGGGCGGCGAGGGTGACGCGTTCGTGGTTGAGCTGGTTGGTGATGAGCCGCCAGCCCTTGTTCTCCTCGCCGACCCGGCGGGAGACGGGGACGCGGATGTTCTCGTAGTAGCTGGCCGTCGTGTCGTGCGAGGCCAGGGTGTTGATCAGGGTGCAGGAGTAGCCGGGGTCGGACGTCGGCACGAGGAGCATGGTGATGCCCTTGTGGGGCGGGGCGTCCGGATCGGTGCGGGCGGCGAGCCAGACCCAGTCCGCGGTGTCTCCGTTGGTCGTCCAGATCTTCTGCCCGTTCACGACGTAGGTGTCGCCGTCGCGGACCGCCCGGGTCTTGAGCGCGGCGAGGTCGGTGCCCGCGTCGGGTTCGCTGTAGCCGATCGCGAAGTCGATCTCTCCGGAGAGGACCTTGGGCAGGAAGTAGGCCTTCTGCTCTTCGGTGCCGAACTGCATGATCGTCGGGCCGACCGTGTTGAGGGCCATCAGCGGCAGCGGGACACCCGCCTGCGCCGCCTCGTCGAAGAAGATGAACTGTTCCATCGGGGACAGACCGCGTCCGCCGTACTCCGTGGGCCAGCCGACGCCCAGCCAGCCGTCGGCACCCAGACGCCTGATCGTCTCCCGGTAGAAGCGCTTCTGGGCGGCGGGGTCGGCGTAGCGGGCATAGGCGTTGTCGGGTACCAGGGCGGCGAAGTACGTATGCAGTTCGGCACGCAACTGCTGCTGTTCAGGCGTGTATTCGAGGTGCACGGCCCCTCCAGGAGTCTCGCTTCGCGTCGCCCGTGTGCGGCGGCGCACACAGTAGAACGTGTTGCAAGAATCCGGAAGGGGCGCGGGCACCCGGGCGTGACCGTCAGCGCTTGACGGCGCGCAGCACGACGAATTTGGGGTCGCCTGCCACCGTGGTGCAGTTGCCGAAGATCCGGCGCAGCTGCGTGTGGTAGCCGAGGTGCCGGTTGCCCACCACCCAGAGTTCGCCGCCCTGGCGCAGCGCGGTGCGCGCCCCGTGGAACATGTTCCGGGCGGTCGCGTCCGTGGTGGCCTGGTGCGAGTGGAACGGCGGGTTGCACAGGACGAGGTCCGCACCGGCGGGCTCGGCGCCGGTCAGCCCGTCGGCGACGACGAAGCGGGCTCCGGCGTCCGCCGCGGTGTTGGCCCGGAAGGTCGCCTCCGCCGAGGCGAGGGCCTGGTACGACTCGTCGATGAACGTGAGCTCGGCGTTGGGGTTGGCGAGTGCGGCGGCGAGGCCCACGACTCCGTTCCCGCAGCCGAGGTCGACGACCCGGTCGGGGCCGGTGCGCACCGGCAGGTGCTTCAGGAAGAAGCGGGTGCCGATGTCGAGCCGCTCCGCGCAGAAGATTCCGGCGTGGTTGACCACGGTGCGGCCGGCGACGGTCCCGACGTCGTCGGGCAGCTCGTAGCGGTGCGGCCAGGGGCTGGGCGTACGCACCAGGGTGGGATCGGGCGCGCAGTGGATGAGCCGGGCCTTCTTGGCCGCGAGCGAGGTGCGGGTGGGGCCGATGATCCGCTCGAACAGTTTGAGGGTGGAGGTGTGGATCTCCTTCACCATCCCCGTGCCGATGACGACGGTGCCCGCGTGGACGGCGGGGGCGAGCCGGTGCAGCTGGTCCTCCAGGAGCGCGAGGCTCTTGGGCACACGGACGAGCAGGACGTCGATACGGTCCGGCGGGGTCTCCCGGGCGGACAGCAGGCGCACGGCATCGGTGTGGGCACCGTTGCGCTCCAGGTTCGCCGCCGTCGCCCGCTGCGCCAGGTAGGAGTCGGTGATCTGTACGGGGCGGTGCGCGGCCAGCACCGTACTGAGCGCGCCCCAGCGGTCACCGACGATCACGAGGCGGCCGGAGATATCGACCGGTCCGGCCCCGTCGATCCCTTCCAGGTGCCGGAGCAGGTACTCGTCGGCCGCGTCCCAGGCCTGGAACGGGTCGCGGGGGTTCTCGGGGAATCGGGCGAGGTCGTAACCAGCCCCTGACGTCGTCAAACGGTTCATATTGCGTTCAGGCTATCCGAGCGGCGCCGTACGCCCGCACAGCCGGCGGATACCGTGCGCCCCACCACGCGCCGCGGCGGGCGCCCTCGTGCCACCGGCGTCCGCCGCGAACACCCGGCCGCGAGTGGTTACGGCAGTTGCTTGTCGAGGGCCGCCCGGCCCTCTCTGGCCAGCCGGCGCTCGGCCCACTCGAGATTGCGGGGTGTCAGGTCCCGCCCCGAGGCGAGCACCACGTCCTCCGCCGAAGGATTGTCGCTGGCACCTGTGTGCAGAAGGCTGTCGGGGGTCACGCCCCGTACGGATACGGATTCGGGCTCGTCGCTCATGCCGCCTCCTCGTCCTTGCGGCAATTCTCGCCCCGCGCCGACGGGTGCGCATCCGAGACCCACGGGGCCCGGCCCCGACCCTCACTTGACCTGCACATGATAGGTACGCAGCGTTCACACCTCGGTCACGGTGCGTGTGGAAGGCTCCCGCTGACCACCTAGTAACACGACCACCGCGGAGCCGTCCCCCACCCTGTGACGGCGCCGCGGTGCCCGTATTTCCGGAGAGGACACCCCACATGTCCCGTCGTCACCTTTCCCACCGGCGCCCGCTGCTGGCCACGCTCGCCGCCTTCGCGGTGCTCGCGGGCACCGCGGCCGCCGCGCCCGCCGCGACACCACCGGCCCCGGCACCGTCCGCCACCCCGCTCGGCGCGCTGGACGACACGTACTACCAGGACGCGCTCGGCAAGACCGGCACGGCGCTCAAGGGCGCCCTGCACACGATCATCAGCGACCAGACCAAGCTCACCTACAGCCAGGTCTGGGACGCACTCAAGGCCACCGACGAGGATCCCGACAACTCCTCGAACGTGATCCTGCTGTACACCGGGCGCTCCGAGCCCAAGAGCGACAACGGCGGCAACGTCGACCAGTGGAACCGCGAGCACGTCTGGGCCAAGTCCCACGGTGACTTCGGCACGGCGACCGGCCCCGGAACGGACATCCACCACCTGCGCCCGGCGGACGTCTCGGTCAACTCCACGCGCGGCAACAAGGACTTCGACAACGGCGGCACCGAGCTGAGCGAGGCGCCCGGCAACTACACCGACAGCGACTCCTTCGAACCGCGCGACGCGGTCAAGGGCGACGTGGCCCGCATGATCCTCTATATGGCGGTGCGCTACGAGGGCGACGACTCCTTCGCCGACCTCGAACCCAACGACAGCGTGTCGAACGGCTCCGCCCCGAACATCGGCCGGCTCTCCGTCCTGAAGACGTGGAGCGAGCAGGACCCGCCGGACGCCTTCGAGCAGCACCGCAACGACGTCATATTCGACCAGTACCAGCACAACCGGAACCCGTTCATAGACCACCCCGAGTGGGTGGAGTCCATCTGGTGACGGTCCCCTTCTGACCCGCCCCCGGATCCTCTCCGGTTTCGGCGACCCCGTCGTCCCGTTCATCGCCGGCTTGTTCGTCGTCAGTACGGGGCTGACGACGGCGGGGGTGACCACCTGGACCTGCTCGTGGTGCCGCTGGTCCGGCCCCTTCAGGGCGTGTTCGGCCGAGGCGCTGCGGCGGCCGGGCCCGCGACCGTCTCCGTGCACCAGGTCACGGCCTCCTCGCGGGAGCCGAAACGACGCGGGCCCCCGGACTCGTCGCCCGGTCCGCAAAGGCGCCCGTCCGGGTCGGCCACAGCGGTGCGCCGGCCGTCGTCGGCGATCCGGGCCAGTCCGCTGCGCAGCATCGCCCGGGCGACGGTGTCGATGTCCGTCACCCTCACCAGGTCGAGCACCACGGCGCCGGTCCGGCCGCTCGCCGCCTCGTCCAGGGCGTACAGCACCCGCTCCGCCGCGGTGAAGTCCAGAGCGCCCTGGGCGGCGGCGACCGCCACCCGTCCGCGGCGGACGCGCTCCCGCTCGCCCGTCGGCGCGGCGGGCAGGTCGTCCGCCGTGGTGACCAGGGTGACGGTGGAGCCCGCCAGCGCCGGGTTGTACATGAGATGCAGGCCGAGCCGCTCCGAGAGCATCCCGATCGCCCGGTGCCCCCGCACGGAGGTACCCGTCGGATCGAGCAACGGGCTGTACGTCGCCAGTCCGAACCGTGCCGGTCCGGCTGCGATCAGGCCGCCGGACACCCCGCTCTTGGCCGGCAGTCCGACTCTGAGCAGCCAGTCGCCCGAGGAGTCGTACATGCCGCAGGTCGCCATCACGGCCAGCACCTGGGCGGCGACCGGCTCGGACACCACCGTGTCCCCGGTGAGCGGATTGACGCCGCCGTTCGCCAGGGTCGCCGCCATCGCGGCGAGATCCAGGGCCGTGACCCGTACCGCGCACTGACGGAAGTACGTCTCCACCGCCGCCACCGGATCCACGGGCAGGGGGCCGGTGGAGCGGATGAGGTAGGCGAGGGCGCGATTGCGGTCCCCGGTGGCCGCCTCGGAGGCGTACACCTCCTCGTCGACGTCGAGCCTCCGGCCGGCGAACCGGCTGAGGCAGTCGAGGATGCGTCCGAACCGCGGGGCCACGGGAGTGTCGGGGATCAGCGCGGTGGTCACGATGGCGCCCGCGTTGACCATGGCGTTGTCCGGGCGTCCGGTGCCGTGTTCCAGGCTGATGGCGTTGAACGCCTCGCCGCTGGGCTCGGCGTTCACCCATCGGGACACCTCGTCGAGGCCCAGGAGGGACAGGGCCAGGGCGTAGACGAACGGCTTCGACACGGACTGGACGGTGAACGGCACCCCGGCGTCGCCCGTGCTGTAGCAGTGACCGTCCATGCTGATCAGGGCCAGCCCGAAGGCGCCCGGGTCGGCGAGCGCCAACTGCGGAATGTAGTCGGCGAGTTCGCCCTCGTCGACATCGGCAAACCTGGCGTGCAGTTCTCGCAGCGCGTCCGTGACCGCACCGGTGGCGGCGCTCACCGTGCTCCCGCCGTCAGCCGCGCTCGGCCTGGGCGATCCGGGGGAACGACTTGACGCCTGCGGCCTTGCGGCTGTTGGCGTGCTGGCTGACCGTGCGGTTGGGCGGCGCGTCGGCGAAGCCGAGCACCACGGAGTCGAGCACCTTGCCGGAAGCGTCCACGAACTCCACCCGCACGGCGTAGAACGCGGCCTTGTCGCTGCGGTTGGTCACCCGCACGAGAGCGCTGCGGAACTGTTCCGACGGCGCGACCGGGAGGCCGTTGACGGAGACGTCCCCGACGGCATTGCCCTTCCCCTCGACACCCTTCAGTGTCGTCACGGCCTTCTGCCGGTTACGTTCCACATCGGCGGAGACCGAGGCGGCGAACTCCTCCTGGGTGCGCCGGCTCTCGGTGGCCGAGGGCGAGGAGTCCGGCTCGGCGGACACCGTACGGGTGCTTCTGGCCGTGCCCTGCGACGAGGTGTCGGAGCTGTCGCAGGCGGCGGCGCCTGCGACGATCACCGCGGCGAGCACGGCAGGGGTCATTCTGCGGACTGTGCGGCCGCGGAGGGCGCGCCGCACGGGGCTGGTCTGGTTCACGGACGCTCCGTCTGCTCGGAAGGACGAAAGGAAGTAGGGGCAGGCGAGGTGGGGGCCAGGCGGGGCGCAGGGGCGCGGGTGGTCATGCCGCGTCCTCGCCGAAGATGTCGCGGAGCCGCTCCTCGCTCCGTGTGTCCAGATTGCTGTGGAGCAGTTCGGCGCCGCCGCCCGGGAGCGCCTCGCTGATCCGGTCGGGCACCTCGTTCATGGTGAGCAGGAACAGGGCCGACGTCCCGGGTGTGATCTTCTCCTTGACCTCGGCGATGAAGTCGTCGTCGATGCCGACGTCGGCCAGCTTGCCGCCGAGCGCTCCGGCGGCCGCGCCGATGGCCGCGCCCAGCAGCGGCATCAGGAAGATGAGCCCGAAGAGCATGCCCCAGAAGGTGCCGCTCAGGGCGCCCGCGCCCACCAGGTTGAGCAGCTGCTTCGTGCGCGGCTTGGCCCGGTCGGCGGGCCAGCTCACGACGGCGGCGTCCAGGATCTTGATCAGTCCCTCCTTCTGAAGGGACTTCAGCGTCGTCTCCACGTCCTCCGCGCCTTCGGCCGACTGGAATTTCCACACGGTGAGCGTGGACATCGCGCATACCTCCCGAACCCGGAATGACCAACTCGCCCATATTAGGATCAAAAGGTATGAATTGACTCGTCGAATCACCCGCTCCGCACCGCAGTGCGCACAAGTCCCCGGGAGGGAACTGATGGATACGGACGCCCTGACCGCCGGTCTGTTGCAGAAGCTCCGCGCGGCCAAGCCCTATCCGGCCCTGTCCCTGACCATGCCGACCCACCGCCGCGCACCGGACAACGCCCAGGACGCCGTACGGCTGCGCAATCTGGTGTCCGAGGCGGGCAACCGGCTCGACGCCGATCCCGAGATCACCCGCGAGGTGCGCGCGGCAATCAGGAAGCAGCTCGAACGGGCGGTCGACGAGATCGATCCGCGCCGCGCGCTGGACGCACTGGTGCTCCTCGCGACGGCGGACGAGTACCAGATCTGGCAGCTGCCGCGCACCGCACCCGAACGGGTGGTGCTCAGCGACACCTATCTGACCCGCAACCTGGTCGCCGCGAAGGCCCAGGCCCGGCCGTTCTGGGCGCTCACTGTGTCGGCCGACCACGCCGCCCTGTTCAGCGGGACGTCGGACGCCGCGCACGAGGAGCACATCGGCGGCTTCCCGCTGACCGCCCCGCGTGAGGCGCCCAACCCGCAGCGCGAGGAGCGGATCGGCGACACCCCGAGCACCTTCAGCGACGAGGAGACCCGGCAGTTCCTGCGCACGGTCGACGAGAAGCTGCGCGGGGTGCTGGCCACCGATCCGCGCCCGCTCTACCTGGTCGGCCTCGCTCCGGCGCTCGCCCTGCTCGACGAGGTCGGAGAGGGCTCCAAGGACGCGGCCGGCCGCGTCACGAAGGGTGCGCCGGCCGACACCTCGCCCAGCGATCTGCTCACCGAACTGCGGCCCGCGCTGGAGGCCCGGCAGAAGCGGTTCGCCGCGGAGATCGACGGCAAGCTGGACGAGGCCCGGGGACGGCGTGCCTTCGCCGGCGGCCTCGACGAGGTGTGGGCCGCCGTACGGGAGGGCCGCGCCGGCCTGGTGGCGGTGGAGGAGCACTACCAGCAGACGGTCCGGGTCGACGAGGAACACCTGGTGCCGGTGAGCGGCGACGCGGCCGACCCGGCGGACGAGAGGGTCCGCGAGGACATCGTCGACGAGCTGGTCGAGGCGGCGCTGGACAGCGGCGCCGACGTGGTCTTCGTCGCGGACGACTCGCTCAAGGAGCACGGACGGATCGCGGCGGCGCTGCGCTACTGAGCGGACGGCTCCGGCCCGGCCTCGCTTGTCACACTGGAGGAGTCCCGGGCCGCAGCCCCCGAGAGGAGAACGCATCATGCCACGCGGATCGAATCCGAAACGGGAACGGCAGTACGAGCACATCAAGGAGAGCGCCCAGGAGCGCGGTGTCGGCGAGGACCGGGCGGAGGAGATCGCCGCCCGGACCGTCAACAAGGCGCGTGCCCGCGCCGGTGAGTCGCGGACCGCGAGCCGTACGTCGACCGAGGACATCTCGTCCTCGCGGCGCGGCGGGCTGCGCTCGCACAGCGGCGCCCAGGGCCCTACCCGTGACCAGCTCTACGAAGAGGCGAAGCACAAGAACGTCAAGGGCCGTTCGTCGATGACGAAGGCCGAGCTGGCCCGCGCGGTCGGCCGCTGACCCTCGCAGGCACACCAGCGGGCCCGGACGGATCCCCCGTCCGGGCCCGCTGCGCCGCGCTCACCCCTCCCAGGTCCAGTCGGCGACCTCCGGCAGGTCCGTACCGTGCGCGCGGATCCAGTCGTGGTGGCGGTTGCGGGTGTCCGCCATCTCCTGGCGCACCGCCACCGCGCGGACCCCCAGGCCCGGGACACGGTCGATGACGTCCATGACGAGGCGGTAGCGGTCGAGGTCGTTGCGGACCACCATGTCGAAGGGCGTGGTGGTCGTCCCTTCCTCCTTGTATCCCCGGACGTGCAGTTGGGCGTGTCCGGTACGGCGGTAGGCCAGCCGGTGGATCAGCCAGGGATAGCCGTGGTAGGCGAAGATCACCGGCTTGTCGCGGGTGAAGAGGGCGTCGTACTCGGAGTCCGGCATCCCGTGCGGATGCTCGGCGTGCGGCATGAGCCGGGCCATGTCGACGACGTTCACCACGCGCACCGAAAGCTCCGGCAGATGACGCCTCAGCAGACCGGCGGCCGCCAGGGTCTCCAGGGTGGGCACGTCCCCGGCGCAGGCGAGCACGACATCGGGTTCGCGGCTGCCGTCCTCCGTCCCCGCCCACTCCCAGACGCCCGCACCCCGCGCGCAGTGGGCACGGGCTTGGTCGAGGGTGAGCCAGTCGAAGCTCGGCTGCTTGCCGGCCACGATCACGTTCACGTAGTCGCGGCTGCGCAGTGCGTGGTCGGCCACGGAGAGCAGGGTGTTCGTGTCCGGGGGCAGGTAGACGCGTACGACCTCGGGGCTCTTGTTCAGGATGTGGTCGACGAAACCCGGGTCCTGGTGCGAGAAGCCGTTGTGGTCCTGGCGCCAGACGTGCGAGGTGAGCAGGTAGTTGAGGGAGGCGATGGGGCGGCGCCAGGGCAGCCGCCGGGAGGTCCGCAGCCACTTGATGTGCTGGTTGACCATCGAGTCGACGATGTGGGCGAACGCCTCGTAGCAGGAGAAGAGTCCGTGCCGGCCGGTGAGCAGGTAGCCCTCGAGCCAGCCCTGGCAGAGGTGCTCCGAGAGGATCTCCATGACGCGGCCGTCGCGGGCGAGGTACTCGTCCGTCGGGAGCGTACCCGCCTGCCAGGCCTTTCCGGTGGCTTCGTAAAGGGCGTCGAGGCGGTTGGACGCCGTCTCGTCGGGGCCGACGACCCGGAAGTCCCGCCGGTCGGCGGTGGCCGCCATGACGGCTTCCAGCAGCCCGCCGAGAACCCGGGTCGGCTCGTGGAGAACCGTCCCCGGCTTGTCCACCTGGACGGCGTGCTCGTCGAGGGGCGGCACCGGCAGATCGCGCAGCAGCAGACCGCCGTTGGCGTACGGGGTCGCGCCGAGCCGCGCCTCGCCCTCCGGCACGCAGGCGAGGACCTGGTCCGTGGGGCGCCCCTCCGCGTCGAAGAGTTCCTCCGGGCGGTAGGAGCGCAGCCATCGCTCCAGCTGCCGCAGGTGCGCGGGATTGTCGCGGACCCCGGGCAGCGGGACCTGGTGAGCACGCCAGGTCCCCTCGACGGGCACTGCGTCGACCTCGGCGGGTCCCGTCCAGCCCTTCGGGGTGCGGAGCACGATCATCGGCCAGTGCGGGCGTCCGGTGTCGCCACCGGTCCTGGCCGCGTGCTGGAGCTGGTGGATCCGGTCGACGGCACGGTCCATCGCGGCGGCCATCGCCCGGTGCACGGTGAGGGGGTCGTCGCCCGACACGTACAGCGGCTCGTGTCCGTAACCCCGCAGCAGGGCGTCGAGTTCCGGCTCCGGGAGGCGGGCGAGCACGGTCGGGTTGGCGATCTTGTAGCCGTTGAGGTGGAGAACCGGAAGGACAGCCCCGTCATGGACGGGATCGAGGAACTTGTTGGCGTGCCAGGAGGCGGCGAGCGGTCCGGTCTCCGCCTCGCCGTCGCCGATGACACAGGTGACCAGCAGGTCCGGGTGGTCGAGTGCGGCGCCGTAGGCATGGGCGAGGGCGTAGCCCAGTTCGCCGCCCTCGTGGATGGAACCGGGCGTCTCCGGTGCGACGTGGCTGGGCACGCCGCCGGGGAAGGAGAACTGTCTGAACAGCAGCTCCATGCCCGCCTCGTCCCGGCTGACGTCGGGGTACGTCTGCGAGTAACTGCCCTCCAGCCAGGAGTTGGCGAGGACGGCCGGACCGCCGTGCCCGGGACCCCAGACACACAGCGCGTCGGTGCCGCGCGAGGCGATCACGCGGTTGAGGTGGGTGTACACGAGGTTGAGCCCCGGCGAGGTGCCCCAGTGACCGAGGAGCCGGGGTTTGATGTCCTCGGGGACGAGTGGGCGGGTCAGCAGCGGATTGGCCATCAGGTAGATCTGGCCGACGGCCAGATAGTTGGCGGCGCGCCAGTGCGCGTCGAGCGCGGCGATCTCTTCGTCGGTCGGGCCGGTCGTCGATGAGGACGGCGGGACGTCACTCATGGTCACCTCTCTGCGGCGTGGGCGGTGGTCCGGCTACCGCGGCTCGGGGCCGTACCAGACGGTGGTGGCGTTGCAGAACTCGCGGATGCCGTGACCGGCGAGCTCACGTCCGTATCCGGAGCGCTTCACCCCGCCGAACGGCAGTGCGGGATGAGAGGCCGTCATGCCGTTGAAGAACACGCCGCCCGCCTCCAGGTCGCGGATGCAGCGGCGGCTCTCCTCGGCGTCGCGGGTCCAGACGTTGGAACTGAGCCCGAAGGGCGTGTCGTTGGCCAGCGCCAGGGCTTCGTCGAGGCTGTCGGCCCGGTAGAGGGTGGCGACGGGGCCGAAGGTCTCCTCGTGGTGGATGCGCATGGCGGGAGTGATCCCGGAGAGGACGGTGGGGGCGTAGAACCAGCCCCGCTCCAGTCCGCCGGTCAGGCCCTCGGGCCGGCCTCCGCCGCACAGAGCCGTCGCTCCGTGGCGTACGGCGTCGTCGACGAGCTCCTCCAGGTCGGCACGCCCCTGTTCGCTGGCGAGCGGACCGATGTCGGTGGTCTCCTCCAGCGGGTCGCCGACGGTCAGGTCGCGCATGCCCACGGTGAATCGCTCCGCGAACTCCTCGTACACCTCCGTGTGCACGATGAACCGCTTGGCGGCGATGCAGGACTGCCCGTTGTTCTGGACCCGGGCGGTGACGGCGGTGCGGGCCGCCCTGGCGACATCGGCCGAGGGCAGCACGAGGTAGGGGTCGCTGCCGCCGAGTTCCAGGACGGTGTGCTTGACCTCGTCGCCCGCCACGGCCGCGACGGCGCGGCCGGCCGGTTCACTGCCGGTCAGGGTGGCCGCGGCCACCCGGCGGTCGCGCAGAATCCCCTCCACGGCTCCGGAGCCCACCAGGAGCGTCTGGAAGCAGCCGGCCGGAAAGCCGGCCCGGCGGAACAGGTCGCCGAGGTACAGCGCGGTCTGCGGCACGTTCGACGCGTGCTTGAGCAGCCCGGTGTTGCCGGCCATGAGCGCGGGTGCCGCGAACCGCACGACCTGCCAGAGGGGGAAGTTCCACGGCATCACGGCGAGTACGGTGCCCAGCGGCCGGTAGTGGACGTAGGCGCGGGACGCACCGGAGTCCTCGACGTCGGCCGGTGCGGGGTGCTCGTCGGCGAGGAGTTCCTCGGCGTGGGCGGCGTACCAGCGCATGGCCTTGGCGCATTTCGCGGCCTCGGCCCGGGATGCCTTGAGGGGTTTGCCCATCTCCAGGGTCATGGTGCGCGCGATGTCCTGCTGGTCCTCGTCCAGGAGGTCGGCGGCACGGTTCAGCAGCCGGGACCGTTCGCCGAAGCCGGTGGTGCGGTACGCGCGGAAGGCGGCGTCCGCCGCGGCGAGCCGCCGCTCGATCTCGTCCGCCCCCTGGGCGTCGAACGTTCTGAGGGTCTCGCCGTTCGCGGGGTTGACCGTAGCGATGGGCATGACTGTGGCCTCCTTGCCTCGGTACCTCGACCGTGCCGCGCCTCGGACGACGGCGCAACGCGGGCCGCCGCCATCCGCATACCCGACCGGCGCGGACCATGCATGCGTGAGGCATGCGATCCGCGCCGGAAGGGGCAAGAAGGGGGTGGGGACGGGTGCGTGGGGCCGCTCCGTGCCGCGTGCCTCAGACGAGGGCGGGGGCGCCGGTCCGGACCGGGACGGCCGTGGGGAGGTGGTCCTCGACCACGACCGCCGGCGGCCGGCGGAACTCGCGGACCTCGGGCAGCGGCGGCAGCGGCACCAGCTCGATGTGCTGCGGCTCCTGCGCATAGCGGGTGAACCAGACGACCTTGCCCTCAGCCGTCCGGCAGGTGCCCCAGCTGTCACTGAGGGCCATGACCCGGCTGAGGCCGCCGCCCTCCTGGAGCAGCCGCGGCATGTCGGAACCGTTGTCGGCGACGGAGACCGTGAGGTGCCGTCCGGACCAGCGGAGTTCGAGGACACAGGTGTTGTCGTCACCGACGTGCCGCTGGACGTTGGTCAGCAGCTCTTCCACAGCACGGCACACGGGCCGGATGTGGAGTTCGAGACTCCAGTGGCGGAGGTGTGCGGCGACGATCCGTCGCAGCTGGGACACACGCTCTGCCGATACCTGGAGTTCGACCAGATAGTGCCGGTCGAGTGGAACGGTCATCGTCGAGGCTCCTCACATCGAGGCCCACATGCTTCGCCCCGTTGAACAAACGACCCCCGAATACGAAGAGTGAGCAGATGTCACTTCTGGGTCACTCCTTAGGGTGAGGCCGCAGAGCCAGTCGCGCAACACAACCGCTCGCACACCCCCGGTGACCGGCCGCTTTGCGTCCGGGAGCCGCCGACCGCCGTCAGTGCAGAGCGGCCAGCAGCCGGTCCGGGGTGAGAGGAAGGGTGCGCAGCCGGACGCCGGTGGCGTGATGGACGGCGTTGCCGATGGCCGCGGCCGCGCCGACGATGCCGATCTCTCCGATGCCCTTGCTGCCCATGGGGTTGAGATGCGGGTCGTCCTCGTCGATCCAGTACGCCTCCAGACCGGTCGCGTCGGCGCAGGCCGGCACGTGGTACGAAGCGAGATCGCTCTCCGTGAAGTCGCCGAAGACGGGGTCGACGGTGCTGCCCTCGGTCAGGGCCATACCGAGCCCCATGGTCATGCCACCGATGAACTGGGAACGTGCGGTGCGCGAGTTGAGGATGTGCCCGGCGGCGAAGACCCCGAGCATTCTGCGCACCCGGACCTCACCGGTCCGGGAGTCGACGGCGACCTCCGCGAAGTGGGCCCCGAACGCGTGCCGGGCGTAGGGGGATTCCGCGGCCGTCTCCTCGGTGGTGTCGGCCGTGACGGTCACTCCACCGGCCGGCAGCGCTCCGGCGGTCGCGCCGAGCCGCTCTGCGAGCGCTCCGGCCGCCTTGTGCACGGACCAGCCCCAGGAGGCGGTGCCCGAGGAGCCGCCTGCCACCGGAGCGTCCGGCAGGTCGCTGTCACCGATGTCGACCGTCACGTTCTCCACCGGCGTCTCCAGCACGCGGGCGGCGATCTGGGCGAGTACGGTCCGCGCGCCGGTACCGATGTCGGTGGCGTTCACGGCGATGCGGTACGAGCCGTCGGGGGCCGCGTGTGCCGTTGCGTGGGAGGCCCCGGCGTAGACGGGGTACGTGGCGGCGGCGACGCCCGTACCGAGCAGCAGGGGGCCTTCCCGGCGGACTCCCGGACGCGGGTCGCGGTCGTCCCAGCCGAAACGTTTCGCACCGTCGCGGAGGCACGCGGCCAGATTGCGGCTGCTGAAGGGCTTGGCGGAGTCCGGCTCGGCGGCCGGATCGTTGCGCAGCCGCAGTGCGACGGGGTCGGTCCCGAGAGCCGAGGCCAGTTCGTCGACGGCTGATTCGAGGGCGTACATGCCGGGCGCCTCGCCCGGGGCGCGCATCCAGGACGGGCTCGGGACGTCGAGCGCGGTGACCCGGTGGACGGTCCGGCTGTGGGCCGATCCGTACATCACGCGGGCCGGTACGGCGGCCTGCTCCACGAACTCCTTGACGGTGGAGGTGTGGGTGACGACCTCGTGGGCCACCGCGGTGAGGGTCCCGTCGCTCTCCGCGCCGAGCCTGACGCGCTGCAGTGTGGGCGCCCGGTGTCCGACGACGGCCGCCATGTGGCGCCGGGGGACGGCGAGCTCCACGGGGTGGCCCGTGTGGAGCGCGGCCATGGCGGCCAGCACGGCCTGCGGACGCGGTGTGCCCTTGCTCCCGAAGCCGCCGCCGACGTGCTGCGAGATGACGGTCACCTGGTCCGGCCGGAGTCCGAACACGGTGGCGAGGCTGTCGCGCACCTTGGTGGCGCCCTGGCTGGAGTCGTACAGCGTGAGGTGTCCGTCCGGCGACCAGTGGGCGGTCGAGGAGTGCGGCTCCATGGGGTGGTTGTGCAGCGGCCCGATCGTGTACGTGGCATCCACCTGAACGGGTGCGGCCGCGAAGGCGCGGTCGAAGTCACCGCGCTCACGCACGGCCGGGTACCCGCCGTTGGCGGTCTCCGGGGTGTAGAGGCCCGCGTGGTCCCCGGTGAGGACGGCATCGTGCGCGGCCCTCTCGTAGGTGATGTGCAGCGCCTCGGCGCCCGCTCGCGCGGCTTCGAGGGTGTCGGCCACCACGAGGGCGATCTGCCAGCCCCGGTGCGGCACCCGGTCGTTCTGGAGAACGGCGAGGATCGGGTCGTCCGGCTCCGCGGTCCGTGGGGCGTTCTCGTGGGTGAGGACGGCGCGGACACCCGGGAGGGCGAGCGCTTCGGCGGTCCGGATCGCGGTGACCCGGCCGCGGGGCACGGTGGCGGGCACGGGCCAGGCGTACAGGCAGCCGGGCAGACCTCGCTCGGCGGAGTAGCGCGCGGCACCGGTCACCTTGTCCCGGCCCTCGCGGCGGACGACGGGGGCGCCCGGCGGCTGGGGGGCGTGGCTCATGGCGGGAATCCTCGGCTCTTCGGGGGGACACCTTCTGGCAGGCGTCCCCGGGGGCAGGCGCCCGTCGCAGCGGGCGCCTTCGGGAAAAGGCATCTGCAGGAGCGGGCACCCTCAGGGGTCGGCACCCTCGGTGGGAGGCACCTTCAGGGGCTGGCAGCGAGTGCGGCCAGGGCGTCGACAGCCAGGTGGCGGGCCAGCGTCACCTTGAACGCGTTGTCGCGCAGCGGACGGGCGGCGGCCAGTTCTGCGTCCACCGCGCTCAGGTACACGGCGTCGCCTGCGGGCGCGCCGCGCAGCGCCTCCTCGGCGGTGCGGGCGCGCCAGGGCCGGTGGGCGAGCCCGCCGAACGCCAGCGCGGCGTGCTCGATCCGTCCGTCGCGTACACGCAGGACGGCAGCCACCGAGGCCAGGGCGAACGCGAACGAGGCGCGGTCCCGGGCCTTGCGGTAGAGGGAGACCGTGCCGTCGGGGAGTGGCGGCAGGATCACGTCGGTGATCATTTCGTCCGGCCGGATCACGGTGTCCGTGGCCGGGTCGTCCCCGGGCAGCCGGTGGAAGTCGGTGACGGCCACGGTCCGTTCGCCGTCCGGCCCGTGCAGGAGCACCGCGGCGTCGAGGGCCGCGAGGGCCACGGCCATGTCCGACGGGTGGGTGGCGACGCACTCGGAGGAATGGCCGATGACCGCAAGGTCCCGGTGGGCACCCTCGCGGGCCGGGCAGCCGCTGCCGGGTTCCCGCTTGTTGCAGGGCTTCGACGTGTCCTGGAAGTACGGGCAGCGGGTGCGCTGGAGCAGGTTCCCCCCGGTGGTGGCGGTGTTCCGCAACTGCCCGGAGGCGCCGGCCAGCAGTGCCTGGGAGAGAGCGGGGTAGCGGGTACGCACGGCGGGATGGGCGGCCAGGTCGCTGTTGCGAACGGTGGCCCCGATGCGCAGTCCCCCGTCGGCGGTGTCCGTCACCCGGTCCAGCGGCAGCCGGCTGACGTCGATGAGGAGGCCGGGGCTCTCCACACCGAGCTTCATCAGGTCGACCAGGTTGGTGCCGCCCCCGAGGAACCGGGCACCGGGATGACCGGCGCTCTCGCGGACCGCCTCGGCCACCGATGCTGCGCGCAGATACGCGAAGGGCTTCACGGCGCGACATCTCCGATCGCCTCGACGATACGGGGGTACGCGCCGCACCGGCACAGGTTGCCGCTCATCCGTTCACGGATCTCGGCGTCGTCGAGCGGCACCGGAGCGGTCACGGGCGCGGTGGGCGGGGTGGCGTGGGACGGAAAGCCGTCCTGCGCCTCACTCAGTACGCCGATGCCCGAGCAGATCTGGCCGGGCGTGCAGTATCCGCACTGGAGCGCGTCGCGCTCCAGGAAGGCCTCCTGCAGCGGGTGGAGCCGGCCGCCGTCGGCGAGCCCTTCAATGGTGGTGATCCGGGCTCCGTCCTGGGCGACGGCCAGAAGGAGGCAGCTGTTGACCCGCCGGCCGTCGACGAGCACGGTGCAGGCGCCGCACTGACCGTGGTCGCACCCCTTCTTCGCCCCGGTCAGGCCCAGGTGCAGGCGCAGGGCGTCGAGGACCGTGGTGCGGTGGTCGAGCGTCAGCGTGCGCTCGGTTCCGTTGATGTCCAGGGTGACGGCGGAACGGTGGCCGGTCGCCCGCTCCTCCCCGTCGCCGCCCCTCCCCCGGCTGGTCGGGTCCACGTGACGGCACCTTTCGACAGAGGTCGTTTTGCCTGTTTTCTACCAGTCGCGCGACGACTCCGCGTCATGAACGGGGCAGGCGGAAGCATCCGGCCTACTTGTTCTCCAGCCGCAGCCGGACCTCCTCCTCCTGGTCACCGGAGACGGTGCCCACGACCTGCACGGAAAAGGCGTCCGCCAGGCTCCGCCGGAGCCGGTCGACCGCCCAGTAACCGCCCTGCACGTCGGCGGTGACGGGCGCGCCGAGCCGCACCGGTCCGCTCACCACCAGGGCTTCGGTGACATCGACGGTCACGACCCATGCCGTGGGCCGCTTGCCGTCGACTTCCTGCGGTACGTCGACCGAGGCACGGTCGGTGGCGAAGGCGGCCCGCAGCACATCGAAGACCGTGCGCGCGTCGTCCTTCTCGCACCCGCTGACGACGACCGACACCTCACGGCCGTCCAGGCTTTCCTCGGACTGCTGCTTGTCCTGTGTGCTGTTCACCGCGGTTCCTTCCCGAAGGGGTCACCTCCAGGCTCGCCCCTCGGGCGGAGGCCTGCGACACGGGCGGCCCGGAAGCGCTGCGGGTACCTGAGACGAACGACGCCATACCGTTTCAAACACTTTGAGCTGTCATATCCACTTAAAACATGAATTCGACGCCAGAGTCGAGTGAGACCCCCGCCCTGGGGTATCCGGCAAGCATGGACGTATCGGATGGAGCCCTGAATTCCCTGGCCATCACCCTCGCGGACGGACGGGGCGCGACCGGGGCGGTGCTGGGCGTGGTCGGCGTGATCCTGGTGGCCGTGCTGATCGGCGCCGTCTGGCTGGGCAGGCGGCGGCGCGCCGAGGAACTGCCGCCGCCTCTGCCCGAGGAGCAGCCGGTGGCGCCGGACCACCGCACCCATGTCGAGGAGCGCGATGTCCACGGGGACGACGCCTTCCCCGCCGACGGCCGGGGCCTGTCGCCCTACGAGCTCGGCGACCACGGGAGCGAGACCATCCACCGGGACAACGACGAGCAGCGCGACTGAGCGGTGCCCCCCGCGGTCCGGGCGGCTTTCCGCCCCCGTTCTTCCCGGGGTGGTGGCCGTGCCGGTGAAGGGGCCGTGTGTTGCGGGAGCGACCGCCCGCGGTAAGGCTGGTGAAGGCCCCAAGGCCACCGGCACACACCTGCCGCACTCCCCATGAAGGCAGTAGGACCATGACGGGAAGCACCCCTGGCACGGCATCCGCGCCCGCAACGCTGACCGGGCCTGCGGCACCCTGCTGGGTCAATCTGATGACCCGGAACCTGGATTCCGCCCAGAGGTTCTACGGCCCGGTGATGGGCTGGACGTTCCGGCCGGGCAAGCTCGGCCAGGAGTTCTCGGTCGCCCGGCGCGGTGACGTACCCGTCGCCGGGATCGGCGCCGTGGCGACCACCTTCAGCGTCGCGGTGGCGTGGACGCCGTACTTCGCCGTCCAGGACGCCAACGCGACCGCCGCCCGGATCCGTGAGCGCAGCGGCACCGTGGCCGTGGGCCCACTGGCCCTGGGCAAGGGGCGTGGCGCACTGGCCGCCGACCGGGAGGGCGCGGGGTTCGGCATCTGGCAGCGGACCGCTCCGGCGACCTCACCGCCCGCCCCGGACGGCCATGCGCATGCCTGGCTGCGCCTGCACACGCGGAGCGCCTTCGACGCCGCGATCTTCTACGGCGAGGTCCTGGACTGGGCCAGCGGCCGGCCCGGCTCCTGCGAGGTGGCGTACGCCAAGGACGAGGTGATCGTGGAGTGCGGCGGCCGCCAGCTGGCCCGGATCAGTTCGGGCGCGGTCGAGGCGGCACCCGATCCGTTGGTCCGTCCGCACTGGCAGGTGAACTTCCCGGTGGACGACATCGCCGCCGCCGTCGCCGCGGCGCATGAGCACGGAGGTTCCCTGGTCGAGGACCTGTCACGCCCCGAGGGGCGCGAGGCGACCCTGATCGATCCGGACGGCGGGATCTTCACCCTCACGGACGCTCACAGGGCCGGGGCCGGCACCACGGCCTGACCACGGGCGCCGTCAGCTCTCGCGGCGGCCGTGGGAGCGGGCGAGCGCCCAGGCCGGGAAGACGAACCAGCAGACCACGAACCACAGCGCCATTCCGCCGACCAGCCAGAGGGCGAGCGCGTTGTGCAGGGCGACGCGCAGGATCAGCAGGAGCGCCGAGCACATCGTGCAGAACAGCAGGATCAGCCCGATCACGGTCAGGCGTGACGCCCAGGTGACCGTCTGGGGCTTCAGCCGCCGCCCGGTGAGCAGCCGGTGGTAGGACACCGGCCCGATGAGCGCTCCGGCCGTGGCGGAGCCGAACATCACCGTGATCACGTAGATCGTGCGGTCGGTGTCGGAGAGGTCGGCGAAGCGCGGCTGGAAGACGACAGCGAGCAGAAAGCCGAAAAGGATCTGCACGCCTGTCTGGGCTACGCGCAGTTCCTGGAGCAGGTCGGTCCACCGGCGGTCGGCCCGCTCCTCCGCCGTCTCCCGGCGCCCCCATCCACCGCCCTCGCCGTGCTCCTCCTCGGGTGGGCTCACGCCGGTCCTCCTCCGGTCCACGCAGCGCCTGTACGTTCCCGTTCCCACACGGTAGACCTCCGCCCGGGCCGGGGCCTGTCCGGCGAGCGGGCCGCCGGCCGCTGTCGCGGGACCTCCGGCACCCGGCCCGGTCTCAGGCGACCGGCAGCACCAGTTCGGGACGGTCCCACATCACCGCCGGCGGTGCGGCCCTCACGGTGCCGGTCCGCCGGGCTCCCACGCTCGTGTAGAAGCCCTCGGCCGGCGGATGCGACACGATGCGCACCTCGGTGAGTCCGGCCTCGAACGCCGCGTCCTTCAGGTGCCCGATGAGCAGACGTCCGACACCTGCTCCCTGCGCGTCGTCGGCGACGAACATGAGATCGAGTTCGGGCGGGTCGAGGATCAAGGCGTAGAAGCCGAGCAGCCGATCGGTGGATTCGCCGACGGCCGCGAAGACTCTGTGCGTCTCGACGTAGTCGTGCCCCACCCGGTACCCGGCGACCATGGGGGCGTACGGCCCCTCGTAGGCGCGCGAGGTCCGGACCAGCCGGGTCATACGCTTCGCGTCCCGGGCGGCGGCCCGCCTGATCCCCACCTCTTCACCCAGAACGCGGCGAGCGCGCGACGTAATACCTGATCTCATAGAGTGAGTATTACGCATTCGAGAGGGGCAGGAAGCCGCCGCCCCTCTCAGGCGGAGCGCCGGGCCGTACGCCACTCCTCGACCAGGGCCTCGACGTCGAACGGCTTCAGATTCAGGAGCGGTCCCTGCGGCGGGCGCCTGACGGCCTCGGCGATCTTCTCGTTCATCCCGGTCAGCATCCGTCGCACCTCGGCCTCGGTCCGCGTCCCGGGCACGGCCGCGAGGGTGTCCTCCGCCTCCTTGCGCAGGGCCAGCGAGGGCGGGAGCACGGACATGCCCTCCCGCTGCATCTTCGCCTTGATCCACCACGCCTCGTCGTACGGGCGGTCGAGCCCTTCGAGGGGCTTGCCGAACCCCGGCAGCTCGGCGAAGTCGCCGCGCTGCTCGGATTCGCGAATCTGCTTGTCGACCCAGGACTCGAAGCTGACGCCGGCGGGCTTGCGCTCGGTCACTGTGATGCTCCTTTCGGAGATGCGTGTGATGCAGCCCCTCCACCCTACCCAGGGGCCGTACGGCAGCGTCCGGAGCCCGCCGGGAACACAGCCGGGGCAGGCTCCGGGTCTTGAACGCGGGCGGCGGGGTACACGAGGAGCACGCCGGGCCGACACGGCTCCGGGACACGACCCGAAAGGGATGGTGAGAGTGGAACACAGCGACCTGCGGACCGAGAACCGACAGGAGTGATGACCATGACGACCGTAGTGATCATCGTCGCGATCGTCCTCGTCGCGGCCTGCGCACTGGCCTTCCTCCACACACGGCGGACGGGCGGGCACGGCATCCGACGCCGCTTCGGCCCCGAGTACGACCGGACCGTCGAACGCCACCACGGCGACGCGAAGGCCGCCGAACGCGAGCTGCACGAGCGGCTGAAGCGGCACCGCTCCCTGCACGAGCGTCCGCTGACGCCCGAGGCACGCGCACAGTACGCGGACCGCTGGACACGGATCGAAGGCAGCTTCGTCGACGCCCCCCGGGAGGCGGTCGCCGAGGCGGACGCCCTCCTGGCCGAGCTGGCCCGCGACCTGGGCTTTCCCGACGGCAAGGACTTCGGGGAGCAGAGTGCCGCGCTCTCCGTTCACCACGCCGAGCACGTCAACGGCTATCACCGGGTGCACGCCGCCAAACGCGGCGACGGCGACACGGAAGACATGCGGGAGGCGATGCTGGAGGCCCGCGGCCTGTTCGACGTGCTCGTCTCGAACGGCACGGACCGGCCGGTACGCCGGCACCCGCACCACGCGGAAGGGAGTGGCACGGCATGACACACGACACCGGATCCACACCTCGTATCCCCACCGAGGTCCCCGAAGTGGCGAAGAAGCCCCGGGCGGCCTCCGACCGCGCGACGGACGAGCGCACAACGGACACCCGCGCGGTGGACGCCGGTCCCGCGGCCACCGGAGCAACAGGTACCGCGCGCAAGCCGGATGACCCGCGGACCGGGCAGCCGCGCATGAAGGCCCCTGCCGCGGCCGCTCTCCCCGGTGACGGCATACCGCCGAAGCCGGCGGCCGGCCCCGCCGGCACGCCGTCCACCGAGGCGAGCGCACCCGGCGCCACGCACTCCCTCTTCCCGGACGGTGGCCACGACCGGCACTCCGAGCGCCTTCAGCACGCGGTGAGCGAGTTCGTCGAGAGCCCCCGCCGCGCCGTCGAGGAGGCGGAGAGCACGTTCGACAGCGTGGTCGACGAGCTCACGGACGCGCTCAGGGAGTACCGGCACACGCTCGGCACGGCCGGACGGGACGCCGGTCCCGGCACGCGGACCGAGGAGTTGCGGGTCACCCTGCAGCACTACCGGGACCTCACCGAACGGCTGCTGAACGTGTGAGGCACGCCGCCGCCCCCCGCGGTCCGGCAACGGGGCGACCGGACACCTCACGCGCGGCTTCGCCCTTCGCCTCCCGTACAGGTACGCCTTCTGCCGCCGGTGCGACGCGCCGGCGGCAGAAGGCATGTTCCCGGTCCGCAACGCGCGGACGGCAGAAGGCGTGTCGCGTTCTTTGAACGCCATGCCGGGCTCAGGTCACCGGGCGGTCACCACGAGCTCGCCGCGCAGCCTCCGCAACGCGGCTTCGGGCAGGCGCAGGCCCTCGCGCGCGTAACCGTCGAGCCCTCCCCAGCGCTCGTCCATGGCGTCCAGCGCCGTGTCCAGGTACTTGGGCCGCACCTCGATGATCGCGGAGGCGATCTCCGGGTCCCCGCCCGCGTCGAGGTAGTTCTGCACGGACGGCCGGAAGGCGACCCGCATCACCGGGTTCACCGCGAGGAACTCCGCCCGGACGTCATCCCGCGAGGCGCCGAGCAGGAGCAGCAGCAGCGCCGCCGCCCAGCCCGCACGGTCCTTGCCCGTCGTGCAGTGGAAGAGCACGGGACGCGCGGCGTCGTCGGCGGCCGTCTCCAGGAAGGCGCGGTAGGCCGCCGCCGCCCGCGGCGAGAGCACCACCTGACGGTACGTCTCCGCGAACATCTCCTCGGCCTTCCCGCCGCCGAGCAGCCGCTCGGTCTCGACCGGATCGGCGAGCAGCGAACGCAGCCGGGCCGGCGCCACACCCGGATCGTCCCCGAGCACGTCGGCGACGAACAGCCGGGCCCCGGACGGCAGACGGTCGGGAGCCGATGCCCGCTCGTCCGCGGTCCGCAGGTCGACGACGGTACGGATCCCGAGCCCGGCCACCGCCGCGTCCTGCGCCGGATCGAGCCCGCTGAGCTGGCCGGAACGCAGCACGGCGCCCGCGCGCATCTGCCGGCCTGCTCCCAGAGCGATGCCGCCCAGATCCCTCAGGTTGAGAACAGAGGCTGCCGGGACGGCCCTGGCGGTTTCCACGATGAACTTCCTCTTTTCCCGACACGGATCCGAAATTGATTTCGGCCTGGCCGGATCAAAAGTCGCATGACGCCGGGAAATCGACAAAGGTAAAACGCCGATGATCATCAATCGGTCTGCCGGCCGGACCGGAAGCCGGAACACTGGGCCGTGCGGGGCCTTCCGGCCCGGCGCGCCGCGCATCCGCTCAGGGACGGAAAGCGAACGGAACATCCAGCGCGGCGGCCCATGGGCACAGACGCGGGGGCGCAGGCGAACTGCTGCGCGATACGGAATACAGCTTCGCGCCACCGCGCGTGTGCGCCGCTTGGCGCGACGGGCTGAACGAGCCCCTGCCATCGATTCCGTTTTGATCCGGGCCGACCGCCGCCCCGCGAAGAATCACCGCGAAGCCAATCGCCGCCCCGCGAAGATTCATTCCGCCAGAAGCCTTGTCTTCTGCGCCTCGAACTCGGCATCGGTCAGGATGCCCTGCTTCTTCAGCTCGGCCAGGCGTTCCAGCCGGCTGATCAGATCATCGGCGGGCGGCTCGGCGGCCTGCGGCTGGGCGGCCTGTTGTTGAGCTGCCCGTTGCTGGTCGGCCTGTTGCTGCGCGGCCTGCATCTGCATCTGCTGGCGCATCTGCTCCTCGGCCATCCGTTCGGAGTCGTCCTCGGCGAACTTCGCCTGCTGGCGCCGCTGGACACGCCCGCTGACCGCCGAGGCGGTTCCCGCGACGACGGCCGTGCGGGCCGCCGCCCCGAGCAGGCCGGGCCCTCGACGGTTCATTCCGGGTCCTCGAAAGATCGGCATGTCATACGCCTTTCGGTGGGATGCGTGGTCAGCGTGTGGAGGCTGCGGCGGACAGGGCGGCTTCCGCGACGTCGGCGGGGATCCGTTCATGGGCGACGAGCTGACCGCCCGAGGCACGGACCGCCTCGGTGAGCGGCAGCGCCCAGAGGTCCTCCCACACGATCAGCGCCGCGGAGCTGCCCGGCGGCACGCTCTCGCCCAGGGCCCGGATGTCGTCGCCGTTCAGCAGGCCGGTGACCTCACCCTCGACCGGCTCGAAGGAGACGAGGTCGTCCGGGTCGAGAGCGTCCAGCTCGATGATCTCGATCGCGCCGTCCTCGTCCCGGTGCACGAAGGTCAGGTCGATGATGCGCACCGCCTTCGACGCGACCACCTCGGCCAGCGCCGGTGCGATGGCACCGGTGAACCGGCTGCCGGGAAAGGCGACGACGAGGTACTCCACAGGTCCCACAGCCACGGGCGTGTCCTCTCCGGAAGGATGAATTGCCAGCAGCATAACTTCGGACATATATCGCCGCACCGCGACAAATCCCCACCCCCAGAGGATGCGACACGCGGCGCCGGTCGGCGCGTCGGAGCGTTCGGGGGTGTCCACCCGCCGGCACCCCGGCGGTGGCGCGGCAACCCGGCTACGCGACCGTACGTAAAGGATCAAGCGCGCTGGGAGAGGGCAAGGTCACAGGCCGAGCCTCTGCTGCCCCTCGGAGACCTGCCCTAGCATCTGGGCATGACGGTCCTGCCTGCCGACGGGCTTTCGTTGGCCGCCGAATTCCCTGATCCCGCCCACGAGCAGTGGCAGAGCCTTGTCGAAGGCGTGCTGCGCAAGTCGGGCAAGGACGTTTCGGGTTCGGCCGCCGAGAAAGCACTGTCCACCACGGTGGAGGACGGGCTCATCACCCGCCCCCTCTACACCTCGCGCGACGACGCGCCCGATGCCGGCCTCCCGGGCTTCGCCCCCTTCACCCGCGGCAGCACACCGCAGGGCAGTACGGCGGGCGGCTGGGGTGTACGGCAGCGGCACGCCACGACGGATCCCGCCCGGCTCAACGAGGCCGTGCTCGGGGACCTGGAGAACGGCGCCACCTCGCTGTGGCTGACCGTGGGGGGCGCCGGCGGCGTGCCTGTCTCCGGTCTGGCGCGGGCACTGGAGGGCGTCCATCTCGATCTGGCTCCTCTCGCGCTCGATGCAGGCGACGAACTCGACGCCGCGGCAACGGAGTTGCTCAGGCTCCACGCCGAGCGAGGCGTACCGGCTGACGCCGTGCGCGGCAGCCTCGGGGCCGACCCGCTGGGGCGGGCCGCCCGCACCGGCGGCGAGGCGGATCTGACCTCCGCCGTCCACTGGGCGAAACACTGCGCGGCCGGGTTCCCCGGACTGCGGGCGGTGACCGTGGACGCGCTTCCGTACCACGAGGCAGGCGGCTCGGCCGCCCAGGAGCTGGGCAGTTCGCTGGCCACGGGTGTCGCCTACCTGCGGGCGCTGACCGAGGCCGGCCTCGGCGTCGAGGAGGCCTGCGCCCAGTTGGAGTTCCGGTACGCGGCCACCGCCGACCAGTTCCTGACGATCGCCAAGCTGCGAGCCGCGCGCCGGCTGTGGGCGCGGGTCGCCGAGGTGTGCGGGTCGCCGGAGGCCGGGGCGCAGCGCCAGCACGCGGTGACCTCACCGGTGATGATGACCCGGCGCGATCCGTGGGTGAACATGCTGCGGACCACGCTGGCCTGTCTGGGCGCCGGCGTCGGCGGTGCGGACACCGTGACCGTGCTGCCCTTCGACCACGCGCTGGGCCTGCCGGACGCGTTCGCCCGGCGCATCGCGCGCAACACGTCGACGATCCTGCTGGAGGAGTCGCACCTGGCCCGGGTCATCGACCCGGCGGGCGGCTCCTGGTACGTGGAGCGGCTGACCGACGAACTCGCGGACGCCGCCTGGGCGTTCTTCCAGGAGATCGAGCGGGCCGGAGGTCAGGCCGCGGCGCTCGGCTCCGGCCTGGTCGCGGAGCGCATCGCGGCCACCTGGGCAGCTCGTAGCAAGGATCTGGCGCGGCGCAAGGAGCCGATCACCGGCGTCAGCGAGTTCCCGCAGCTCGCGGAGCGCACGGTGGAGCGCGAGCCGTTGCCGCCGGTCACGGCGGAGGGCGGCCTTCCCGTGGTCCGTCGCGACGAGGCCTTCGAGGAGCTCCGCGCCCGTTCGGACGCCCATCTGGCGGCGACCGGTGCCCGGCCGCGGGTGTTCCTCGCCGCGCTCGGCCCCGCCTCGGCACACACCGCTCGCGCCTCGTTCGCCGCGAACCTGTTCCAGGCGGGCGGCATCGAACCCGTCCACGAGCCGGTCCAGGTGGACGCCTCGTCGGCCGCCGCAGCCCTCGCAGCCGCCGGGACGGACGTGGTGTGCCTGTGCTCCAGCGACGCCCTTTACGCCGAACAGGCCGCCGATGTCGCCGAGGCGCTCGTCGCGGCCGGGGCGCAGCGGATGTACCTGGCCGGACGGCCCGGTGCGTACGCGGGTGTCGACGAGTACGTCTTCGCCGGCTGTGACGTGGTGTCCGTGCTCTCTTCCGTTCTCGACCGTATGGGTGTGGCGTAATGCGGATCCCCGACTTCTCCGACATCGAGCTCGGCCCGGGCGGCGGCGCCGAGGTGACCGAGGACCAGTGGCGTGCCGCGGTCAAGGAGTCCTCCGGGACCTCCGACGGCGACCTTCTGTGGGAGACCCCGGAGGGCATCGCGGTCAAGCCGCTGTACACCGGGCAGGACCTGGAGGGGATCGACTTCCTCTCCACGTACCCCGGGGTGGCGCCGTATCTGCGGGGCCCGTACCCGACGATGTACGTGAACCAGCCCTGGACGATCCGGCAGTACGCGGGTTTCTCCACGGCCGAGGAGTCCAACGCCTTCTACCGCCGCAATCTGGCGGCCGGGCAGAAGGGCCTCTCGGTCGCGTTCGACCTGCCGACCCACCGCGGCTACGACAGCGATCACCCCCGGGTGACCGGTGACGTCGGCATGGCCGGTGTCGCGATCGACTCGATCTACGACATGCGCCAGCTCTTCGACGGCATCCCGCTGGACAGGATGTCGGTGTCGATGACGATGAACGGCGCGGTCCTGCCGGTGCTGGCCCTGTACATCGTGGCCGCCGAGGAGCAGGGCGTAGCGCCTTCGATGCTGGCCGGGACCATTCAGAACGACATTCTGAAGGAGTTCATGGTCCGCAACACCTACATCTATCCGCCGAAGCCCTCGATGCGGATCATCTCCGACATCTTCTCGTACACCTCGCAGAAGATGCCGCGCTACAACTCGATCTCCATCTCCGGCTACCACATCCAGGAGGCGGGAGCCACCGCCGACCTGGAACTCGCCTACACCCTGGCGGACGGCGTGGAGTACCTGCGCGCCGGGCGGGACGCCGGACTGGACGTCGACGCGTTCGCCCCGCGGCTGTCGTTCTTCTGGGCGATCGGCATGAACTTCTTCATGGAGGTCGCCAAGCTCCGGGCGGCCCGGCTGCTGTGGGCCAAGCTCGTCAAGGAGTTCGAGCCGAAGAATCCCAAGTCCCTTTCACTGCGCACCCATTCGCAGACCTCGGGGTGGTCGCTGACCGCGCAGGACGTGTTCAACAACGTCACCCGCACCTGTGTGGAGGCGATGGCCGCGACCCAGGGCCACACCCAGTCCCTGCACACCAACGCCCTCGACGAAGCACTCGCCCTGCCCACCGACTTCTCCGCCCGCATCGCCCGCAACACCCAGCTCCTGCTCCAGCAGGAGTCCGGCACGGGACGGGTCATCGACCCCTGGGGCGGCAGCGCCTACGTGGAGAAGCTGACCTACGACCTGGCCCGCCGCGCCTGGCAGCACATCGAGGAGGTCGAGGCCGCCGGCGGCATGGCCAAGGCCATCGACGCCGGCATCCCCAAGCTCCGCATCGAGGAGGCCGCGGCCCGCACCCAGGCCCGCATCGACTCCGGCCGCCAGCCCGTCATCGGCGTCAACAAGTACCGCGTCGCCACCGACGAGAAGATCGACGTCCTCAAGGTCGACAACTCCTCCGTGCGCACCCAGCAGCTCGACAAGCTGCGCCGGCTGCGCGAGGAGCGTGACGAGCAGGCCTGCCAGGACGCGCTGCGCGCACTGACCGCAGCGGCCGGGCGGGAGCCGGGGCCCGGTCTTGAGGGCAATCTGCTGGCGCTGGCCGTCGACGCGGCGCGGGCGATGGCGACCGTGGGCGAGATCTCGGACGCCCTGGAGAAGGTCTACGGCCGGCACGCGGGCCAGATCCGTACGATCTCCGGTGTGTACCGCAACGAGGCAGGGGAGTCGCCGTCCGTGGACCGCACCCGCGACCTGGTCGACGCGTTCGAGGAGGCCGAGGGACGCCGGCCGCGCATCCTGGTCGCCAAGATGGGCCAGGACGGCCACGACCGCGGCCAGAAGGTCATCGCGACGGCCTTCGCCGACCTGGGCTTCGACGTGGACGTCGGCCCGCTGTTCCAGACGCCGGGCGAGGTCGCCCGGCAGGCGGTCGAGGCGGACGTGCACATCGTGGGCGTCTCCTCCCTGGCCGCCGGCCACCTCACGCTCGTACCGGCGCTGCGTGAGGAGCTCGCGGCCGAGGGCCGTGAGGACATCATGATCGTGGTGGGCGGGGTGATCCCGCCGCAGGACGTGCCCACCCTCCTGGACATGGGGGCGGCAGCCGTGTTCCCCCCGGGCACCGTGATCCCGGACGCGGCCCACGATCTGGTCACACGACTCGGCGCCTCACTCGGCCACGAGCTGTGAGCCGCTGACCCGATGGCTCCGAAGATCGATCTCGACAGCTATGTGAAGGGGGTACTCGACGGGAAGCGGGCGCACATCGCGCGCGCCATCACCCTCGTCGAGTCCACCCGGCCCGATCACCGGGCACTGGCACAGCAGTTGCTGCGCGAGCTGCTGCCGCATTCGGGCCGGGCCCGGCGCATCGGTATCAGCGGCGTGCCCGGCGTCGGCAAGTCCACGTTCATCGACGCCCTCGGCACGATGCTCACCGGGCTCGGGCACCGGGTCGCCGTGCTCGCCGTGGACCCGTCGTCCAGCCGGACGGGCGGCTCCATCCTCGGCGACAAGACCAGGATGGAGCGGCTCGCCGTCGACCCGGCGGCCTTCGTACGCCCCTCCCCCACCGCAGGCACGCTGGGCGGGGTGGCGAAGGCCACCCGGGAGTCCGTCGTGGTGATGGAGGCGGCGGGCTACGACGTGGTGCTGGTGGAGACGGTCGGCGTCGGCCAGTCGGAGACCGCTGTCGCCAATATGGTGGACACGTTCCTGCTGCTGACGCTGGCCCGTACCGGTGACCAGCTCCAGGGCATCAAGAAGGGTGTGCTGGAGCTGGCGGACGCCATCGCGGTGAACAAGGCCGACGGCCCGCACGAGCGCGACGCCCGCTCCGCGGCACGCGAACTGGCGGGCGCGCTGAGGCTGATGCACCCGGTGGACGCGGCGTGGACCCCACCGGTGCTGACGTGCAGCGCCCGGGAGTCCAGCGGCCTGGACACGTTGTGGGAGCGGCTGGAACAGCACCGGGCCCTGCTCGAATCGACGGGCCGCCTCGCGGCCAAGCGGAGTGAGCAGCAGGTCGACTGGACCTGGACGATGGTGCGGGACGACCTGCTGGACAGCCTGCGCGGCCACCCGGGCGTGCGTGCGCTCGCGCCGGAGCTCGAACTGCGCGTGCGGGAGGGCTCGTTGCCCGCCACGCTGGCCGCCGAGCAGATCCTGGAGGTGTTCCGGGGCCGCGGACGGGCGGCCCCTGACGGTGACTAGGGCGTGTTTTGAAAGTCCCGTCCGGCTCGCGACGCCTGGCACGGCACCTCGCCGCGTTGTCGGGATCGCCCGAGTACGTCCGGTACGCGGGCGACCCTCCGCCTTGTGGCTCACCGCACCGGACGCCGCGAGCCCCGTCCTCCGGGCGGACGACGCTACTTCCACCACACGCCCTAGAGGTCGAGCTGGTACTCGACCGAGCGGTGCGTCGCCTCGTATCCGAACGCGTCGTTGATCCGCCGCATGTACGTGTTGCTGTCGGCGGTGTCCGCGAGCAGCCCGCCCAATGCGGGGTGGCGCTCGCGGGCCCGCAGGATCGACGCGGCCTTCATCAAGCGCGCGAGGCCGTGGCCCCGGTGCTCGGGCAGTACGCCCGTTCCGTAGTGCTGGCCGTCGCCCTGCCCGTCGCCCGGCACGACGAGTTCGGTGAAGCCCGCGATCGTCCCGTCGCTCTCGTCGACGGCGGCCACGGTGTGAAGGTGGTCGCCGCGGTCCTCGACCGCCCGCGCCACGGCCCTCACCCGGTCGACGTCCCACACGACGGTTCCGTAGTCGGTGTCGTCCATGGGCATGTCGTCCATGGCGCGGCGCGACGCGGCGAACGTCTGCGCCAGCGGAGCGGGCACGGTGCCGTCCCAGGACTCCAGCCGGTAGCCCGGATGCGGTTCCCGGGTGATGGCGGTCAGGGCCGCGCCGTCCACCGCATCCAGCGACAGCCGGGCGTAGGTGAGGGTGAGGACCTTGCGCAGCCCTCTGGCCCGCAGGAACCCGTCTCCCGGGGTCCCGGCCTCGGTCTGCGCGACGACGGAGCGCCGGCCGTGCTCCCGGGCCCCCCGGACCGCCGCGTCGAGCAGCTGCGAGCCGGTGCCCTTGCGGCGTTCCGCCGGGTGCACGTGGAGTTCCAGTTCGGCGAGGTGATCCTGTCCCTCCCGGGTGAAGACCCGCAGGAACGCCGATCCGACGGGTGACCCCGTCTCGTCGGACGCCAGCCACGCCAGGCGGTAGTCGTCAGCGCCACGGTCGGGATCGGTCAGGGCGGTGAGATGTATCGGCAAGGTGACTCCGGAGTCGGGGGAACGGCCGGAAGTACGAAACCACCCCCTGCTCCCCCACCGCAATGGGTTACCCGCACCACATCGGCCACCGCTGCCCGGCGGGCGTGCTACATTGCAATCGGTACATGTGCATACCTCTCCTTCAGGTTCCGGTACCGATTCACCTTCACCACGCTGATGCGCCCGTCCTTTCCGACCGGCGATCCAGCTTCATCGCATTGCTTTCCCAGTCCGGCACGGGTTTCTCCCACCGGCCTTTCCTGCCCGTCGTCCGGGGCGTGAGATCTCCGCCCCCGTCTCAGCCGGGCCCCTTCATTCGCATGTCCGCGAAAGGACCACCCGCATGACCACCACACTCGAACACCCCGTCACCACCACCGCCCGGCCCGCGGCCGCCACGGCCGCCGCCGGCATCCTCGACATCACGCAGCAGGGGCACGGCTCCCTGCGCTCCGCCGGCGGACATCCCGCCCCCGGGGACGTACAGGTCCCCGCGGCACTCATCCGCACGTACGGTCTGCGCAAGGGCGATGTGGTCGAGGGCGCCTGCGAGCGGCCCCGTGCCCTGAACGCCGTCGCACGCGTCAACGGCCTGCCTCCGCAGTCGCTGCGCGGACGCCCGCACTTCCGCGACCTCACCCCGCTCCACCCCCGGCAGCGACTGCGCCTGGAGACACCGTCCGGCAGCCCCTCGACGCGCATCGTCGATCTGGTCGCCCCGATCGGCAAGGGACAGCGCGGGCTGATCGTCGCACCCCCCAGGACCGGCAAGACCGTCCTCCTCCAGCAGATCGCGGCGGCCGTCGCCGAGAACCACCCCGATTCCCATCTGATGGTGGTGCTCCTCGACGAACGCCCTGAGGAGGTCACCGACATGCGCCGCTCGGTGCGCGGCGAGGTCTACGCCTCGACCTTCGACCGGCCCGCCAAGGAGCACATCGCCCTCGCGGAACTCGCCCTCGAACGCGCCAAGCGGCTCGTCGAGCAGGGCCGGGACGTGGTCATCCTGCTGGACTCGCTCACCCGCCTCTGCCGGGCCCACAACAACGCGGCGGGCCAAGGCGGACGCACCCTCAGCGGCGGCGTGGACGCCGCCGCGCTGACCGGTCCCAAGAGGCTCTTCGGCGCCGCGCGCCTCACCGAGGAGGCCGGCTCCCTGACCATTCTGGCCACGGCCCTCGTCGACACCGGCTCCCGGGCCGACGAGTACTTCTTCGAGGAGCTGAAGGGCACCGGCAACATGGAACTCCGGCTCGACCGCTCACTGGCCGAGAAGCGCATCCACCCGGCGGTGAACATCGCCGCTTCCGGCACCCGTCGCGATGAACTCCTCGTATCTGCAGAGGAGTTGACCGCCGTACGAGGACTGCGCCGGGCGCTGCACTCCAGGGACGCGCAGGCGTCCCTGGAGGCGCTGCTCGACCGGATCCGGCGCACCGAGGACAACGCAGCCTTCCTGCGCCTGATCCGCACCACCGTGCCGTCCGCCTGACGGACCCGGGTACCGGATCACTTCATCCGGGCGTTCAGGGACGCGGTGTGTTCACGGACCTGCTCCGGGGTGAGGTAGCTGTCCGTGTACTCGAAGTCCCGCAGTGTCGCGGGCTTGCGGGACTGGAATCCCGTCCGGACGAAGTCGTCGCCCGCCGCGGCGTTGATCAGCCAGTTGGTCATGACGCGGGCCTTGGCCACGTTGGTCCGCAGCGCCGACCAGTGGTAGCCGCGGGCCACGGCCTGAGCCGTGATGCCGTGCATCTCGATGCCGAGCGGCTTGGAGACCGCGTCCCTGCCTCCGAGGTCCACCACGAGCCCGAGATCCTTGTGGACGTACGGCCGCAGCGGCTGATGGCGGAGCGTCGCCAGCAGGTTGTCGGCGAGCCTGCGGCCCTGACGCATCGCGTGCTGGGCCGTCGGCGGGCAGACCGCTCCGTCGCCCTTGACCAGGTCCGGCACGGCCGCCACGTCGCCCAGCGCGAACACGCCGTCGTATCCGGGCAGGGTCATCTCGGGTGTCACCGCCAGCCTGCCGCGCACCGTCTCCGCGTCGAACGTGGTGACGAGCGGGCTCGCGGTGACACCGGCCGTCCAGATCAGCGTGCGGCAGGGCAGCACGCGGCCGTCGGTGAACGTCACCTTGTCGGGCCCCGCCTCGGCGACGGAGACACCCAGCGACACCTCGATGCCGCGGTCGCGCAGGACCTTCAGCGCGCTCTCGCCGAGCTTGTCGCCCAGCTCGGGCATCAGTTTCGGGGCGATGTCGATCAGATGCCACTTGATCAGCTTCGGGTCGAGCCGTGGATAGTGCCTCACCGCGTTACTGGTGAGGCGTTGCAGGCAAGCCGCCGTCTCGGTTCCCGCGTACCCGCCGCCGACCACCACGAACTGCAGCCGGGAGGCGCGCTCCTCCTCGTCGTTGCTGGCGTCCGCGAGGTCGAGTTGCGCGATCACGTGGTCGCGTACGTACGCCGCCTCGGCCAGCGTCTTCATTCCGCGGGCGTTGTCGAGCAGCCCGGGGATGTCGAAGGTACGGGTCACGCTGCCCGGGCCGAGCACGACGTAGTCGTACGGCTCGTAGACCACCTCGTCAGTGATCTTGCGGATGACGCAGACCTTCGCCTTGGGGTCCAGTCCGATGGCTCCGCCGGGGATGATGCGCGTACGGTGCCGGCTGCTCCGTCGCAGTGACACGGCGACGGACTGCGGGGTGAGGACACCGGAGGCGACCTGCGGCAGCAGGGGCAGGTAGAGCTGGTACGAGAACGGTGCGACGAGCGCGATGTCCGCTTCGCCCGGACGGAGCCCGCGCTCCAGACGGCGTACGCACTCGACCCCGGCAAATCCGGCTCCGACAACGAGAATCCTGGGTCGTGCCACAGTGTTCGTCCCTTCTCGGGGGCTGCACGGTCGACCGTTCGCCTGCCCCGTCACACGCGCCCGTCACCTCTCATCTTTACGAGACGGGCGCGAGTCCGCCTGCTGGGACGGCAGAACGGACGACCCCGGCGGGCTATCTGGCCAGGTACGCCATGGCCGTGCAGGCCCCTCCCGCCACGCCCGCGCAGATCACCGCGGCGGCGACGCACCGGGTCCTGAGCCGGTGATAGCGCTCGCTGTACTCACCGCGCAGTTCGGCGGCACGGACCGAGACGCGGACGAGCATCGCCCGCGAGGCGGCGGCCCGGTCGGCCGTGTAGACCCGCTCCACGTCCTCGCGCTGGGCCGTCGTCAGCCACGGAAGCGCGTCGGTGAAGCGGCGGGCGCGCCGTCGTGCCTCCTCGATCTCGGCGTTCCACAGCAGATAGCCCTCCATCTGGGCCAGGCCGCGGGCGCTGTCCTTCTCGGGATCGGGACCCATGCGTCTCTCCTCTTCCCCGGCGGTCCTGCTCACGCCTGCCTGTCCCCCGGCGCCACCGTCTCGGAGAGGTCCCCTCGGTTCGCGGCCTCGTCGAGCTCGCGTACCGAGGGGTGGTGCAGGTCGAACGCCGGGGATTCGGAACGGATCCGGGGCAGCGTGTGGAAGTTGTGCCGGGGCGGCGGGCAGGAGGTCGCCCACTCCAGCGAACGGCCGTAGCCCCACGGGTCGTCGACCTCGATCTTCTTGCCGTACTTGGCGGTCTTCCAGACGTTGTAGAGGAAGGGCAGCATCGACAGGCCGAGCAGGAACGAGGAGATCGTCGAGATCGTGTTCAGCGCGGTGAAACCGTCGCTGGCGAGGTAGTCCGCGTAACGACGGGGCATCCCCTCTGCGCCCAGCCAGTGCTGCACCAGGAACGTGCCGTGGAACCCGACGAACAGGGTCCAGAAGGTGATCTTGCCGAGCCGCTCGTCCAGCATCTTCCCGGTGAACTTCGGCCACCAGAAGTGGAATCCGGCGAACATCGCGAACACCACGGTGCCGAAGACGACGTAGTGGAAGTGCGCGACCACGAAGTACGAGTCAGAGACGTGGAAGTCCATCGGCGGCGAGGCCAGGATGACTCCGGTCAGACCGCCGAAGAGGAACGTCACGAGGAAGCCGATCGACCAGAGCATCGGTGTCTCGAACGACAGCGAGCCCTTCCACATCGTGCCGATCCAGTTGAAGAACTTCACCCCGGTGGGCACCGCGATGAGGAACGTCATGAAGGAGAAGAACGGCAGGAGCACGCCGCCGGTGACATACATGTGGTGCGCCCACACGGTCGCGGACAGTCCGGCGATGGAGATCGTCGCGGCCACCAGGCCGATGTAGCCGAAGATCGGCTTGCGGCTGAAGACGGGGATGATCTCGCTGACGATCCCGAAGAACGGGAGCGCGATGATGTACACCTCCGGATGGCCGAAGAACCAGAAGAGGTGCTGCCAGAGCAGCGCGCCGCCGTTGGACGCGTCGAAGACATGCGCACCGAACTTCCGGTCGGCCTCCAGCGCCAGGAGCGCCGCCGCGAGCACCGGGAAGGCCAGCAGGACCAGCACACCGGTCAGCAGGACGTTCCAGACGAAGATCGGCATGCGGAACATCGTCATACCGGGGGCGCGCATGCAGATGATCGTGGTGATGAAGTTGACCGAGCCGAGGATCGTGCCGAAGCCGGAGAAGGCCAGGCCCATGATCCACATGTCCGAGCCGACCCCGGGCGAGCGGACCGCGTCCGTCAGCGGGGAGTAGGCGAACCAGCCGAAGTCGGCCGCGCCGTTCGGGGTGAGGAAACCGGCCACCACGAGGAGCGAGCCGAAGAGGTACAGCCAGTACGCGAACATGTTCAGCCGCGGGAACGCCACATCGGGCGCGCCGATCTGCAACGGCATGATCCAGTTGGTGAATCCGGCGAACAGCGGCGTCGCGAACATCAGCAGCATGATCGTGCCGTGGATCGTGAACGCCTGGTTGAACTGCTCGTTCGACACGAGCTGCGTGCCCGGACGGGCCAGCTCGGCGCGCATGACGAGTGCGAGCAGGCCGCCGATGAGGAAGAACGCGAACGAGGTGACCAGGTACAGCGAGCCGATCGTCTTGTGGTCGGTGGTGGTCAGCCACGTGACGACGACGTTCCCCGGCTCCTTGCTGCGCACCGGAAGCTCGTTGGCGTACGACTCCTCTTCGTCCGTCGGCTCTGCTGTGCCCGTCGTCGTCACTGGGACGCTCCTTCGGTTGTCTTCCGCGGGTGGACTGCGCACCCGGTGTGGCGCCGCTCCAGCGGGTCGGCCGAACGGCCCTCCCCGCGCGTCGCGCATGTTTCCGGTTGCAGCAAACCAGCCACGGGCCCGCCGAGGGCGGCCCGGCGCCCGCCACGGCGCCACTTTCACTCGTCAGGGCGTCCCCCGGTCCCTCGGCGGCCGGGCCAACTGGGCCGCGCGGGAACGGTGCTGAAAACAGCTCCGCCCCGGCTCGACGGAGAGTCGGCCGGGGCGGAACGGTCACAGGGCGTACGGGCGGGGCAGAGGCGCGGAGCCCCCGCCCCGTCCGCCCTGCTCACCTCAGGCGAGGCTCGCGATCGCCTGGTTGAACGTCGCCGACGGGCGCATGACGGCCGCGGCCTTGGCCGGGTCGGGCTGGTAGTAGCCGCCGATGTCGGCCGGCTTGCCCTGGACCGCGACCAGTTCGCCCACGATGGTCTGCTCCTGCTCGGCCAGCGTCTTGGCGAGCGGGGCGAACGCCGCGGCGAGCTCGCTGTCGGCGGTCTGCTGCGCCAGCTCCTGGGCCCAGTACAGGGACAGGTAGAAGTGGCTGCCGCGGTTGTCGATGCCGCCGAGCTTGCGGCTCGGGGACTTGTCCTCGTTGAGGAACGTGGCGGTCGCACGGTCCAGCGTGTCGGCGAGGACCTGGGCGCGCGCGTTGTCCGTGGTCTGCGCGAGGTGCTCGAAGCTGACCGCGAGGGCGAGGAACTCGCCCAGGCTGTCCCAGCGGAGGTAGTCCTCCTTGACGAGCTGCTGGACGTGCTTGGGCGCGGAACCGCCGGCGCCCGTCTCGAACAGACCGCCACCGTTCATCAGCGGCACGACGGAGAGCATCTTCGCGCTGGTGCCGAGTTCCAGGATCGGGAACAGGTCGGTGAGGTAGTCACGCAGCACGTTGCCGGTCACCGAGATGGTGTCCTCACCGCGGCGGATGCGCTCCAGCGAGAAGGCGGTGGCCTTCTCCGGGGTCAGGATCTCGATCTGGAGACCGTCGGTGTCGTGGTCCGCCAGGTAGGTCTTGACCTTGGCGATGAGCTGCGCGTCGTGGGCGCGGGTCTCGTCGAGCCAGAACACGGCCGGGTTGCCGGTCGCGCGGGCGCGGGTGACGGCGAGCTTGACCCAGTCCTGGATCGGCAGGTCCTTGGTCTGGCACATCCGGAAGATGTCACCGGCGCCGACGGTCTGCTCCAGCACGGCGTTGCCGGCGGCGTCGACGACGCGCACGGTGCCCGTGGCGGGGATCTCGAAGGTCTTGTCGTGGCTGCCGTACTCCTCGGCCTTCTGCGCCATCAGGCCGACGTTGGGCACCGAGCCCATGGTCGAGGGGTCGAAGGCGCCGTGCGCACGGCAGTCGTCGATCACGACCTGGTAGACACCCGCGTAGCTGCTGTCCGGCAGGACGGCGATGGTGTCGGCCTCCTGGCCGTCCGGACTCCACATGTGGCCCGAGGTGCGGATCATGGCCGGCATGGAGGCGTCGACGATGACGTCGCTGGGGACGTGCAGGTTGGTGATGCCCTTGTCGGAGTCGACCATCGCCAGGGCGGGGCCCTCGGCGAGCTCGGCCTCGAAGGACGCCTTGATCTCGGCGCCGACGTGAGGCACCGAGTCGAGGCCCTTGAGGATCCCGCCGAGGCCGTCGTTCGGGGTCAGGCCCGCTGCGGCGAGGACGTCACCGTACTTGGCGAAGGTGTTCGGGAAGAAGGCGCGGACCACGTGGCCGAAGATGATCGGGTCGGAGACCTTCATCATCGTGGCCTTGAGGTGCACGGAGAAGAGCACGTCCTCGGACTTGGCCCGGGCGATCTGCGCGGTGAAGAACTCACGCAGTGCGGCGACGCGCATGACGGCCGCGTCCACGACCTCGCCGGCGAGCACCGGTACGGACTCGCGCAGCACCGTGGTGGTGCCGTCGTCGCCCACCAGCTCGATGCGCAGCGAGCCGGGCTCGGCGATCACGGCGGACTTCTCGGTCGAACGGAAGTCGTCGACGCCCATGGTGGCGACGTTCGTCTTCGAGTCGGCCGTCCAGGCACCCATGCGGTGCGGGTGGGTCTTGGCGTAGTTCTTGACCGACGCGGGAGCACGGCGGTCGGAGTTGCCCTCACGCAGGACGGGGTTGACCGCGCTGCCCTTGACCTTGTCGTAGCGCGCGCGGACGTCCTTGTCCTCATCGCTCTGCGGGTCGTCCGGGTAGTCCGGAAGCGCGTAGCCCTGCTCCTGGAGCTCGGCGATCGCGGCCTTCAGCTGCGGGATCGAGGCCGAGATGTTCGGCAGCTTGATGATGTTCGCACCGGGAGTGGTGGCCAGCGCGCCCAGCTCGGCGAGAGCGTCGTCGATGCGCTGGTTCTCCTGGAGGCGATCGGGGAAACTGGCGATGATCCGGCCCGCCAGGGAGATGTCACGGCTCTCCACGGTGACCCCGGCCTTCGAGGCATAGGCCTCGACCACGGGCAGGAACGAATACGTCGCCAGGGCCGGGGCCTCGTCGGTGTGTGTATAGATGATGGTCGAGTCAGTCACCCTGTGCTCCGCTCCACGTCTGCAACATTGCTTGACATCAAGATATCTCGTGATCGCCCGTGTCTCGACAGGGCCCTGCCCCACACGATTTTGCGATGTCCTCGTCGGCCTGACAGCGTGCGGCAGCATGAGCACCGACAGCGAGCACGAGACGGCGGACGCGGCACTGGCGCAGGCGGTGCGCCTGCGCGAGGAGAGGACCCCCCGGGCGCACGAGGAGCTGGTGAGCCTGGCGGCGCGCCGTCCGCACGATGCCGCCATCGCCTATCAGACCGCCTGGTCGCACGATTCCCTCGGGCTGGAGGCGCAGGCTGTGCCGTTCTACGAGCGCGCGCTGAACGGCACGGGGCTTGCGGCCCGGGACCGCCACGGGGCCTTCCTCGGGCTCGGCAGCACGCTGCGGGTGCTGGGCCGCTACGAGGAGGCGCGCGAGGTGCTCGGCCGGGGGCTGGGCGAGTTCGCCCAGGATTCCGCCCTGCGGACGTTCCTGGCCATGACGCTGTACAACCTCGGAGAGTCCCGCGAAGCCGTACGGACCCTGCTCCTGGTGACGGCGGCCACCAGCGAGGATCCGCAGGTCCGGGCGTACCGTCCGGCGATCGAGTACTACGCCGATCGCCTGGACGAGACGGAGTAGGGCCGGTCAGGGCCGGTGCGACGGGGGAACCCTTTCCCCCGCCGGCACGGGACCGGGCGGGGTGCCGTCGCCGAACGGCCGGCCGCCGAGCCGCTCGCGGTGGTGCGGGGCCAGGAACCCCGACAGGTCGGGTCCGACGGGCACGATGCCGGTGGGGTTGATGCCGGTGTGGACACGGTAGTAGTGCTGCTTGATGTGGTGGAAGTCGACGGTGTCCCCGAATCCGGGGGTCTGGTAGAGGTCCCTGGTGTACGCCCACAGGACCGGGTCCTCGGCCAGTTTCGTACGGTTGCACTTGAAGTGGCCGTGGTAGACGGCGTCGAAGCGCACCAGGGTGGTGAAGAGGCGGACGTCGGCCTCGGTGATCGTGTCGCCGACGAGGTAGCGCCGGTCCGTCAGCCGGTCCGACACCTGGTCCAGGCGTCGGAAGAGTGCCTCGTAGGCGCTCTCGTAGGTGCTCTGACCGTCCGCGAACCCGGCCCGGTACACGCCGTTGTTGACGTCGCGGTAGATCCCGTCCATCACCGAGTCGATCTCCTCGCGCAACGGTTCCGGGTAAAGGTCGGGCGCCCCGGGGCGGTGCAGCGCGGTCCATTCGGTGGCGAGGTCCAGGGTGATCTGCTGGTAGTCGTTGGTGACGAGCCTGCCGCTGGGGACGTCGACGATCGCGGGGACGCTGACGCCGCCGGGGTAGCCGCGCTCCCTGGCGTCGTACGCGTCGCTCAGATAGCGGATGCCGAGTACCGGGTCCCGGCCGTCCGGGTCCAGGGTGAAGCGCCAGCTGCGGTCGTCCTGCAGGGGGTCGGCGACGGCGAGCGAGAGGGCGCTCTCCAGGCCCAGCAGCCTGCGGGAGACCAGGGCGCGGCTCGCCCAGGGGCAGGCGCGGCTGACGACGAGGCGGTAGCGGCCTGCTTCGACGGGCCAGCCGTCCCGGCCGTCGGCGGTGATGCGGTCGGCGAAATGGCTGCGGGACCGTTTGAAGGGTTTGTGTCCGTAGGCGCTGTTGCCGTCCTGCGCGGCGCCGTCGGGGTCGTTCATCGCGTCTCCTTAGGGCCCGCCGGGGAGGGTGCGGACTGCTGTGTACGGCTTCTGCCCCGCCGGGCCCCGCCCACGTCGGCCAGCGCCACGACGAGTCCCGCGAGCACGAAGGCGACGGAGACGATGAGCCCGTGGTCGTAGGCGGTGGACCATGCGGCGGAACCCACCTGGGCGAAGAACACCGAGCCGACGGCGGCGATCCCGATCGCGGAGCCGACACGCTGGCCGGTCTGCAGGGTGCCGCCGGCGCTCCCCGCGGTGGCCACGGGCACCTGCGACAGCGTCAGGGTCTGGTTGGGTGCGATGACCAGGCCGCTGCCCAGTCCGGCCAGCAGCAGCGGGGCGGCCATCGCCCATCCCGCTCCCCTGCCGGGCACCAGGTGGACGGCGAGCGCGGTGGCCGCGAGGCCCACCGCGACGGTGGCCATGCCCACGACGACGAGGGGGCGACCGTACCGGCCGACCATCCTGCCGCCGGGGCCTGCGGCGACGGCCGAGCCCAGCGCGAACGGGGTGATCGCCAGGCCCGCCTGCAAGGCGGTGTAGTGCAGACCGCTCTGCAGATAGAGCGTGGTGATGAAGAAGATGGAGGTGAATCCGGCGAAGTACAGCAGGATCAGCAGGCAGCCCAGCCAGTAGGAGCGGACCCGGAAGAGCCTGAGGTCGACGACCGGCTGCGTGCCACGGCGTCCGCACCGGGATTCCCAGGCGACGAACGCGGCGAGCAGCACGGCGGCGACCAGCAGGAGCAGCCACTTCCCGTTCCCGGGCCACTGATGGGCCTGGACGAACGGAAGCAACAGGGCCAGCACTCCCGCGCCCAGCAGCAGGATCCCGAGGGGGTCGAGGTCCCGCAGCCGCACCGGACCCGCGGAGGGGGTGTCCGGCAGCAGCCGGCGCGCCAGCAGAAGGCAGACGAGCCCGAGTGGCAGGTTGACGTAGAACACCCAGCGCCAGCCCTCCTCGGCCCCGGCCGCCTGGATGAGCAGTCCGCCCAGCAGCGGGCCGACGGCGGTGGAGATGCCGACCACCGTGCCGAACATGCCGAACGCCCGGCCCCGCTCCCGCCCCGAGAACATCTGCTGGATGAGGGCGGAGATCTGCGGCGAGACCAGACCGCCGGCCAGCCCCTGGACCAGTCGGGCGATCACCAGCCAGGTGCTGGACTGGGCGGCGCCGCAGGCCGCGGACGACAGGGTGAAGAGCACCAGCCCGGTCATGAAGACCTCACGACGCCCCCGGGCGTCACCGAGGCGTCCGGCGGGGATCAGGAAGAGACCGAAGGCGAGCGAGTATCCCGAGAGCACCCACTGCAGATCGGACTCCGGTGTGTTCAGCCCTTCGCGGATGGACGGCAGGGCTACGTTGACGATCGACACGTCCAGCAGGGTCATGAAGCCCGCGACCAGGCAGACCGCGAGCGCCTGCCACCGCCGGGGGTCGGGGGTGTCCGGCCCGGCACCGGGGCCCGTATCCCGCCCCGCAGAACCCCGGTACCCCGCGCTCTCTGCCATGGCTCGCACCCTAGGCCGCACGCCCCGATTCCTCATCCCGGCAGGGCCACCCGGCCCACCGGCCGGGTGACGGCTTCGCATCTGCCAGGTTTCATGGTCAATATTCTTGCATTTGCAAACTTTTCTGCCTTAGGATGCGGTACATGCAGTCCTACACCATCGGGCAGGCCGCACGCCTGCTGGGCGTCAGCCCGGACACCGCACGCCGCTGGGCGGATGCCGGCCGCGTCGCCACGCATCGCGAGGAGAGCGGCCGCCGCCTCATCGACGGCCGCGACCTGGCCGCGTTCTCCGTCGAGGTCGCGCAGAGCGGCACCGGCGAGGAGGAAGCGTCCTACACCTCGGCGCGCAACGCCTTTCCGGGCATCGTCACCGCGGTCAAGCTCGGGGACGTGGCAGCGCAGGTGGAGATCCAGGCAGGCCCCCACCGGCTCGTGTCACTGCTGACCCGGGAGGCCGTGGAGGAGCTTGGGCTGGAGGTCGGCATGACGGCGACCGCCCGCGTGAAGTCGACCAGCGTGCACATCGACCGCACCTGAGGAAAGACGACCACCCTCCCCCGCGAGGTACGGCCCGGGACGCTCCACGGGGCCGCGCCGGGTGGTCACCACGGACGCCGCACGGGCGGCACCCTGCGCCTCAGGCCGGTGCGGGTCCCGTGGAGTCCCGGACGACCAGCTGCGTGGCCAGCTCCACGTGCGCGGTGTCCACCGCGTGTCCGTCCAGCAGCCGCATCAACAGGGACACCGCCATCCGCCCCATCTCCTGCACCGGCTGACGGACCGTCGTGAGCCGGGGCACGGTACTGCGGCCCAGGTCGGTGTCGTCGAAGCCGGTGATCGACAGGTCCTCCGGCACCCGTAGCCCGCGTTCGTAGGCCGCCCGCAGCGCGCCGACCGCCGCCTTGTCGTTGAACGCGACCAGCGCGGTCGGGCGTTCGGGCAGACCGAGCAGTTCGCGCGCCGCCGCGTACCCCCAGTCGGCGGTCGGCTCGATACTGCGCAGCAGCGCCGGGTCATGCAGCACACCGACGTCGGCCAGCGCCGAGCGGTGGCCCGCGAGCCGCGCCTGGCAGGCCAGCCATTCGGACGGACCCCCGATGACTCCGATCCGCCGGTGCCCGAAACCGGCCAGATGCGCCGTCACCTCCCTGGCGCCCGCCAGGTGCGCAGCCGAGACCGAGGCGATGTCACGGGGCGGCGGCGTCCGCGGGTCCACCACGACGAACGGCAGTCCCTGCCCCCGCAGCGCCTCCAGTTCCGGACCGGGTTCGGGCGGCAGGATCAGCAGGGCGCCGCCGACGGCCGGGTCCGCCGCCAGTCCGGGCAGCACGGAGCGTTCCCGGGCGGCGTCGCCCGCACTGAGCACCAGTCGCCTGCCGTGTACGTCCAGGGCCTCGGCGATCGAGGAGACGATCACCCCGAAGTAGTCGGTGAGCACGTAGGGGCAGCGCACGAAGACCGCGCCCTCCGCGCTGCCGCGCCGCGCGGGCGGCGAGGCCCCCAGCCGTTCCGCGGCCGTACGGACGCGCTCCTGCGTGCCGGGCGCCACCCGGGCCTGCCCGCTCATCACGCGCGACACGGTCGCGATCGACACGCCCGCCTCGGCCGCGATCATCCGCACCGTCACCTGGGACCCCACCGGCCTAGCCACGTGTTACACAATCCCGTTTCATACGCGCAGACTACCGCGCCTCCGTAACCGCCGAAGCGGAGTATTGACAAGCGCGCGGGGCGGGGCTTTCCTGTGAGCGCCGCGTTCCACAGTTGTTACATTCCGTTTCATGGATGGTGGATTCCGGCGCCGCCGCACGCCAACCGTCAGCGAGGAGAACCATCATGAGACGCGCCCTCGGCGCGTCGGCCGTCATGGCCGCCGCACTCTGTCTGACCTGTCTGCCGGCCACCGCGTCGCCGGCCCCCGCCTCGCCGCCGCACACCGCCGCGCAGGCACAGGTGTGGGTGACCTCGGCCGACGGTGCCGAGCACCTGCAGAAGCGGACGCCGGTCGCCTTCCACGCCGGCGGGTCCGACCGGACCACGATCACCGTCGACCCGACGCAGGGCTACCAGCGGATGGACGGTTTCGGCGGCGCGCTCACCGACTCCTCGGCCGCGGTGCTGAGCCGGCTGCCGGCCGAGGACCGGGACGCCGCCATGCGGCGGCTCTTCGATCCGGAGCAGGGCATCGGCGTGAGCTTCCTGCGCCAGCCGGTCGGCTCCTCCGACTTCACCGCCTCGCCCGAGCACTACACGTACGACGACATGCCCGCCGGGCAGAGCGACTTCGCGCTCCGGCACTTCAGCATCGCCCACGACGAGCAGCAGATCCTGCCTCTGCTCCGCCAGGCCAGGAAGCTCAATCCGCAGCTGACCGTGATGGCCACGCCATGGAGCCCTCCTGCGTGGATGAAGGACAACGGTTCGCTGGTGGGAGGCCACCTCAAGGACGATCCGGCCGTCTACCGGGCGTACGCCCGGTACCTGGTGAAGTTCGTGCAGGCGTACGCCGAGGCGGGCGTACCCATCGACTACCTGACCGTGCAGAACGAACCGCAGAACCGCGCCCCCAGCGCCTATCCCGGCACCGACATGCCCGTCCGGCAGGAGGCGCGGATCATCGAGGAGCTCGGCCCGCTGCTGCACCGGGCCGGCCTGCGCACCAAGATCCTCGCGTACGACCACAACTGGAGCACCCACCCGGACGACATCGCCACGGCCGAACGGCTCGGCGAGGCCCCGGAGACCGACTACCCGTACCAGCTGCTGGACGGCCCCGCCGCCAAGTGGATCGCGGGTACCGCCTATCACTGCTACTCCGGCGATCCCAGCGCGCAGACCGCTCTGCACGACGCCCATCCGGACAAGGGCATCTGGTTCACCGAGTGCTCGGGCTCGCACGGCGCCGCCGACACGCCCGCCCAGTTCTTCCGTTCCACGCTCACCTGGCACGCCCGCACGATCACGGTCGGTACCACCCGCAACTGGGCCAGGTCGGTCGCCGACTGGAATCTCGTCCTGGAGGCCGACGGCGGTCCGCACAACGGCGGCTGCGACACCTGCACCGCACTGCTCACCGTGCAGAGCGACGGCACCGTGACACCCAACGCCGAGCTGTTCACCATCGGCCATCTGTCGAAGTTCGTGAAGCCCGGTGCCACCCGCATCGCCAGCACCAACTACGGCACCACCGGCTGGAACGGACAGCTGACCGACGTCGCCTTCCGTAATCCCGACGGCTCCACCGCACTGGTCGTCCACAACGAGAACGACGCCCCGCGCTCCTTCACCGTGGCCGTCGGAGACCGGTCGTTCGACTACACCCTGCCGGGCGGAGCACTGGCTACGTTCACGTGGCCCACGTCCGCGACGCCGCGCGGCCTGCTGCACGCCGTGCCGCTGGACGACGCCACCGCCACGGCGCAGCCCGCCGGCGAGGGCCCCGCCCGGCTCATCTCCGACGCCGACGGGTCCACCCGCTGGAGCGCCGGTACGGCGCAGACCCCGGGGCAGTACGTGCAGCTCGACCTCGCCCGGCGCACCACGTTCCGCCGGGTCGCGATCGACAGCGGGGACAGCCTGGGCGACTACGCGCGCGGCTGGCAGCTCTCGGTCAGCGACGACGGCAGGCGCTGGCGCACCGTGGGCAGCGGTACGGGCACCGGCCAGCTCACCACCGTCGACCTGCCGCTTACCGGCGCCCGCTTCCTCCGCGTGACGCAGACGGGCAGCTCCGACAGCTGGTGGAGCCTCGCGGACGTGCGCCTGTACCGCTGATCCGACCCCTTCAGCTTCCGCAGCAGCCGCCGGCCGGGGACTCCCCCGCCTCCTCGGATGTGCCGGCCGGAACGACGGCGGCCAGGTGCAGCGGTACCGGAACGGGTGCCGCACAGCAGCCCCCGCCGTCGGCCCGGCCCGCGGCGGGGGCGTCGAAGAGCCCGGCACCACCGCAGACCCCGGTCTCGGGCAGGGTGAGTTCGACGCGGTCGGCGGCTTCGATGTCGCCGGCGAGGGCCGCGGTGACGGAGCGGACCTGCTCGTAGCCGGTCATCGCGAGGAAGGTCGGGGCGCGCCCGTAGGACTTCATGCCGACCAGGTAGAAGCCCTGTTCGGGGTGGGACAGCTCGCGGTGGCCGTGCGGGTAGACGGTGCCGCAGGAGTGCTGGTTCGGGTCGATGAGCGGGGCGAGCTCCACGGGTGCCTGAAGGCGCTCGTCCAGGGCCAGGCGAAGCTCCGACAGGAACGAGAGATCGGGGCGCAGCCCTGTCAGGACGACGATCTCGTCGACCGGGTCGAGGCGTCGGCCGTCCTCACCGATGAGGGTCAGGCGGTCATCTTCAGCGGCCTCGACGACTTCGGTGCGGAAGCCGGTGACGGCGTCGGCGTGTCCGTGGTCGACGGCGGCCCTGGCGGCCAGGCCCAGTGCGCCGCGGGCGGGAAGCTGGTCGGCGCTGCCGCCGCCGAAGGTGGAGCCACTGATGCCGCGGCGCAGGATCCACACGCAGTGGGTGCCCGGGGCGTCCTTCGCCAGGTCGGCGAGGGTGGCCAGGGCGGTGAACGCGGAGGCTCCGGAGCCGATGACGGCGGTGCGCCTTCCGGCGTACCGGGCACGGACGAGGGGGTCCTCGAGGTCGGGGATGCGGTAGGAGATGTGGGCGGAGGCGGCGCGTTCGCCCAGTGCGGCAAGTCCGTCGGCGCCGATCGGGCTGGGGGTGGACCAGGTACCGGACGCGTCGATCACGGCCCGGCCGAGGATCCGCCCCTCGGTGCCATCGGCGCCCGTGACGCGGATGGTAAAGGGCTGCTGCTCGCGGTCGGCGTCGACGATCCGGTCGCGGCCGAGGCGGGAGACGCCGGTGACGGTGGCACCGTAGTGGACCTTGTCGCCGAGGACGTCGGCGAGGGGCTGGAGGTACCGCTCGGCCCAGTCGCCGCCCGTGGGGTAGGTGTCCGCGTCGGGCCGAGTCCATCCGGTGGGCGCGAGAAGCTTCTCGGCGGCCGGGTCGGTCAGCTCGCTCCAGGTGGAGAACAGCCGCACGTGCGCCCAGCCACGGACCGCGGTGGCGGCGGTCGGGCCGGCTTCCAGGACCAGGGGCTCGATCCCGCGTTGGACCAGGTGGGCAGCGGCCGCGAGCCCGACGGGGCCGGCGCCGATGACGACGACCGGGTGGTCTGCAGGGGTGGTCATGGCGGTGATGTCCTCCGCGTTGGGCGGCCGTCGGCGACCGCTGTTTCGATCCTTGTCTATATTCGAAGCTTGCCACTCACATAGATGGGCGTCAACATAGACACATGTCGAATTCGAAGAGCGCGGAGCTGCCGGTCCTGGACGCCGGGACAGTCGTGCCGTGCTGCCCGCCGATCACCGCGGGAGAGCTGTCGCAGGACGACGCGGAAAGAATGGCCGCGATGTTCAAGGCGCTGTCCGACCCGGTGCGACTGCGCCTGTTCTCGAAGGTCGCGTCGCATGCGGGCGGTGAGGCGTGCGTGTGCGACATCTCCGATGTCGGCGTCTCCCAGCCGACCGTTTCGCATCATCTGAAGAAGCTGCGCGAGGCGGGGCTGCTGACCTCGGAGCGGCGTGGAACCTGGGTCTACTACCAGGTCGCGCCGTCCGTCGTCGCAGCCATGTCCGCCTTGCTCGACCTGCGAGCCTGACGGCACCGGCACTCCGCACACAGCACCTGCGGGGCAGGCGCGCCGTCAGCCCTCCCGGCCCGCCGCCACGGGCGACACGAACCTGTCGCGCCAGGCCAGGGCGACGTACACCAGTCCGATCAGCACCGGGACCTCGATCAGCGGACCGACGACACCTGACAGCGCCTGGCCGGAGGTGACGCCGAAGGTGGCGATGGCGACGGCGATGGCCAGCTCGAAGTTGTTGCCGGCCGCGGTGAAGGCCAGAGTCGCGGTGCGGTCGTAGGCCAGCCCGAGGGCCTTGCCGAGCAGGAAGGACCCGAAGAACATGATCGCGAAGTAGACGAGCAGCGGCAGTGCGATGCGTACGACGTCCAGCGGTTGCGAGGTGATGGTCCTCCCCTGGAGCGCGAAGAGGATGACGATCGTGAAGAGCAGCCCGTACAGGGCCCAAGGTCCGATCCTCGGCAGGAAATCGGCTTCGTAGGCGTCGCGGCCCGTCCTCCGCTCGCCGAAGCGGCGAGTGAGGAAGCCGGCGAGCAGCGGGACGCCGAGGAAGACGACGACGTTGAGGGCGATGTGCCAGACCGGAACATCGAGGCCCTGCCCGTCCCCGAGGCCCAGCCACCGCGGCAGCACGTCCAGGTAGAACCAGCCCAGCACGCCGAACGCGATCACCTGGAACACGGAGTTCAGCGCGACCAGGACGGCCGCCGCCTCACGGTCGCCGCAGGCGAGGTCGTTCCAGATGATGACCATGGCGATGCAGCGTGCGAGTCCGACGATGATCAGGCCGGTGCGGTACTCGGGCAGGTCGGACAGGAACATCCATGCCAGGGCGAACATGACCGCCGGTCCGACGATCCAGTTGATGACCAGCGAGGACACCATCAGCCTGCGGTCGCCGGTGACGGCGCCGAGCCTGTCGTAGCGGACCTTGGCGAGTACCGGATACAGCATCACGAGCAGTCCCAGCGCGATCGGCAGGGAAATGCCCCCGACCTCGGTCTTGGCCAGCGCGTCGTTCATCCCGGGGATCGCCCGCCCCAGCCCCAGGCCGACGGCCATGGCGAGCAGGATCCACAGGGCGAGCCAGCGGTCGAGAACGGAGAGCTTCCGGACGACCGAGTCCGCACCGGACCCGTCTGCGGCCCGGCCGTCCGTGTGCACCTTCGCGGCGCCCTCGCCGGTCACGGGCAGGCCCTCTTGTTCCCGGCTGCCGTACGGGCGGACTCGGCCAGCGCCGCGAACTGCGCGGAGAGCCCGGCGAGAACCTCGGGGCGCAGCTTGTAGTAGGTGAAGCGGCCACAGGGTTCGGTGTCCACCACACCGGACTCCCGGAGGACCTTCATGTGGTTGGACAGGTTCGTCTGCTTCGCACCGGTCTCCTCGACCAGGTGCGTCGTACACAGCGTCTCGCGCGCCAGGAGGGTCACGATCCGGAGGCGGAGCGGATCGCTCAGCACCCGCATCAGATCAGCATCGACTGAAGTCAGCATGCGGGGATACTCTCACATCACTACCCGCTGATATCAGCCGGGAGTGATTCATTGACGGGCTGGATCCGTCACACGACGAGGGAGCACGATCACCATGGCCGAGCCCGGTCGCAAGCCGTCCGTCCTGTTCGTCTGCGTACACAACGCAGGCCGCTCCCAGATGGCCGCGGCCTGGCTGACCCACCTGGCCGGGGACCGCGTCGAGGTCCGGTCCGCCGGATCGGACCCCGGCAACGCCGTCAACCCCGCCGCAGTCGAGGCGATGGCGGAGGCAGGGATCGACATCTCCGCGCAGACCCCGAAGGTGCTGACGGCCGACGCGGTCCGGGAGTCCGATGTGTGCGTCACGATGGGCTGCGGGGACACCTGCCCCGTCTTCCCCGGCAAGCGCTACCTCGACTGGGAACTGGACGACCCGGCCGGCCTGGGAGTCGAGGCGGTGCGCACCGTCCGCGACGAGATCAGGGCACTCGTCGAGGACCTCGTCGCGGAGATCGCCCCGAGCACCGCGGCCTGACGGCCCGTTCCTCAGGCCGCGCCCTTCTTGGCCGCGGCGAGGATCTTCACCACGGTGTGGAAGAAGCGCGTCGTCGCGTCGTGGCCCAGGACGCGCTCCTGGAAACCCTTCGCGGCGGGCGCCTTGCCGTTGATCAGATGCCAGACGACGAAGGCGTCGTACCCGGAACTGCCGATGATCTCCATGTCCTTCTTCGGTGAGAGCATCGGCAGCGAGAGCGCGGGATCGATCCGCTCGGTCGCGAACACCACACAGCAGCGCAGGTCGTCGGTGACCGTGACGTCCTTGAACGGGTCGAGCGCGATGAGCGCTTCCAGTTCCGGCACCGTACGCAGACAGACCGCGACCTCGTAGCCGAGCGCCCCTTCGAGGTGCTCACCGATTCGCGCGCCGAGCGCGGACCGGTCCGCCTCGTCGGACTCGAAGAAGACGTTGCCGCTCTGGATGTAGCTGCGTACGGAACCGAACCCCATGTCCGTGAACAGACTGCGCAGATACTCCATCTTCACGGAGCGGCCCGGCACGTTCATCCCGCGCAGGAACGCGATGTACAGCAAATCAGATCACCTGTCCGCAAGGAGGTGTGGAAAGTGAGGGCGAGCCACGGTCGGCGCCCGACAGCGTAGCCCGCGCGCCGCCGGACGAGGGGGTGGCAGGTCCGAGCGCTGCGGTGCATTCGCCGCCGGGTCACGCGGCGTCCCCCAACGGCCGCTCGACGGGCGACGACTGCGCGATCCCGGTCGCCGTGCCCGCCAACGCGATGCCCAGCACGGCGATTCCGATGACGACGAAGACCGCGGTCACCCCGAATCCGGCCGCGGCAGTGGTGGCGGCGGCCGCGCCCAGCGGGCCGAGAGCCGAGTGGATGGTCCAGAACGTGGAGGTGACCCGCCCCAGCAGCCGACTCGGGGTCACCTCCTGACGCAGCGACATGGAGGAGATTCCGGCCACACCGGTACACACGGCGTTGACCGTCATCAGAACGGCGACCACCGGTACGCTCCTCGCCGGACCCATGCAGGCGACGGTCACCCCGGCGAGCGCGAAGGCCGTGATCCAGCTCGCCCCGAACCCCATCCGCGCGCGGACCCGGGCGACCACGGCGGAGGCGACGAACGCGCCGACCGTACCGGCCGCCAGCACATAGCCGACCGTGGTGTCACTGTGGCCGAGATCGTGCTTCAGCAGATAGATGACGAGGTCTGTCATCCCGTAGGTGAGGAAGGTCAGCAGCGCCAGCAGCACGGTCAACGGCCGGAGCACCGGATGTGCCCGGAGGAATTGTGCGCCTGCCAGGAACTCCCGCCGCACCGCACCGCGTCCGGCCCGCTCCGCGTCCACCCGCGGGGTCGTGCGGATCCTGATGAACAGCACCCCGATCGCGGAGACCGCGAAGGTCACCGCGTCGATGCCGATGGCAGCGGCCGGCCCGGCGGCCGCTGCCACGAAACCCGCGAGTGCCGGGCCGGCGACTCCGGCGACGGCGAAGGTGGCGAAGAGATGCCCGTTGGCTCTCGCGATCTGGTCGGGCCCCACGATGGCCGGGACGACGGTCACATAGGTGACCTGGAAGAGCATGGCGAAGGCACCGACGACCGGCACGATGAGGTAGATCAGCCAGATCGGCGTCGCGAACAGCCAGACCAGCGGGACGATCGCGTAGAGCAGACAGCGGGCCCCGTCGCTGATCACCAGCAGCCACCGACGGTCGAACCGGTCCGCGATCACCCCCGCGAAGACACCCGTGACGATCGACGCGACACCCGTGAGGCCGGTGACGACCCCCATCTGGACCACCGAACCCGTGCTGTGCAGCACCAGGAGCGGGATCGCCACGTACGAGAAGGAGTCCCCGAGGGCGGACAGGGCCTGGATGACAAGGAACATACGGTAGGCGGGGTTTCTCCGGAGCGCGGGGGAACCACGTTCACCCGCTGCCGTCGCCGACTCCTTCTGCGGCCCTTCACCTGCACCCACTGCATGCCCTCCCCGGTCCGGTCCGCCTCGACGGTATGCGTCCCGGTGCGGAGAGGCCCGTCATTTTCCGGCCGTCCCGGGGACATCGTCCACGAGCGGACACGTGCGGTTCTTCGCACGGGACCTCCGGCGTCCTACGGTGGTGGTCCACCGTCGACAGCCTTCCTGGGAGATTCCGTTGCGCATGCTGATCAACGTCCCTGAAACCGTGGTCGCCGACGGGCTGCGCGGCATGGCCGCCGCCCATCCCGAACTGACCGTGGACGTCGAGAACCGTGTCGTCGTGCGACGCGACGCCCCCGTTGCCGGAAAGGTCGCCCTGGTCTCCGGCGGCGGGTCCGGGCACGAACCGCTCCATGCCGGGTTCGTCGGCCCCGGGATGCTGTCGGCCGCCTGCCCGGGCGAGGTGTTCACGTCGCCCGTCCCGGATCAGATGGTGCGGGCCGCCGCCGCCGTCGACAGCGGTGCGGGCGTGCTGTTCGTCGTGAAGAACTACACCGGTGACGTGCTCAACTTCGAGATGGCCGCCGAACTCGCCGACGAGGAAGGGGTACGGGTCGCCCAGGTGCTCGTCAACGACGACGTGGCGGTGACCGACAGCCTCTTCACGGCCGGGCGCAGGGGCACGGGAGCGACCCTGTTCGTGGAGAAGATCGCCGGGGCGGCGGCGGAGGAGGGCGCGCCCCTGGACCGGGTGGCGGCCCTCGCGCGGCAGGTCAACGAGGCGTCGCGGAGCTTCGGGGTGGCCCTGACCTCGGTGACCGCGCCCGCCAAGGGCTCCCCCACCTTCGATCTGCCGCCGGGCGAACTCGAACTCGGGGTGGGGATCCACGGCGAGCCCGGACGGGAGCGGCGCCCGATGATGACGTCACGGGAGATCGCCGACTTCGCGGTGGACGCGGTACTGGAGGACCTGCGGCCACGGGGGCCGGTCATCGCGCTCGTCAACGGGATGGGGGCGACACCGTTGCTGGAGCTGTACGGATTCAACGCCGAGGTACAGCGGGTGCTCTCCGAGCGCGGTGTGGTGGTGGCCCGTACCCTCGTGGGGAACTACGTGACCTCGCTCGACATGGCGGGCTGTTCGGTGACGCTCTGCCAGGTGGACGAGGAACTGGTACGGCTCTGGGACGCACCCGTGCAGACACCCGCGCTGCGCTGGGGCCGTTGACCCGCCCGTTCCCCTGGAATGCCCTTTCGTCCGACGTACCGAGGAGCGCATGTGCTCGACGCCGAATTCTTCCTCCGCTGGATGTCCACGACCACTGCCGCGGTCGACCGTGAGGCGGCGCATCTGACCGAACTCGACTCCGCGATCGGGGACGCCGACCACGGCAGCAATCTGCAGCGCGGTTTCACCGCCGTCGCGGCAGCCCTGGAGAAGGAACCGCCAGTGACACCGGGCGCCGTGCTGATGCTCGCCGGGCGGCAGTTGATCTCGACCGTCGGCGGGGCGTCGGGCCCGCTGTACGGAACGCTGCTGCGGCGCACGGGCAAGGAACTGGGGGATGCCCCGGCTGTCGGCGCCGAGGAGCTGGCGCGTGCGCTCGGGGCAGGTGTGGCCGCGGTGGCCCAGCTGGGCGGCGCGCAGGCCGGGGACAAGACGATGCTCGATGCGCTGCTGCCCGCGGTCGAGGCACTCGGGACGTCGTTCGAGGCGGGACGGGACGCGGCCGGGGCGGGCGCACTGGCGACCGTCCCCCTCCAGGCGCGCAAGGGCAGGGCGAGTTATCTGGGTGAGCGGAGCATCGGGCATCAGGACCCGGGGGCGACGTCGGCCGCGTTGCTGATCGCCGCGCTCGCGGAGGCGGCCGGTGCGGACGGAGGTGACGCGTGAGCGCGGACAAGCAGGTCGGCATCGTGCTGGTGTCGCACAGCGGTCCGGTGGCCGCGGCGGTCGCCGAGCTGGCGAGGGGGCTCGCGGCCGGTGGGGCGACGGCGCCGGTGGCCGCGGCGGGCGGTACTCCGGCGGGCGGGCTCGGGACCAGCGCGGAGCTCATCGCGGAGGCGGCCCGGTCCGTCGACGGCGGGGCGGGGGTCGCGGTACTCGTCGACCTGGGCAGCGCCGTGCTCACGGTGAAGGCGATGGTGGCCGAGGGCGACGAGCTCCCCGACGGGACCCGCCTGGTCGACGCGCCCTTCGTGGAGGGTGCGGTGGCCGCGGTGGTCACCGCTTCGGCTGGCGGCGATCTCGACGCGGTGGTGGCCGCGGCCACGGAGGCGTACGACTACCGCAAGGTGTAGGCGGCCTGTCGTCCGCGCGGTTGCGGTCCTGCCACCCACACTTGACGGCATGGCACCCCACGCGCACTCCGGACGCAGCGCCGGTCTTCTCCTGTTCCGCCGCCGCGGCACCGGCTTCGAGGTGCTCGTCGGGCACATGGGCGGACCGTTCTGGGCGCGCCGGGAGGAGGCGGCGTGGTCGGTCCCCAAGGGCGAGTACGGGCCCGAGGAGGGGGCCGGGGCAGCGGCACGCCGCGAGTTCGAGGAGGAGTTCGGCCACCCCGTCCCGGACGGGGCGTGGGTGGCGCTGGGCGAGTCGCGCCAGGCCGGCGGCAAGACGGTGACCGTGTGGGCGGTGGAGGCCGACGTCGATCCGGCCACGGCGGTGCCGGGGACGTTCACCATGGAGTGGCCGCGGGGATCCGGCGTGCGGCGGGAGTTCCCGGAGATCGACCGGTTCGCCTGGTGTACGCCGGAGGTCGCCGCCGAGCGGCTGGTCAAGGGCCAGCGCGTCTTCCTGGACCGGCTGCGGGACCACCTGTCCGACGGACAGGAACCGGCCGGGCACGACGACGGGGCCTGAGTCCGCCCGCGGCGGACTCGGGCCCCGTCGTGCGGCACCGCGGTCAGGTGCGGGTGACGGTCCTGCCGGCCCGCAGTCGCAGCCGGTCGCCGGTGAAGCGGCTGCGGAAGCTGCGGTCGTGCGAGACGACCACGACGGCTCCCTCGTACGCCGCCAGTGCCGCCTCCAGCTCCTCCACCAGGTTCAGGGCGATGTGGTTGGTCGGTTCGTCCAGCACCAGCAGATCGGCGGGCCGGGTGACCAGCCTGGCCAGCGCCAGTCTGCGTTGTTGTCCGACGGAGAGCGCGGCGACCGGGACGGGCAGGTCCTCCGGGCGGAAGAGCCCGAGTGCGAGAAGCATGTCAGTGTACTCGTCGGCGTGACCGAGCCGTCCCGCCGCGAAGGTGTCCAGCAGGGTGCGCCGGGTCGGCCGGGCGGGAAGCTCCTGCGGCAGATAGCCGACCCTGGCCCGGCGGCGCACCGTGCCCGTGTCGGGGGCGAGGTCACCCGCCAGTACCCGCAGGAGGGTCGATTTCCCGGCCCCGTTCGCCCCGGTGACCAGCAGACGCTGCCCGCTCTCCACCCGCAGCTCCGGCATGCTCAGCCGCTCGCCCACCGCGACGGATGTGAGCTCCACGAGTGGCCCCGGCTCCCGGGCGCCGTCGGAGGCCAGGGTCAGCCCGGCGGAGAACCGCAGCGGCTGGGGCGGAGCCGGCACGGGCGCCCTGCGCAGCCCTTCCAGCCTCGTCCTTGCCGCTCTGACCTGCCCGGACAGCTTCGCCTCGTGCGACCGGCGATGCTTGCCCCAGCCCTCCCCGGGGTCCGTTCCGGTGACGGCGAGCCGCCGGCCCGAGGCGTTCACGAGTTCTTCGGCACGGGCCAGCTCGTCCTGCCATTCCTGGTGGTCCTGGGCCCAGCGGCGGCGTGCCGCGGCCTTCGCCGTGCGGTAGCCGTCCCAGCCGTCCCCGTACCGGACGGCGCTGCGCAGATCGCGGTCGACCTCGACGATGACGGTGGTCGTCCGCTCCAGGAACGCCCGGTCGTGAGTGATCACGACGAGGGTGCCGCGGTGGGCACGCAGCTGTTCCTCCAGCCAGGTGGTGGCCCGGAGGTCGAGGTGGTTGGTCGGCTCGTCGAGCAGCAGCAGTTCGGGGTCGGATGCCAGGACGCAGGCGAGCGCGAGCCTGGACTGTTCGCCCCCGGAGAGGCTGCCGAGCGTGCGCTCCCGGGTGATGTGCCCGAGCCCGAGTCCGTGCACGGCGGCGTCGACCCGGGCATCGGCCCGGTATCCGCCGCGTTCTTCGTACTCCGTCAGCAGGTCTCCGTACACGGTCAGTTGTGCCTCGTCGATTCCCCCGGACGCGGCGAGTGCCGCCTCGGCGGCACGGATCCGCCGCTCCAGTACGCGCAGTTCGGCGAAGGCGGCGTCCACGGCGTCCTGGACGGTGCGGGCGGGGTCGAGGGCGAGCGTCTGCGAGAGGTAGCCGGTGCCGCCGTGGAAGCGGACGGTGATCTCGCCGCTGTCCGGCGTCTCGGCTCCGGCGATCAGCCGCAGGAGCGTGGACTTGCCGGATCCGTTCTCGCCGATGACCCCGACGTGGTCGCCGGGGCGGACGGTGAGTGAGACCTGGTCGAGGACGGCACGGTCTCCGTATGCCTTGGAGACGTCCTTGAGGGTCAGCTGGGAGTGGTCGTGCGAGAGGGGCATGGTTGCTTGTCCCTGGGGTGGGTGCCTCGGCGCCTGTGGCAGGGCGCGGCGGGCGGGGCTTCCGGACGGTCCGAGGGGAGGGCTGCACGCGGCGCGGCGCGGACGTCACGGTGTGACGGCCCGGCGTCGCGCGGCGGTGGCCCTGCGCGCAGTCAGCGGAAGTAGTAGTACCAGCCCATGCAGGCAGTCTAAGGGGTGCCCATAGCCGGACACCGCGCCGACTGTCACAGCTTCTTGCGGGAGCGACCACGCGGGAGCGACCGTGAGGACCTGCCGTCCTGTGGGGCTCCCGCGCGGCAGAACGACACGCGTCGGCGCCTACGGGCTCTCGCCCTGTGCGATCTCGATGCTGCTGTGCAGGTCGTACGTCGCGTCGAGTGCGGCCGTCCCCGACACCACCAGGCAGGCGAGCAGCGCCGCGGCGGCAGCCCTGCCGACGCGCGGGCGTGCGGCGGCCTTGCCGAGAAGGGCAGCGACGCGGCGCGGGACGGGCCCCGCGGCGGCCGCGAGCGCATGGGCGGGGCGGGACGCGGGCGGCTCTCCGGCGGCCCGTACGGCGAGTGCGGCGCGCCCGACGGCCCGGGCCGCGACCCGGCGGTCCCCCACCGCCTGCGCGGCTGCCTCGTCGGCCCAGCGCTCCAGTGCGTAGGCCAGGGGAGCCCGCAGGGCGCGCAGGGCGGGATGGCAGCGCGCGGACAGTTCGGCGGCTGCGAGGTACAGGTGGTGGCGCCCGGCGAGGTGAGCGCGTTCGTGGGCGAGGAGCGCTTCCCTTTCGGCCGGGTCGAGGGCGTGCAGCATGCCGGTGGTGACGACGATCCGGCCGGGACTGCCGGGCCGGCCGGGCAGTGCGTAGGCGTCCGGCCGGTCGTCCCGCAGGACCGCGAGTTCTCCCCCGTCGCCCCGGTCCGGACCGGCGGACCGGTGAAGCCGGCCCCAGTGGCCGCGCACCGCGCGTGTCAGGGCGGCGGCGCAGCCGGTGATCAGCACCAGGGCGGCAGCGGCGAGCGGGACGGCCGTGCCCGGTGCGGGTACCGCGAGCGGGTGGACGAAGTCCCCCGCGGCGGCGACGACGGAGAGGCGGCCCGCACCTGGTACGACGAGCAGCGCGAGGGCGGACAGGGCGCAGAGCGCGAGGCCCGCACCGGTCGCGGCGAGGAGCCGGGCGGCCTGTACCGGGGGCAGGGCGTCGGCCAGCCGGCGGGCGGCGGGGACGACCGCGAAGGGCACCAGCAGCGGAATCCACACGGCGTAGATCACCGGGGGTCACCGTCGAGGAGATCGCGGAGCAGCCTCTCGTCCTCGTCGGAGAGCTGTGAGACGAACCGGGCCAGCACCGTGCTGCGGTCCTGTTCCTTGCGCAGTTCGCTGTGCATCCGGCGGGCGGTCAGTCCGGCAGCGTCCTCGGTGGGCGTGTATGCGAAACCGCGCCCCACCCTGCCGCGGGTGACCGAGCCCTTCTCGTAGAGGCGCGACAGGATCGTGGTGACGGTGGTGCGGGCGAGTTCCGTCTCGATCGCGCCCTGCACCTGGCCGGGTGTGAGCGGCGTCCCGGCCGCCCAGAGCGCCGCCAGGACCGTCGATTCCAGTTCGCCGGAGGGACGTCGCTCGGCGGCGCGGTCCGCCGGGCCGGGCACGGGTACGGCGGGGGGACTCGCCCCGGGCGTGTCCGATGGGGCCGGCTCGCCGGGCGCCGCACCGGACGGCCGGTGGGCGGATTCCCCGCCCGGTATCCCGTTCACCTGGGACATGGGAACGCTCCTCCCCGCTCGATCGTCTACAGTGACGTAGACCGTCTACGTTACTGTAGACGATCCGGGCGTTCCGCAAGGCCGCCCGCTGACCATTATGGAGACCCGCCACCGTGTCCGTACTTTCGTCGGCGCCCCTGCCTCAAGCGGTGAACCTGCTGGATGCCGGTTCACTGCTCGGCACGTTCGGCGCGCTCGGCATCGCCGTCGTGCTCTTCGCCGAGACGGGGCTGCTCGTCGGCTTCTTCCTGCCCGGCGACTCCCTGCTGTTCACCGCGGGCCTCTTCTGTGTGCCCGGCGCGCACGGACCGGTCGAGCTTTCACTGCCGCAGGTGCTGATGGCCTCGGTGGCCGGCGCGCTGATCGGCGCACAGGCCGGCTACTGGATCGGGCGGCGCGGCGGCCGGGCGCTGCTCGCCCGCAGCGGCTCCGGGCGCCTGCGCGAAGGCGCAGCCCGCGCCGAGGAGCTGCTCGGGAAGTACGGCCATGGCCGGGCGATCGTGCTGGCCCGTTTCGTCCCCGTGGTGCGGACCGTGCTGAACCCGCTGGCCGGGGCGCTCGACGTCCCGGTGCGGGTGTTCACGCTGTGGCAGGCGGTCGGCGGCGTGGTCTGGACCGTCGGACTGGTGCTCGCCGGATATGGGCTGGGGTCCTCGGTTCCCAACGTCGACCGGTACCTGCTGCCGATCGTCGCCCTGGTCGTCGCGGTCTCCCTCGTCCCGCTCGCCGCCGAACTGATCCGCGCCCGGCGCACCACCGAAGGAGACACCCACCGATGACGCCCGCCTCCACCGCTTCCTCGATCGACGGGGGGTTCTACACCTGGGTCACCGAGCTGGCCCAGCGTTCCCCCGCCGCCCTGGATTCAGCCGTCCGCGTCTGGTCGGACTACGGCCTGGCCCTGTTCGCCCTGCTGATGCTCGCGTCCTGGTGGCGCTCGCGGACCGCGGATCCCGCGCGGACCGCCATGGCCCTGTGCACCCCGCTGGTCGTGGTGGCCGCGTACCTCGTCAACGACCTGTTCAAGTCCGCCTTCCATGAACAGCGGCCCTGCCGGACGCTGCACGTCGTGACGGTGGAGGCCTGTCCCGCCCTCGGCGACTGGTCGTTCCCCAGCAACCACGCCGCCATCGCAGCTGCCGCGGCGACTGCGATCTGGCTGACCGACCGCCGGATCGGCGCGGTCGCGCTCGCCGCCGCTCTGCTGATGGGTGCTTCCCGGGTCTGGGTCGGGGCGCACTACCCGCACGATGTGCTGATCGGCCTGCTGGCCGGCGCCCTGGCCGCCTGGCCCCTGGCGGTGGCGGCCCGCCGCTGCGCGCCGGCGGTCGTGCGATTGCGCGAAAGCCGGCTGCGCCCGCTGGTCGCGGCGGGGTGAGCAGACGCGTGCGCCGTTCGATCCGCCGGAGGCCCTGCTGTGCCCGTGCGCCTCGCATGCGCACTGTGCGGGTCGCGAGGCTCCGTCACTCCCCCGGCAGACGGATGACGGCGAGGCCGCCGTCGAGGTCGACGGTGGAGCGGTGGGGCGGTGCTCCGTCCTCCTCGTCGTCGCGCAGCAGCAGGGCGCTCTGGCGTTCCTTGAGCTCGCTCTGCTTGCCGGGTGAGAACGTCGCATGCAGCTGCTCGAAGCCGGTCGCCGAGATCTGGCCCTGTCTGGCGCTGTTGCGCCACGGCAGCAGCCCCGCCCGCCCCGCCCTCAGCAGCAGCTGATCGAGGAAGGCGGCGACGGTCAGCCCGATCACCAGTACGGGCAGCGTCATCAGGGCGGCGAATTCCATGGGGGGAGTATCCGTCCGGGGCGGTGCGGTGTCCATCGGCCGCGAGGTACGACGATGCGGGCCGGCGCGCGGTGCGACGGCCCGCAGGGTCGTGAGGGAGGGGTCGGCCGGTCAGCCGTTGGGAAGGATGACCGCGCGGCCGTTGATCTTGCCGTCGTGCAGCCGCTCGTACGCCAGCGGGGCCTCGTCCAGGGAGTACGTCTCGACGTGGACCTTCACCGCGCCCGCGTGGGCCAGGTCGAGCACCTCGGCCAGTTCGGACCGGGATCCCCAGTACGGGGCGGTCACCGTCGTGCTGAACGGCAGGGAGCCGAAGCCCACCGGCAGCGCTCCACCGCCGATGCCCACGATCGTGACGTCGGAGTCGATGGCTGCGGCGGCACCGGCCGTGGCGACGGTCGGCGGCGCACCGACGAAGTCGAGGACGACCTGCGCGCCGATCCCTCCGGTCAGTTCACGGATCCGGTCCGCGGCGTGCTGGTCGGACAGGACGGTCTCGTGTGCCCCGACCGTACGGGCCAGGGCGAGCTTGTCCTCCGAGACGTCGAGGGCGATGACCCGGACGGCCGTCATGGCGCGCAGCAGCTGGATCGCCACGTGGCCGAGGCCGCCGGTGCCGATGACGACGGCGGTTGCTCCGGGCACCAGCTTCGGCAGGGAGCGCTTGATCGCGTGGTAGGGCGTGAGGCCGGCGTCGGTGAGCGGCACCGCCTGCACCGGGTCGAGGTCTCCGAGGGGCACCAGATGGCGCGGGTCGTCGACGATCATGTACTCGGCCATGGCACCGGGCGAGCCCAGTCCGGGCGGATTGATGCCGAGCTCCTTGGCGCGCAGGCAGTAGTTCTCCTTGCCCTCGGCGCACTTGATGCACGTACCGCAGCCCCAGGGGCCGTAGACCGCGACGGACTCGCCGGTCGAGAGTCCGCTGACGCCGTCGCCGAGCGCGGCGACGGTGCCGACTCCCTCGTGGCCGAGGGTCAGCGGCAGCGGGTAGGGGAACTGGTCGGCCGGCCAGGACATCACCGCGATGTCGGAGTGGCAGACGCCCGCCGCGGTGACCTTCAGCAGCACCTGGCCGGGGCCGGGCTCCGGGTCGGGCACGGTGACGACCTCGGGTGCGGCGCCGATTTCGCGGTACTGAACGGCTTTCATGGGGTCCTCCTTGACCTCTGCTGATCTATTTCTCGCCCCCCTGTCCCCCGTCCGATACTCAGGAGGCGGAGTATCCGCCGTCCACCAGGTGGTAGCTGCCGTGGATGAACGAGGCGCGGTCGGAGAGCAAGAAGGCGGCGAGCTCCGCCACTTCCTCCGCCGTGCCGAGGCGTCCGGCCGGGTGCAGCGAGATCAGGTGGTCGCGGGCGGGGCCCTCGGTGTCGCGCAGGAGCGGGGTGTCGATGAAGCCGGGTCCGACCGCGTTGACGCGGACGTTCTGCGCGGCGTATTCGAGGGCTGCCGTCTTGGTGAGGCCGACGACTCCGTGCTTGGCCGCGACATACGCGGGCGAGCCGGCGAAGCCGTTGGTGCCGAGGATCGACGACATGTTGACGATCGCGCCGCCGCCCGCGGCGACGATGGCGGGAAGCTCGTAGCGCATGGAGTAGAAGACGCCGCTCAGGTTGGTGGCGACGACGCGGTCCCAGTCCTCGACGGCGTAGTCACCGGTCGGGTTGCTGGGGCCGCCGATGCCGGCGTTGTTCACGGCGAGGTGCAGAGCACCGAAGGTGTCGACGGCGAATCGCACGCCCGCTTCGACGGAGGCGGGGTCGGTGACGTCCATGGCGACGGCGGCGGCCTTGGCGCCGGCCGCCTCCAGTGCGGCGACCGCCTTGCGGGCGCTCTCCTGGTCGTAGTCGGCGACGACGACGGACGCGCCGGCGGCGGCGAGCCGGTGGGAGAGGGCCAGACCGATGCCGGAGGCCCCTCCGGTGATGAGGGCGGTGCGGCCGGCGAACTCCTGGTCGGCGGGGGTGGTGGTGCTCATGATGTTCTGTTTCCTTCCGTGATGCTGTGTGACGCCGGTCCGGCGGGCAGCTGCGCGAGCAGGTCCGTCGCAAGGGCGTCGAATGCCTGCTCGACGAGCCGGGGCAGCTCTTCGGGGCAGCCTCCGCGCACCCAGGCGGCCTGGGCGGCGAGGAGTGCTCCGGCTCCCGCGGCGACGGTGACGGCGGGGCGGATGTCCTGCCGCGGGTCGACGCCGAGCCGTTCGGCGATGAGGGCGACCGAGTCCTCCTGGGCGTCCACCCGGATGTGGTGGAACGCCGCGTAGAGGGTCGGTTCCCGCTGCGCGAGGACCAGCAGCTCGAAGATCCTCGGGCGGCGGTGCCAGGCCTGCGCCTCGGGGTGCGCGAGCCAGTCCATGACGGCCCGGCGGTACGCGGTGAGCGGGGGTTCACCGGCGGGCCGGTCCCGCAGGGCGTCGTTGATCCGGTCGCCGTCACCGCGGACCGAGTCCAGGACCGCGTCTTCCTTGCTCGCGAAGTACCGGCTGAAGGTGCGCCGGTCGACGTCCGCGCGTTCCGCGATCTCCTCGACCGTCACGTCCCGCAGCCCTCGGTCGAGCACGAGCTCGAACGCGGCCTGGGCCAGCGTGTCCCGGGTCTGGCGCGCCTTGCGGCTCCGCCTCTCCGGGGTCTTCCGTTCCCGGTTCATATCTGCACCGTACACCTAAAAATGTCCCGACGCGACAAAAGTCGCATCGGGACATCTTCAGTCCGTCGTGGCCCTTCGGGCCGGGAGCGGGCGCGGTGCGAGGCATGGCCGCTACCGCCCGCTGAAAGCCTCCGCCGCCCGCCTCGCGCCATGGCCCGACGGCTCGGCGGGACGGTTCCCGGATGGCGTCCGCCGCACCGAGAGCACGGCGATGTCATCGCGCCGCACACCGCCGGAGAACTCCTCCAGGTCGCGATGGAGCGCGTCGAGCAGCTCCCGGGGGCCCAGGTGCGCCCAACGGCCCAGCCGGGTGTCGAGCGGGTAGAAGTCCCCGGCCGCGTCACGGGCCTCGGTCACTCCGTCGGTGAACATCAGGAGCGTCGCGTCGGACGGGACGTCCAGCCATTCGGTGACCCGGGCCTCGCCGCTGAGCTCGGCCATGCCCAGCGGCACCGACGTACGGCGCAGGGGGACGGGGCCCGCCACGTTGTCGTGCAGCAGCCGGGGCGGCAGGTGTCCGCAGTTGACGGCCTGGACGCGCCCGTCGTCGTCGAAACCGAGCACCAGGGCGGTGACGAAGCGCTCGATCTCCCCGGTCTGCGCGGAGAAGGCGTTGTGCCGGGCGACCGCGTCCTCGAGAGCGTCGACGACCCCGGTCAGCGTGGGTTCACGGATGGCCGCCTCACGAAACGCCCCGAGGACGGCGAAACCCGCCCCGATCGCGGCGAGCCCCTTGCCCTGGACGTCCCCGATGATCACCCGGGTTCCGTAGGGCGACGACACCACCTCGTAGATGTCCCCGCCGACCAGACGGTCCTCCTCGATCGGCGCGTAGGTCCCGTGGGCGGCCACCTGGTCGGTCACGATGGGCAGCGGGCGCAGGATCTGGCGCTGGAGCGCCACGGCGGCGGAGCGCAGCCTGGCTATCTCGATGGCGTGGCGGATACGCAGCGCGCACGCCCCGACGCCGAGGAAACAGGCGAGCACCGTGAAGACGACACTGCTGGTGATGTCCCAGAAGGTCCCGCCGCTCACCAGACGTGAGCCGACGACCACCACCATGACCCAGGAGGCGACGCCCACGGTCTGACGGATCGTGCCGAAGACCGAGACGAGCGCGGGCACGACGACCATCAGCGGCACGATGCGCAGTTCGTCGCCGGACCCCATGTCGAGGAGGACGATCATGGCGGTCAGCAGTGCCAGACCGCCGAACAGCGTCCGGTTGCCGACCCTGGGGGCCCGGACGGCCGCCTCTCCCGCGTCCGTACCCGCGAGCGCTGTTCCACGCGTCGCGGACAAGCGCTGAAGCCCGATCGTCACAGCCGTCTCCTCCCGGGACCTGCCGGCCCGACGCCGGCGTTCCCTCCCAGTGCACCCGAGTGGGGCGGGGCGGCACACGAGGCTTACGGCCTCACCCCCCGCGCCGAAGGTCCCGGAGCGCGGCGCCGGCACGGGCGTCGGTCCGCAGGCCGAGGGTCCATCTCGCGGACCTCCCGCCTGCCGCCCCCGGCCGGGCCGTCAGCGCGTGGCCGCCTCACGGACATCGCCCCGGACGCGTATCGGCGGGTTCTCCGGGACGAGCGCCGAGAGGAACGGCGTACGGCGCCGGAGCGCGAAGCCCAGCGACTCGTAGAGCCGGACGGCGTTGGTGTTGGAGGCGGCGGCGTGCAGGAAGGGGGTTTCTCCGCGTTCCCTGATCTCGTGGGCGACGGCCCGCACGAGTCCGCCGGCCAGCCCCTGCCCGCGTACGGACTCGTCCGTGCAGACGCCGCTGATCTCGCTCCAGCCGGGCGGATGCATCCGTTCGCCGGCCATGGCGACGAGCAGCCCGTCACGTCGTACGCCGAGGTAGGTGCCGAGCTCGACCGTACGGGCCTCGAAGGGGCCGGGCCTGGTGCGTGCGACCAGGTCCAGCATCTCCGGCACATCGGCGGGGCCGAGCCGGACGGCCTCCGGGTACGGCGCGGCATCGACTCCCGCGTCGACGAGCTGGACGCCCTCGGCACTGAAGACGACCTCCCAGTCGTCCGGCGGCGGCTCCCGGAAGGCGGTGATCGTGACGGCACCGCCCGGGCCGGCGAGCGCGGCCGCATCCGCCCAGTCGGCGGCCTGCGGCCTGTCCGGCAGGGCAACCCAGGGGGTGACGGCCGCCGGGTAGCGCAGAACGCGACCCCGGCGCTCGGCGAAGTGGGCGTGCGGACCCCTCAGCGAGGCGCCCACCGGGTCGTCGAGGGGGTGCGCCGCACGGCCGGGGACGGGGAGCTCGCTCATGCGGTCACCTCGATCACGGTCTTTCCGAGGGTGTGGCCCTCCTCGACCGCACGCAGCGCCTCGCCCGCCCCTGCGAGCGGGTGGCTCCGGGTGATGTGTGTGCGCAGGACGCCGGCGACGGCGAGGTCCGCCACTTCGCGGAGCACCGCGGCGGTACGGGCCCGCTCGACGGGCGCCCCGCCGAGCTCGGCCGCGAGCTGCTTGCCGCCGGCGCTGATCAGCGTGGCGGGGTCGGCGAGGAGCGAGGCCGCCTCGCTCAGCGTGTCACCGCCGACCAGGTCGAAGACCGCGTCGATCCCGTCGGGCGCCGCCGCCCGTACCCGGTCCGCGAGTCCGGCGCCGGATGCGACATGCACCGCGCCGAGCGACTCGACGAACTCCTTCTTGGCTGCGCTCGCGGCGCCGATGACGCGGACCCCCTCATGACGTGCGAGCTGCACGGCGGCGCTTCCCACCCCGCCGCCCGCCCCCGTGACGAGCAGGACGGCCCCCGGGGCGAGGCCGAGCTGACGCAGTCCGTCGTAGGCGGTGGCCGCCGCGACGGGCAGTACCGCGGCATCCGCGAACGAGAGCCCGGCAGGCTTGTGGGCGGTCACGGCCACGGGCAGCAGGGTGTGCTCGGCGTACCCGCCGGTCAGCGGGCTGCCGAAGACCTCGTCCCCGACCTCGAACCCCTCGACGTCCCGGCCGATCGCCTCGACGACCCCTGCGGCCTCGCTGCCGAAGACGGTGGGAAACGGCTGCGGCCCACTGCCGGGCCGGGTGTATCCCGTGCGCAGCTTCCAGTCCACCGGGTTGACCCCGGCGGCCCGGACGGCGACGAGGAGCTCCCCGGGGCCGGGCACGGGCGTGTCCTGGTCGACGAGGGCCTCCACCTCCGGACCGCCGTTGCGGGTGAACACGTACGCCTTGGACATGGGTTCCCTCTCCGTTCCGTTCATGTCTGTTCTGTTCTGCTCCTGGCCCGGGGCCGTTCTGCTCCTGGCCCGGGCAGCCGGGACGGACGCCGGCTCCCCAGCAGCGGGAAGTCCGTCGGCCGCGCAGGTATTCCCCGGGACCGGGGCGTTCACCGGGCCGCAATGTTCCGGCGCGGCCGACGCGGGCCGGGGCGCGGTCAGCCCGCTGTCGGGCGCAGCACCAGGGTGACGAATCCCCAGGTCTCCCGGTACACCCGAAGCCACTCGGTGCGGCGGGTCGCCGCCGTCGCCAGCACCTCGGCGCTCTCCGGGTCCGCGGGGTGGTCGAGGGCCCAGGAGGCCAGCGAGCCCCAGCAGGACCACTCGTAGGCGTCCAGTTCGGCGCGTGAACTGACGTGGCCGTGCACGGGTGTCCAGCCGTCCGCGGTGACCCGGTCCAGGGTGGTCGCCAGGTCGGCGAAGTCACCGAGCATCTCGACCGCCTCCGGCGTCGGCTCGCGTTCCCAGAAGCCGTCACCGATCAGGACGCGGCCGCCGGGAGCCAGGTGCTTGCGGGCTGCCGCGAGAGTCGGCAGCAGCCCGCCGAACACGTGCGCGGCCCCGACGCTGAGGACGAGATCGAACGGGTCCACGGACGCGAACGCAGCACCGTCCTGCTGGTGCAGGACGAGGCGCTCGCGCACCCCGAGGCGGTCCGCCGCCGCACCGGCCGCCAGGAGCGAGCCCTCGGAGATGTCGACGCCCTCGGCCCGTAGGCCCGGACGGCCGCTCAGGGCGCGCAGCAGCCATTCCCCTCCCCCGCAGCCCAGATCGAGGGCTCTCGCGTCAGCGTGCGGAACGGCGTGGTCCAGGAGCCGGCGTACCGAGTCGTCGTCGAGCGGCGCCTTGATCGGGTGGCCGGCGTGGGCGAGGGCGGAGATCTGATCATGGTTCACCGGCGCAGCCTGTCAGCGTCACCGGTCACGTGCACGTCGTTTTCGGAGCCGTCCGGGTATCCCGGCATCCGTGCCGCGTCCATGGCTCACCGACCGGCAGGGGAATCCACCCATCGAGAAGGCTTCGCACCTTTCATCACCTTATGAGGCATCAATCCCTCTTGGCCGTCCACCCCTTGGACGGTTATTAGCCACCCTTTGACGCCCCCAAAGGGTTCGGATACTGTCCACGCCCAGTTGGGCAGTTCCAGTGGACAAAGTGAGATGGGTGGTTCCCGATGACCTCGGAACCGGGTGGCAAGCTCAGCCGACGCCGCATGCTGCGCCTGGCCGGCGCGGGTATGGGCGTCCTCGCCGCGTCCGGTGTGCTCGCCGCGTGTGCGCCGCCGCCCCGGGAGAACTCCGGCGACGGGACAACGGGCTCGGGGACCGGGGCACAGGGCGCGGACGCGCCGATCGACACGCTGACCCTGGCCCTGCCCTCGTCCCTCTCCAGCCTCGATGTGGGCCGCGAGTCCGGCGTCCTCAACTACCTGGTCGCGGTGCTGGCCCAGGAGTCCCTGCTCGCGGTCGACCCCTCCGGGAAGCTCGGCCCCGGGCTCGCCTCGTCCTGGAAGCAGCCCGACGCCAGGACGTACGTGTACACACTGCGCCGCGGCGTCACGTTCACCGACGGCACCCCGTTCACGGCGGACGACGTGGTGGCGTCCATCGACGCGATCCGGGACCCCGAGAGCGGCTCCGCCCTCGGTTACGCCTACGCGGGCGTCGAGTCCGTGAAGTCCACCGGCGACCACGAGGTCACCATCCGGCTGAAGGCCCCGGACGCCATGTTCGCCTGGACGACGACCGCCGGCGGGCTCCTCGTCAGCAGCCGTGCCTTCCTCACCCGGAACAGGGGCAAGGTCGGCACCGCGAAGACACTGCTGCTCGGCACCGGCCCGTACCGGATCACCGGGTTCGCCGCCGACGACCACGTCCTGCTGGAGCGCAACGACGCATGGTGGGGCGAGAAGCCCGCCGTCCGGAAACTGAAGCTCTCCTTCGTCCCCGACGCCGGTACGCGGCTGGTCGCGATGAAGTCCGGTGCGGTGGACGGCGCCCTGGGGCTCGCGTCGGACGAGGCCCGTGGCTGGGAGTCGAGCGCACGCGTCTCGTACACCGGAGACCGCTCGGTGGTGTCGCTGGCCTTCGACACCGCCCAGGCCCCCTTCGACGACGTGCACGTGCGACGTGCCATCGCCCACGCGGCCGACCGCGAGGGCATGGTGAAGGGCATCCTGCACGGCCGGGCCGAGGTCGCCGACGCGCTGCCCTCCCGCGAGATGTGGGGCGACCTGATGCCGGCGGACCGGGTCCGCTCGGGCTACGACGCGATCCCCGCCCTGTCCTTCGACCTGGACGCCGCACGCGCCGAGCTCGACAAGTCCTCGGTGAAGGGGGGCTTCACGGCCGAGCTGCACTATCCCAACAGCGGTCCCCAGCTGGGCAAGGCCGCACTCGCGCTCGCCGCTTCGCTCAAGAAGATCGGCATCACGCTGAAGGTCAAGGAGATCACCCTGGAGCAGTGGGTCGCGGAGCTCGGCTCCGGCAAGCAGCCCCTGCAGTTCCTGTGGTACTTCCCCGTCACCGGCGACCCCGCCGAACTGGCCGACCCCTACCTCAACGCGGCGGCCACCGCGACGGACATCGCGCACTACGACAACAGCACGGTCAACACGGCGCTGGACACGGCGAAGTCCGCCACGGACAAGGACGTCCGCGCCCGGGAACTGATGAAGGCCGTGCAGACGGCCGGCGCCGATCTTCCGTACCTGCCGCTGTGGTGGGCACAGACCGCGTCCGCGTTCTCCAAGGAGTTCGTGCTGCTGGACCAGGGGCCTTTCGCGTTCATCGGCCCCTGGGCGACCCGGATCCGCAAGTCCGCGTGACCGGCGCCACCGCCACCGCCACCTCCTCCTTCACCTTCAAGGAACGGACTCCCATGCCCAGTACCGCCGCGACCCTCGTGCGGCAGGTCCGCGAGGCGATGCTGCGCCTGGTCCACCCGGTCGAGGCCAGGATCAGCCCGGACGGCCGCTCCGTCGCCGTGGCGGCATCCGGTCCCGAGCGGGCCGAGCTGGTCCTCGCCCCGGTACCGGCCGGACTGTCCGGCGGGAGCACGGACGCGCCGCCGCCCGTGCTTCGCGCGCCGGCCCGGCCGGACGCCCCGACGGACCGTCACAGCCCGCGCTGGCTGCCGGACTCCCGGACCCTGCTGCACATCGCCGAGCACGAGGGCCCGTCCGGGACGGAGGTGTGCCTCGCCGCTCTGGACACGGTCTCCGGCACCGTGCGCACCGTCGTCCGGGCACCCGGCGCGGTGGAGGAACTGCTGGTCTCCGACGACGGAGGCCAGGCCCTGCTGCTCTGCGCGGCGGACGGCGCCGAGCAGGACGGCATGCACCTCGGCCTGCCCGTGCGGCTCGGAGCCGTACCGGCACCGGAACGCTTCGCCCCGGGCACCGGCCGCCGGTCGCTGCATCTCGTCGACCTCGCCGAGGGCAGGCTGCGCGAAGCCGGGCCCGCGGGGCTCACCGTGTGGAACGTCGCCTGGCGCGGCGGGCCGACAGCGGTCGCCACGGTCGGCGAGGACACCCTGCCCGCCGGGTACTACGGTGCCCGGTTCGCCGCGCTGGATCTCGAAGCCCGTACCGCCAGGACCGTGTACACGCCCCACGGGCAGCTGGGCGCCCCCGCGCTCACCGCCGACGGCCGGTCGGCGGCGGTCTGCGAAGGCATCTCCATCGTCGCCGGACGCCCGGTCGTCGCCGACCTGGCCACGGGGAACACCACCGTGGTGGCCGGCGTCGAGGACGCGACCTGGCTGCGGTTCGACGACACCTCGCCCGGCGCCCTGTGGTTCGCGGGCTGGGACGGGACGGGCTCCCGCGTCGGCCGCACCGGCCGATCCGAGACCGTCCGCTGGTCGGGCCCCGTGACCCTCGGCGGGGCCGGATACCAGCCCGGACTGTCGCTCAGCCGCGACGGGCTGCTGGCCGCGACCGTGCTCGACGCACCGGGCCGTCCTCCCGAGGCCGTCGTCACCCGTACCGAAGGACCGGGCGCCTGGAACTGGACGCCCGTCACGGTGCTCAACGCGCCCGGCGCTCCCGAGCTCGCCGGTGTCCGCACCGAACAGACCCACTGGTCCGCGCCGGACGGCCGCACCGTACAGGGACTCGTCCTCTCGCACGGCGGCGGCACAGGGCCCCGCCCCCTCGCCGTCCTCGTGCACGGCGGCCCGGCCTGGCTCTGGTCCGCCGGATACGCGCCGGGCGACGTGCTGGGCCTCGCACCCGCCCTGGCGGCCGCCGGCTACCTGGTCCTGCTGCCCAACCCGCGCGGCAGCAACGGCCGGGGCCTCGAACACGCCCGCGCCGTGGTCGGCGACGTCGGCGGAGCCGACCTGGACGACGTGCTGTCCGGCGTGCGCCACCTGATCGACGCCGGTCTGGCCGATCCGGACCGCACCGCGGTCCTGGGCCACAGCTACGGCGGCTTCCTCGCCGCCCAGGCCGCGGCGCGCACCGATGTGTTCCGGGCCGCGGTCGTCGTCTCGGCGCCGACCGACTGGCTGAGCTTCACGCACACCAGCAACATCGGCGGCGGCTACGACCGGACGTACGCGATCGGGGACCCGGACGCCCCGCAGGAACTGATCCGGCGCTCGCCGGTCTTCGCCCGCGGCGGCAGCGGCACCCCGACGCTCATCGTGCACGGCTCCGCCGACCGGGTCACTCCGGTCGGCCAGGCCCACGAGCTGTACCGGTCGCTGCTGCGGGCCGGCCGCGCGCCCGTCGAGCTGTACGTGTACCCCGGCGAGGGCCATGAGTTCACCGACGGCGGGCATCTCCTCGATGCCGCGGCCCGGGTCGAACAGTGGCTCGCCACCCACCTGGCGCCGCGCCCCGCGGCCGCCCACCCGACCGCCGTGCCGGGGGACGCTTCCCCCGAGCCGATCCCCGGCACGGCTTCCCCGGCAGGGCCGGACGGTGACACCCCCCCGGAACCGTCTGGCCCTGCCATCCCGCGCCCGGTTTCCGCAGGCCCGGACGGAGGCACGCGATGACGGCCACCGCCCGCGCGCGGCTGAGCGCCGCGCTGCCCGCCCGGCTCGTGCTGCGCCGCCTCGGCGGCACGCTGGGACTCCTCGTCGTGCTGTCCGTCGCCGTGTTCGCCCTGCTCCAGGCCGCACCGGGCGACCCCGCCCAGACACTGCTGGGCCCGCGCAGCGCGACCCCCGAGGCGCTTGCCGCCGTCCGGACCCGCTACCACCTCGACAGCCCGATGGCCGTGCAGTACTGGTACTGGCTGAGCGACGCCGTCCGGCTCGATCTCGGCACGTCGATCCGCACCGGCGAGAACGTCGCCGGTGCGCTGGGCGACCGCCTGGTGCTCACCGGTCAGCTGGTCGGCCTGGGATTCGCCGTGGCCCTGCTCCTCGGAGTGCCGCTGGGCGTCCTGGCGGGCCTGCGCAACCGGCGCGCCACCGACCGCGTGGTGCAGAGTCTCGGCGTGGTGGCGCTGTCCACCCCCGCGTTCGCGGGCGGACTGGTGCTCATCTACGTGTTCGCGCTGATGCTCGGCTGGTTTCCCGCATACGGACCGGGCGAGGGGACGGGCGGCGACCGGCTGACGCACCTGGTGCTGCCGGCCTTGGCGCTCGGACTCGCCGTCACCGCCGTCCTGCTGAAACTGACCAGGGCGGCGGTGATCCGGGAACTCGACCGGGAGCACGTCACGTTCGCCCGCGCCCGGGGTGTGCGGGAGCGGGACATCCTGCTGCGCTACGTGCTGCGCGGCACCGTCGTCCCCGTACTCACCGGCATCGGTCTGATCCTCGCCTACCTCCTGGCGGGAACGGTCATGGTGGAGCAGGTCTTCGCGCTCCCCGGGCTCGGCTCCCTGCTCGTCGACTCGGTCACCTTCCGGGACGTGCCCGTCGTCCAGGCCGAGGCGCTGCTCATCGCCGCTCTGGTCTGTCTGGCCAACCTCGTCACCGACCTCGTACAGCCGCTGCTGGATCCGCAGTTGCGGACCGCACCCGCGGCAAGGACATCACCCGCCGCGAAGCCGTCCGCCGCGGCACTGCCGTCCGGCGTCCGTGAGGAGGAGAACGGATGAAGACCCGTACCCCCCGCAGGTTCTCCCCGCTCACCGTATGCTGCACCGTCCTGCTGGTGCTGTTCGCACTGGCCGCGGCAGTCGGCCAGCTGGTCCTGCCCGACTGGGACGCACAGGATCTCGCCACCGGCGCGGCCATGCCCGGCGGCGGGCATCCGCTCGGCACCGACGAACTCGGCCGCGACATCGCCCGGATGGTGGTCGCCGGCGCCCGGAGCACCCTGGCCGGTGCGGCCCTGGTCGCGATCGGCTCGATGGTCATCGGCAACGTCCTCGGTCTCCTCGCCGGATACCGGGGCGGCTGGATCGACACCGTCGTGCGGCGGTGGGCCGATCTCCTGCTGGCGCTGCCCGCGCTCCTGGTCACGATCGTCGTCGCCGGCATCGGCGGTGGGGGTTACGCGCTGGCCGTCGGCGTGCTCGTCGTGCTGACGTCGCCCGCCGACATCCGTCTGGTGCGGTCCGCCGTGCTGGAGCAGCGGCACCGCGCGTACGTCGAGGCGGCACAGACCCTCGGGCTCTCCCGCTTCACGGTGATGACGCGGCACATCTGGCCCAATGTGCTGCCCGTCGTGGTGGCCAACACCCTGCTGAACTTCGCCGGTGCCATCGTCGCGCTGAGCTCCCTGTCCTTCCTCGGTCTCGGCGTGCCCCCGGGCGCCCCGGACTGGGGCCGCATGCTCTCCGAGAACCGCACGCTGCTGTACGACAACCCGTCCGCGGCCCTGGCTCCGGCCGTCCTCATCGTGGCCGCGGCCGTAGCCCTCAACCTCCTCGGCGACCGGCTGTTCGAGGCGTTCTCCGACCGTGGGAGGTCATGATGACAGCGCACCCGGCGACGGACAGCCCTACCCTGCCCGCCGCACCGGCCACCCGGCCGCTGCTCGCCGTCGACGGTCTGCGGGTGGCGGCGACGGCCGCGCCGGGCGGGCCGGTCCCGATCCTGGACGGCATCTCGCTGGAGGTCGGCCGGGGCGAGTGCATCGGCGTCGTCGGCGAGTCCGGCAGCGGCAAGTCCCTGGCCATGCGGGCCGTGGCAGGGCTGCTGCCGTCCGGGACCGGGCTGACGGGTGGCTCCGTACGCATCGACGGAGACGAGGTCCTCACCCTGTCGCCGCGCGAGCGGCACGCGTTGCGCGGCCGTCGCGTCAGCCTGCTGATGCAGGATCCGTTCACCATGCTGCACCCTCAGCTCACCTGCGGGCGTCAGATCGCGGACGGGCTCCGTGGCCTCGACGGCGGGCGCCTGCGCAGGGACAAGTCGGCCCGGCGCGCGGAAGTGGAGCGGCGGCTCGCCGAGGTCGGCCTCTCCCCGGACGTCGCCGACCGCTATCCGCATGAACTGTCGGGCGGGATGCGGCAGCGCGTGGCGGCGGCCGCGGCGCTCGCGGGCGACCCCGAACTGCTGATCGCGGACGAACCGACGACGGCACTGGACGCCGCCAGCCAGCTGGCCGTGCTGGACCTGCTGCGCGGTCTGCAGCAGCGCCGCCGGATGGGTCTGGTCCTCATCACGCACGACCTGCGGGTCGCCTTCTCCGCCTGCGACCGGGTGTACGTGCTGTACGCGGGCCAGGTGCTGGAGCACGGCCGCTCGCAGGAGCTCGAATCGGGCCCGCTGCATCCGTACACCGCCGGTCTGCTGGCCTCCGAGCCGTCCGTGCGCGAGCGCTTCGCCGAACTTCCGGCCATTCCCGGCTCCGTGCCCGCCCCGGGGTCCAGGGGGCGGGGCTGCCCGTTCGCCGACCGCTGCGCCCACGCGGCTCAGGTGTGCCGCAGCGAGCCGGTCGAGCTGCTGCCGCCCAGGAGGGCCGAGGAGCCGGCCGGCCGTACGGGCCGGCTGTCGGCCTGCGTGCGGATCGCCGAGATCGGCGGCGAGCTCGCCGCACCGTCGGCGCGCAGGGCCGCCGTACCGGCGGCGGTGCCCGGTCAGGGCTCCGGTGGACAGCCGGACCCGGACCGGGATGCCGCCCTCGTGGCCACGTCCGTCGACCGCACGTTCCGCTCGTCGGCCGGGGATCACACCGCGCTGCTCGACGTGAGCCTGACGGTGCCGCGCGACACGGTCGTCGCCCTGGTCGGCGAGTCCGGCTCGGGCAAGACGACGCTCGCCCGGATCGCGGTCGGCCTGGAGACGTTCGACGGCGGCACGGTGTCCGTGGGCGGGACCGCCCTGCCCGCCGGGCGGCATCCCACCACGGCGGACCGGCGGCGTCTGGCGGAGCAGGTCCAGATCGTGTTCCAGGACCCGTACTCCTCGCTCAACCCGCTGCGCACCGTGGGCGCGACGCTGCGCGAGGCCCTGGCCGCGGCCGGTGGCGGGCGGGGCAGGAGCACCGTGTCCGGGGTGGAAGCCCTGCTCACGCAGGTGGGGCTGCCCGGGTCGTACGCCTCGCGGCGTCCGGCGGCGCTCTCCGGAGGCGAGCGTCAACGGGTGGCCCTGGCACGGGCGCTGGCGGCCCGGCCCAGGCTGCTGATCTGCGACGAAGCGGTGGCCGCGCTCGATGTGTCGGTCCAGGCCCAGCTGCTCAACCTGCTCGTCACGCTCCAGCGCGAGGAGGGCTTCGCGGTGCTGTTCATCACCCATGACCTGGGTGTGGTGCGGCAGATCGCGGACCTGGTCGCCGTGATGCACCGGGGGCGGATCGTCGAGCAGGGCACCGCCGCCGAGGTCCTGGACGCGCCGCGCCACCCCTGGACCCGGCGCATGATCGACGCACTGCCCGGAGCCGCGGAGACCCGCCGCACCGACTGACCGGCCCGCGTCCACGCGGGTAGAGTGTGCCGCCGGTCCGCGCGTACCACCGAGAGCGAGGAGGAACGGTGTCCGAACCGAACGCCGCCGCCGGACCGCCCCCGGTCACGCGGGGGCCGCAGGCCCACGAGTCCGGCGCGTCCGGTGTCCGGGCATCGCTGGCCGGGAACCTCAACCGGCGTCGTCTGGCCCGTGGTTGGAGCCTGCGCGAGCTGTCCGCGGCGACTGGCGTGAGCAAAGGGCTGCTGTCCCAGATAGAGCGGTCCGAAGCCAATCCGACCATCGACGTGCTCGTCCGGATCGCCGACGTGCTGGGCACCAACTGCACGGATCTGCTGCGCCAGCCCCTGCTGGAGCCGGAGATCATCCGGGCGGCCTCCCTGGACGAACCCGAGGACGAGACCTCGGTCAGCCTGCTCTACTCCGGCCACGAGCAGGGCCGCATGGAGATCTACCGGACCCGGCTCCACCCGCACGCACAGAGCCAGGTCAGCTCGCACGGCGCGGACTCGGTGGAGACGGTGCTCGTGATGTCCGGTCAGGTGACGCTGGTGGTGAACGACGTTCCGTACCTGCTGGAAGCGGGCGACACCGCACGGTTCTCGGCCCAGTGCAGCCACTACTACACGACCGAGGACTCGCCGGCGGTCACTCACACGGTCGTCGGCTATCCGCGCGACTGAGGCGCCATGGCCGGGACACCCGGCCGGGGGGACCGTCGATTTTGACTCAACTGCCGCCGGATATGAGTCGGCCGGCCCCTCCGAGGGCTGTGGCTGTGGCACTCTGGTGAAGACCGCCCCACCGGGCTCCCCCGTACCGGTGGGGCGGTTCTGCGCGACGGTCTCCGGCAGCACGCCGTGGGGCGCATCACCACGTCGCTTATCGGCCATTGACACCCCGTCATCTGATCGACTTCCGTTTGTGCGCATGGGCGGATCCTGACGGGGCAGACGCTTAGACCTCATGGCCTACCACCAGGGGAGCGTGAAGAGATGACGGCGCACACTGCGCGGACTGCCGGGGCGGGGCGAGCGGAGAGTGCACGGTCGGCACCGGCCGGCAACGGGGTGGCGGCAGTCGCCGGGCAGCGGGGACACACGGGCACCGCCCCGTCCCCCGCAGACCTCGGTGAACTGCCGTGGATCGAGGACGCGGGCAAGGTCGCGCCCACCGACGCACGGGAGCTGTCCCGGTTGTTCTTCGACCGGATCCAGGTTCTGGAGGAGGGGACGCCCGCTCATCAGTACGCGCGGAACACTCTGATCGAGATGAACCTCTCCCTCGTCCGGTTCGCCGCCGGCCGGTTCAGGAACCGGGGCAGCGGCGACATGGAGGACATCGTCCAGGTCGGCACCATCGGGCTGATCAAGGCCATCGACCGGTTCGACCTGTCCCGCGAGGTCGAGTTCACCTCCTTCGCGGTTCCGTACATCACCGGGGAGATCAAACGATTCTTCCGCGACACCAGCTGGGCCGTCCATGTCCCGCGCCGGCTGCAGGAGTTGCGGGTCGACATCGCCAAGACGAAGGAATCCCTCGCCGGAGAGCTCGACCGGGACCCCACGGTGCACGAGCTCGCCGAACACCTCGGGCTGAGCGAGGAGGAGATCACCGAGGGCATCGTGGCGGCCAACGGCTACACCGCGGGGTCGCTGGACATGCCGGCCGCCACGGCCGACTCGGGGCAGCACAGCCAGACGGGACGGACCTTCGCCGATGTGCTGGGCAGCCCGGACCCGGCCATGGAGACCGTCGAGAACCTGCACGCCCTGGCACCCCTGCTGGGCGATCTGGACGAGCGCGAGCGTCGCATCATCGACATGCGGTTCGGTCAGGAGATGACGCAGTCCCAGATCGGCGCGGAGCTCGGCATCTCCCAGATGCACGTCTCCCGGCTGATCAGCAGGATTCTGAACCGGCTCCGCGACGGGATGTTCGTCGAGGAGTGAGCCGGACGTTCGGGCCCCCGGCCGCTGTGGCGCCCGGGGGCCCGAACGTGTTCCCGTAACGTCCGCCCGCGGCCGGCCCAACATTGCGGCCCGATGAAATCGCCGCGCCCCGCCGCTCCGCCGGCCGCCCCTCCCCGCCGGACGTGACAGCCCTCCGCCCGCGGCGCGTACGCGCAGGTCGGGCGACGGAAACGGCGCGCTTCGCACGGCGGCCGGCCCGGCCCCCTCGTGGTCCCGGCGGGCCCGGGGCCGCACGGAGGGCGATTGACGCCCTGTTGAGCCGCTGCCACGCTCACCCGCACTGCCCGCGACCCCGGTTCGCATCCCCTGGAGTTGTTCATGAGATCCGTTGCTCCGTCCGAGGCCGCCTACGACGGAAGGCGGCTGCGCCAGTGGTCGCGCGGCGCCGCGCGCTCCGCGGGGATCGACCGCCGTGATCTGCTGCGGCTGGTCGCGGCGGCTTCGGTGGCGGCCCTGCCGGCCGGGCTCGCCGCCCCCGCACACGCGGCGGACAGAACCGTCTCCGCCGCCCCGGGCATCGTGAAGCCGCTGCCGCCCGAGGTGTTCACCGTGCGCGGCACCAACGCGGAGACCAACTTCGCGGCGCTGCGCTCGACCGGTCTGCTCACGCCGGCCGAGCGCTTCTTCGTACGCAACCACACCGTCACCCCGCGGATCGAGGCGGCCGACTGGCGGCTCAGGGTGTGGGGCGACGGGCTCAGCGGTCCGGCGGTGGAGTTCACGTACGACGAGCTGCGCGCACTGCCCTCGGTGAGCCGTACCGCGTTCGTCGAGTGCGCAGGCAATGCCCGCAGCTACTACACGACGCAGCAGAACCAGCAGGTCAGCGGAACCGCCTGGACCCTGGGGGCGATCGGCACGGCTCGCTGGCGCGGGGTACGGCTCGCCGATGTACTGCACCGCGCGGGCATCGCCCGGCACGCGGTCGACGTGCTGCCGAGTGGTCTGGACGACGAGGTGGTCAGCGACGGGATCAACCTCGGGCACGTGCGTCGGCCGCTGCCGGTGGCGAAGGCACTGGACGACGTTCTTCTCGCGTACGAGATGAACGGCGAGCCGCTGCCGCCCGACCACGGCCATCCGGTGCGGCTGATCGTGCCGTCGTGGGTCGGCATCGCGAACATCAAGTGGGTCGGCGACATCGAGGTCAGCGCGCAGCCGCTCGTCTCCCCGTGGAACACAGGTCTCTACCGGCTGTTCGGACCGGGCTACCCGGCGGAGGGGAGCGCGCCGCTGACCCGGCAGACGCTGAAGAGTGCCTTCGAACTGGCGCCGGGTGCGGCGATCCCGGCCCATCGGCGTCACGAGCTGACGGGGCGTTCGTGGTCGGGCGGGGCGCCTGTGCGCTCGGTCGAGATCAGCACCGACGGCGGTGCGCGGTGGCGCCGGGCGCGGCTGCGTGACGAGCCGCGGAGCGGGAGCTGGGTACGCTGGTCGGCCGACTGGCTGCCGAAGGACCGGGGACCGGCTGTCCTGCTGGCGCGGGCGACGGACCGGACGGGCCGCACCCAGCCCGCGACCGCCGCGCACAACACGCAGGGCTATCTGTTCGACGCGGTGGTCCGGCACCAGGTGCAGGTCGTCTGACGCACGGGGCGGTCCCCGGGTGCCGGAGCGTTCGCTCCGCGCCGGCACCCTCGGGAGGACGGAGGTCAGTCGCCGTCCTTCTCCGGGGCCCGGCCCGCGTAGTAGGTGGCGATCATGTCCTCGCCGCCGTGCCCGGCCGCTTCGGCGCGCTCGAAGCGGGCGGCCGACGCTTCCGTCAGGTCGAGCCGGACGCCGGAGTGCCGGGCCGCTTCGAGGATGAGCCGGGTGTCCTTGAGGGCCGTGGACAGGGCGAAGCTCGGGGTGAGGTCGCCGGTCAGAACCGCGGCGGACTTGCCGTGCAGGTAGGCGGAGTCGAGCGGTCCGCCCTTCATGACGTCGAGGAACGACTGCGGATCAATGCCCAGTCCCTCGGCGAGGTTGAGGCATTCCGCGACGCCGCCCACCATGTTGATCACCCAGGTGTTGACCACGAGCTTGAGCCGCGAGGCGGCTCCCGGTTCCTCCGCCACCCAGACGGTGCGCTGCCCGATCGCGTCGAGCACCGGTCCGGTCACCGCGCGGGCGGCGGACGGTCCGGAGACGAAGACGGTCAGCGTGCCCTGTTCCGCGGGCTGCCTGGTTCCGGAGACCGGTGCGTCGAGGTAGACGAGGCCGAGGTCCACGGCGCGCTGGGCCAGATCGGCGGTGGCCTCGGGTCCGACGGTGGAGCTCTGCAGGAGGACCTGCCCGCGGTGCAGTCCGTCGGACGCGGCAGTGAGGGCGGCGGCGACAGCGGTGCTGTCGTTGAGCACGGTGAGGACGACGTCGGCGCCGCGTACCGCTTCGGCCGCGGTCTCCGCCACGGTGGCGCCGTCGGCGGCGAGCGGTGCCGCCTTGGCGTGGGTCCGGTTCCAGACGCGGACGTCGAGACCGGCTCGGAGCAGGCTCCTGGCCATGCCCGAACCCATGATTCCGGTGCCGAGCACGGCGACGGCCGGCCGGCCGGGGACTGCGTCGACTGCTGAGGTCATGAGAGTTGCTCCCTTCGTCGGCCGCGCCGAACCCGGCTCGCGGCCCTTCGGATGCTCAGGATTGCCGCAGTGCGCCGTCGAGGACGGCAGCGTGCACGGCCCTGGCGAGTCGGGCGCCCCAGCGTGAGCGGGGACCCGCGAACGGCTCACCGGCCCCGGTGTCCGGGGAGGGGGCGGGGGCCGCCACGCAGACGGAGTCGGTGGGAGTGCCGGAACAGTCGAGTCCGGCATCCAGCAGCGCCTGCACCTTGGCCTCGGTGGCGGTGGCGACGGCGTTGACGAGTGCCGCGTCGGTGAGGGCCACGGGCAGCGTGACGACGATGTTGACCGTCCCCGGCGGCTGCGGTCCCGCGCTGCCCTCGGCCACTGCCGCCGCCCAGCCCCGTACGCCGAGACCGCAGGTCGCGGTCGCGGTGACACCCTGGTCGGCGGCGACCGCGTACGCGGTGACATCGGCAGCCGTCATCAGCCCGGCGCCGGGGCCGCTGAGCCGCTCGGCTTCGGCGATCTCGGCCAGGTGACGGTCGGGGTCCATCCGGGGATAGCCGCCGGGCACCTGGGCGTTGAGGATCCAGTCACGCGGTCCGATACCGCCGCCGAGCACCGCACTGCTGCACACCCGCCAGCCGGGCCCCAGCCGCCACACGAGATGGTGCAGCTCCCGGCCTTCCTCACGCCTGGCCAGCAGTTCACCGCGCTGTTCGGGCAGCCGGATGCTTACGGGACGGATGGGATACCCCCGGTGGTGCGGCAGGACGGTGGCCGTATGGGACCCGTCGATCATAGGTGCCGGGTCAGGGCTCCTCCGGGGCGCCCCGGCCGTCGCCGCGCGAGGTCAGGCCTCGCCGCGCGCCATGGCGATCAGCCGGTCCAGTACGGCGGCGTCGGCCCGGACGCCGTCGTGGGCGTAGGCGTCGGTGACCCAGGTACGCAGTCCCCGTACACCGTCGGCGGTGGTCAGGGCGTGCTCCCGGTCGACGTACATGTCGTCGTGGTAGACGGCGGCGACGACGGGGACCTCGTTGGCTGCGAGCCGGTCCAGGTCGTAGAGGGCGGGCCAGTCGGTACGGGCGGCGAGCGCCTCGGCTGCGCCACGCAGCGGGACGAGCGCGGGATCCTCCTCGAACTGCCAGGGGTAGACCATCTCGCCGGTGAAGCGGAGAGGGCCGCCTGCGGTGGCGTCGAAGGCCGGGAACTCCTGGCGGGTCCGGTGCGCGGACCATGCGGTGGGGCGGCCGCCCTGGGCGTAGATCGGCTCGTGCAGCGCGGCGTACAGGGGCCGTTCGGCGAAGGACACGGCGGCGTCGACGCCGCGCAGGAAGGTGTCGGTGAGCGCCGGACCGTCGGCGCCGTCGGTGAACGCCGTCTCCAGGAGGTAGTGCAGGGAGTCGAACTTGGCCGCGGTGCCGAACGTGATGCCGAGAGTCTGGAAGCGGCGCACGGTGAGGCGTTCGCCGGTCGGCATGCGGACGTCGTGCGTGTCCAGGTGTGCGGCGACCGCGTCGGCGAGGACCTGGTCGCCCGGATAGCGCGCGAAGAAGCGCTCGTTGTGGGCGAGGGTGCGGGCGTAGGCGGCGCGGTAGACGTCGTCGGCGTGACCGGTGAGCGTCGGCAGCCCGCCGGTGATGTAGGCCTGGGTGAGGCCTTCGGGGGCTAGGGAGAGATAGGTGAGGGTGGAGAATCCGCCGAAGCTCTGGCCGAGGACGCTCCAGGGCAGGTCGCCCTGGAGGTGGCGGCGCAGGCGTTCGGCGTCGCGGACGATCGAGTCGGCGCGGAAGTGCGCGAGATGGCCGGCGGCGGCTTCGGAGTCCGTACCGAAGCGGGCCAGGGTGACCCGGTCGGCCGGGGTGGAACGGCCGGTGCCGCGCTGGTCCATGAGGACGACGCGGTAGTCGGCGAGGGCGCGGCGCAGCCAGGCGCCCGCGGCGTTGGGGCGCTCGGCACGGCCGCCCGGACCACCCTGGAGCCACAGGAGCCGGGGCAGGTCTTCGTGCTCGCGGCCCTCGGCGACGACCTCGCGGGCGAACAGACCGATGGCGGCGCCGTCCGGAGCGCGGTGGTCGAGCGGCACGTCGAGGGTGTGGTCGGTGCAGACCAGGCCGCCATGGCGGTAGGAGACGGGGGCGGGGGTGGTCATGGGCGCTCCTTGCGCGTCTCGGTGCGGTTTCGCGGGTGCCGGACGGGCCCGCACGCGGCGAGTGCGGGCCCGTACGGAGGGTGCGGCCCGCATGGAGAACGTGCGGGGCCGTACGGAAGGGTGCGGAGCCGCACCGGGAAGGTGCGGGCCCCGCATGGAGGAGGTGCCGGCCCGTACGGGAGGGGTGCGGACCCGCACCGGGAAGGGCGGGCCCGTCCGGCGGTCGGCTCAGTAGCCGGCGACGCCCAGGTCGCGGCAGATCTCGACGAGTTCGGGGTGCACGTAGCGCCCGTTCTCCTCGATGGCGACGCCGTCCAGGTAGATGGACGGGCCGAGAACGCTGCCGTCGGTGTGGGCGGCGGCGACCCACGGCTCGCCGCCGATCCAGGCACCCTTGGTGCCGATGCCGAGTTCCACGCAGCCGAAGACGCGCTCGTCCTCGACGATGCGGCCGGTGGGGGCGAGGACGCCGGGGTTGAAGCCGAGCGACCAGTGGGCGACGCGGAACATGTTCGGGTCGTCGAAGGACTCCATCCAGCGACGGAAGGTGTCCGCGTCGGCGTCGCCCTCGATCTTGGTGACGACACCCTTCTCGACGGTGCAGCGGACCGGGGAGCGCAGCAGGCCGATCTCGTCCGGCGGCCACAGGGCCCCGTCGAAGACGAGCACGCCGTCCTGGGTCTCCTCCAGGGGGTTCCAGGAGATCTGGCCGGAGAGCATCACGGTCTCGCCGGGCTTCTCGGCGGGCTTGCCGCGCAGGTTGATCGGCCGGTCACCGTTGCGGCCGACCAGGTCGGTGCCGTTGGCGGAGGTGATCCGGACCTCGTCCGCGGCCTCCAGGAGCGCGACGAGCGCCTTGCCGAGGCGGATGACGCCCTGGAAGTCCGGACGGCCGACGGTGGCGACCAGCATCTGGACGTCCATCGCGGTCAGGTTGGTGTAGCGGCAGCCGTTGGCCATGGCGGCGCGGAAGGCGTCGGAGTGCATCAGGTACGAGACGGCGAACTCGATCCACACGTCGGCGTCGGCGATGGCTCCGGCGACGGGCCGGGGCGGCTCCATGGAGGCGCCGGGCAGCGTCTCGTACCAGACGACCACGGGGTGGGCGCCGGCTGCGGCGACGGCCTGGGCGGTGGCCTCGATGACGCGGCGGTCGCTGCTGGTGTCGCCTGTGAGGACGACGTGCTCGCCACGCTTGACGAGCATGACCTCCTCGACGAGCTTGCGGGCGGCCAGGGCGAGTTCGAAGCTGAGGTACTCGGGGCGCGGTTCGAGCCTGCTGTACATGTCCACGGGGTGGTTCTCCTTGCCATGCGGGTGGTGCTGAGTGGTGCGGTGGTGCGGGATGCGGTTCGGGGGTGGTGTGGCGCCGGGTCCAGAGGGCCTGGGGCGCCGTGGCATCAGGTCTTGAGGATCTGGGCGGAGTCGCCGAGCGAGCTGCCTGCGATCAGTCCGGCACCGACCAGGTTCAGCTCCTCGTCGGCGGCGGGGCCGCGCAGCTTGCGGTAGCCGACCCGGACGACGAGCGCGCCGAGGACGAGCCAGCAGGCCTGCGGGGTGAGGATGAGCAGACCGGTGGCGAGCATGACGCCCATCTGCCGGCGCGTGCCGCCGAGCAGTTGGATGGCGGCACCGGGAATGGCCCAGATCAGCATGGTGCGAACGGCGTCGGGGTCGCTGAGCCCGCTCTTGATGGTGTCGGCGTACACCTTGGCGACGGGCGGGATGAGTCCCTGTCCGAAGTAGGAGCGCCAGGCGAGGGCGACGACGACGAGGGCCACGGCGAAGCCGATGAGGGCGGCCAGGAACTGCTGGCGGCGGCCCTCGCGCTCGAAGGGGTCCCAGGGGCGGTGCTCGCGCCGCAGCAGCCAGCCGGCCTTGAGGTCGTAGCCCATGTCGGCGAACGCGGGCCCGGTGGCGGATACGTACCCGACCAGCAGGGCGAGGGGCACCGACGGGATGCCGATGGCGAGGCCCAGAATGAGGAAGATCAGGGTGACGGCGAAGGACGGGAACCAGCCGGACTGCATGGCGGCGAGGCCGACGATCAGTTCGTGGACCAGTGCGGCGAACGCGGCGAACAGCACCCAGCCGACGATGCCCAGGGGACTCATGTCGCCGATGAGTCCGCCGAGGACGGCGAGGAGGGCCGCTCCCCCGGTGAAGAGCGCGAAGCCTCGGATCAGGGAGAGCCGCAGGGCCCTCTCGTCGACGGTGTGGGCGGTGGTCGGGTCCGTGTCCTGGACGGTCGCGACGCTCGTGGCCTGTGCTGCGGCCTCTTTCCGCTTGCGTTCGCGTCGGCCCATCAGCAGATGGACGGCCTGGCCGAGGGCGACGATGCCCGCGCCGACCATGACGCCGTGCGGGATGTAGCCGGCGCCGAGATCGGTGTGGAAGACGTCGGGGCTGTACTGGCGCAGCATCAGGCCGATGCCGAACATCATCAGCGCCCAGACGTTGCCGAGGAAGGCCACACCTGCGGCGGAGAGCGGCAGGCTGAAGAGCGTCCCGGCGAGCCCGACCACGGTGCCGCCGGCCAGGATCAGGGCGCGGCGTCCTCCCCGGTCGCCGGCCTTGATCGTCTCCGCGGCGGCGGTGCCGGGCGGCCAGGCGGCGTCGGCGGGCAGCAGCCGGGAACCGAAGGCCCGGTAGAGGACCCAGGCGTCCACGACGAGGCCGATGGACGCACCGGCGAGCATGGGCCAGACCAGGTCCTTGCGGCCGAAGACGTACGGCACGGCGACGGACGTGAGCAGGGCGTTGGCCGAGGCGAAGGTCGCGGCGGAGATGGCGCTCTGGGCGAGGTTCTGCCGGTGTACGGAACGCATCCGGCGCAGGAAGCCCAGAGGGATGCGCCCGATGAGCATCGCGACGAGTGCGCCGACCACCGAGGTGTTGGCGGAGATGCCCAGTTTGGAAACCAGGTCGATGCCGATGACGGCTCCCACGGCGGAGAGCACCACCAGGATGACCAGCAGGACGGGTTCCATCACCCTCGGGTGGGACCGGGGCTCGTCGGGACCGGCCGACGGTGGGGCAGGGTGCGGCGCGGAGACGTGGTGCGCCATGAGGCACCCCCTTCGGTGAGCAGGGCTGGGAGGGGTCGGGGTGTCCGTGTCCCCCGGTACGTGCGCGGGAGAAATCGGGGGTCCCCCGGTGCGTGCGAGGTCGGGGCGTGAGGTCAGCCGCCGAGGGCGGCGGTGATCTCCGCCGCTCCGGCGCGTACCTGCGTCACGAGGGTGTCGGCGGCCCGGTCCACGCGGTGGGAGGGGCCGATGACCGTGAGGGAGGCAGGGACGCCGTCGCCCTGGAAGACAGGGGCGGAGACCGCGGTCACGGCTTCGTCGTACTCGCCGTGGCTGATGCAGTAGCCGTCGGCACGGACCTGCGCGTAGCAGGCGAGCAGGGCGTCCAGGTCCGTGATGGTGCGGTCGTTGAAGCGGGTCAGTCCGGCGGCGCCGAACATCTGCCGGATCTCGCGTTCGGGGTGGTACGCGAAGAGGGTGTGACCGGACGCGCCGGCGTGGCCGGGCATGACCGCGCCGATGATCGCGGTGTAGCGGACCGGTCCGGTGCCGTCGACGGCGGCTTCGCAGCGGTAGCTGCCGCCGTGCGGGACGTTAAGGACGACGCTCTCGCCGGTCTCGCGGAGCAGCCGGGCGAGTATCGGCCGGGAGATCGAGGACAGCACTCCGCTGTGCTCACTGACCCGGGCCAGCCGCGACAGGGCGGGACCGGGGCGGTAGCGGCGGCTGTTGTCGTCGCAGAGCAGGAACCCGCGCGCGCTCAGGGTGGTGAGCAGGCGCTGGACGACGGCCTTGTCCCAACCGTGGTGGCGGGCCAGTTCGCTGACCCCCCACTCGGGCCGCTGCTCGGTGAAGGTGAGCAGGACGAGCAGGGCGCGGTCCACGGTCTGCAGGACGCCGGGGGCCTGCTGTCCGGCCGGTGCCTGGGGGGTGGTGTCCGTGCCGTGCTCAGCCATGGGGCCGGGCCTCCTTCGTCCACATCGTTCGTCTGTCGGTGCGGAAATCGCAACGCCGTTGCGATTTCTGGCGAAAGAATGCGGCTGGGTCCAGCGGGTGTCAAGGGTTTCCCGGAAATTCGCTCCGCGGCGGGAACTGCCTGCTCAGGAGGGAGCAAGGGGGCGGGCAGGCCCGTGACCGGGAATGGGACGGTCGCGGTGGGCATCGTGCGGAGCCGGTTCGCTCCCCGGTCGGGCGCCCGCAGAGAACCGGGCCCGCACCACCTGTCCCACCGGCTCCTGCCACCGACTCCGGCCACCGACGAAGGCCGCCCGGCCCGAGGCGCACGGCATGCGAACGCCTCGGACCGCCGGCCCGCCCGACGGACATGCGGGAAGGACACACAGGAGGGGCCGGCGGCGAGTCGCCCCCGCACCCGCCACGGGCCGGTCCGGCGGCCGCTTCGTCAGCGTGCCGCCCGACGGGACGTCTGCCACCGGCCGGTCGGACAGCCGCCTCGTCGACACGCCGCACGACGGGCACCCGTAGCACGGCACCGGCGGAGCGCATCCGCGCCGGCCGGCGCGGCGTCCGCCCGCAGCCGGAGGAGGGAGACGGCGGAGGAGGGAGACCGGCGGAGGAGGGAGACGCGCGGCGGCGTGCACGGCCCGGTCGCCCTTTCACCCGTCACCCGATTGGCCTAATCGGGCGGGCGGCCCCGCAGTGGCATCGCACGGGGCCTGCACCGACGTGGGGCGGGTGCGGCCCCCGGGCTCCGACGGCCGGGCGGTTGCAGCGTCCATCCGGGTGAGGCGCGATGGAATCCGGACGCGCCTCCCCTGCTGGACCCACCCACAGGACGCGCCCGGGCGAGGAGGAATCGGTCATGGGAGCCGCTGACGGTTTCACGGATTCCGGAGAGCTCGACGGCCTGACGGTGTACGACACCGAGGGCGAGAAGATCGGCAACGTGGGGCGGGTGTATGTCGACGACAACACCGGCCGACCGGACTGGATCACGGTGAAGACCGGCCTGTTCGGTATGAAGGAGAGTTTCGTGCCTCTCGCCGGAGCCCGTCGCGTGGGCTCCGACCTGCACATCTCGCATCCGAAGGACCGGGTCAAGGAAGCCCCGCGGGTGGACGCGGACGCCCATCTGTCCGTCTCCGAGGAGGAGGAGCTCTACCGGCACTACGGCCTGAGCCGGAACACCAAGGCCAATCTCGGCGACCGCGCGGGGGCCGGCGGCACCACGAGCGCCGACGCACCGACCACGACCGGTACAGGCACCATGGGAGCGGCCGGAGCAGGAGCCGGAGCGGCAGCCGGGGCCGGGGCCATGGGCGCCGCGGGCACGGGGCGCACGGCCGACCGGACCACATCGGCCGGCATGGCCGGTGCGGGAACCGGGACCGGGACGGGCAGGCACCGCGACACCGAGACCTCGGGCACGTCCCGTCCGCTGGTCGGAGCCGGCGCGGGCGCCGAACGCTCGGCAGCCGACCTCGGCGGCAAGGAGGAGCTGATCCGCTCCGAGGAACAGCTCCACATCGGCACCGAGGAATACGAGAGCGGCAAGGCCCGCCTGCACAAGTACGTCGTCACCGAGAACGTCACCAGGACCGTGCCGGTGTCGCACGAAGAGGTGCGCGTGGTCCGTGAACCGCTCCGGCCGGGTGAGAAGGCGGCCGGCCGGACCGACATCACCGAGCAGGACGTGGAGGTCACCCTGCACGCCGAACGCGCCACGATGCGCAAGGAGACCGTGCCGGTCGAGCGGGTGCGGATGGAAACGAAGAAGGTGACCGAGCAGAAGGAAGTCTCCGCCGAACTGCGCAAGGAGCAGATCGACTACGCGGACGGCACCACCAAGAGCGGCAAGGACATGGGCGACAAGGACATGGGCGGTGAATTCGGTAAGGGGCGGCGCCGCTGACCCCCCGCGTACCGCGCCGCACGGCCGTACCGCACCAGCGAGGGGCGGGCCCCGCACGGGGGTCCGTCCCTTGCGTTCCACGGCTCGGAGCGCACCACGGCCGCCGCGCGGAGCCGGGCACGCAGCGTGCGCTCAGGACCGCTCCGGCCGGAAGCGCACCGAGGGACGCCCCTGCGGGCCGTCCGGTGTCACCACTGCCCGCACCCGGTAGACGTCGGCGATGAGCTCCTCCGTGATCACTTCCGCCGGGGTGCCGCCCGCGACCACGCGCCCGCCGTTCATGACCACGATCCGGTCGCAGAACATAGCGGCCAGGTTCAGGTCGTGCAGAGCGACGACAGCGGTCAGGGGCAACGAGGTGACCAGGGAAAGCAGTTCCAGCTGGTGCTGAATGTCCAGGTGGTTGGTCGGTTCGTCGAGCAGGAGTTCCTGTGGCTGCTGGGCCAGCGCGCGGGCGATCTGCACCCGCTGGCGCTCACCGCCGGAGAGCGTGTGCCACGACTGGTCCCGGCGTGCGGCGAGACCGGTCCGCTCCAGGGCCTCCCGCACCGCGCTCTCGTCCGCAGCGGTCGGCGCCGACCAGGCGCGCCGGTGCGGGATGCGGCCCAGGCGTACGACGTCCACGACGCTCAGCTCGACCTGGGTGACCGCGTGCTGGTCGACCACCGCAAGGCGTCGGGCCACGGTGCGGCGGCCGAGGGCGGCCAGCGGTTCGTCGTCGAGGGTGACCACGCCCGCGTCCGGGGCGAGGACTCCCGCCAGGATCCGCAGCAGGGTGGACTTCCCGGAGCCGTTGGGGCCGATCAGCCCGACGGTGGCGCCGGGCGGCGGGGCGATCGACACACCGTCGAGGATGAGACGGCCGCCCGCCTCCCTGCTGACCCGGCCGGCCCGCAGGCCGCCGGGGACGGTCCCGGTCACGGGGACCGCCGTGTGCGGTGGAGCACCAGCACGAAGGCGGGCACCCCGATCAGTGCGGTGACGACGCCCACCGGAACCTCCTGCGGGTCGAGTACGGTCCGGGCGAGCGTGTCGACCCAGACCAGGAAGACGGCCCCGGCAAGCGCGGTGACCGGCAGCAGCCTGCGGTGTCCCGAACCGGTCAGCGCACGGGCCGCGTGCGGCAGCACCAGTCCGACGAACCCGATGGCACCGGCCGAACTCACGAGTGCGGCGGTCAGCAACGCGGTCGTGCACAACAGGACGATCCGGGTACGGCCGACGTGGACGCCGAGGGCCGCTGCCGCGTCCTGGCCGAAGGCGAAGGCGTCGAGCGTGCGGGCGTGGCCGAGGCAGATCAGCAGCGTCACGGCGAGCACGGCGGAGCAGATCCACACATCGCCCCATCCGACGCCGCCGAGCGAGCCCAGCAGCCAGAACAGCACCCCGCGGGTCTGTTCGGCGTCGGCGGCGGTCATCACGACGAAGGAGGTGAGCGCGGAGAAGAGCTGCATGGCCGCGACCCCCGACAGGACGACCCGGTCGGTGCTGCCGCCGAGGGTGTGGCTGAGCAGCATGACCAGGGCGAAGGAACACAACGCCCCGATGAACGCCCCGGCCGAGAGGGAGACCGCTCCCCCGCCGACGCCGAGGACAACGACCACGACCGCGCCGGTCGAGGCCCCGGAGGAGACCCCGAGGACGAACGGGTCGGCGAGCGGGTTGCGCAGCAGCGACTGCATGACGGTGCCGCAGACCGCGAGCCCCGCACCGCAGACGGCGGCGAGCAGGGTGCGGGGCATGCGCAGGTTCCAGATGATGCCGTCGCGGATCGGGCTGATCCGCGAGTCGCCCGCTCCGAGGTGGGAGGCGACCGCGGACCAGACGTCGGCGACGGAGATCCGGGCCGGGCCGATGGTGACGGCGACGGCGACGGACAGGGCGAGCAGCACGAGTCCGCCCGCCCACAGGAGTCCTTCGCGGATACCCCGGACGCGGGGCCCGGCGGGCGCGGCCGTGTCCTCGCGCGCGGCCGCGGCCTGTTCGGTGTCCGTCACCCGGCGAGCCCGAAGGTGCGCAGGCCGGCGGCCACGCGCTCCACGCCTTCGACGGTCCGGATGGTCGGGTTCATCGCCTGGCCGCTGAGCAGTACGTAACGCTTGTGCCGGACGGCGTCCATGTTCTTCGTGACGGGGTTGGACTCCAGGAAGGCGATCTTCTTGGCGGCGCTCTCGGCGGTCTGCGACTTGCGGGTCAGGTCGCCGATGACCAGCACGTCCGGGTTGCGGTCGGCGACCGTTTCCCAGTTGATCTGCGGCCATTCCTCGTGCGTGTCGTCGAAGGCGTTCTTCGCGCCGAGCTCCCGGGTGATGATGCCGGGCGCACCGCAGCAGCCTGCCAGGTACGGGGCCTCGGAGTTGGCGAACCAGTACAGCAGCGTGGCCCCGGAGGCGTCGATGCCGCTCGTCGCCTTCCGCACCCGGGCGCGCAGCCCGGCGACGAGCTTCTCACCGCGCTCCGGTACACCGAACACCTGGGCCAGGTCGCGTACTTCGGCGTAGACGCTGTCCATGGTCAGGGCGCCGGTGCGGACCCCGTCGCCGTCCTTGCTGTTGTCCTTGGCGGTGCAGTCGGCGGGCGAGACGTAGGTGGGGACGCCGAGCTTCTCGAACTGCTCGCGGGGGGCGACACCGCCCTTGGCGAGGGTCGATTCGAAGGAGGCGCTGACGAAGTCGGGCTCCTGGTCAAGGACCTTCTCCGACGAGGGGCGGTTGTCGGAGATCCTCGGGACACCCGCGTTGGCCTTCTCCAGGCCCTTCAGTACCGGATCGGTCCAGGTGGCCGTGGCGGCCAGCCGGTCGGCGAGGCCGAGCGAGAGCAGGATCTCGGTCGATCCCTGGTCGACCGGCACGGCGCGCTTCGGCGCCGCGTCCACGGTGACGGTCCGTCCGCAGTTCTTCAGGATCACCGGATAGCCTTCGCCTCCGCCGGACTTGGCGGCGGAGCTGTCCGTGCCGCCGCCGCAGGCGGTCAGCAGGATCAGTGCGGCGGTGAGCAGGGCGGCGGAGCGGGCGGGGCCGGCTATGGGCGGCACGGAGTACCTCGGCGTCTCTGGGCCCATGCGCGGGGCCCGGTGTACGGAGTTCCGCGGCCCGGTACCGGACCGCGGGTGCCAGCAGGTCTTCGGACTCGGGTTCGCGCGGACGGGACGCCTTCCCGGGAAACCGTGGGTCTCCCAGTGGCCGTGGCCCCGCCCGTCCCCCTCACCGCTGCGCGTCAGTTCCGGATTCGCACCGGATTCCCTGACCCCTACGTGGAGTTCGACTGGCTCCGGGCACGCTACCACGGCCCTCCGCGCAGCTCAGCGGCGGTGCGGCCGGCTGACACGGGCCTGCCGCCGCGGGCGCCGGAGCGGTGCCGTGCACCGCCCCGGCGCCGGCGCGACCGCGCAGCGCCTCTCCGGCTACACCTTGCGGCGAACCGATTCGCCTGCGTGGCCGCGCTCTCCCCCGCACCACCGTGAGAGCACGGCCGGGGTCCCCCAGAAGGCCAGCAGGACGAACCGGACGCCCAGACCGCGCACCGTGTCCGCCGCCCGGCGCGGCAGCACGGCGGTCTCCTCTCGCGGTGTGCCCGTCATCGCTGGCCCCCGGCGGGTTCTCCGGCCGGGGCCGTGTGCCAGGACGCGCCCGGGTCGTCGTACGCGTCCGTATAGCGGGCTCCCGCGATGGGCCAGTCGGCGAGCAGTTCCCCGGGCAGCGCGAAGGACTCGGCCAGTTCCGGCAGATGACCGCTCACGGCGGCGACGAGCCGCTCGACGGCGTCGGTCAGCCCGTCGACCTGGCCGGCGGTCAGGTGGCCGGCGGCCAGCAGGTCCCCGCTGTGGCGCGCGACCCGGCGCAGCGCGAACAGCCGGGCCAGTTCGTCAAGACGCTCGCGGTCCTCACCGGGAGGCAGAGCCGCGAGCGCGCTCTCGTACGCGAGGGCCGCCTGCCGGACCGCATGGGCCTCGACCCCCCGCAGTGCGGGCCCGGAGGCCGCGTTCCAGCGCTCCAGCGGGCCGCCGTGCGGCACCCGTGCCATCCGTGCGGCCGCCCGGTCGAACCAGATCCGCTCCACCAGAGCCAGGAGCCGGACGAGGAACCGCAGATCGGTGAGGTCACCGCTCGCCCGACCTGCGGCCGGTTCCTCCTGCGCTGTCGCCCGTGCCGCGTCGAAGAGCAGTCCGGCGGCCGCCCGGGAGTGGATGGCCAGGTTGTCGCCCTCGGCGGTGATGGCGCCCTCGATCCCGGTGACGAGTTCGGTCATCCCGTTGTTCTCCAGCAGCCCCTGGGCACCGCACCGCTCCCGGCACTCGACGATCACCGACCGGGCCTGCCAGGTGATCCATCCCTTGGCGATGTCGACCAGCCGCTCGGCGGTCTCCCGCTCCGCGGGAGGCCGCGCCGCAGCCCGTTCCCAGCGGTCCAGGACGCGCCGGTGCAGCAGGCTCATCGCGAAGACGGCGGCCATGGCCTCGGCGAGCGGGCCGTGGTGGCTGCGGTGGGCGATCACCGGCACCGGCGGCGCCGAGCGGCTCCCCGAGACGAAGCGGTGGCCCCCGTAGCGGACGGCGATGGCCAGCGTGACGCGGGCCGAGCCCACCGCACTGGCGCTCATACAGATCCGGCCCGTGGTGACCCGTCCGATCGAAGCGAGGAAGCGTCGTCGGCGCCCCTCGGTGTCGCTGCGGAACACCCCGTCGCCGCCGACCCGCCCCTGGGCGCCGCCGAGCAGCGCCCCGCGGTCCACGAAGACCTGGTCGAAGGAGGTCAGGCAGTGGTCGACCGGACTGCCCATCCGTGCGGGGAGCCGGCGCACCCGGATCCCGGGCAGGGCCCGGGAGGCGTCCGTGAGCGGCACCAGCAGCAGGAAGACCCCCTGGTCCACGCCGTCGACGAGCAGCCGGGCGGCGACGAGTCCCGACTTGGGGCCGCCGGCCGGGCTGGTGTTGGGCATGAACTTCTGGGCGCCTGCGTGCGGGGTGTGCAGCACGAACCCGTCCCGGCTGGGATCGTAGGTGGCGGTCGTCTCGACGGCGGCCGCGTCATTGCCGTGGGCCACCTCCGTGCAGAGGAAGGTGCCGATCCGCCGCAGCTGGAGATAGTCCGACAGATCGCGTGGGCTGTCGGCGTCGTGGTCGAGGAGGCTGCCGAGGAAGAGGTTGTAGTGGATGCCCGCGACCGTGGCGAGCGCCGGGTCCACCGGGGCGAGCCATTCGTGCAGAGCGGCCAGGGCGCGTGGGTCGGCGGCCGGGCGGGCGGCGCTGTCCAGTGCGCCGTTGAGCGCGCGAAGCCGCGCGTGGGCGAGGGCGAGCCGCTCGTCGGAGGTGGGGCCGGAAGCGGGGCTGACGGGGCGGCGGAACGGCTCGGTGGCGACGAGCCGACGCCAGAACCCGTGCTCGCGGCGGGCGTCCGGACCGAGGAGCACGGTGGAGAGCAGGCCGGAGAACGGCCGGGTTCCGGCTCCCGAGGGGCCGGCGCTGTTGAGAATGGTGGTCATACAAGCGGGAACGATCAGAAAACGTCCAGGACACCCCATAACCGGCGCCCAAAATCGATTCTCCCCTGCCCGGCCGCGTCACCGGCTCCACTGCCCCGGCGACCGCCCGTCACCCGTATGCAGCAACCCGCCGCGCTGTGCGGCCGACCAGGACATCCCCTTGGTTCATGGAACGCCACCCCGGTCAGTCGCCCGCACCGGACGAGCACGCCGAACTGGAAGCCCTGCGCGCCCGGGTGGCGCAGCTGGAGATCCAGGCCCCCGCCCGCTCCCGGCCGCGCCTGCGCTCCTTCTTCGCTGCCCTGTTGATCCTGGTGGCGGCTGTGCTCACCCCGTTGAGCATCGTGTCGAGCTGGGCGAGCGACGTCGCCGGGGACACGGACCGCTATGTGGGGATGATGGAGCCGCTGGCCTCCGATCCCGATGTGCAGGCGGCGGTGACCACCCGCGTCACCGATGCCGTCATGGCCCATCTGGACATCGACGCGCTGCTCGCGGACGTCGCTCCGGCCGACCGGCCCGTGGTGGACAAGGCGCTGCGCAGGCTCGGCGATCCGCTCACCGCGGGCGTCACGAACTTCGTCCACGGGGCCGTGGAGAGGTTCGTGACCAGCGACGAGTTCGAGCGGGTGTGGAGCAACCTCAACAGGTCCGCCCACGCCTCCGTCGTGAAGGCGCTGACCGGCGAGGGCGGCGGCGCGGTGAAGCTGACCGACGACACCGTCACCCTGGACCTCGCCCCGGTCATCGACCGGGTGAAGCAGCGCCTCGTCGACCGCGGCCTGGCGGTCGCCGGGAAGATCCCGGAGATCCACACCGACTTCACGATCCTGACCTCCGACTCGGTCGGCAAGGCCAAGCGGGGTTTCCGGGCGCTCGAACTCCTCGGATTCTGGCTTCCCGTGGTCACTGTGGTGGTGGCGGCGGGCGGGGTGCTGCTCGCGGTTCGACGCCGGCGGGCCCTGGTCACCGCGGCGCTCGCGGTCGCGGCGGGTGCCGCACTGCTCGGGATCGGTCTGTGGGCCGGACGCGCCTTCTATCTCGACAGCCTTCCGGGGGACGTCTCGCAGCCGGCGGCAGGCTCGGTCTTCGACGCCCTGGCCGGCTATCTGCGTGCCGGGGTCCGGCTGGTGGTGACCGTCGGCGTCGTGGTGGCGCTCGCCGCCTGGCTCACCGGCGAGGGCCGCGCCGCGACCCGGGTCAAGGCGATGTGGAGCGGTGGCATCGGAGCCGTACGGGATGCGGCCGGAGTCACCGGCGGTCCGGTCGGCCGGTGGGTGCACCGGGCCAGGCGGCCGCTGAACTGGACGGTCGTCGTGGTGGCCGTCGCGGTGCTGGTGGCGTGGGACCGGCCGACGGGCCTCGTCACGGTGTGGATCGCCCTGTGCGCCCTGTTCGCCCTGGCCGTGGTCGAGTTCCTCGACGACGACAGCACACCGCATCTGGCGTCACCGGCCTGAGGGCTGTGGCGGCGGGGCGGCCCTGTAACGCCCGAGTAACGGACGGCGGGTACAACAGTGCCGTGCCGGTGACGGCTGGGCGGTGAGGAATGGGCAGCATCTCCGGAGCCACCGCTCCAGCATCTCCTCGTCGGTACGAGGGCGGTGCCGCCGTTCCCGTGGGGGGTGACGGGGGCACCGCCCGGTTCACATCCGGCTCAGTGCCGCGTCCAGTTCGGTCCCGTCGGGCGGGTTGGCGCCCGCCCGGCCGACGGTGACCGCCGCCGACGCAGCCGCGTGCCGCAGGACGTCCCTCATCGTGGCCCGGTCCACCGCGCGCAGTCGTTCCCGGCCGGAGGCGCCGAGCAGTCCGTGTGCCGCGAGTGCGTGCAGGGTGCCGGACATGAACGCGTCACCCGCCCCCACCGTGTCGACGACCTCGACCGGGAGCGCATCGACGGTCACCGGCCCCCCGGGCAGGACCGCACATGCTCCGTCCCCGCCCCGGGTGACGAGGACGACGGCCGGGCCGGTGGCGAGCCACCGCTCGGCGGCCTTCACCGGGTCCTGGCCCGGATACAGCCACTCCAGGTCCTCGTCGCTGGCCTTGACCACGTCGCTGAGGGCGACACAGCGCTCGGCTCTGCGCACGGCGGCCTCGTGGTCCCCCATCAGCGCCGGCCGCACATTGGGGTCGTAGCTGACGGTCGCCCCCGTCCGCAGCGATTCGACGGCCGCGACGACGGTGGCCGCACCCGGCTCCATCACCGCCGCGATCGACCCGGTGTGGAGGTGCTGCGGCGCCCTGTCCAGCGAGACCGCGCCGAGCGTCCAGGTGATCTCGAAGGTGTACGCGGCCCGGCCGATGCCGTCCAGGGCCACGACGGCGGACGGGGTGGGGGCGGCGGAGCCGTCCGTGCGGACGTCGACCCCGGCTCCGGTCAGGTGGTCGCGGATCAGCCGCCCGTTCTCGTCCGCCCCGAGCTGGGTGAGCAGCGTCGCACCGTGTCCGAGCCTGGCCAGGCCGTACGCGACATTGGCCGGGCTGCCTCCCGGGTGGACCCGGTCGGCCGCGTCCGGCGACCGGACGATGTCGGCGACGCATTCGCCGATGACCAGCAGGTCGAATCTGTCGAGCATGAAGGTGGGGTCTCCTGTTGTGCGGTGGCGTGGGCGTCCGGGCAGAGGTCACCGCCCGCGAACGCGTTGAGCCCGATCCTGCCGTGTCCGGAGCGCTCGGGTCCGCAGCGGGGGCGGAGCGCCCGCGATCGCGTCGAGGTCCAGCGGGGCGGCCCGCGCGAGCGTGCACGGCCGCGCAGGGCCCGGCGCTGTGAACGGCGAGGCCGGCCCGGGTGCGCCCCGCATCCTCGGTTACGCCTCCAGCGCGTCGGCCACGAGCGCCAGGAACCGCGCGTGGGCGTGCGCGCTGCACACCGGCTCGGGGTTCCAGGGCACGATCCGCGCGGAGCGCTCGACCGACGCCCAGTGCTCGTTGGTCCGGAGCTCGCCGAGCGGAGTGGCGTTGGCCCGGATGTCGGCGAGCACGACGGCCGGACGCAGCGCGGCGGCCTGCCCCCAGCCGACCGTCGACCAGTTGGCGCCGGGCCCCTCGGCGGGTTCCACCAGACCGACGCCGAGTTCGGCGAGCACCCGCAGCTCGGGCCACATGCGGGGGCGGGCCAGGTGCGCCTGCTCCTGGCCGGCCGGGGACAGCGCGAGGACCCGCGCCCTGTCCGGCCCCGCGGTGAGTGCGCGCAGCCGTGCCCGGGCCGCGTCCAGCTCCTGCGTGGCCGCCGCGGGCTCCTCGGCGCCGAGCGAGCGTGCCAGCTCGGCGAACCGGTCACCGATCTCGGCGAGGGTGCGCGCCTGGCCCACGTCGATGACGACGACCGGGACGTGCCCCTCCAGGTGCTTGGCCGTTTCCGGATCGAGGCCGTAGACCTGGCCGCCGCCGTAGCTGACGGCGACCACGAGGTCCGGTTCTCCGCTCAGCAGCGCGTCCACGTCCAGCGTGGTGCCGGCTCCGGCGTAGGCGATGTCGGCCAGGGGCAGCGATCCCGTCTTCGCCGCGTCCGGCACGGCGGGGTCGTCGTGCCCCGAGCCGAATATCCCGCTCGGGCGGATGCCGTGGTCCCATAAGGTCGCACCGGCCTGGACGTAGGCGAGTACCCGGGCCGGGCGCCGCCCGGCCGTCGCCACCTGCCCACGGTCGTCGGAGAACTGCCACACGGTCTGCTCGCTCACGTCACACGCCTCTCGCCACGCCATGCCCGCCCCCGTCGGGGGGGGCTCGTCCAGGACTACCTGCCCAGCGAAACCCCGTGGCACCCGCGGCACCTGGGACGGACTACAGGTCCGCCGCCGTGGAGCGCACCAGGTAGCTGACCGGGCCCGGGTCCGGGACCTCGACCTCGGCGAAGCCGAGCCGGTCGTAGAAGGCCCTGGCCGGGGTGTTCGCCGTGAGCATGGACAGGTGAACGCCCTTGACACCCTTGGCGTTCAGGGCAGCGAGGAACGTGCGCATCAGCTCCCTCCCGTACCCCTTGCGCTGCCAGTCGGGCAGCAGGTCGATGTGCAAGTGGGCCGGGTGGTCCGCGAGTTCGGGCAGGACCATCCGCTCCGGGTTGTGCAGGAGGCCGATCATCTCGTCGCTGGGGCTCTGCGCCTCACCGTCCGGCCGCGGGTACCGGTCCTCGACGAGGGGCAGCCAGCGCGTGCGGAACTCCGTCACGAAGCGGGGCGTGTCGGCCGTCCCGAGGATGTAGCCGACCGCCCGGCCCGTGCCGTCGTCGATGACGAAGGCCAGGTCGGGTTCGAGGTACGCGTACGGCGCGGCGAAGATCGACGGCATCAGTTCCGGGTCCGGGTACAGGTGCCGGGAGTCGCCGCCGTTGTCGGCCGTCCTCACGCAGATGTCGGCGAGGGCGGCGCGGTCGTCGGATCGGTAGGCCCGTGGGCCGGGGAGGAGGGTCACCGCCTCATCCTGCCGAACGTGAGAGCGCTCCCACAAGAGGTTCGGGGAGATCGCGCGACGGCCGGTGCGGGCCGGACCGGCGGCGGCCGTCAGTCGTTGACCGCGGTCAGCAGCACCACGGCGTCCTCCAGCGCGAGCAGCCCGTGCCGCTCCTGGGGGATGGGATGCAGGAGTCCGGCGGCCAGTTCCACGTCACCGGACGCGGCCGTGAGCCGCACCGAGCCGCGCAGTACCTGGAGGGAGGCCGCGGGCGGTGCGTTGTGCTCGTCGAGGGCGCGGCCCGAGGCCAGCGCGATGACGGTCTGGCGCAGCGGGTCCTCGTGGAGCAGGAGGTGGGCACTGCGGCCGTGCGGGGAGGTACGGGCCGCGGCCAGGTGTTCGTCGGCCAGGGCATTCAGATCGTTCGGAGCGTCCATATGCCCCACTCTGCCGCAGCCCCCGCTCCCCCGCGATCCTGCCGGACCCGGCCGTGCGCCGTACACGGCCGGGTCCGTCGGCAGGTGGGTCTTCGGCCGGACCGTCAGGCCCGCAGCCAGACCGCGGTGTCCTGCGGCAGCCTCCCCGCAGGGTCGAGTGGGCCACTGGCCAGGAGGACCTCGGTGTGCGCGGGCAGTCCGGCGGCCTCGGGGGCCAGATTGACCACGCAGAGGAGACCTTCGGTCCGGGCGAAGACGAGCACTCCCGGCCCCGCGTCCAGCCAGGTCAGCCGGTGTATCCCGGGCTCACCCGCCGTGTCGAACCCCGGTTCGGTCCGCCGCAGCCGCAGCGCCTCGCGGTACAGGCTGAGCATCGACTCGGGGTCGTCGGCCTGGAGGTCGGCCGCGTACGCGGCCCAGCCGGCCGGCTGCGGGAGCCAGGGGGCGGTGGTGGCGCCGAATCCGGCGTACGGCTCCTGCGCCGACCAGGGCAGTGGTACCCGGCAGCCGTCGCGTCCCGGGTCGGTGCCGCCCTTGCGGAAGTGCATCGGGTCCTGGATGCGGTCCAGCGGGATGTCGGCCTCCGGCAGTCCGAGTTCCTCGCCCTGGTAGAGGTAGGCCGCGCCGGGCAGGGCCAGCGAGAGGAGTGCGGCCGCGCGGGCGCGCCGGGTGCCGAGGGCGAGGTCCGTGGGGGTGCCGAAGGTCTTCGCGGCGAAGTCGAACCCGGTCTCCTTGCGGCCGTAACGGGTGACGGTGCGGGTCACGTCGTGGTTGCACAGGACCCAGGTGGCCGGTGCGCCGACCGAGGCGTGCTCGGCGAGCGTGTCGTCGATCGCGGTCCGCAGCAGCGCGGCGTCCCAGGGGCAGGCGAGGAAGTTGAAGTTGAAGGCGGTGTGCAGTTCGTCGGCCCGCAGGTACCGGGCGAAGCGCTCGCTGTCCGGGAGCCATACCTCGCCGACGAAGACGCCGCCGAACTCGTCGGCTATGGCGCGCCAGGAGCGGTAGATGTCGTGCAGTTCGTCGCGGTCGACGAAGGGGTGCGGGTCGCTGCCCCGGACGAAGTCGGGCAGGGCCGGGTCCTTGGCGAGCAGGGCCGCCGAATCGATCCGTACGCCCGCCACCCCGCGCTCGAACCAGAAGCGCAGTACGTCCTCGTGTTCCTGGCGGACCGCCGGGTGCGCCCAGTTGAGGTCGGGCTGCTCGGTGGCGAAGAGATGGAGGTACCACTCCCCGTCGTCCAGCCTGGTCCAGGGCGTGCCCCCGAATTCGGAGACCCAGTCGTTGGGCGGGATCTCGCCGTCGTCGCCGCGGCCGGTACGGAAGTGGAAGAGGTCGCGCTCGGGGCTGCCGGAGCCGGCTTCGAGGGCGGCCCGGAACCACGCGTGCTGGTCGGACACGTGGTTGGGCACGATGTCGATGATGGTGCGGATGCCCAGTTCGCGGGCCTCGGCGATCAGCTTCTCGGCCTCGGCGAGGGTGCCGAACGCGGGATCGATGGTGCGGTAGTCGGCCACGTCGTAGCCGCCGTCGGCGAGCGGCGAGAGGTACCAGGGGGTGAACCAGAGTGCGTTCACGCCCAGTTCGACGAGGTAGGGCAGCTTGGCCCGGACCCCCGCGAGGTCGCCGGTGCCGTCACCGTCGCCATCGGCGAAGCTGCGTACGTAGATCTGGTAGATGGCGGCGTCTCGCCACCAGTTCGCGGTGGCCTCGGACGGACGGTTGGCTGCCACGTGACGTTCCTTTCGGGCAGGTGGTACTCCGCCGCCGGCCCGGTGAGCGGGGCAGGACGGGAGGGCCGGCGGCGGAGTGCTGAGGGGAAGGCGGCGGGTCGGGACTCCGGCCGGGCGGGCGCGGTCCCGGAGGGGTCTACCCCTTGAGGCCGCCGGCGGTGAGACCGCCCATGATGTTGCGCTGGAAGAGCAGGAAGATGAGCAGCGTCGGGATCGACGCGATGGTGAGAGCGGCGATGAGCACGTTCTCGGGTACGCCGCTGGCCAGCGAGTAGATGCCCACGTTCAGGGTCTGCTTGCCCGGGTCGGGCAGGGTGAGCATCGGCCAGAGGAAGTCCTTCCACACTCCGACGACGGCGAAGATGGAGACGACGCCGAGGATCGGCCGGGAGATCGGCAGGACGATCGACCGGAGGGTGCGCAGGGGCGACGCGCCGTCGATGGCGGCGGCATCGAGGAGTTCGCGCGGGATGGAGTCGAAGAACCGCTTCAGCAGGAAGATGTTGAAGGCGTTGGTGACCGACGGGAGCCAGATCACCCAGGGCGAGTTGACCAGATTGCGCTGGAAGACCGGGACGTCCAGGACGGTGAGGTACTGGGGCACGACCAGCACGGTGGCCGGGATCATCAGGGTGGCCAGCATCATCCCGAGGATGACCTTGCCGAACACCGGCCGCAGCTTGGACAGCGAGTACGCGGCCGCGACGTCGAAGACGAGCTGGAACGCGAGCGCCCCGAAGGCGTAGTACAGGGTGTTGAACAGCAGCTTGGACAGGTCCATCACGGTCCAGGCCTGGCTGTAGTTCTCGGTGTGGAGGGAGCTGGGGAAGGCCGTGGGCGGGCTCTGCACCGCCTCCTGGGTGGTCTTGAGGCCACCGGTGACCATCCAGTACAGCGGCCCGAGGAAGACCACCGTGAACAGGATGATCACGAGGGTGAAGACGATCCAGTAGAAGGCCTTGCCGCGGGGCCTGCCGAGCTGGGCCGGTGAGATCAGGGTCCGCTGGCGTCCGAGGTCGGCGGGACGTGCCGCCCTGCGCCGGCCGGTCTTGCGTACGTCGCTCCCGCGCCGGGAGACAAGCGTGTTCGATGCCATGGTCGTGCTCCCGTCCTAGTCTTCGCTGCTGCGGCTCAGTCGTACGTACACCGCGGAGAATCCCGCGAGGACGACGAGCAGGACGAGGCCGAGTGCCGCCGCGCTGCCGTAGTTGTTGAAGTTGAAGGCGTATTGGTAGATGAGGTAGACGACGGTGGTGGTGGAGCCCTCCGGGCCGGCTCCGTTGGTGAGCAGGAACGGCTCGGTGAAGACCTGCATCGTGGCGATGACCTGCATGAGCAGGAGCAGGGAGAGGATGAGCCGGGTCTGCGGGATGGTGACGTGCCAGACCTTGCGCAGGAGCCCGGCGCCATCCAGTTCCGCGGCCTCGTACAGCTCTCCGGGGATGCCCTGCAGTGCGGCCAGGTAGATCAGGGTGGCGCCGCCCATGTTCATCCAGGTCGCCGCGATGACGACGGAGAGCATGGCGGTGTCGGTGTCCTGGAGCCACTGCTGGGCGGGCAGATGGAAGATGTCCAGGATGCGGTTGAAGAGTCCGTATCCGGGGTCGTAGAAGTACTTGAAGAGCAGGACGGAGGCGACCGGCGGCAGCATCACGGGGAGGTAGACCAGCAGCCGCAGGTAGCCCTGCCCGTGCCGGAACTCGTTGAGCACGACGGCGACCACGAACGGGACTACGAAGCCGAGCAGCAGCGCGAGCACCGTGAACAGCAGGGTGTTGCGCCAGGCCTGCCAGAAAGCCGGGTCGTTGAAGACGTAGGTCAGGTTGGACCAGCCGGCCCAGGTGGTCTTGCCGTCCTCGGTCTTCTGGAAGGCCAGAACGAATTCCCTGACCATCGGATACCAGGAGAAGAGCGAGAAGCAGAGCACCGCTCCGATCAGGAAGCCGTGCGCGGAGATGTTGCGGCGCACGGTGCGCAGGAACTCCTCGCGGGCGGAGTTCCGGCGGACGGGGCCTGGATGTCCCGGACGAGGCAGGGGCGCCTTGTGGGAGGACAGGGTAGGGGCCGACATGGTGTGTCTCCTCGGTGCAGGTGAACTCAGGGGGGCGGAATGCGGGACCGGGTCCGCGTGACCCGGTCCCGCGCGTCCGTTACTGGTTCGCGAGGACCTGGTTGACCTGCTGCTCGGCGGTGGAGAGCAGCTTGTCGATGTCCGCGTCCTTGTTGGTCAGCACGCCGGACATGGCGTTGTCGAGGATCTTGTAGATCTCCTGCGCCTTCGGCGGTTCGGCCTTGCCCTGGACGGGGTTGTCCATGAACGCCTTGAAGTTCTCGATGGGCATCGACGCGTTGGTGGTGCGCGACGCGTCGTCCTTGGCCTTGCTGTCACCCAGGAAGAAGTTCGGCTGCGGAAGCCCGACGGGCAGCTTGTCGGCCTTGGTGCGGGCCCAGTCGAACTGTCCCTTGCCCGGCGAGAGGTTCTTGAAGTTCAGCCAGGCGACGGCGGCCTTGATCTGGTCCGGCGAGCTGCCCTTCTTGATCAGGTAGTTGTTGCCGCCGAAGAGGGTGCCCTTGGCGCCGGGGATCGGGCCCAGGCCGAAGGTCTCGTACGAGGCGCCGAGCTGCTGCACCATGTAGGCGATGTCGTCGGGGGCGGCGAGGAACATGCCGAGCTTGTCGCTGGCGATCTGCTTCTGGAGGTCGCCCCATTTCAGCAGCTGGGTCTTGCCCATGCTGTCGTCCTCCCAGCGCATGTCGTGCAGCTGCTGGAGGACCTGCTTGCCGGTGGCGTCGTTGAAGGCCGCCTTCTTGCCGGACGCGTCGACGACGTCACCGCCGAGGCCGAACTGGGTGGCGGCGAAGTGCCAGCCGCCGTTGTTGCCGGCGCTGTACTCGCCGTAGCCGGAGATGCCCTTGCCCAGGCCCGCGATCTTCTTGGCCGCGGTGCGGACCTCGTCCCAGCTGGCCGGCGGCTTGTTCGGGTCGAGACCGGCCTGGGTGAACAGCTTCCGGTTGATCATCAGACCCATGGTGTAGTTGCTGGTCGGCAGGCCGTAGAGCTTGCCGTCCTTGCGCGCCACGTCGACGACCTGGGGCTGTATGTCCTTGAGCGCGGGCACGGTCTTGTCCGTGACGTACGCGGAGATGTCCTCGGCACCATCGTTGTCCAGCACCTGCTGGAGGTCGCTGAAGTACGCGTAGAAGACGTCGGGTTGCGACTTCCCCTTCAGCATGGCGGTGAAGCGGGGCGGCTCGTTGCACTGTCCGGGGGTGGACTTCCCGTTGATCTTGACGTTCGGGTAGGTCTTGTTGAACGTCTTGATGTCCTCGTTCCACTCGCGCAGTTCCGCGGCCTTGGCCGCCGGCGGCATGCAGTCGATCGAGATCGTCACCTTCGCCTTCGGGTCGAGCGGGGCGGAAGGGTCGGACGATCCCTTGGACGCACTGTTCGAGTCCTCGTCCTTGCTGCTGCTCGTGCCGCAGGAGGCGAGCGAGGTCAGGGCAAGTGCGGTGACAAGGGCAGCCGCGGAGGCACGGCTGATACGGCGTGTGCGGCGCAACCCAGCACTTCTCATCGATGGTCCCCTTTGGGCATGAGCGTGGATGGCCCTCGGCCGACTCTCTGCCGGGGCGAGGCACACTCAACCAGCGCCGACATGTGAACGCAATATCTCGCGCAGTTTTCGTAAAAGTTTGACAGCACTGCGCACGCGGCGTGCGGCCACCAGCGTGCGCACAGCACGGAGCGCCGTCCGGCGTACCGGACGGCGCCCTTGGATGCGGTGCGGACTACGGGTTGATGTTGATCTTCATGGTGGACGTCGTGTTCCTCACGTCCAGGGCGTTGCCGCTCAGCTTCAGGCCGTTGAACGTGACCTCACCGACGGCGGGCCCCTGGCCGGCCTCGGGCATCTCGTTGGCCCACAGTCCGAAGCCGGACTTGGCGTCGTAGGCGTCGCCGCTCTTGCGCGCGCCGGAGATCGAGATGTCGGTCAGGATCGTGTCCTTGATGGGGAACTGGGGCTGTCCTCCTACGTAGTTGGTCTGGAACATGATGCCGCTGTACGTCGGGTCGACGATGTCCACGTGGTTGATCCGGATGCCCTGGAAGACCTTGGAGGCGGAGAACAGCCAGATGCCGGGGAAAGTCTGCGACCCCCAGAAATGCCCGCCGGAGCGGAGCACCGAGACGTTCTCGACCGTGGTCGGATCGGTCCCGAAGCCGTTCATCGGGTAGCCGAAGTCCAGCGAGCTGACCGTGATGCCGGAGTAGACCAGGGTGTCCGCGATGAGGATGTTGCGGAAGGTGTTGTTGTACCCGCCGTAGACGGCGACACCCGCGGCCCGCCAGGTCAGCAGGGAGGTGAGGTTCTCGTAGACGTTGTTCTTCATGTCCGCGCCGCCGGAGTCGATCGCCGAGAACAGCGCGAAGCTGTCGTCGCCGGTGGCCCGGGACTCGTTGTTGAGAACGTGGTTGTCCGTCGAACCGTTGGTCATGTTGATGCCGTCGGCGAACGTGTTCCGGATGCGGGAGTTCTTGATGGTGATGCTGTCGGTGTTGGCCCCCCAGTAGAGGCACACCTGGTGCTCGTTCCAGACGTTGTCGATCACGATATCCGAGACGTTGGAGAAGTCGAACACCTTGCCCGGGCCGTCGATGCGCGAGGTGTAGTTCCCGAAGTACGCGAAGTTCGCGAACGACGAGCCCTTGGCGCTGGCCTCGGCACGGAAGCCGTTGTCCGTGTTCTCCTGGCCGGAGGGTGCGTAGAACCTGGTGTACCAGGGACCCGCGCCGACGACCTTGACGGCCTTGCCGTAGACCTGGAACTTGCTCGCGGTCTGGTAGTCACCGGCCGGCAGGTAGACGCCGACCAGCTTGCCCGTGGTGTCCATCCGGACCTTGTCCAGGGCGTTCTGGACGTCCTGGTGGGTGAACCCGGCGGGAACGGTGTAGGCGGCCGGGTCCGGGTTCGGGATCTGGGTCGCCTGCTCCAGGCTGATGAAGTCGATCGCGTACGTGCTGGTGTTCGCGGCGTCCTTCTGGAGCCGGATCTTGCTGCCGGCCGGGACGGTCTTGCCCAGCAGCATGTTCGCCTCGTCGTAGATGTGCCGCGGCGAGCCCGACCCCGGGGAGTTGCCCGGTCCGGTCTCGGCGCCGTACAGCCACGCGTACTTCGAGGTGAGGTCGATCGCCTTGAGGAAGGTGCCGTCCACGTAGACGTTCAGCTTGGAGTCGATGCCGCCGCCGCCCGCGGAATCCGGGATGGAGAAGCGGGTCACCAGGGAGTTGGTGCTCGCCCTGGTGGTGAACTCGACGTAGTTGCCAGTGCTGTTGAGGGTGACGGCCTTACGGCCGGACGCCTCGCCCGCGACGTCGCCGACGGTCCTGTTCGGGCCGACGACCTGCGCGCCGCCACCGGTGACCCCGTCCTCCGCCTCGTACATGTCGTACGGCATGTTGGCGCCGCGTCCGACGAAGAGGGAGCTGGTGGCGGTGTTGTTCGCGCGCTTCACCGGGAGTTCGTTGGTGTCGTCCGCGATCACCGTCTTCACGGAGTACGAGCCGTTGACCGCGGTCCAGCTGCCCAGGTTCACCGGGGCGCCGGTCGCGCCCGCGGCTATCGCCCCGGTGTAGGTGCCCGTGAGGGTCTTCACCGTGGCACCCTTGGAGTCGAGCAGGGTCAGCGTGACGGCATGGCCGCCGCCGGCGGAGGCCACCGAACCCTGGTTCTTGATGGCGACCGAGAAGGCGACGTTCTGCCCGGCCGACGGTGCCGAGGGGGAAGTGCTGACGCCGGTCGAGACCAGGTCCGAGCTGGCGACCGGCTTCACGACCAGGCCGGCCGCGCTGGTGTAGGTGTTGTCGGTCTCGTTCTGCTCGATGACCTCGCCTCCCGGGTCGGCGACCGCGCTCAGCGCGTACGTGCCCGCGTCGCGCGCGCCGATGTCGGCACTGACCTGGGTGGAGGCCCCGCCCGCCAGCGCGCCCACGGACGCGGTGGCGACCTTGGAGCCGCCGAGCCGGAACTCGACCTTGCTGGCCGGCGCCGCGACCGAACCGCTGTTGCGCACCGTCGCGGTGAGCGTGACCGGGTCCGACTCGACGGGCGCGGCGGGAGCCGCCGTCACCGAGCTGACCTGGAGGTTCGGGTTGGGAGCCGGAGCGCCCAGCACCTGGAACTCGGCGACCTGACCGGCACCCGATCCGGTGTTGGAGTTGAACTTCAGCTGGACGTCGGCGACCCGGCCGCCGACCGGAATGGTCACCGTGTTGCCGCTGCCCGGACTGAACGCGTAGTCCTTGGCCGCGACCAGGCTGGTGAACGCCGAGGCACTCTGCTCCCGGCCGAGCACCTGGATGTTCTGGGTCCTGGCGCCCCAGCTGCTGTCCGGGTTGAGCTTGACGACGACGTTCTCGGTGTCGGCGTTGGCACCCAGCTTCACGGTCAGCGTGTTGGGGTAGCTGCCCCCGGCGCCTTCCCAGTAGGTGGTCACGCTGTTGTCGTTGGCGTTCTCCGCGACGAACGTGTGGACCACGGACGAGGCGGTGATGGGCTTGCCGACCGCGAGGTTGGACGCCGTCCCGGTGCTGCCGTTGCGGGTGACGGTGTTGCTGTCGCCCGACACGTTGCCCGCCGCGTCCTTGGCCCGGACGGTGTAGGAGACCGTGGTGCCGGCGGACTGGGTGTCGGTGTACGTGGTGACATCGCCGGCCACGCTCTTGCGCAGCACGTTGTTGGCGTAGATGTCGTACCCGGTGACGCCCTTGTTGTCGGTGGACGCCTGCCAGACCAGCTTGATCTGGCCGGCGGTCGCCTCGGTGAAGCTCAGGTTGGCCGGTGCGGTCGGCGCCTGGGTGTCACCGGTACTCCCGGTCCTGGTCACGGTGTTGCTGTTCGCCGAGGCGTTGCCCGCCGCGTCCTTGGCGCGGACGTAGTACGACACGGTGGAGCCGGCCGGGCGGGTGTCGGTGAACGTGGTGACGTTGCCCGCCACACTGGTGAGCAGCGCGTTGTCGGCGTAGATGTCGTAGCCGGTGACGGCGGTGTTGTCCGTCGAAGCGTTCCAGGTCAGTTTGATCTGACCGGTGGCCGGTTCGGTGTACGCCAGTTGGGTGGGTGCCGTCGGCGCCTGGGTGTCACCCGACTCGGGTCCGTAGATCTCCAGCTCGGAGACCTGGGCGCCCGGCTGGACGGTGTTGGCGCTGACGAGCACGCGCACATAGCGGGTGGTGGTGGCGTCGAAGGAGATCGTGGCCGTCTCACCGGCCGTGGGGCTGAAGGTGTACGCCTTGGGCTGCGTCAGGTCGCTGAAGTCCGAGCCGTTGGCGCTGCCCTGGATCTTCAGCGTCTGGCTGCGGGTCTCCCAGCCGTCCGGTAGCCGGAAGACCACACGGTCGACCCGCACCGAGGACCCCAGGTCGGCCTGGATCCACTGCGGCAGTTCGCCGTTGCGGCTCTCCCAGTAGCTGGCCGCGTTGCCGTCGTTGGCGTGGGCAGCGATGTACGTCTGGGTGTAGCTGCTGGCCGTGAGCGTACGGCCGGCCGCCAGGTTCACCGACGACTCGGCGGCCGCTCGAACCTCCAGCTCGGCCAGCTGGCCGTTCTTCGACGCGGTGTTCGCGGTGATCTCCGCCCGTACGAACCGGGCCCGGGTGGCCGGGACGTCGATGGTCACCTGGTTGGAGCTGCCCGGCGCGAAGGTGTAGGCGGCCGAGGTCTTCAGTGTGGTGAAGCTGGTGCCGTCGGCGCTGCCCTGGAGCGAGAGCGTCTGGCGGCGGCTCTTCCAGTCCGCGGGGAGTTTCAGCGTGACCCGGTCGATGCGGGTGACCTTGCCCAGATCGCTCTGCACCCATTGGGGCAGCGCGCTTCCCGCCCCTTCCCAATAGGTGGACGGGTCTCCGTCCGCGATGTTCCCGGCAGCTCTGCCGCTGCCGGCACTGCTCGCCGCCGTCCTGTGACCTGCGGCGATGTTCGGCCCGCCGGCCGCCGACGCGTTGAGCGCCGGCCAGCCGACCACCAGCAGGCTGGTGGTGACGGCGGCGGAAAGGGCGCGCCATCTCCAGCGTTGGGTTCTCATCTGTCCCCGATCTTCGGCCTCGGCGCAGGGCGCGACCAAGGCGCGGCTCTGTCTGCGTACCTGCGGCAGCATTGGATTCCTGCAGCAACAGGATGGACTTTTGCGTTTTGCGGTCAGAGAGTTGCAGAGAATTGAGAGCGAGTCCACTGTTGCGGCAGAAGAGGAATCCTCGACCGACCAGACAGGTGCGCCTCAACTAACCTGACATTCATGGCATTTGACCGATCGAAGGGCAGAAGTACGGACACCCGGCTTTCCCGCAAGGAATGTGCGCTCCGATGAAAGGCTTTGAGCGGTTCCAGCTCGGAAGGGTGCGAGATAATGGCCGACGGCCCGTCCGCCGAGCGTAGGATCGGGCCGTTCGTACACCCGAGACCTCATGAGAGACCTCTGCCCGGTGACGGAGTCGGCGTGGGGCGCGCGTCCCCGCTCCACGCCAGCACTGGACGGTTCCAGGCGATGACCACGGGTCGGCACATCAGGACGCCGACGACCCCGGGTGGCCCGCCCCGCCGGGCAGCGAAAGAGACGCGCCGTGCCGTCGGCGACCTATCTCACCCTGCTCCGCATCCCCGGGGCCGTAGCCTTCTTCCTCACCGCCACCACCGGCCGCCTGGGCATCGCCATGACCAGCCTCGGCATCATCTGGCTGGTCCACGGCCGAACCGGCTCCTACGCCACGGCCGGGCTGGTGACCGGCGCCTTCGCCGTCGCCGAGGCGCTGGCCGGTCCCCAACTCGCCCGGCTGACCGACCGCTTCGGCCAGACCCGTGTACTGCCACCCGTTCTCCTCGCCCACGCCGGCGCCGTGACCTCGCTCCTGGCCCTCGTCGAAAGCGGCAGCCCGCACGCACTGCCGACCGCGGCCGGAGCGCTGGCGGGCGCCACGATCCCGCAGCTCGGCGCGCTGTCGTCCGCCCGCTGGTCGGCACTGCTGCGCGGCGAGCGGGCCGAGGCACTGCCCACCGCCTTCGCCCTGGAATCGCTCGGCAACGGACTGTGCTACCTGACCGGGCCGGCCCTGGTCACCGCGGTCGCGGCGAGCGGCGACCCGGCACACGGCATGGTGCTCGCCACATCCTTGGTGGTGGGCGGCGGGCTGGCCTTGGCCGCGCAGGGCCGCACGGCGCCTGCGACGACGGCCGACGCCACTCGGCGCAGGCGCGCGGGCCGTTCGCTGCTGCGGCCCGGATTCGCCGTTCAGGTCGGTGTCAACCTCGTCCTGGGCCTTCACTTCGGCGCCATGCAGGTCTCGGTGACGGCCTTCGCCGCGCAGCACGGCGCGGCAGACGCCGCCGCGCCGCTCTACGCGGTGTCGAACTGCGCCGGCCTGCTGGCCGGCTGGCTCTACGGCCTGCGCCGATGGCGGGGCGCACCTCGGGCACAACTGTCCATTGCGTCCGCCTGGCTGGCCCTCAACTGCCTGCCCCTGTTCGTCGCCGACTCGATTCCGGTGATGGGGCTCGTGCTCGCTGTCACCGGCCTGGCCATACCCCCGATCCTGGTGCTCTCCTCGGTGCTCACCACGGCAGCTGTGGACCGGGCCGCCCTCACCCAGGCGTTCACCTGGCTGAATTCGGCCAGCGCCGCAGGTTCTGCCGGTGCGGCAGCGCTGTCCGGGCGCGCGGTGGACGTGTACGGCGCGAACGGCGGCTTCGCGATCGCCTCGGCGGCTACGGCGACGATGGCCGCCCTGGCCGCGGCCCACGCGCGCGCGGCGTGGGGCCGCCGTACCGGCTCCGGACTCCCACCTCACCGACCGATGAGGTGATCACGGCTTGAGTAACGGGCCAAAGTCGCGTGCCACGGCTTCATGAAGAGCGGGCCGCGGCCGTGGGCCACGGCCGCATCAGGAGCGGGGCCCATGGCCGCGGGCCCCGCTCGTCCCCTCCGATTCCGTACGCCCGCCGGTTCAGCCCGCCGGGCTCCAGCGGTATCTGACGTCCGGCTCGTTCTCCTCGTTCCGGCTGCCGTCGTCGAAACCGACGGCGGTGAATCCGTGCCGCTCGTAGAAGGCCCGGGCATCGGCATTGCGCTGGAAGGTGTACAGGGCAAGCCCCTGCGGGCTGCGTTCCCTGGCCTTGGCCAGTAGCTGCGTTCCGATGCCCCGCCGCCGCATGTCGGGCCGCAGATAGAGGTGTTCGATCTCGTCGCCGTCGACCGAGACGAAGCCGACCGGCTCCGCCGCTCCCCCGTCCTCCTGGAGCTCGGCCACCCAGACGTCCGTGCCGGGCAGCACGACGTGTGTCATCCAGCCAAGAGTCGCCTCGTCGCTGTGCACCCTCGGCAGGTACGGCAGGGCGGCAGCGCGGGAATCGAGAAGGAGCCGGGTGAGGACGCCCGCGTCCTCGACGCGGGCCTCACGCAGCAGTGCCGCGCCCGAGTACGGCCGGCGGTCCGATGACATACGGGGTCTCCTGTCCGAGGGGGCCGGGCGGCCGGAAAGCCCGCCGCACCTCGTGAGCGCGCCGAACTGGCCACCCCTTGATCGAACATATGCCTGCCCCTGCCCGGACCTCCATAGGATATCGGTGACCGCTCCGCCGTGACACGCCCTCACGGCGCCCTACCCGGCGAAGGAATCGACGTAACGGTGTATCAGCCCGAGATGTTCGCATTCCCCGAGGACGGTCAGCGGATCCCTCCCCTCCGCCTCCCGCCCGGCCTCCCGTCGCTGTGGCTGGTGGACGCGGTGCGCCACGGTGGGATCGCGCGGCGCGTCGCGCCGGAGATCCTCGATGCCGGTGAACTCGCCAGGGCGGCACGCCTGGTCGTCGCGGCCGACCGCGATTGCTACGTCGCCGCGCATGTGGCCCTGAGACTGCTGCTGGGAGCGCGACTGGGGGTCGCTCCCGCCGCCGTGCCCCTCACCCGGGAGGCGTGCCCGTCCTGCGGTGGCCCGCACGGCCGTCCCGTGACCGGAGGCGGTCCGCACTTCTCCCTGTCGCACACCCCTCACATGGCCCTTCTGGCGTTCGCCGACGTGCCGGTGGGGGTGGACGTCGAGCGCATCCCGAAGCCCGGGACCGTGTCCGAGGTCGCCGGTCAGCTGCACCCGGAGGAGACCCGCGAACTCGCGGATCTGCCCGGGGAACAGCGGCCGGCCGCCTTCGGCCGGGTCTGGACCCGCAAGGAGGCCTATCTGAAGGGCGAGGGCATCGGCCTGGCCGGCGGCCTCGCGGCCGAGCACGTGGGCACCGGTCCCCTGCCCCGGCCGGGCCCTGCGGGCTGGAAGATCACCGACGTGGCGGTACCCGCCGGGTACGCGGCGGCGGTGGCCGTCCGTGCGGCGGGGCAGCCGCCCGCCGGTGACGGTGACCGGCGAAAATAGCGGGGCGGGCAGATCGTACCGACCGACCGATACGGAGGAGTGGCAGATGCCGCAGACACGAGCCGGGCAGCAGGCCCGCCCGGAGGACCTGACCGATGTGGCGCGGCTGGTGACGGCGTACTACACGCTGCACCCCGATCCGGCCGAACCGGGCCAGCGGGTCGCCTTCGGCACCTCGGGGCACCGCGGGTCGTCGACGGCCACCGCGTTCAACGAGGACCACATCGCGGCGACGAGCCAGGCGATCAGCGAGTACCGGGCACAGCAGGGAACGGACGGACCGCTCTTCCTCGGCGCGGACACCCACGCACTGTCGGAGCCCGCGCGGGTCACCGCCATCGAGGTGTTCGCCGCGAACGACGTGACCGTGCTGATCGACTCCGAGGACGGCTACACGCCGACCCCCGCGGTCTCGCACGCCATCCTCACGTACAACCGCGGCCGCACGGCGCAGCTCGCCGACGGTGTGGTGGTCACCCCGTCGCACAATCCGCCGGGCGACGGCGGCTTCAAGTACAACCCGCCGAACGGCGGCCCGGCCGGGTCCCAGGCGACCGGCTGGATCCAGGAGCGGGCCAACGAGATCATCGCGGGCGGCCTCAAGGACGTGCGCCGCGTGCCGTACGTCCGGGCGCTGGCGGCGCCGTCGACCGGAACGTACGACTTCCTGGGCAGCTATGTGGCGGACCTGCCGTCCGTGCTCGATCTGGACGCGGTGCGCGCGGCCGGCGTACGGATCGGCGCCGACCCGCTGGGCGGTGCGTCGGTCGCGTACTGGGGCCGCATCGCCGAGCAGCACCGGATCGACCTGACCGTCGTCAACCCGCTCACGGACCCCACCTGGCGGTTCATGACGCTGGACTGGGACGGCAAGATCCGGATGGACTGTTCCTCGCCGTACGCGATGGCCTCGCTGATCGGGCAGCGTGACCGCTACCAGATCGCCACCGGCAACGACGCCGATGCGGACCGGCACGGCATCGTCACCCCGGACGCGGGGCTGATGAACCCCAACCACTATCTCGCCGTGGCCATCAACTACCTGTACACGCACCGGGACCGGTGGCCGGCGGGTGCGGGCATCGGCAAGACCCTGGTGTCGTCCGGCATGATCGACCGGGTCGCCGCCGATCTCGGCCGGCAGCTGGTGGAGGTGCCGGTCGGCTTCAAGTGGTTCGTGGACGGCCTGGCCGACGGCTCGCTCGGCTTCGGTGGCGAGGAGTCGGCCGGGGCTTCGTTCCTGCGCCGCGACGGGTCGGTCTGGACGACGGACAAGGACGGCATCCTGCTGGCCCTGCTCGCTTCCGAGATCCTCGCGGTGACGGGCGATTCGCCGTCCCAGCACTACGCCGCGCTGACCGCCCGGTTCGGTGAGCCGGCCTACGCCCGGATCGACGCCCCCGCGGACCGCGAGCAGAAGGCCGTGCTGGCACGCCTGTCCCCCGAGCAGGTCAGCGCCGACACCCTGGCGGGCGAACCGGTCACGGCCGTCCTCACCTCGGCGCCCGGCAACGGGGCCGCGATCGGCGGGATCAAGGTGACGACGGAGAACGCCTGGTTCGCGGCACGGCCCTCGGGCACCGAGGACGTCTACAAGATCTACGCGGAGTCGTTCCGGGGTGCGGAACACCTCGCCCTCGTCCAGGAGGAGGCCAAGGCCGTCGTCTCCGCCGCCCTGGAGGCCTGACACCGCGGCGTGAGGCCGCCTCCCCTGCTCCGTCCCGAACGGGAACATGGGCCCTGCACGCAGCCTGCCGGCTGGGCACATATCCGTACCGGTCGATAGAATTCGGGCATGGGAGAGCGGCCTGTCGCGCCGACTGCGCCCGAGCTGGTACTCGAAACCGACGCAGGACCCACGGTGATGAGTCCGGACCGGGAGTACCACGTCGGACGCGACCCCTTGAGCGACGTCGTCATCGACGACGTCCGTGTCTCGTGGCATCACGCGGTGCTCAGGCCGTCGGACGGCCATTGGTCGATCGAGGACGGGAACAGCACGAACGGCACCTACACCGACGGGCGGCGCGTCCACGAGTCGGACGTCGGACCCGGCACCGTCCTCCGTTTCGGCCACCCGGAGGACGGGCCGCGGGCCCTGCTGAGCGGACGGCCCGCGCCGGCCCCGGCGGCCCCGGACCGCCCGTCGGCCGTCTCGATGCCCGCCGCCACCGGCACGTTCCGGCAGCCGACCACCGTACGGCCGCTTCCTTCGCGCACCGTACGGATCGGCCGCGGGTCCGGAAACGACCTCGTCGTCGACGACCTGAGCGTGTCACGCCGCCACGCCGAACTGCTGGCCCATACGGACGGCACGTACGAGATCGTCGACCTCGGCTCGCACAACGGAACCTTCCTCAACGGCCAGCCCGCCGACCGGGCACCCGTCTCCGCCGGAGACATCGTCGGCATCGGGCACTCCGCCTTCTGCCTGGTCGGGGACACGCTGCAGGAGTTCGTCGACACCGGTGAGGTGTCGCTCGACGTCCAGGACCTGGCGGTGGCGGTCGACAAAGGGCGCAAGACGCTCCTCGACCACGTCACGTTCCCGGTGGGTGAGAAATGCCTGCTGGGCGTGGTGGGGCCCAGCGGCGCGGGCAAGTCCACGCTCCTGAACGCCCTGACCGGACTGCGTCCGGCCGACGAGGGGACCGTCCTCTACGACGGCCGCGATCTCTACCACGACTACGCCGAACTGCGTCAGCGCATCGGGCTGGTGCCCCAGGACGACATCCTGCACGCCCAGCTGACGGTACGCCGGGCACTCGGTTACGCCGCTGAGCTCCGTTTCCCCCAGGACACCGCCAAGTCGGAGCGCCGGGAGCGGGTCGCCGAGGTGATGCGCGAACTCGGGCTCGAACAGCGGGCGGACCAGCCGATCCACAGTCTCTCCGGTGGCCAGCGCAAGCGCGTCAGTGTGGCGCTGGAACTGCTGACGAAACCGTCGCTGCTCTTTCTCGACGAGCCGACGTCGGGCCTCGACCCCGGTATGGACCGCTCGGTCATGCACATGCTGCGCGGTCTCGCCGACGACGGGCGCACGGTCATCGTCGTCACGCACAGTGTGCTGAGCCTGGACGTGTGCGACCGGCTGCTGGTCCTCGCTCCCGGCGGCAAGATCGCCTACTACGGTCCGCCCGAGGACGCGCTGGCCTTCTTCGGCTTCGCCGAGTGGCCGGAGGCGTTCGAGGCCTTCGAGAACGACCGCGACCGGCCCTGGGCCGAGGAGTTCACCGCCTCCCCCTTCCACCGGCGGTACATCGCCAACGCCACGTCCCAGCCCCGGCTGCCGCACGCCGCGGCCGCGCCGGTCGCGCCGCCGCCGAAGACCCGCAGCTGGGGTGCGCAACTGCGGACCCTCGTACGGCGGTACGCGGCCGCGCTGAGCGCGGACCGGACGTTCCTCGTCATCATGATCGCGCTGCCGTTCGTGATGGGCGCCATGACACGGGCCCTGGCCGGGAGCCGGCTGACGCAGGAGACGGCGATGAACGCGCTGCTCATCCTCTGTGTCGGCGGTGTGCTGACGGGCGCCGCCAACGCCGTCCGGGAACTGGTCAAGGAACGGGTGATCTACCAGCGGGAACGGGCCGTCGGCCTGTCCAGATCCGCGTACCTGATGTCCAAGGTCGTGGTGCTGGGCACCATCACGGTGCTCCAGGCCGTCGTGCTGACCCTGGTCGGTCTCGCGGGTGTCGATCTCAACGCCCCGGGCGGCCAGGGGGTGCTCCTGCCACCCCTGGCCGAAATCACCCTGACGGTGGCGCTGTTGTCCTTCACCGCGATGATGCTCGGCCTCCTGGTCTCCGCCCTGGTGCGCAAGGAGGAGGTCACCATGCCCCTCCTGGTACTGCTCGCGATCGTCCAGGTCGTCTTCTGCGGTGCGCTGCTGAAACTGCACGGGGTGCCCGGCGTCGAGCAGTTGTCCTGGCTGGTCCCGTCGCGCTGGGCGCTCGGAGCCATGGCGGGGACGATCGACCTGGCCGGGATCGTGCCGGGGAAGCTGACCTCGGACCCGCTCTTCGAGCACTCCGCCGGAATCTGGCTCCTCGACATGGGGATGCTGGTGGTGCTGTCGGCCGTCTTCGGAATCGCGGTGGCCCGGCTGCTGCGCCGGCACGAGCCCGCGATCATGCGGAAGTAGGAGCGGCCCGTGGAGACCGATGACTTCCGCCCCACCCATGTCGTCCCCCAGGACGGGCTGCCCGCCTGGGAGGCTCCCGACGTCTCCCGGCCGACCGAGCCGCTCGACCCGCTGCTCCCCGTACAGCTGGTCGACCGGCGCGGCGACTGGGGGCATGTGCTGTGCGCCAACGGCTGGTCGGCCTGGGTCGACGGCCGGTTGCTCGTGTCCGTACCGCGCGACCCGCCGCAGGCCGGGCAGCCGATGGCCCGTACGGCGGACCCGCGCCCGCTGATCGCCCGGGTCCAGGAGTCGCTGGACCGGTTCCGGCGGGCATCCGAGGAACTCGTCGAGGGCCGCATCGACGGCGAGACCTTCCGCCGTCGCACCCAGGGGCTGCGCGCCGGCGTGGTCATCGACGGCGAGGCCGTGTGGCTGTTCGACGCCGAGCACGCGCGCTGGGTGTACACGGACGGGACGCGGCTGACGACCTACGCGGCGCAGTCCGGCCCGGGCCGGCCGAGCAGCGCTCCGGCGCCCGATACAGGCCCGGAGCCGACCCGGCTCGTCGATCCGGCCACACATCCGCGGACCCGGCCGGGTGACGCGTGATGTCCTCGGACGATTCCTCCCTGCCGGCCGGCCGGCCGTCGGACCTGACCGGCCGGCAGATCGCCGACTACCTGGTGGAGGGCGAGATCGGGCGCGGCGGCATGGCGGTCGTCTACCGGGCCAAGGATCTGCGGCTGGACCGCACCGTCGCCCTCAAGCTGCTCGCCCCGGAACTCGCCCGCAACGACACCTTCCGCAAACGGTTCACCCATGAGTCACGGGTGGCGGCGGCGATCGACCATCCGCACATCGTGCCGGTCTTCGAGGCCGGTGAGACCGAGGGCGTTCTCTACATCGCCATGCGCTACGTCGCCGGTCAGGACCTGCGCGCCCTCATCGACCGGCAGGGCCCGCTGCCGCTGGGAACCGCGCTGCGCATCGCCGCCCAGGTGGCGTCCGCCCTCGACGCCGCCCACGACCACGACCTGGTGCACCGGGACGTCAAACCCGGCAACATCCTGGTCGCCGCGGGCACGGACAGCGATCACCCGGAGCACGTCTACCTCACGGACTTCGGCCTGACGAAGAAGTCGCTGTCGCTGACCGGGTTCACGTCCGTCGGCCAGTTCGTCGGGACGCTCGACTACGTGGCACCCGAACAGATCTCGGGCCGCCCGGTGGACGGGCGGTGCGACGTCTACAGCCTCGCGTGTGTCGTGCACGAGATGATGGCGGGTGCGCCACCGTTCCAGCGGGACGACGACATGGCGCTGCTCTGGGCCCACCAGTTCGATCCGCCGCCGGCCCTGACGGGAGTGCGCCCCGATCTGCCGGCGGGTGTCGACACGGTGCTGGCGAAGGCCCTGTCGAAGAGCCCGGACGCTCGTTACGACTCCTGCCTCCAGTTCGCCGCCGCGCTGCGCGCCGTCGCGCGGGGCGAGGTGCGGGGCGGACATCCGCCCACGCAGGTGGACCGACGGATCGGCGCATGGCAGTCGGGGCCCGAGCCCCCGCCGTCGCCTCCGCGGTGGGCGCTGCCGGTGTTCTCCGGACAGCCGGACAGCCGGTACCTCTAGACGCGCTGTCCCGAGCCCCGTAAATGCGCTGTCCCGTGGATGTGCTGTCCCGAGCCCCGTGGATGCGCTGTCCCGGACCCCGCCCGACCCGGCTGATCGAACGAGGCCCTGGCCGAACCCGCGTCCTGCTACGTTCCGAATGTCGCCCGCACGGCGACGACCGTAACGACAGTGGGGGGTCCACGTGCACGGCTACAGTCACGCCCGCTTCAGACGCGCGAGAGGTCTGCTCGTCGCACTCGCGCTCAGTGCCGCCGTTCTGACCACGGGAACGCCGGGCGCCCGAGCGGCCGAACCGGGCGAACCGTCCGACGTCACGGTCCAGCTGCCGACCCACACCTACTCGCGCATGCTGGTCGACGAGGCGCGCCAACGGTTGTACGTCACCACGGGCGGTCTGTCGGCGACCGTACACGCCATCCTGGTGTACGACTTCGACGGCAATCTGCTCCGCACCGTCACCACCGAGGCCATGACCGCCGCGGGCGCCATGACACTGTCCGCGGACGGCAGCATCCTGTACGTGGCCGTGGCCGACTACGTACTGGTCTTCGACCCGGACACCTTCGCGTACATAGGCGGCGGTTGGGTGAAGAGCGACTTCAGGGACGGCCTGTGCTCCGGCGACCTGGGCATCACCGGCGGTCGGCTGTGGGTCACCAGAATGGGCAGCCAGGAGTACCCGAAGGACTGTTCCACCGAGGTCCAGACCCTGTGGAGCGGAGCTCCCACGGGCGGCACCTTCACCGACAGCGGAAGCCTGGTGAGCGCGAAGTTCGCCACCTCTCCGGGACTCCCGGGCAAGCTCGTCCAGGCCTACGCGACCTACGGGACGCCCAAGCTCGTCGTCGGCGTCTACGACGCCACCACCGCCTACACCAGGCAACTGGCCCTGCGGACGTACACCGCCGCCACCGACCCGGCCGCCCCGCCGAAGGATGTCGCCGTCAGCCCCGACGGCTCTGTGGTGGCGGTCGCGGCCGGGACCGGCGGCACCCGGACGTTGTCCACCACGGGTCTCACCGACGCAGCGCCCGGTTACGGTTCGCTGCCGGCGGGCACGAGTTCGACCGCGGTCGCCTTCAGCCCGGACGGCTCGCTCGTCGCCCGCGGCGGCGCGGTCGACGGCACGGCGGCCGACCTGCTGGTCCAGCGGGCCCGACCGGTGGAGGGCGACACGCCACGGGAGTACGCCTTCACGGACGGATCGGCCGGCGGAGACCAGGTGGCCGACCGCGGACTCGCCTTCAGCCCGGACGGGGCACGGCTGTTCGCCATGACCACCAACGCCGCCAAGAACTCCTACTGGCTGCACATCATCACGAACCCCGGCGCCCGCTACCACTCCGCGTTCGACGGTCCGCCGGCCGTGGAGCCCGGCACCCCCTTCGCGGGCCAGGCCGTGCGGATCTCCGGCACACTGCGGCGCAACGGTCCGGCATCCGCCGAGCCGGCGCGGGTGACCGCCGTACGCCACGACGCGGACGGCGACCACGCGCTCCCGGCGGCGACCGTCGGCCCGGACGGCGCCTTCGCCCTGGACGACACCCCGTCCACCACGGGCAGGAGCACCTACACCGTCTCCTTCGCGGGCGACGCCGCGCACGACCCCGCCCCGGACTCCACGGTGGAGGTGGAGGTGGCCAAGGCCCCGACGGAGTTGACGCTCGACGGGCCCGAGGGCGCGACCACCGCGGGCGTGGTGGTGCACGGCACCCTGAGCACCGCCGGGACGCCGCTGCCCGAGGGGACCCTCGTCGCCGTCCAGCGCTGGTCGAAGAAGGGCGTCGCCGATCTGCCCGCCGCACTCGTGGGGCCCGACGGCGGCTTCACCGTGACGGACGCACCACCCGCCGCCGGCAGCATCCTCTACACGGTCTCCTATGCCGGTGACGCGTTGCACGACTCCTCGGCGGACTGGGTGACGGTCCCCGTCACCGGCTGAGCCGGGCTCCTTGACGGGACGGCGGACGCCCAGCGGGCCGACGCCGTCCCGTCGAACCGTGCGTGCCGTTCGCCCGTCGGTGCCGGAATCCGTGCCTGCCGCCTCTGTCCCCTCCGTTCACCCGTCCGCCCGGCACCTGCCCGCGCGGCCTATCGCGTCCGGAGCTCGCCGCCCGGCGGAACCGCCTCTCCGCGCCGGTGCACACGGGAAGCGAGCAGACCGCCCAGGAAGCCCGTCACCAGACCCCACAGAACGGCCAGTCCGAGCGCACCCCACAGACGCGGCCGCAGCAGCACCTCGCCGCCCAGCCCGCCGCCGAGGTCGCCGAGACCCAGGAGCGACAGGCCGTAGTGCGCGGAGATCCGCACTAGCAGACATACGGCGAACACGGTGAGGGTGAGCGCCGCCGCCATGCGCAGAGCGTGCTGCCAGGGGCGGATCCGGGCCGGCGAGCGCGCGGCCATCAGGAACCCGGACGCCAGGGTGAACAGCGCGGCTGCGACGACGCACCACCAGACGCGGCCGTCCTGCTCGGCGAGCGTGCCGACGTTCAGGGTGGACACGTCCGGGGTCCGCAGGACGGAGTCCAGCACCTGGGGCATCGGCAGCCCGAACGGCCCGTCCACCTTTCCCTCCCAGGACGCCCCGAGGCCCAGAGTGAGCACGAGCCAGACGAGGTTGGGCAGTCCGAGCAGGATCACCGCGAACGTCTCGGCGGGATGCCCGCGGGTCACCGCGACGACGAGTCCGGTGACCAGCCCCACGGCCACGTAGGCGAGCAGCAGCGCCACCATGGCGTACGCGGCCGGGCGCACCGATTCCTGGAAGCGGACCAGCCGGACCGGCAGCGGCGCGCCGCTCGACACGAGCAGGGCCAGGACGAGGACTCCGGCCAGCCAGAACACGCCGAGGACGAGGGTGAGCGGGATCTCGGCCCGGAATCCGGCCTGCGGCGAGGCGTCGAGCACGTCGCCGATGACTCCGCCCGTGGGGTCGGCGCCGGGGATGTCGAAGGTCTGCCGGGCCAGCAGGGACAGGCCGATCAGCACCAGAACCCACAGCAGCGCGATCCGGGCGGCCCAGCCCGCCAGTTCGCGCGCGGTGGCGACGGCGCGGTGTCGCAGGGGGCGGAGGAATCCGGCGGCGAGGACCAGCGCGCCGACGAGGGTGACCGAGAGCGGCAGTGCCGAGATGTCCGCGTGGGTCCGGGCGAGGTCCCCCGCGTTCCCCGACAGGGCGACCGAGCCGCCCGCCGCCATGACGACGACGGCCGCGACCACGCGGGGGAATGAGCCGCCGGGGAGTTCCGCCGCTCCGGCCGACCACAGGCCGAGGGCTGCGGTGACGCCCATGACCAGGAGTCCCGTGAGAACGGTCAGGAGGGCGTCGCCCCAGCCATGCGCGACGCGGACTCCCGTACCGCTGCGGCCGCCCGATCCCTGTGTGCTCACGGGCCCACGCTAGGCAGCCGCACTGCGGGCCGCCCCTCGGGTGGGCCGACCGCGTCGGCTTGCGGGCCTTGCCGGTGTGGGGAACACAATGTCTGATACCTGAAGAAAGACCGAAGAATCCGGTATCGATCCTGGTATGGGGAAGATGACCCGTGAGTGACCAGCCGCCGTCGTCGGGCCGCCCCACGGGGCCGCCCTCAGGACCGCTGTCGGGTCCTTCGCAGGAGGGTCCCGTCCCGCCGCCTCCCGAGCGCCCGTCCGGTCCGCCGGCCGGTCCGCCCTCCGGCGGCGGCCATGGCGGACCCGGTGGTCCGGGCGGTCCCGGAGAGACCCCTCAGGGTCCGGGGCACACCCCCCGCACCCCGTGGTGGCGCTCGGTCCCGAAGGTGGCGACGATCGTCGTCGCCCTCGTGGCGGCGGTGGTGATCACCGTCGTCCTCACCCGGCCGGACGGATCCGACAAGGCCGGCGGGGAGGTGTTCCTCCAGGCGGCCGGTTCGACCGGCCCCGACCCGTTCACCGGCTCGACCGCACGCGGCACGGCCGGGGACGCGACGCCGTCGGCCGTACCGAGTCCGGTGGCGAGCGCCTCGGCGACACCGTCCAACGTCACGCGGGCCGTGGACGGTTCGGCGCCCGGCCTGTACGGCGGAACCCGCAAGGTCGCCAGCTGCGACGTGGAGAAGCAGATCACCGCCCTCACGGACCAGCCCGCCAAGAACAAGGCCTTCGCGTCGGTGGAGGGCATCGCCCCGTCCGGCGTCCCGGCCTATCTGCGCGCCCTGACACCGGTCCGGCTGCGGCTCGACACCCGGGTCACCAACCACGGGTACGAGAACGGCGCCGCCACGAGCTACCAGGCGGTGCTCCAGGCCGGTACGGCGGTCATGGTCGACGACCGCGGTGTACCGAGGGTCCGCTGCGCCTGCGGCAACCCCTTGCTGCCGCCGGTCGCGTTGAAGGGCACGCCGCAGGTGAAGGGCGATCCCTGGCCCGGGTACCGGGCCGGCCGGGTCGTGGTGGTGCAGCCCGCCCCGCGGCCGGTGAACGTGTTCGTCATGTTCGACCCCGGAACCGACGGCTGGTTCGCGCGGAAAGCCGGTGACACGGGCGACGGCGACAAGAAGACCGACCCGCCCGCCGACTCGAGTGCTTCCCCGTGTCCGCCGAAGGACGGCGGGGGCAGGGCCGACCCCTGTCCCCCGGGCTCGTCCTCCCGCTCCCCGGGAGCCGATGAGCCGTCGTCGCCCGATGCCACGGATTCCGGCGAGCCCTCCACGGAACCTCCCCCGGCACCGCCGACGTCCGAGGAGCCGCCTCCCTCCCCTCCGCCCTCCTCCGAGGAGCCGCCGCCGACCTCGGAGTCGGCCCCGGAGCCCGTGGCACCGCAGACCGGGGAGTCCGAGGCCCCGCCGCCCGCCCCGCCGGCCTCCGACGGCGGGGCCTCGGACGGAACGGCGTAGCGCCCGTACCGGCCCGCCGGTCCCCCGGCGGGCCGGAACGCCTCAGGGCGTCGACACGGTGGGCCGGGGCGCCGTCGCCATCCCGCTGCCGATGAAGAAGCTCGGGTGCGGCGGCTGGTTGTACGCGGTGTTCTGCCAGGCCAGGGCCGTGCGGTACGTGGTGTCGTGGAGAAGTGTGGTGATCTTCGTGGTGGTCTCGTACGGCGTGGAGTAGATCCGCAGAGCGGTGTTGTTCGTGGTCGCCCAGACCACTTCCTCACGCCAGTCGCCGAAGAGGTCGCCCGAGATCGCGGGGGTGGCCTTGGTCCCGTTGTTCGAGTGGACCGATGCCCCGGTCAGCTGCCGGGTGTCGGCGGAGGTCCCGTACTTGTCGATGTGGGTACCGTCGAGGAGTTCCCGGGTGGTGTCGCCGTCCCACCAGGACAGGAAGTTGGCGCTGGAGGGCTTGCGACTCGCGACGACGGCGCCCTTGGGGCTGCGCAGGCCGTCGGCCGCGGACGACCAGGACTCGGCGCCGGCGCTGCCGGACCAGATGTCGTCGCTGACGCCGCGTCCGTTGTCGCCGTCGGCGGGCGTCGACCAGATGACCTGGCCGGTCTTCGCGTCCGCCATCCAGGACGAGGGCTTGGAACTGTCCTCGTCGACCTTGAACTCCTCCAGGCCCGAACGGGACGGGTCCAGGTCGCCGACGTGCATGGCGTCGCCGTGGCCGTTCTTCGTCGTCCACAGGGCGTTGCCGTTGTCGTCGACGGCCATGGCTCCGTAGACGATCTCGTCCTTGCCGTCGGCGTCGACGTCGGCGACCGCGAGCTGGTGGTTGCCCTGGCCGTCGTACCCCTTGCCGGAGTTGGTCGAACTGTTGGTGTCGAAGGTCCACCGCCGGGTGAACGCGCCGTTCCGCCAGTCCCAGGCGGCGATGACCGTACGCGTGTAGTAGCCGCGGGCCATGATCAGTGAGGGCCTGGCACCGTCGAGGTAGGCGGTGCCGGCGAGGAAGCGGTCGACCCGGTTGCCGTAGCTGTCGCCCCACGAGGAGACCGTGCCGCGCGCGGGGACGTAGTCGACGGTGCCCATGGCGGCGCCCGTCTGACCGTTGAACATGGTCAGGTACTCGGGGCCGGAGAGGATGTAGCCGGAGGAGTTGCGGTAGTCGGCCGACGCGCTGCCGATCACCGTGCCCCTGCCGTCGACGCTGCCGTCGGCGGTCTTCATCGCGACCTCGGCCTTGCCGTCGCCGTCGTAGTCGTACACCTGGAACTGGGTGTAGTGCGCGCCCGAGCGGATGTTGCGCCCCAGGTCGACGCGCCACAGCCGGGTGCCGTCGAGTCTGATCCCGTCGACGATGGTGTTGCCCGTGTAGCCGGACTGGGAGTTGTCCTTGGCGTTGGTGGGCTGCCACTTGAGTACGAAGTCGAGTGCGCCGTCGCCGTCGAGGTCGCCGACGGACGCGTCGTTGGCCTCGTAGGTGTAGGCGACGCCGTCGGGGGTCGTGCCGCCGGCGGGCGGGCTGATGGGCACGTCCTTGTAGCCGCTGCGGAACTGCACGGCGTGGACGGAGTCGCTCTGCTCGACACCGCCGACGATCGCGCGCACCGTGTAGTCCGCCGAGTTGGGGGCCCCGGCGTGGAAGTAGTTCGTCGAGCCTGTCACCGGCGAGGCGTTGACCTTCGTACCGGCCCGGTAGACGTTGAAGGACACGTCGTCCGCGTCGGTGGCGAGCCAGCGCCAGCTGATCAGGTTGCCCGCGTCGGTGTGGACGCTGACGACGCCGCGGTCCAGTGCCTCCGCCTGGCGCGCGGTCGCGGCATGGGAGGTCTGTCCGGTGGCGACCAGTCCGGCGGCGGCCAGCAGACCCGCCGTGACGGCGCCTATCAGCGTCCGAACGGGGGTGGTGCGGCGTCTGCGGGGGGAACGGGGATGCTCAGGAGCCACGGTGCGTGCCTTCCGGAGTGGGGGTGGGTTCGGGTACCCCTCAGTGCCCGCCGGGACCGGAAAGGTTGCCGTCCGGACGCACCGGATCCGCGGCAGGCCGCCCGGGCCGCGCTCTCACCCGTTTGCCGCAGCGCGGTGGCGACCCGGGTGGGGGGGTGCGCAGGCTGTCCGGAGAGCTACCGATTCACAGAGGTGGCGGAGCCAGATGGGGGTGCGACGTGCCGGACGCCGGTGCACCGGTCCCAGGAAGCGCGCCCGCCGACAGGATGGCGGGCGCGCTCCTGGACACACTGTTCAGCCAGTCCGCGGTGGGGCTGCACGTGCTGGACACGGGACTGCGGGTGGAGCGGGTCAACGCGCTGTCCGACGCGGTCGCGCCCGAGCGGATCGTGGGACTGCACTTCACGGAGGCGTACCGGCTCCATGCCCCCGCGGAGTCGGAGGAACTGCTGCGCGGCGTGCTGGAGACCGGTGTGCCCGTGCTGAACCATGTGATCCGCGGACGGCTCATGGGGGCTCCCGGGCCCGACCGCAGCCTGCTGGTCACGGTCCACCGCCTCGACGACCCGGCCGGCCGGCCGCTCGGGCTGCTGGCCGCCGTCGTCGACGTCAACGAGCGGGAGAAGTCGCGCGACCGCGTGGACACCTTGGCCGCGGTCCGCAGGAATGTGGGCCACTCCCTCGACATGGAGGCGATCTGCCAGGGGTTCGTGGGGGCGCTGGTGCCCCGGTTCGCGGACTTCGCCGTGGTCGAGGTGGTGGACGAGGTGCTGCGCGGTTCGAGCGCACCGCTCAGCCCGGTGGGATCCGATGTCCCCCTGCGTCGTGCGGCCCAGACGGGGACCGACGGGGACACGCCGGTGGGCGTGACACGGCGGCTTCCCGAGGGCACGCCCTACTCCCTCGCCGCCGGCGATCTGCGGCCCCGGCTCATCCAGCTCGGACCGGACACCCCGTGGCTGGACTCGGATCCGGTCACCGGGCACATGGTCTCGGCGATCGGCGCCCACTCCCTGATCGTGGCGCCGCTGAAACTGCACGGGGCCTTCCTCGGTCTGGTGAGCCTGTACCGCTGCCCCGGCTCCGAGCCGTTCAACGAGAGGGACCTCACCCTCGTGCTGACCGCCGCCGCCCATGCGGCGCTGAGCATCGAGACGTCGCGGCGCTACGCGCGCGACCATGTGATCGCCTCGACCGTCCAGCGCAGGCTGCTGCCGCAGTACAACGGCACCCGGATCGCCGTCGAGACCGCGCATGTGCTGCTTCCGGGCCGCAACAGCGGCTGCTGGTTCGACACCATCGGCCTGTCCGGTGCCCGGACCGCGCTGATCATCGGGAACGTCGCCGGCCACGGACTCCAGACCGCCATCATGATGGGGCAACTGCGGACCGCCCTCCACGCGCTGTCCGGTCTCGACCTGGACCCCGACGAGGTGCTGGCCCGTCTGAACGACACGGCCGACCGCCTCGCCCGGGAGCGCCGGTCCCTTCCGCCGGGTGACTCGCTGCACCGCCAGCCGCTGACGGCGAGTTGTCTGTACGCGGTCTACGACCCCTTCGCCCGGACCTGCACCGTGGCGCGGGCGGGGCATCCGGCGCCGGTCGCCGTCGATCCGGACGGCCGCCCGGTCGCCCTCGACGTGCCCGAGGGACCACCCCTGTTCTCCGACGACAGCGCCCCCTTCGCCACCGCGACCATCGAACTCGCCGAGGGCAGTGTGCTGGCCTTCCTCACCGGTTCCCTGCTGTCCGACGAACACGCCGTGACCCGGGTGCAGGACGCGCTCGCCTATCCGGAACGGCGGCTGCAGGAGCTGTGCGACGCCGTCGTCTACAACCTCCCCGCCGACGCGCACCCCGACGGTGCCGCCCTGCTCCTCGCCAGGACGGGCGTCGTTCCGCCCGACCGGGTCGCGACATGGGAGCTGGCCCACGACCGGACCACGCCCGCCATGGCCCGCACCCTGGTGCGCGACCGGCTCGAAGGCTGGAGCCTCGACGAGGAGACGATCGAGGCGACCGAGCTGATCGTGAGCGAGCTGATCACCAACGCGGTCCGCTACGGGACGCCGCCGCTGCACCTGCGCCTCCTGCTGGACCGCACGCTCACCTGCGAGGTCCACGACACCAGCCCGGTGTCCCCGCATCTGCGTCACGCGCGCACCGTCGACGAGGGCGGCCGTGGTCTGTTCATCGTCTCCCAGCTCGCGACGCACTGGGGTACCCGGTACAGCACCGACGGGAAGGCCCTGTGGACCGAGCAGGAGATCCCTTCCGACGACGGCTTCTGACGGCCCGGCACGAGCCGGCGGCGGCTCCGGCTCGCAGCTCGGCCCGCGGAGACGGAGCATGAGGGCATGGGCACGGGCATGGATACCTTCCGCGGGGACCCGCACCCCCTGCGCGCCGTCGCGTTCGTACTGGCCGCCCTGTGCACACTGGTGATGGCCCTGACCGCGACCGCGCGCAGCACCCTGGTCTCGCCGTCCTTCTACCGGTCGGTGCTCGACAGCCAGGACGCCTACGACCGGTTGTACGACGAGGTGCTCGTCGATCCCGCGGCGTCGGGTGTCACCAGGGACCTCCTCGCGCGGCTGCCGGTCCCGGAGGCGGTCGTCACCTCGAACATCAAGGTGGTGCTGCCCCCGGAGACGGTCCGGGACCTGACCCACCAGCAGATCGACGGCCTGGTCGGCTATCTGCGCGGCGACGTCGGCACGCTGCGGCTGGCCGTGGACCTGCGGCCGGTCGCCGGCCATCTCGGCGACCTCACCCAGATCTACTTCGGCGATCTCGTCGCCTCGCTGCAGAACAGGACCGAGCCGGACTTCGCGGCCTTCTCCGCCGATCTGGCCCGGGCGCTGGAGGGTCTGGTGGCAGGGCGGGTCCCGGACGCCCTGCCTGCGCTGCCGCTCTCCTCCGGGCAGGCCGAGCAGGCGACGGACGCGCTGCTGCGGTCCGTGCCGGAGGACAGCCGGGCGGCGCTGCGTCCCGAGGTCTCGGTCGCCCTGGCCGAGGGCGACGTGGCCACGGCACTGGCGGCGGTGGCCCCCGGAGCGGTGTCGGAACGGACCCGGGCCTCGGCGGCCGAGCTGCGTGCGACCGTCGGCGACGGCACGTGGGATGTGACGCAGACCCTCGCCGCGTCGGGAAACGATCTGGACGCCGTCCACCGGGCGCGGGCGGTGACGCACGAGGGCCTCGCTCTGGTGGAGGCGATCGCCACCGTACTGGGCGTGGTGTCCCTCGCTCTGCTCTGGTTCGCCTCGGCGGCCGGTGCCGGCGTACGGCTGACGGCGATGGGCTGGGCCCTCGCGTCCGGCGCCGTTCTCACCGGCCTCGTGGTGCTGATCGCGCGCCTGCTCACCGGCGGGCGGGTGGTTGCTCCGCCGGACTCCTGGCCGCCCGGCGTGAGCGGCCTGGTGGACGACCTCCAGCGTGCGGCCTTCGACCGGATCGCCGTCACCGCGCTGACCGCCGCGCTGGTCCCGCTCGTGATCGGAGCGCTCCTGGCGGCGGCGGGCTGGGCCGTCCGGACACGGCCCCGGCCGGCGTTCACCGTGCCACGCGTCCGTGGGCTGGCCGCGGGCGCCGGCTGTGCGGCGATGGCCGGGGTGCTGCTCGTGCCCCTGGCGGTGAACCAGTCCGTCGCGCGCGCCTGCCAGGGCAGTACCCGGCTGTGTGAGCTGCGGTACGACGAGGCGGCCTACGTGACCTCGCACAACGCCAACTCGACGACGTACGACCGGTTCATCGGACCGCTGCAGGATCCCGCCATCACGGCGCAGCTGAACGCGGGCGCGCGGGCGCTGCAGATCGACACGTACCACTGGGAGACGTCGCAGGAGATCACGCAGCGGTTGGACACGCCCGACTTCTCACCGGAGCAGCGGCGGCTCATCGCCTCGGCGGTCGACCGGCTCAACCCGCCGCGCGAGGGCCTGTGGCTGTGCCACGCCGTGTGCCGGGCGGGAGCGATCGAGCTGGTGCCCGCCCTCACCGCCCTGGGCGCCTGGATGCGGGAGAATCCGGGTGAGGTGGTCACGCTGATCGTGCAGGACGCGATCAGCGGCGAGGAGACCGAACAGGCCTTCCGGCAGGCCGGACTCGATGACCTGCTCCACACACCGGACCCCGATCCCCGGAAGGCGTGGCCGACGCTGGGCGAGATGGTCGACAGCGGCCGGCGGCTCGTGGTCTTCGCCGAGGAGGCCGACGGGCCCGCGCCCTGGTACCGCAATTTCTACCGGTACGGGATGGAGACGCCGTTCGCGTTCCGCTCCCCCGCCGCGATGAGCTGCGTCCCGCACCGCGGGGACACCGGCAAGCGGCTGTTTCTGCTGAACCACTTCATCACCGTCGCGGGCGGCAGCCGGCTGGACGCGGGAAAGGTCAACGCCCGTGACTATGTGCTGGACCGGGCCCACAGGTGCGAGCGGGAACGGGGCAGTCCGGTGAACTTCGTCGCCGTCGACTACACGACGATCGGGGATGTGCGCGGGGCCGTGGCCGCGCTCAACGAGGAGCGGGCGGCGGCGGCCGACGCCTCCTGAGGGGCAGCGGACACGGGTGCGGCGCACCACGGCGGTCGGGCCGTGGTGCGCCGCGGTCAGGGCGTCGGCAGCCGCCCCGGGTTCAGAGGGCGGGCCGCCGACGGGTCAGCGGTGGCCGCCGTAGCGGTGGCCCCAGGACTTGGAGTCGACCTTGTGGCCGCGCGCGTCGCGCAGCGTCGCGGTGTCGCTGTTGTCCCAGACGTAGCGGCGGAGGTCCTGGTAGACGTCGGTGCGGCTGTCGCGGCCGACACCGGTGTGCACACGCACCGAGGAGCGTCCGGGCAGACGCAGGTCGAAGCGGTAGGTGCGGTGGCTCTCGTCACGCAGCGTCCAGCCGCGCAGGTTGACCGACTGACGGCTGGTGTTGGTGACGGTGACCCACTCGCCGTTCAGGCTGCGGTTCGAGCCGTTGTCGCGGCCGGGGCTGTTGTACTGGATCTTGCCGAGAACGACGGCCGACCGCGGGGCGTGACCGCGGCCGTGACCGTGGTCGTGGTCGTGGCCGTCTGCGACCGCCGGCAGGGCGGCGGCAGCGACCAGCGCGCCGGAAGCGAGAACAGCGGCGGTGATCCGTCGTGCGGAACGGGACATGAAGACCCCTCAAGTGCAGGCCCGGACCCTGCGGTCCGGGCGTTTTTCGGTCCCGGTGTAGTGCCGGGAAGGCATACTTTGACCCGGTTGCCCGCTGTCCGGATACCGCCCCAGCACGTGTTACAAGACGCAGACATTTCCGTCACAGGCGGTTGTACGCGACATCCACCGAATCCTCCGGGTACCTGTCAATCGCTGCCCGCTGCACCCACCCGCACGGCAGCGGGTTGACGGAAGCCGGCACACCGTCCCACCCCCGCCGCGCCTCCGCCCGGGCCCGCCCGGCCCGGCCCCGGGATCCGTAACAACGGCGGCCTCACCGGATCTGAACGCCCGTTCCGTTACCCCCGGAAAGAAGCACAGGAGTTCTCTCGAACACCGGCCGGGCGCGGCGAGGCGGCCGTCCGGACCGGAGGGGACGGGTACGAGGCCGAGCCGCGGCTTTCCGCCATGCCGCCGGTCGCGAGTCCGCCGGGGGCGGGAGGCGGTGCGGGCGAGGAGCGGGGCGGCGCAGCAGGCGCGGCCGCCCGTCGAGGTGGTCTCGCGCCGCGCGTCCGTCACGGCCCGGCAGGGCGGGCGGGACGGTCCGCGGACCCGGCCGGCCGCCTCCCGGACCAGCCGAGCAGCACCACCGAACAGACGGCGGCGAACGCACACCAGGTGGAGATGAACTCCAGGCGCCACAGCGCGGCGCAGACCGCGGCCCCGCCCGCGACCACCACACCGAGCCACACAAGCACCCGGTCACCGGACAGCAGCAGTGATCCGACGGTGGCCACGAGGTAGCCCGCCACGAGCAGTTCAGGACGTGGGAGATCCAGGACGTACCCGAGGGTGTGCCCGCGGATCTCCGCCGTCACGGACCGGGTCGCCAGGCTGTACGCGAGAACGGCCGAGGTCGCCGCCCCCGCCGCCAGCGGCACCGCGAGCCGGCGCCGGGCCTTGGGCGGGGCGGCGCACAGCACACCCAGCGGCACCCACAGCGCGAGGAGCGGCAGGGCGATGACCGCCCACGCCACGGTCGCCGGGCCGGTTCCGCCGTCCGCCCTCCAGACCACGGACTCGATGATCTGGTGGGCGCCCAGGAGCAGCGGCAGCGCGGCAAGCGGTAGGTCCCGGGCCCGGCGGACCCGGATCACACAGGCCGCTCCGATCGCCGCGATCGCCGTACCCGCGACGAGATCGGCGGTCGCACTCCAGCACATGGCGCCACCCAGGGGTTTCTCGAGTCCGTAGGCCCGTCACGCTACGGCCCGCCCCACGGCCGCCGAACCATGACACTCCCACTTCTTGACCGGTCCATGCCGTTGACGTACCGTCACCGCTGTTCTCATACAAGAACTCGGTTCACCATACGGAACATCACGGTACGTCGTTCCGATGGTCGAGGGATTGCCTACCACCGCACCAAACCACTCATTGGTGCCTGCGGAGGACACCGCAGGCGGTGAAAGGAACACCCAGTGCGTACCAGAAATCAGCATGCCAGACGCAGAGGCGGACGGGCAGCCGCCGCGTTCGTCGCGATAGCCTCGCTCGTTCTCGCGGGGCTCACTGCACTCTTCGCCACCGGTTCCGCCACGGCGGCCCCCGCGGCGGGCTCGTACAGCCTGTCGAACGCGGCGAGCGGACTGTGTCTGGAGGTTCCCGGCGCGGGAACCTCCGACGGCGTCCAGCTCGGCCAGCGGTCTTGCAGCGGCGCCTCGAACCAGACGTGGCAGCTCAAGGCCTCGGGCAGCGGCTACACCCTGAGCGCCGCGCACAGCGGCAAGTGCGCCGGGGTCCGTGGCGCCTCGACGAGCGCCGGCAAGGCCGTGGAGCAGCAGAGCTGCACGGGCGGGGCGGGCCAGGTGTGGACGCTCGCCCAGGTCAGCGGCGACACCTACCAGGTCGTCAACGCCAACGGCGGCAAGTGCCTGAACGTGAAGGACAGTTCGACCGCGGCCGGCGCCCTGGTCCAGCAGAACTCCTGCGACTCGGTGAGCAGCAAGCGCTGGACGTTCACCGCGGCCGGATCGGTCCCGACGGACCCGCCGACCGACCCGCCCACGGATCCGCCGACCGATCCCGGCTCCCCACCCGCCTGGCCGACGGCCACCAGCAGCCAGGCCGTGACCGCGACCATGAAGGTCTCCGGTAGCTACGACGGCGGTCTGAAGCGCTTCTACGGAAGTGGCGACCTGGGCAGTGACGGCCAGGACGAGGACCAGCCGGCCCTGATCGAGCTGGCGGACGGCGCCACCCTGCAAAACGTCATCCTCGGCTCCCCCGCCGCCGACGGCGTGCACTGCCTGGGCGCCTGCACCCTGAAGAACGTCTGGTGGGAGGACGTGGGCGAGGATGCCGCCACCTTCCTGGGCGGATCCTCCTCGCTGGTGCGCACGGTCGACGGCGGCGGCGCGAAGCTGGCCGACGACAAGGTGTTCCAGCACAACGGCGGAGGCACCCTGATCATCAAGAACTTCCAGGTCAGGGACTTCGGCAAGCTCTACCGCTCGTGCGGCAACTGCTCGACCCAGTACGGCCGTCACGTCCAGGTGCAGAACGTGTGGGTCACCGCACCGGGCGACGGTCTCGTGGGGATCAACCCCAACTACGGTGACACGGCCCGTCTCTCCGGTGTGACGATCTACGACGACGGCGACCGTGACATCGACGTCTGCACCAAGTACAAGGGTGTGACGAGCGGTGAGCCCAGCAAGACGGGCACCGGCCCGGACAGCACGAACTGCCTGTACGCCACCTCCGACATCACCTATGTCGACTGATCACCGGTGACGTGGCGGACCGCCCGTCCCGGACTCGGGGCGGGCGGCTCCGCGACCGCCGGCCCCGCACGCCGGGGCCGGACCGTCCTCAGGCCGTCCCGTCCGACCAGGCGTACGGGGGTGGCACGGGCCCTTCGCCAGTCCCGGCGCCTGCCCGGCCCAGCTCACGGTCGGCCACACTCATCAGCTGACCCGCGACATCGCGCATCGCGCGGCTCGCCGCCAGTTCGTCACCGATGGTCGGCACGTCCGGGTCCTGCGGGCTGCATCGGGCTACCCCGTGGCCGGTCAGTTTCGCCGTCCCGGTGTCCAGCACCGCCTCCGCCTTCGTCGTTCCGTCGTCCTCCGACAGGTCGACACGGACCGTCCACTCCATCGTGCGGTTCATCGCATACCTCCCGGACCGCACCGGCAGGCGGGCGCCCGCCGCCCTACGGGTCCGTTTCCAGCATCCACCCAACCGGGCCCGCACGCCCGTTCCGGCTCGGCCTGCGCGGATCCCCGGACCGAAATAGGATGCAGGGACCACGCCCGCAGCAGCCGGGCCGGGGCCCATGCCCTCCGGGTCACCAGCGTCGGCCTCCCGGACCGACCCGCCACGACCGAACCTGTGGTGCGGATGGCCACCACCTGCCCTGCGGAGCGGCCCATGAACCGGCGTCGTCCTCCCCGCCCGGCCAGCGCCGAGGAGCTGCTCACCACCCTTCAGCAGCTCACGTCGCGGGCACGCCGCGAGGTGGAGCTCCACCAGGCACAGGTGGAGCTGGCCGAGGCACTGCAGCGCGAGATGCTCCCCTCCGCACTGCCCTCCCTTCCCGGTCTGCAGACCGCCGCCCGGTACACCCCCGCGCAGAGCGGTCTGGACATCGGCGGTGACTGGTACGACGGGTTTCTGCTGCCGGACGGTGCGCTGGCCTTCGCCATCGGGGACGTACAGGGGCACGACGTCGAGGCGGCGGCCTTCATGGGCCAGGTCCGGATCGCGATGCGCGCGCTCGCGGTCACGGTCACGGCGGCCGATCCGGGTGAGGTGGTGCGCCGGACCAATGACCTGCTGCTGACCGTGGACTCGGGCCTCCTGGCCACCTGCACCTTCGTGCGGCTCGATCCGCGGACCCGCGTACTCCAGAGCGCCCGTGCCGGTCATGTGGGCGCGGTCTGGGCGACCGTCGACGGGCAGGCGGGTGTCACCGAGGACGAGGGCGGTCTGCCGCTCGGGATCCAGAGCGGCGAGGACTACCCGGTCACCACCCGGCGACTCACGACCGGCGGGGCTTTCGTCCTGCTCACCGACGGCGTGATCGAAGGGCCGTCGTACCCCATCGACGAGGGACTGGACGCCGTCGTGCGGCTGGTGCGCTCACGCGCGGGCGACAGCGCGGACGAGCTGGCCGACGCGATACTGCGGGCGGCGGAGCGTACCGGGCACGAGGACGACGCCGCCGTGCTCGTCCTGCGCCACGAGTCATTTCCCGGCGTCCCCTGAGGAGGGCGACGGGAGCGGCGCGTGTCACGCAGCCGCCTCCCGTCACGCCCGGTGTCTGATGAGAGACGTGATCCGCAGCGAGAAGAACCGAAGCAGGGCCGCGGCCGCACTGCGCATCGTGGCTGTCGCCGGCGCCTACTACGTGGCCGCGGACCTGGGGCTGCTCCGGAAGGTGACCGTCCACGGGGCAGTGATCACTCCGCTGTGGCCACCGACCGGAATCGCGCTGAGCGCCCTGCTGACCCTGGGACTGCGCGTCTGGCCCGGGATCGCGCTCGGCTCCCTCCTCGTCATCACCAACCTCACCGGATCAGTGACGACGTCCACCGCACTCGTCGTGACGGGCAGCACGCTCGCGCCCGTCTGCGCCTTCCTTCTGCTGCGCCAGGTCGGCTTCCGTACGGAGCTGGACCGGCTGCGCGACGGTGTCGTCCTGGTCTTCCTGGGCGCGATGACCGGGATGATGATCAGTGCGACCACGGGAACCGCCGTGCTGCTGCTCGACGACAAACTGCCCGCGAGCGGGTTCTGGTCGGTCTGGGCAGCATGGTGGGCGGGCGATGTCATGGGCGTCCTGGTGGTCACCCCGCTGCTGCTCGTCCTGCACAGGCTGCGGATGCCCCGGCTCACCGACCGGTGGGCGGAGGCGGGCGCGCTGCTGGTCGTCGCGGTGGCGGGATCGCTGCTGGCCACCCGCAGCTCGCTGTCGATGATCTATCTGCTGTTCCCGATCCTCATCTGGGCGGCGCTGCGCTTCCAGCTCGCCGGCAGCGCGCCGTGCGCCCTGCTGATGTCCGTCATGGCGATCATCGCGGGAACGGAACGGGTGGGGCCGTTCGCGGATCACACCATCATCGAGGTCATGATCAACCTCACGATCCTGAACGGGGCCGTCGCACTCACCGCGCTGCTGCTGGCCGCCGTCGTCGCCGAGCAGCAGAACGTACGGCGCCGGATCCAGGGGGCCTGCGAGGAACTGGCCGACCTGGTGGACCAGCTCGCCCCGGGCCGCTCGGCGGCAGCCTGGCCGTCCCGGCCGAGGGACGAGCGCGAGACGCGCTGACCGGGGCGGGCGGTCGGCGGCCCGCCCCCACTTCACCGCCGGAAGTGCCGGTCCAGGAAGTCGTTACGGAAGGTGCCCGCCGGGTCGTAGCGTGCCGTCAGTTCCTCGAAGTCCCGGTACCGCCCGTACAACGTGCGCAGGAGATCGGGACCGGTGCCGAAGACCTTGCCCCAGTGCGGGCGGGCACCGAACGGCGCCAGCGCCTCCTCGACCTCCGCGAGCACCGGGGCGACGGCCGCGCCGTCGGGGACCCAGGTGAAGTGGAAGGCGACCGAGTCCCTGCCCGACGCGGGGCTCAGCCACAGGTCGTCGCGTGCCACGGTACGGATCTCGGAGATCTGCAGCAGCGGGGTGATCCGGTCCCTGAGCCGGCCCACGGCCTCGTACGCGGCGGCGGCGTCCTCGCGCGCCACGAAGTACTCGGACTGCAGCTCGTCGCCGTTGCTGGGAGTGAACTCCAGCCGGAAGTGCGGCAGCCTCCGGTGCCAGGCCCCGGGGACGCCCTCCTGACGGGTGCAGTTCCCGGCCGGCACCCCGGGGATGGGATGGCGCGGGCCGTCGGCGAGCCGTGCGCCGAGCCAGGCGGCCGGCGCCTGCTGCGGGCCCTCGTCCCCCACCCGCTGCTTGAGCCACACCTGGCCCACCGGTCCCGGCCGCCAGTCGGTGAAGACGCTGACGCTGTACGCGGCCGACATCACCTCGTCGAATCCACCGGTCAGCGCGGACTCGGGCAGCTCCTCGTACACCCACTGCTGCACGTCGAACGCGGGCACCAGGTCCAGCGTCAGCCGGGTCACCACGCCGAGGGCGCCCATGGACACCACCGCGCCGGGGAAGTCCGCGTCGCCCCGCCGCAGGGTGGCCGTCCCTCCGTCCGCCGTCACCATGTCCAGGGACCGTACGGCCCCCGCGAGGGAGCGGTTCCCGACACCGGAGCCATGGGTTCCGGTCGCGCAGGCGCCGGCCACCGAGATGTGCGGCAGCGAGCCCAGATTGTGCAACGCGAAGCCGCTCTCGTGCAGCTCACCGGCAAGCTCACCGAAGCGCAGTCCGGCACTGACCGTGACCGCCCGCGCCGCCGGGTCGATCTCGACGAGTCGCGGGAGTCCGGCCACCGAGACGAGGTCTCCGGCGGTGTCGGCGACCGTGTTGAACGAGTGCCGGGTACCCAGGGCCCGCACCGTGGTGGCGGCGGCGACCGTCTCCCGCAGTTCGGCCTCCGTGCGAGGTGTGCACAACCGCCTCGCCCCGAACGTGATGTTGCCGGCCCAGTTCGTCTCCGCGGGAGTCACCGTGCGTTCCTCTTTCACTCGTGGCCGGGCAGGGTCCCCGGCACCGCATTCTCCCAGACAGCGGCGTGGACGGCGGAGGCGAGCAGGCCCTGATGATCAACGCAGGCTCCACTGAGCGTAGTTGGCGGGTGAAGGTACATATCCGCACACCATCCGATTCCGGCTGGGACCAAATACCAACAGCCGACCACAGAACCTGAGATCCAGTACGGAACGGGACGAGTCCCGGGTGACCTCGCATGTCTGAACTTCACTGGAACTCCAGCGAAATGGCACGTGTGTGGATATCGTGCACCGAGCGAGGGCGCATCCGTCAGTCCACAGGATCGGCGGATGCGCCCCGTTTGTGGAGATGCAACTGTGACTGGGGGGTTCATGGGGCATGTCGAGCTACCCGAATCCGACATATCAAGGCCCGTGGGACTGGCGGGGGCGCCTCGTCCACGGACTGCTTCGCACCGGCCCCGCCGGCAGGACTTCGACCGCCTGCGGCAGGACCAGACCGTACAGCGCGACCGTTCCGCCCGGCCGGGGCCGAAAAACGGACCCGGCCGGTATCTGCCACTCGTCATCGGCTTCGACTTCTTCGGTCTGGGCATTCCCGCCTGGCTCGTCCTGCGCACCGACGGACAGCCCAGGGCCCTGGCAGGTGCGGCCGCGGCCGCGGTGGTGTGGTCCGGCGTACGGGCCGCGCGTGGCCGGTACGCCGCGCGAGGCCCGGGCCGGCCGCCGGGGGTGCTGACCGCCACCGGGGACTGGCTGCTGCTCATCGGGCTGATGGCGGTGCTCTGGACCGCGGCCGACGGCACCATCGACCCGGCGACGGCCGTCGTGGCCCTGATCCCGGGCCTGCTCGCGTCGGCGGCGCTCTCCGGGGCGCGGCGGCTGCCGTGGTCCGTACGGCGCCGGACGGCCCGCCGGGTCCTGGTGGTCGGCGAGGCCGCGGGGGTGGACCGGGCGGTGCGGCTGCTCGGCTCCCGGGCGGATCACGGCTACCGCGTGGTGGCCGTCGTACCCGTCGGGACGACCACCCTGACCTGCGAGGCTCCGGTGCCGGGGCGGCTCGCCCCCGAGCCCGCCGACGACGACGCCTCGACGGTCCTGGGGGCGGCCTTCGCCCACGAGGCGGACCTGGCGCTGGTGGTGCCCGGACCGCGGCTCGCCGAGGAGCGGCTCCGGCTGCTGTCCTGGGGGCTGCACGACGGCGGGCTCGACCTGTCCGTGCTGTCGCACCTCTCGGAGATCGCCGAGAGCCGCGTCCGTCCCTCGTCGGCGGCCGGGCTGACCCTGCTGCACATCGTGCCGCCGCTGCGGCGCGGCCCGCAGCAGGCGCTCAAGGCCGCGGTCGACCGCACCGGCGCGGCTCTCGGCCTGATCGCGCTGGCTCCGCTGCTGCTGATGGTCGCGGCCGCGGTCCGGCTCACCTCGGCCGGGCCGGTCTTCCACCGGCAGATCCGTCAGGGGCAGCACAACCGGCCGTTCACCATGTGGAAGTTCCGCTCGATGGTGGTGGACGCCGAACAGCGCAAGGCCCAGCTGGCGCCGTCGAACGAGAACGACGGCCAGATGTTCAAGATGCGCCGGGATCCCCGGGTGACCCGCATCGGCCGGCTGCTGCGCCGCTCGTCCCTCGACGAGCTGCCCCAGCTCTTCAACGTGCTACGGGGTGACATGTCCCTGGTCGGCCCACGGCCTCCGTTGCCGGACGAGGTGTCCCGCTACGAGGAGCACGAGTTGAGGCGGCTCGCGGTCAGGCCGGGCCTGACCGGCCTCTGGCAGGTCAGCGGACGGTCCGACCTGTCCTGGCAGGAGACGGTCTCACTGGACCTGTGGTACGTCGACAACTGGTCGGTGGCCACGGACATGGGGCTCATGGCCCGTACGCTGCGCGCCGTCACCGACGGCCGCGGGGCGTACTGAGAGCGGGCGGGCGGATGAGGGGAACGAGAGTGGGCCGGGTGGCGGGTCGCGTGGCCGCGGCCGTCCACCCGGCCCGGAAGTCCGGCCCCGGGGGCCGGTCAGACCTGGGCGCCCTGCTGTTCCAGCCACCACGCGTAGGTCCGTGCGACTCCGTCACGCAAAGGGATCTGCGGCTCGAAACCGAGGGAGGACAGCCGGGACACGTCCAGGAGCTTGCGCGGGGTTCCGTCCGGCTTGGCCGTGTCCCAGTCGACCCGTCCCTGATAGCACGTCACATTTGCTATTACGGAAGCGAGTTCACGGATCGTCAGGTCCTTGCCGGAACCGACGTTGACGGGCGCGTCGCCGTCGTACCGCTCCAGCAGCAGGACGCAGGCGGCGGCCAGGTCGTCGACGTGCAGGAATTCCCGGCGGGGGCTTCCCGAGCCCCAGAGGGTGACGGCCGGGGCGTCACTCTGCCGAGCCTCGTGGAAGCGGCGGATCAGCGCGGGCAGGACGTGCGAGGTCGCCAGGTCGAAGTTGTCGCCCGGCCCGTAGAGGTTGGTGGGCATGGCGCTGATGTACGAGGCGCCGTACTGGCGGCGGTAGGACTGGGTCTGCACGATTCCGGCGATCTTCGCGAGGGCGTAGGCCTCGTTGGTCGGCTCCAGCGGGCCGGTGAGCAGGGCGGACTCGGGGATGGGCTGCGGGGCCAGTTTGGGGTAGATGCAGGACGAGCCGAGGAAGAGCAGCCGCTCGACCCCGGCGGCGTGCGCACCGGCGATCACACTCAGCTGGATGCGCAGGTTGTCCTCGATGAACTGCACGGGATACGTGCTGTTCGCCATGATCCCGCCGACCTTCGCGGCGGCCAGCACCACGGCGTCGGGACGCGTCTCGCGCAGAAAGGCGCCGGTCCGTACGGCGTCGCACAGGTCGAGGCGGTCGCGTCCGCGGGTGATGACTTCATAGCCGTCGGCGGCGAGTCGGCGCACCAGCGCCGAACCCACCAGACCGCGGTGGCCGGCGACGAACACACGGGCGCCGGGACGTAGCAGGGACGGGACGGATTCCTGGGGAGGGCCGGGGAGATCAGTCGTCATGGCTCGGATTGTGCCAGCAGGTGCATGACGCGGTGACGTTTTGCCGCAGATCGCTCAAACTCTGAAATTTCGGTGTTCCTGACCGCCTTTCAGGCGACCACAGAAGGGGGAGACGTGGCGAAGACCGCGCTCATCACCGGCGTGACCGGACAGGACGGGTCCTACCTGTCCGAGCTGCTGCTCCAGAAGGGATACACGGTCCACGGCCTCATACGCCGCTCGTCGAGCTTCAACACCGAGCGGATCGACCACATCTACCAGGGCCCCGAGGAGGAGAACCGGTCGTTCGTGCTGCACCACGCCGATCTCGCCGACGGGGTCGCGCTGGTGAACCTGCTGCGCGACATCCGGCCCGACGAGGTCTACAACCTCGGCGCCCAGTCGCACGTCCGGGTCTCCTTCGACGCCCCGCTGTACACGGGTGACATCACCGGGCTCGGCACGATCCGGCTGCTGGAGGCCGTGCGGGCCAGCGGCATCGACACCCGCGTGTACCAGGCGTCGTCGTCGGAGATGTTCGGCGCCAACCCGCCGCCGCAGAACGAGCAGACCCCCTTCCACCCGCGCAGCCCGTACAGCGTCGCCAAGGTCTATTCGTACTGGGCGACGGTCAACTACCGCGAGGCGTACGGGATGTTCGCGGTCAACGGGATCCTGTTCAACCACGAGTCGCCACGACGGGGCGAGACGTTCGTGACGCGGAAGATCACCCGTGGGGTGGCCCGGATCAAGGCGGGGCTGCAGACGCATCTGCACCTGGGGAACCTGGACGCGGTACGGGACTGGGGGTACGCCCCCGAGTACGTCGACGCGATGTGGCGGATGCTCCAGTGCGACACGCCGGACGACTACGTGGTGGCGACCGGCGAGGGGGTCAGCGTCCGGCAGTTCCTGGAGTACGCCTTCGAGCACGCCGGCCTCGACTGGCGCGACCATGTCCGCTACGACGCGAAGTACGAGCGCCCCAGCGAGGTCGACGCGCTGATCGGGGACGCCTCCAAGGCTGCGGAACTGCTGGGCTGGAAGCCCGCCGTGAAGTCGCAGGAACTGGCCCGGATCATGGTCGACGCCGATGTCCGGCAGCTGACCGACCAGCTCAGCGGAGCAGCGGTGCGGGTGGACCGATGAGCCCGCCGCGACGCCCCGGACGCCACCGCAGCGGCGTGTTCGCCGCCGTCCTCGCCCTCGCGGCCGGAGCCCTGACCGCTTCCGCGGTGTCCGCTCCCCCGGCCACCGCGCTCACTCCCCCGGTCGGCTTCACCGCAGACAACCTCGCCACGTACCAGACGAACGGCATCGTCTGGTCGCTCGCCGAGGCCAACGGAATCGTCTACGCCGGCGGCACCTTCAGTAACGTCCGCCCGGCCGGCTCCCCCGCCGGGAGCAACACCACCCCGGCCGTCAACTTCGCCGCGTTCAACGCCGCCACCGGGGTGCCGACCGGCTGTTCGCTCTCCTTCACGCGCTCCAGCGGCACCGCGACGGTGCGGGCCCTGGCCGTCTCCCCCGACAAGTCCACGCTGTATGCCGGCGGTTACTTCAACGCGGTGAACGGGACCGCCGCCAACGGCCTCGTAGCGATCAACACCGCGACCTGCACGCTTCGTTCGGGGTTCACGCCGGGCTTCGGAGCGACGGTGCGGGCGCTCGACGTGGCGGCGAACGGCACGGTCTACGCGGGCGGTGACTTCCAGAGCGTCAACGGGCAGGCCCGCCGCTTCTTCGGCGCGGTCACGGCCGCCGGTGTGCTCACGGCCTGGAATCCCGACGCCGACGAGCCCGGCCGGACGCTGAAGATCACTCCGGACGGGCAGAGCGTGCTGATCGGCGGGGACTTCTTCACGGTGGGCGGCGCGGACTCGCACGCGCTCGCCGTGACCGCCGCCGGCACGGGCGCGCTGACCCGCGCGTATCCGAACAGCTTCATCCCGTCGTCCGCCGTGATCAAGGACATCGTCACCGACACCGCGTCCAAGGGGTGGTACGCGGGCGGCGAGGGGGTCGGCGGGGCCTCGTTCGACGGCCGGCTGGCGATGGACCTCACCTCGTTCGACCAGCGCTGGCGGGACACCTGCCAGGGCGCCACACAGGCCCTGCGGGTCTACCGCGGCGTGCTGTACGCGGGCAGCCACGTCCACGACTGCTCCACGATGGGCGGCTTCCCCAACCAGGTCCGCAAGCACCTGACCGCGCAGTCCGTCGACGATCCGGCCATGCTCGGCTGGCTGCCGGACACCAATGACGGCATCGGTGAACCGGTGGGACCGCGGGCCCTGACCGTCTCGTCCCGCGACGGGCGCGACTTCCTGTGGGTGGGCGGCGAGTTCACCACGGTCAACGGCGTCGCCCAGCAGGCGCTGACCCGGTTCGCCGACTCCCCGGACACCGGGGCGCCCTCCACGCCCGTGGTCAGTCTCTCCGCGCCCCGGGCCGGTGAGGTCCGCGTGTCCTGGCGCGCGAGCCTGGACCTGGACGACAGCCGGCTCACCTACCGGGTGTACCGCGACGGCGGATCGACGCCGGTGCACACCGCGACGGGTTCCTCGCTGTTCTTCAGCCGGCCGCAGCTGACCTTCACCGACACCGACGTCGTGGCGGGCCGCAGTTACGCGTACCGGATCACCGCCAGCGACGGGACCAACACCAGCGCGCTCTCCGCCAACGCCTCCGTCACCGCGGCCGGGTCGTCGAGCCCGTACGCGGAGCGTGTGCTCGCCGACGGGGCGGACCTGTACTGGCGGTACGACGAGGCGGGCGGCGCGTTCGCGGCGGATGCCTCGGACAACGCCGACGGCGGGGTGTACATGAACGCCCCCTCCTACCGCACGGCCCCGTCCGCCGTGTCCGGCTCCGCCGCCCTGACCCTCAACGGCACCGACGAGTACGTCTACAGCGACCGGCTGCACCACTACACCTCACCGGCTCCGTACTCCATCGAGACGTGGTTCCGCACGGGCACGGCCCGCGGCGGGCGGATCGTCGGGTACGGCAGCAACATCGGCACCGCCCAGGGGCACACCAGCGGGATCTCCGACAAGCTCCTCTACCTCACCGACAACGGGCGTCTCGCCTTCGGCGTCCAGGTGGGCAGCTCCAGCAGCCGGCCGACGATCACCTCGGCCGCGTCCTTCAACGACAACGTCTGGCACCACGTGGTCGCCACCCAGGGCGCGTCCGGCATGCGGCTGTACGTGGACGGTGTACAGGTCGGCACCAATGCCGCCACCGGCAACCGCTCGTACAACGGCTACTGGCGGGTCGGCGGGGACGCGATGGCCGCCGCCTGGCCGAACCGCCCGACCAGCACCTACTTCGCGGGACAGGTCGACGAGACGGCCGTCTACCCGACGGCTCTGACCGCCGCCCAGGTGGCCGCCCACCACGATCTGGCGGACACCCCGTCCGGTCCCGGCGACACCACGCTCACGCTGACGCCCACGGAGGACGCGTACGTCAACGGGGTAGCGGCGAACACCACCTACAACGACACCCAGCTCGCCTCCCGGGGCACCACGCCGTACCTCGGCTACCTCCGGTTCAGCCTGCCCGCCGCCCCGGCCGGACAGGAGCTCAAGAGCGCCCGGCTCACCTTCCGTACCTCGTCGGACTCCACCGCGGGCTCGGCCGAACCCCACACACTCGTGCCGGTCACCGGCACGTGGACCGAGTCGGCGGTCACCTACAACACCCGGCCGTCGCTCGCCGCGACAGCGCTGGGGACCATTTCCGGCGCAACCGCCGTCTCCACCGACTACTCGGTGGAGCTGAACGCGCCGGCGCTGGGCGGGGCCCTGGGCTCCGCCTACTCACTCGCCCTGACCAGCGGCGGGACGGACAGTCTCCGCATCTGGTCGAGCGAGGTCGCAACCGCGGCCTACCGGCCGCAGCTCGTTCTCACCTTCGGAGCTGAATGATGAACGAAAGTACGGTGCGCAGACCCGGCGCACGCGCCCGGACGCGTGCCGCGGCCGCCGCGCTCTGCCTGCTCGCCGGGGCCCTGAGCACAGCCGCCGCCGGAGGTTCTCCGGCGGCGGCCCTCACGCCGCCGGTCTCGATCACCGCGGACGACCTGTCCACCTGGCAGACCAACGGCATCGTCTGGTCGATGGCCGCGTCGGCCGACGGAGTGGTCTACGCGGGCGGCACCTTCTCCACCGTACGGCCGCCGGACGCGGCGGCCGGCACGTCGGAGCAGCCCGCGGTGAACTTCGCCGCGTTCGACGCCGCGACCGGAGCGCCGACGGGGTGCAGCCTGTCGTTCACCCTCTCCTCCGGAACGGCGACCGTGCGGTCCCTCGTGCTGTCCCCGGACGGGGACACCCTGTACGCGGGGGGCCAGTTCGGGGCGGTGAACGGGGTCGGGGTCAGCAACATCGCGGCCATCGACACGGCCACCTGCACCCCGCGGGAGAACTTCAAGGTCGCCGTATCGGCGACCGTCCGGGCCCTCGCCGTCACCGACGACACGGTGTATCTCGGTGGCGACTTCAACAGTGTCGCGGGGCAGACCCGGAACAAGTTCGCCGCCGTCACGACCGGCGCCCAGCTCAAGCCGTTCACCGCGAACACGGACGAGGTCGGCCGGGCCGTGGAGGTCACGCCCGACGGTCAGCACGTGGTGATCGGCGGCGACTTCTTCACCGTCAACGGGACGAACTCGCACGCGCTGGCCGTGGTGGACGCCACGACGGGCGCCCTGGACAAGAGCTATCCGGGGTTCATTCCGAACACCTCCACGGTGCAGGACCTCACTTCGGACGCCACCCAGTTCTACACCGCCAACGAGGGCACCGGCGGTGGCGTCTTCGACGGCCGGATCGCACTCGACCTGGCCACCTTCTCCCAGGTCTGGCGCGACACCTGCCTGGGCGCCACACAGGCACTGCTGGTGCACAACGGCGTGCTGTACAGCGGGAGTCACGCCCACGACTGCGCCTCCATGGGCGAGTTCCCCGACCAGCCCCGCAAGCACCTGCTGGCCCAGTCGGTCGACGACCCGAAGCTGCTGCCGTGGTTCCCGGACACCAATGACGGCATCGGTGAGCCCGTCGGTCCGCGGGTGATGGCGCAGACGGACAAGGGCGGGCACCACTACCTGTGGGTGGGCGGCGAGTTCACGACCGTCAACGGCACCGCGCAGCAGGGACTGACCCGGTTCGCGGACGGCCCCGACACGGGGGCACCCTGGGTACCCAACGCCAGCGTCTCCACCGTCCGGACGGGTGAGGTGGACGTGAACTGGCAGACCAGCTTCGACACGGACGACGGCGCGCTGACGTACCGGATCTACAAGGACGGCGCGAGCACTCCCGTCCACACGGTCACGGGGTCCTCGCTGTTCTGGGACCGTCCGCAGCTGACGTGGACGGACCAGGACGTGGCACCGGGTGAGACGCACACGTACCGGATCAGCGCGAGCGATGGCACCAACACCAGCGCCAAGTCGCCCGCGGTGACGGCCGTCGTGGCGTCGGCGCCCGAGGCGTACCCCGCCAAGGTGATCGCCGACGGCGCTTCGCTGTACTGGCGTTACGACGAGTCCACGTCGACGTTCGCCGCCGACGCCTCGGGCGGTCTGGACAACGGCTTCCTGCGCAACGCGCCCTCCTACCGGCAGACTCCGGCCGCGATCGCCGGACCGTCGACCGCGATGGGCTTCAACGGCACGGACGAGTACGCCTACAGCAACAAGCGGCATGCCCAGCCGACCACGTTCTCGCTGGAGACGTGGATCAAGACCACGACCACCAAGGGAGGGAAGATCATCGGCTTCGGGAATCTGACCATGCAGAACAGCGGTCAGTACGACAAGCACATCTACATGCGGAACGACGGACGGCTGATGTTCGGGGTCTACAGCGGAGGCACCCGGACCGTGACCACCACCGCCGCGTACAACGACGGCGCCTGGCACCACGTGGTCGCCACCCAGGGCTCCGGAGGCATGGCGCTGTACGTCGACGGGCAGCTCCGTGGCCTCAACCCGCTGTACACCGGCAACGAGAGCTACCCGGGTTACTGGCGGGTGGGCGGGGACAACCTGGCCAGCTGGCCGAACCGTCCGACGAGCAACTTCTTCGCCGGGCAGATCGACGAGACGGCGGTCTACCCGACCGCGCTGAGCGGCTCGCAGGTCACCTCCCACTACGCGCTGAGGACGGGTGGATGAGGTATCCGTTCCTCGCCGGCGCCGCCGTCGTCCTGATGACGGCGGCGCTGGCCGCCTGCGGCTCGCCCTCCGACCGGGGCGAGGAGAAGGCGGCCGGCGCCGGTCCTGCGGCATCGTCGGGGCCCGCCGCGGCCCCGGAGTCCGGACCCGGCAGTCCGGCCCCCGCCGGCCCGGAGGCGTCCCCGGCCGACGCGCCTGCGAAGATTCCGGACGCCGGCCTCACCCCGGCCACCGGCTCGTTCACGAAGAAGCAGAAGGAGTACCTCGTCGACCGGGTCCCCAAGGGCATGGACCCCGCGGCCGTGCTCCAGACCGGGCAGGAGACGTGCGACCGGCTGACGTATCTCGTCAAGGTGGACCGGGACACGGCCGTCGGCGCGATCGTCACCGGTGAGATCGCCGACGCGAAGCCGGCCGTCGAGCACCTGTGCGTCCAGCACAAGGACTTGGTGGACCGAGCGTCGAGGGGCTACGCCGACGGCACGCACCAGGGCAAGAAGCTGCGCCCGGGGCACTACCGGGACGTCACCCCGACCAGGACATGCAGCTGGCAGGTCACCGGGGCGAACGGCAAGAACCTGGTGACGGGCTCCTCCGACGACGGCAAGCGGACCGCGATCACGATCCCGGAGGCGGCCCGCGCCTTCACCTCCACAGGCTGCTACGCCTGGCTGCCCGAAGGAGACAACGGATGAACAAGCTGCCGATAGCCGTGGCGATCCCCACGAAGAACGAGGGGCTCAACATCGCCGAGGCGGTGAAGTCGGTCCTCGGCCACTTCGAGGCGGTCGTCGTCGTCGACTCGCACAGCACCGACGACACGGCGAAGATCGCCGCGGAGTGCGGGGCCGAGGTCGTCCTGTACACCTGGGACGGCGGACATCCCAGGAAGAAGCAGTGGTGCCTGGACCATGTCCGCACCGACCTGGACTGGATCCTGCTGCTCGACGGGGACGAACGGCTGAGCCCGGGGCTCCTGGCGGAGCTGCGGCAGGTCTTCGCCGATCCGGACGCGCCCCGGCCGGCGGCGTACGACATCCCGCTCGGGTACTGGTTCTCGGGGAAGCGGCTGCGGCACGGGTACACCATCCGCAAACGCTCCCTGACCGACCGCACCCGCAGCCGCTATCCGGAGGTGGGTGATCTCGCCGCGCCCGGCATCGGCGAGGTCGAGGGCCACTACCAGCCGGTCGCGGAGAGCGCGGGATCGCTCCGCAACCCGATCGAGCACCAGGACCTCGACCCGGTGACCGCCTGGTTCGAGCGGCACAACCGCTACTCGGACTGGGAGGCGTGGCTGGAGCACCACCCCGAGGTCAAGGAGCAGGTGCGCCGGGTCAAGTCCCGGCAGGGGCAGCTGTTCCACAAGGCGCCGTTCAAGCCGCTGGTGTCCTTCGCGTACATGTACGTGTACCGGCGGGGCTTCCTGGACGGGCGGGCGGGGCTCGACTTCGCACTGGCGATGAGCTTCTACCGGTGGCAGATCGCTCTCAAGTCGCGTGAGAAGTCCCCTGCCTGAGCCGACGGGGCTTCCGGCGGACCACGTCCTCGTAGGTCCGCCGGAGCGTCCCGGTCACGACGTCGATGGTGAAGTGCTCGTTGACCAGGTCCCAGGCGGCCCGCCCCGCCTGCGCGTTGGTCTCCGGCTCCAGCAGCTCCAGGACGGCCTGCGCGACCTTCTGCGCGTTGGCCGCGTCCTCGCCCACCCGGCTGTCGATCACCCGGCCGGCCCCGGCCCGAGCGACGTCCGGCCCGAGGCCGCAGGTGCGGGTGACGACCACGGGCGTGCCGACGGACATCGCTTCGAGGACCGAGACGCCCAGGGGTTCCTCGATCGACGGCAGCACGTACACATCGGCTTGTCGTCCGGCATCCAGCACCTCCTCGTGGCCGAGCGGCCCGACATGGTCGAGCGAGTCCCGCACGCCCAGCCGGGCGGCCAGTTCGAGTGTGGCGGGAAGGGCGCCGGTGTCGGGGCCGGCGAGCACGAACCGGGCATCCGGGTGCTTCGCCAGGACCGCCGGCATCGCGGCGACGAAGTCCTCCGGCCGTTTGCGTTCCTGGATCCGGGCGAGGAAGAGCACCGTCGGCGGACGGGCAGGATCGCGGGCGGGCTTGAACTCCTGCGGGCGCACGCCGTTGACCAGACGCACCGTCCGGGTGAGCGCGACGGGCGCCGCGACGGCGTTCACATCGATCCGCTCGGTCTCGGTCAGGTGCAGCACCGCGTCGGCGCCGCGCAGCACCTTGCGTACTCCCAGCAGGTCGGTCAGTTGCGCCACGCGCTTCTCGGTGGGGTCCACCATGCCGTGGGTCTGGACGACGAGCGGGGTGCGGGTGGCCAGCGCGAGCAGCGCGGCGGGCAGTGTCACCAGGTCGCGCATCAGGTGTACGTGGACGAGGTCGGCGCCGCGCATCATGCGGCGCGCCGACCTCAGCAGCGCGCCGGAGGTGATTCCGCTGACCTCGAACATCGGCAGCAGGTGGCGGGCGCGGAAGAGGTGGACGGGCACCCCCTCCACCTCGTCGGGCAGCGGGCCGTCGAAGCCGTCGCCCAGGGCCATGATCCGGGCGTCGTCGCCCCCTGCGCGCTGGACCTTCGAAAGATTCAGGGCCACCCGGGTCGGACCGCCGAAGGCGTGGTCCGGAGTGTGCAGCGTGACGATGTGCAGGATCTTCACCAGGGTTCCCCTCGCCCTCGGCCGGCTGTTCACAGACTAGCCATCACATCACCTCAAGTGGGTTGATTCGTTAAGGTGTTCACAGGCTCACGGAACGGGGAGAAGATGACGTCCGTGCACGGGGCGATGCCGTCCGCACCCGTACGGGGCGGCGGTCCGCGCACTCCCGTCGAGCCCCCCGCCAAACCGATGTCCTGGGCGATGCTGTCGCGGGCACTGGCCGTGCCGCTCATCCTGGGCCTGGTCTGCTTCCTGCCGGCGCTGATCGCCGCCCAGCCCGGGACCGGTGCACGGGACACGGCGTACTGGCTGCAGCTCGTACTGACGTGTTACGCCGGGGCCCGGCTGGCCACCATGGTCCTTTCCACGCGGCGGCGGCTGCTGCAGGGCGTCTTCTGGATGTTCGTGTACATCGCGATGGGGGTGGCGCCGTTCGCCCAACTGGTCATCGGGCAGACGCCGACGCCGATGGTCGGGCCGCGCTCCGATCTGGTCACGGCGATCGCCCTGATCCTGGTGGGGTGCGCGGCCTTCGATCTGGGGGCGCTGCTGGCGTCCAGGCGACCGGTGCGGCGGCGCGCCACGGCCCGTGGAGGCGGCGGCCGGTCCGCCACGGCACACCCGGTCCGGCTGCGGCTGCTGGTGCTCCTCGCGTGCGCGGCGAGCGGCTACTACGTGCTGAAACTCGGCGGGCCCGCCGTGTTCTTCTCCAGCAGGCAGGAGATCAGTGCCTCGGTCGCGGAGAGCGGGGTCGCCTCCGGGGAGTCCAACGTGGGCTCGGCGTTCCTGAAGGGCTTCGGTACGGTGCCCGCGCTGCTGGCGCTGCTCTTCTACACCCGGCGGCTGGTGACCTCGCGCCGGGCGCGGCGCTCGCCGTCCACCGTCCTGGTGTGGATCGTGCTGGCAGCCGTCAACCTCGTCGTGAACAACCCGATATCCAATGCCCGTTACTGGTTCCTGACGGTGCTGGTCTCCCTGTTGTTCACGGCGTTCCCCAGCAGTGCGGCGATGTACCGCTCGGTGCTGGCCATGGGGGTGATCGGCGCCCTGGTGCTGTTCCCGTACGCGGACCGGTTCCGCTACGACGACTCCGGGTACCGGCCGGTGCAGTCCTCGTCGGTGTTCGAGCCGCTGGCCACCAAGGACTACGACCAGACGGTGATGTTCGCCAACACGATCTCCTGGGTCGACACCCGCGGCCACACCTACGGACGCCAACTGGCGGGCTCCGCCTTCTTTTTCGTGCCGCGGTCGGCGTGGAGCGGCAAGCCGGAGGACACCGGGGTGCGCGTCGGGCAGTGGATGGGGATGAACATGACCAACCTCTCCGCGCCGCTGTGGACCGAGCTCTGGGTGGACTTCGGGGCGCCGGGCCTGGTCGGGGGTCTCGCCCTCGTCGGTTACGCGGCCGCGCGCACCGACCGCCGGTACGCGCGAGCGGTGTCGCGCGACGGCCCCGGGCCGGGCAGTGTCCTCGCGATCGCGGCTCCGCTGATCGCGGGATACACGTTCATCCTGTTGCGCGGTCCGCTGCTCCAGGCTGTCGGGAAGCTGGCCATCGCCGCCCTGTGCCTGCTGCTGGTCACGAGTTTCACGGAGCGGAGCCGGCGGCGGTCGCGCTGACCGGGGCCGGTCCGGTCTCGGCCCGGCGCGTCAGCCGGGCCACCCGGGTCCAGGTGGCGACCGCCTTGCAGACGGATCCCAGGCACAGCCCCCACGCGGCGCCCATCACTCCGCCGAGGAGGTAGCCGCCGGTGAGGAAGGCGACCGCGGCGAGGGAGAAGACCACCTGGATGGAGAGTGTGGTGCGCGGGTCGAGGAGTCTGAGGGCCAGCAGTCCGCAGGTGCCGACGGCCATCGCGGCGTACTGACTGCCCGTAGCCGGGAGCAGTGCCGCCGCCGTCGGCCAGGTGTCGCCGAGCAGATGGCGGCCCACCGAACCGGGGAGCAGGGCGAGGACGGTGGCCCAGCCGGCCGCGGTCAGCGCCAGGACGGCGGCCAGCGCGGCGGTGGCCCGCACCCTGAGCCGTTCGGTGGCGAGCCGTCCCAGGAGCGGGGGCCCGAAGCCGGTGGCCGAGGTGAACAGCACGTTCAGCGGGCCGAAGAGGGTGGTGGCGCCGCGCAGGGCGCCGACGACGAGGGGGTTGCCGACCGCGCCCAGCCCGAGCACGGACAGCTGGCTGGTCGCGTTGCCCACCCCGAACTCGACGACGAACCGCCGGCCGAGGTGGCCTTTCCCGAGCAGGGGTCTCAGCAGCACCGGAGTACCGGCCGTTCTGCGGTGCAGCACCACGGCGGACAGCAGGAGAGCGGGCAGTGCGGAGAGACCCCATACGACGACCAGCCGGGCTGCCGGGGTGCCGTGCGGCTGTGCGGCCAGCGCACCGAGCACACAGACGAGTCGGAGCGTGTCGGCGCCCAGCGCCACATGCTGGACGTGCAGCGTGGCGAAGGCGTAGCGGGCCGTGTCCTGCCCGAGGACGACCGGCAGCACGATCCCGAGCATGGTCAGGGCCTGCGCCGTCTCCCCCGGCAGCATCGCGCAGACGGTGGCGAGCAGGCCGCCGATGACGGCGGAGACGAGCAGGGTGAACCCGAGCGCGGACCGGCAGGCGCCGCGTGTCTCCTCACCCGCCCCGCGGCGCAGCACCAGTGGCTGTCCCGTGTAGGCGCCGGACACCCCGAGGAGGACGGTGAAGACGAGGTAGACGGCGGAGAAGCGGGCGAAGTCGGCGACGGTGGAGAGCCTGGCGGCCACCACCAGCACCAGGATGTTGGTGAGGGCGGCCACCGCCTGGTCGGCGACCGAGCAGACGACCGCGGTGCGTGCCCTCATCTGTGTCCCGCGGTGCTGCTGTGGTCGTTGCCGCCGCGCCCTGCGCCACTGTCCAGCGTGCGCAGGCCGAGTGTCTCGGTGGGGTCGCCGGTGTGTCCGGCAGTGTCCGCCCGGCCGGGGCCGTCCACGTCCGTGCCGTCCTGCCCGCCGTGGCCGTGCGGGGGTGCCGGCCGGCCGCGCCCCTGGCGTTTGGCCGCCTTGCGGCGGGCCCGGCGCTCCAGGCGTCCGTAGCCCGGGTGGAGCAGGGTGCCGAGGACGGAACCGCCCGCGGCGCCGATGATCTCGCGGATGCGCTCCAGGTCGCTGCGGTGCACCTCGCGCGGGTCGCAGACCACCACGACGCCCTCGACGCGGTCGATGAGGGCGACGGCGTCGGCGTACGAGAGGACAGGCGGAGCGAGCACGATGACGACGGCTCCGGGCCGGCCGCCCTCGGCGAGGATGCGGCCGACCGGATCGGAGGTCAGGGCGCGCGGCACGTTGTCCGTCCGGCGGCCGGCGACGAGTGCGAAGGCCCCTGATCCGGGCACGTCCACGTTGATGCGGCTGTCCGACGGCCAGGTGCGCTCTTCGCGTTCGGCGGCCCAGCTGGGCCGTCCGCCGCGGCCCGCCGCGCCGAGTTCCCCGGCCAGGGACGGATCCCTCAGATCGGCCTCGACCAGCAGGACGTCGCGTCCCATCTCGGCGAAGGCGGCCGCGAGGTTGGCCGCGGCGGCGGTCGCCATGTCGTTGTCCCCGCGGGGCGCGGTGACCAGGAGCCGGCGGCGCTCGGCGAACGAGGGGTCGTACGCGAGGCGGAAGGCGACGGCCCGGTACTCCTCGGCCAGTCTGCTCCCGCCGCGCCCGATGGCGAGCAGTGTTCCGGCCGCGGCACGTTCCCGGGGCAGGGTGCCGAGCAGCGGAGCGCCGAGCGAGCGGACGAGTTCCCTGGTGGAACGGACGGCGGGATCGAAGACGAGCCGGACCCAGGACAGCAGCAGGCCGAGTGCCAGGCCGACGACGCCGCCGAGTCCGAGAAGCAGGGGCAGCCCGGCCCCGCTGGGTGTCTCGGGGACGACGGGCTTCTTGTTCAGATAGCCGGGTGTCGTGTCGAGCGCGCGCAACTCCGAGATCTTCTGGCTCAGTTCGGAGATGGAGACGATGAGGTTGGCCCGGGCGCTGGTGACGTCGTTGCCCACGGTGGCGGTTTCCTGCTCGGCCAGCCGGTCGCGTTGTTCGGTGAGCGGCTTCAGCTGGGCACGGTAGCCGTCGACCATGTTGTCGATGCTGTTCTCGGTGCGCTCCCGGCGTATCTCCAGATAGGCCTCGGCGAGCGCCTGCGCACGGGCCTTCGCCTGTCCGGGAGTGCGGCTGGTGTAGGAGAACCTGAGCACCAGGGTGTTGGGCGGGTTGGTGACCTGGAGTCCGGAGAGCAGTGTCCCCACCTCCACCGTGTCGCCGGATTTGGCCAGCGAGCCGACGGCCACGGTGCCGACGGCGTCACTGACGGCGGTCTGGCGCTCGGAGCCGATGTTGATGCCCTTGTCGGCCGAGGCGCCCGCGGCGAAGGGGTCCGAGGTCGCGGAGCGTACGGACACCTCGCCGGTGGAGGTGTAGGTGTCCTCGCCGCTCAGGGCCAGCCAGCCGGCGCCGAGCAGTCCGACGACGACGCCGCAGGCGAGCAGGGCGCGGTAGCGCAGGAGCTGGCGGAACTGGTCCCTCAGCAGCGCGGGTTCGTCCTGGTCCTCCAGGGCGCGGATCGGGTGGGTCATCGGCGGTCTTTCCCTTCGGCTTCCTGAAGGACCTCGGTGAGCAGTGCGTCGAAGCGGGCGAGCCCGGCTTCCCGGCCGAGGTGGCGAGCGACGTACCGGGGTCCGTGGGAGCCGAGTTCGTCGGCTGCTGCGGGCTCCTCGACGAGCTTGCGTACCGCTGCGAGGACCGCGGCCGGATCCTCGGGTGCGACAAGGAGTCCGGCGCCCGAGCGCTGCACCTCCTGGGCGGTGCCTCCCCCGTCGGCCACGGAGGCGATGACGGGGCGTCCCGAGACGAAGTACGAGGTGAGCTTGGAGGGCACGCTCATGTCGAGCACGGACGCGCGCTGGGTGACGGCGAGGACATCGGCGGCGGCCAGGATGTCGGTGAACTCGTCCGCGTCTGCGGGCGGCAGGAAGTCGAGGTTGGGCAGGCCGGACGCGCGGGCCAGCAGGGCGTCGCGCTGGTTGCCGTCCCCCATCAGGACGACGCGTATCTCGGGGGCGAGCCGTGCCGCGTCGACCAGGACCTCCAGCCCCTGCTTGAGTCCCATGTTGCCGGAGTGCAGGAGCACGGGGATGCCCTCGCGCCAGCCGAGGCGGTCCCTGGTCGTGGCCCGGTCGGCCGAAGGCGCCTGGACGTGGCTCCAGTTGGGGACCAGCCGGATGCGGGCCGGATCGACCCCGTAGGCGGTGACCCGGGGGACGAAGCTCTCGTGGATGACGCCCACCAGCGTCGCGGCTCCGAGGGCGTACCGCTCGGCCCGTGAGGCCAGGGCGGCAGCCCGGCCGCCGCCCCGGATGCCGCTCTGAGCGGCGGCGGCGCCCATCAGGTCCTGCACGACGGGCACGTAGGGAACGCCGTGGCGGCGGGCGAGCCGGGCGCCGATGACACCCCCGGCGAGGCTCGGCAGCTGGGAGAACACCGCGTCGGGCCGCAGCGCGGGCGGGGCGAGGAGGCCGTGCGCGAGCACGCTCGCCTCGAACGCGGCCCTGCGCAGGGCGCTCTGCCGGGGCGGCACATAGTGTCTTCGCCGGTGGACCGTGACGCCCGCGCGCCGCTCCTCGGCCCGCCACACCCCCCGATAGGCCGCCTCGGTGCGCCAGGACGGGTAGTGCGGCATCCCGGTCAGCACATGCGTGTCGGCCCCGGAGCGCGCCCAGTGCTCCGCGAGCTGCGCGGCGTACGGCCCTATGCCGGTCAGCTCCGGCGCGTAGTTCGTCGAGACCACCAGCAGGCGGCGGCCGTCGAGCGGTCTGTGGTGCTCTGTTTCTGGCATCGGACGATCGCCTTCCCCCGGAGCCACCTGTGTTCCCCCCAAGGAACAGCCCCAAAAGTGAGCTTATCCGTTCACGTGATGCGCAAGTGGTCTTCACAGTAAGGTCGTTGCACGATCAACACCGATACCGATATCCCACCGGACCGGATGCCATGTCCGGACACCATCCGAGGGGGCTCGGACATCACGTTCACACCGTGGGGGGAGAGAACGGATGGTGCACAGGGTCGGCTACGCGCCGGGGGTCTACGACCTGTTCCACATAGGCCACCTCAACATCCTGCGGCATGCCCGCAGTCAGTGCGACTACCTGGTCGCCGGGGTCGTCTCGGACGAGATGGCCGCACTCGCCAAGGGCCACAAGCCGGTCATTCCGTTGCCGGAGCGGCTGGAGATCGTCCGCAGCGTGCGGTACGTGGACGCCGCCTTCGTCGAGACCGTTCCCGACAAGGTCGAGACATGGCAGCAGGTCAGGTTCGACGTCATCTTCAAGGGGGACGACTGGCGCGACACGGAGAAGGGCAAGCGCCTCGAACGCGATTTCGCCGAAGTCGGCGTGGAGGTCGTCTACTTCCCGTACACCGTGCACACGTCCAGCACCCAGCTGCGCCGGGCGCTGGACACGCTGGTCAGTCTGCCCGGAGCGCTCTCAGCTCCCTGAACCACTTGACCAGGAACGCCACCAGGAACAGTGCGTGCACGGCGGCGAGCACGGCGTATCCGGTCCGGAACGCCGCCTCGTCGCCGAGCAGCAGGAACACCAGGCAGAACACCCCGTAGTCGGCCGGCAACAGCGCCACGGCCCGCAGCGGGGACACGGGTACGGACGCTGCCCCGGCCGGGGCGGATCGGGCGGCCGCCTTGCCCAGCTGCTCGCGCAACAGCCCCGCGCAGAAGGTGAGTACCGCGACGAACAGGAAACCGAGCGGCAGGAGCAGCCAGCCGTCCGCCGGCAGACCGAAGTAGCGGTGGAACGAGATCAGGACGACGGTGTGGACCAGGATCATCTTGGCGCAGTCGACGACGTGGTCCAGCCATTCGCCGTCGGGCCCGCCACGGCCGGTGAGCCGGGCGAGCTGCCCGTCGGCCGAGTCGAGGGCGAAGCCCACGGCCAGCCCCAGGTAGACCAGGACGGCCAGCCCCCAGCCGGGGCGGACCAGAGCCACCGAGGCAAGGGCGGCGAAGGTGAACGCCGCACTCACCAAAGTGACCTGATTGGGTGTCATACCCAGGCGGAACGCGCCGGCCGCGAAGATCCGCCCGGCGGGCCGGTTCAGGTACCGCGAGTACAGCGACACCCCCTTGGCCGACTTCTGCGCCCCGCGCAGCTCACGCAGCACCGCACCCGTGCTTTCCATACGCCCCCCAGCGTGTCGCCGTTCCCCACAGCTCCGGCGACATCCGAACCTCGCCGCCGGAGCCGCATCATGGCACGCGCGCGCCCCCGCGGGGGCGGGATCACCGCGACCCGGCCGGGACCGGCCGCGCCGGGCGCCCTGCCGGTGCTCCGCGTCAGGCGGTGGCGGTCCGGCACTCGGGGTGGCCCCAGCCGTGATCGTTCTTGGCGATCATGTCCTTGGCCGCGTACGGCTTTCCACAGTGGCACCGGCCGGAGAACTTGGCGCGGATGGTCGCCCCGGCCCGGGACGCGCTCCCCGCCTTCTTCGCCGCGCCGCCTGTCCTCCGTCCTTCGGTGGCACGGGAAGGTGCGGGAACCGGCAGGTCCGCGGAGCCCTGCGAGGTGCCGGCCGCACGCTGCGCGACGGCCACTTCACTGGCGGCCTGGTCGGCCAGGGCGTTCAGCGGGTCGCCGTTCACCTGATGGGCCGGCACATAGACGAACTGCACGGCCCGCCCGGTCAGCAGGGAGTCGATGCGGACCACCAGGTCGCGGTTGGCGACGGGCTTGCCGGCCGAGGTCTTCCAGCCGTTTCGCTTCCAGCCCGGCAGCCACTTGGTCACGGCGTTCATCGCATACTGCGAATCCATCCGGACTTCGAGCGCCACGGCCGGGTCGAGCGACTCCAGCAGTTCCTGCAGGGCGGTGAGCTCGGCGACGTTGTTGGTGGCGGTGCCCAGCGGCCCGGCCTCCCACCTCAGCGGCCTGCCCTCGGCGTCGGCCACCACATAGGCCCAGGCGGCCGGCCCCGGATTACCCTTCGACGCCCCGTCACACGCGGCGATCATGCGCTCGTTCATACCCCTGATCATGCCAGCGTCGCCGTGTCCGGATCACGCCGGTCGCGCGGTGGGTGCCCCGGACGTCGGGATCCGGCCCCCACGCCCCCCTCACCAGGCACTCTCACCGTCGGTAACGGTTCGGGGTGCGCTGCTCACACAGCGCTGTTTCTCTGGGAGTGCCCGCTCTTCCCTACCGTTCAAGGAGCGACGATGAGCGTTGCAGGAGAAACCGACCGTGCCCAGCAGATGCGCGAGAAGGCCCGGCACATGACCGAGGCCGCGGAGCGCACGAGCGATCCGGAGCAGCGTCGTCGGCTCCAGGAGAAGGCCCGGAAGCTGCACGAGCAGAGCGAGCAGCAGGGCGTCCGCAGCGGCGACCGTCCCCTGTAGGCACCCGCGCCGCACACGCGGAGTATGGGCCGTCACCCTTCCATGAGGGGGTGGCGGCCCATCGGCGTGCGCGCGCCGCGCAGGCGCCCGCAGCCCCGCACCGAAGGCCCGCGCGGGGGAAGTTGATCACCGCTCCTAGGATGGATCCCACCGGACCGAGGACGTCACGTCGTCGTACACAGGAGCGAGGGGCCTTTCATGAGTCGTTATCCCATCACCGTGGTCACCGGCGGCAGCCGCGGTATCGGGGCCGCCGTCTGCACCCGGCTGGCGGCCGACGGACATGACATCGCCCTGGGCTACCGCTCCGACGCGGCAGCGGCGGAGAGCGTCGCCGCGGTCGTACGGGGCACGGGCAGGCGCTGTGTCACGGTCCGGGTGGACACGACCGACGAGGCCGCGGTCGATCTGCTCTTCGACACCGCCGCGACCGAACTCGGCCCGGTCACCGGTCTCGTCAACAACGCGGGGGTGGGCGGCCCGACGGGCCCGCTCGCCGATGCCGACGCCGCCGGGCTCCGGCGAGCCCTGGACGTCAACGTCGTCGGCTATCTGCTCTGCGCGCGCCGCGCCGTGCGCGACATGAGCCGCTCGGGCGGCGGGGCCATCGTGAACATGTCGTCGGCCGCCGCCACACTCGGCAGTCCGGGCGAGTACGTCCACTACGCCGCGGCCAAGGCGGCCGTGGACACGATGACCATCGGGCTGTCGAAGGAGGTCGCGGCGGACGGCATCCGCGTCAACGCGGTGTCCCCCGGCATCATCCGGACCGGTTTCCACGCCGACCCGGAACGTCCCGACAAGGCCGCCGCGGGGATCCCGCTGGGCCGGCCGGGACAGCCCGAGGAGATCGCGGGCGCCGTCGCCTGGCTGCTCTCGGACGACGCCTCGTACGCGACCGGGGCGATCCTGCGCGTGGCCGGCGGCCGCTGACCACCGGCGGTACGGTGCGGCGGTGACTGGTTCCGGCGGCGGCCTTCCGTTGCTCTTCCTCGATGTCGACGGTCCCCTCATCCCGTTCGGCCCACGGGCAGGCGACCGTCCGGTCCACCCGGCGGGGGCGAATCCACCGGAGGCGGGGGCGAATCCGCTGCTCGACAGGATCGACCCGGCACTCGGGCCGAAACTGGACGCGCTCGCGTGCGAGCTGGTCTGGGCGACGACGTGGACGGACGAGGCGAACGCGGTCGTCGCGCCACGGCTCGGGCTGCCGGACCTCCCCGTGGTGGCCTGGCCCCCTCCTTCGGAGGAGGAGGAACGGGACGCGCGGGCGGGGCTGCACTGGAAGACGCGCACGCTCGTCCGCTGGGCGGCGGGGCGCGCCTTCGTGTGGGTGGACGACGAGATCACCGAGCGGGACCGGCGCTGGGTGGCGGCTCACCACACCGGACGGTCCCTGCTCCATCGCGTCGACCCCGGACTCGGTCTCACGGACACCGGCATCCGCCGGATCGGGGAGTGGCTGCGCATGGAGTGAGGGGCACGGCCCGGGATCACACCGGGGCAGAACCACGCACTCCGCCGGATCGAGGCCGGCTGCGCACGGAGTAAGGGGCACTGCCCCGGGTCACACCGGGGCAGTGCCACGTACCAGCAGGAGCGCCACGTCCGCCGCCGCGACGACGGCCGCCGCGGCGAGCGGCGCCTTGCGCCAGGTCCGGGCGAGGACCAGCCCCGCGAGCGCCGCGGGCGCCGCGACGGCGAGCGTCACCACTCCCCACAGGCCGGGCGGTCCTGCCGGGCCGAACGCCAGGACCGCGGAGGCCGCCACGAGGGGCACCGGCAGCAGCAGCCGGGTCGCGTGAGCGCCCAGCCGGTGCGGAAGGCCGGTCACGCCGGCGCGCAGATCCTCCTCGATGTCGGGCAGCACATCACCCAAGTGGGCCGCCAGGCCCAGCAGCGCGCCCGCGGTCACCGCCCACCACGTCGGCCCGGGACTGCCGGGCAGGGTCAGCGCGGCCACGGCGGGCAGGGTGCCGAACCCGATGACGTACGGGAGCCAGGACAGGGCGGTGGCCTTCAGTCTCAGGTTGTAGGCCCAGGCGGCCGCCACCGCTGTCAGATGCAGCACGCCGGCCTGCGGCCCGCAGGCCAGGGAGAGCGGCACGCACAGCAGGGCGGCGATACCTGCCGCCGTCCAGACCGTACGGCGGCTCACCGACCCGTCGGCCACCGGCTTGCCCCGGCGTCCGGCGGCGGCATCCCGCCGGGCGTCGAAGGCGTCGTTGCACCAGCCCACCGAGAGCTGGCCGGTCAGTACGGCGGCGACCAGCAGGGCGCAGCGGCCGGTGTCGAGGCCGACGCCCGCGCCCAGGGCGCCCGCGGTCGCGGTGACCGCGACCACGGGCCCGGGGTGGCAGGAGCGCGCCAGCCCCGACGTGCGGCGGAGCGGCCACGCGGTCGCGGCACAGGCGCGCGACGGGTCCGGAGTGCCCATGCCGTGATCGTAGGTACTCCGGACACGGCGGACCTGACAGCCGCACGGGTTGTTTGCGGTGTTTTGTCCATCGAGCGGGGCAGGGATGGGCCATGAAGCCCGCGAAGCAGGACCCCGGATGACCCGGATCGCCGCCGTGCACGGCACCCTGGCCCCGTACCGCCACACCCAGCGGGAGGTCACCGACATGGTGGCCGGCACCTGCCTGCCGCCGGGAGCAGACCGGCGCGTCCTGGACCGACTGCACGAGAACGCCCGGGTACGCACCCGCAACATGGTGCTGCCCCTGGAGCGCTACGCGGAGCTGGACGGTTTCGGGGACGCCAACGACGTGTTCATCCGCGCGGCGGTGGACCTGGGGGCCGAGGCGCTGCGCGGCGCGCTGCGGACGGCGGGGCTGCGGCCCGCCGATGTGGACCTGCTGATGTTCACCTCCGTCACCGGGGTGGCCGCCCCGTCCGTCGACGCCCGGCTCGTGCAGCGCCTGGGCCTGCGGCCCGACGTGAAGCGGCTGCCGGTCTTCGGGCTCGGCTGCGTCGCCGGGGCGGCGGGGATCGCCCGCCTCCACGACTACCTGCTCGGCCGGCCCGACGACGTGGCGGTACTGCTCTCGGTCGAGCTGTGCTCCCTCACCTTCCAGCGCGGCGACGCGTCGCCCGCCAATCTGGTGGCCACCGCACTCTTCGGTGACGGGGCAGCCGCCGTCGTGGCACTCGGCGGGGGCAGGGCATCCGCTGCCGGGCCCGAGGTGGTGGCCACCCGCAGCCGGATGTATCCGGACACCGGGCATGTGATGGGCTGGGACATCCGCGATTCCGGCTTCAAGGTGGTGCTGGATCCGGGCGTCCCCGATGTCGTGCGCCGGTATCTGGCGGACGACGTGAGTGACTTCCTAGCCGAACACGGGCTGAAGCCGAAGGACATCGCCCACTGGGTGTGCCATCCGGGCGGGCCCAGAGTGCTGGAGGCCGTCAGCGACGTCCTCTCCCTCCCGGACGGTGCGCTCGACGTCACCTGGCGCTCGCTGGCCGAGGTGGGGAACCTGTCCTCCTCCTCGGTGCTCCACGTCCTGCGGGACACACTGGAGCAGCGGCGGCCCGAGCGGGGCTCGCCCGGTCTGCTGATGGCCATGGGCCCCGGATTCTGCTGCGAACTGGTGCTGCTGCGCTGGTAGGTCGGAGGACACATGATCTGGTACACCGCACTGGTGCTGGCCGTGGCGGGCGAACGCCTCGCCGAACTCGCCGTCGCCCTGCGCAACACGCGCTGGGCACTGGCCAGGGGCGGCACCGAGTCGGGCCGCGGCCACTATCCGGCGATGGTCGTCCTGCACACGGCGCTGCTCGCGGGCTGTCTCGTCGAGGCCGGACTGGCGGACCGGCCGTTCGTACCCCGGCTCGGCTGGACCATGGTGGCCGTGGTGGTCGCCGCGCAGGCCCTGCGCTGGTGGTGCATCCGTACGCTCGGCCACCGCTGGAACACCCGCGTCATCGTCGTCCCGGGACTGCCACGGGTGACGGGCGGACCGTACCGCCTGCTGCGGCACCCCAACTACGTCGCCGTCGCCGCCGAGGGGATCGCGCTGCCGCTCGTTCACGGGGCGTGGGTGACCGCGGCGCTCTTCACCGCGCTCAACGCGGCACTCATGGCCGTGCGCGTCCGGTGCGAGGAGGCCGCACTCTCCTCCGCGCCGGCCGGGGACGTGCCGGCGTGATCGACCTCCTGATCGCGGGGGGCGGCCCGGCCGGCCTCTCGGCGGCCATCCGGGCGGCCGCTCGCGGCATGGAGGCGGTCGTGGTGGAGCCACGCACCGCCCCGGTCGACAAGGCGTGCGGCGAGGGCATCATGCCCAGCGGGGTGGCGGCCCTGCGCGAGCTCGGCGTCGCGGTGTCCGGCCACCCCCTGCGCGGAATCCGCTACGTGGAGGGGGCGCGGGGGACGGAGGCGGCGTTCCGTGGCCCACCCGGGCTCGGTGTGCGACGGACCACGCTGCACGCCGCGCTGCACGCGCGGGCGGTGGAGCTCGGCGTGCGGATCGTGCCGGGAAAGGTCGCGGAGGTGCGGCACGGCCACGACCGGGTGGCCGCCTGCGGGCTCACCGCCCGCTGGCTGATCGCCGCCGACGGTCTTCACTCCCCCGTCCGCCGCGGTCTCGGCCTGGACGGCCCCGTGAGCACGGTGCGCCGGTACGGGCTGCGCCGGCACTTCCGCGTCGCCCCGTGGACGGAGTTCGTGGAGGTCCACTGGTCCCGGCACGGTGAGGCGTACGTGACGCCGCTCGGGGACGGCCTGGTGGGCGTGGCCGTGCTCAGCGGGGAGCGTCGCGCGTACGAGAGCCACCTGGCGTCCTTCCCCCGCCTGGCCGCCATGCTCGCGGGCCGGGACACCGGTCCCGTACGGGGAGCCGGACCCCTGCGCCAGCGGGTGCGGGCACGGCAGGCCGGACGCGTGCTGCTGGTCGGCGACGCCGCGGGCTACGTGGACGCGCTGACCGGCGAGGGCGTGGCCCTGGCCGTGGCGACGGCCGGTGCGGCGGTGGACGCGCTGGCCTCCGGCCGTCCGCAGGACTATCCGGCCCGCTGGGACCGGCTGACCCGTCGTCACCGGCTGCTCACCGGAGGGCTGTTGGCGCTGGCCGGACATCCCGCCACGGCGCGGATGATCGAGCCCGCGGCGCACCGCGCTCCGGCCCTGTTCCGTGCGGCCGTCCGAGCCCTGCAGTAGGGACCGCGTCATGCCGGACAACCGCCGGCGCGGAACACCGGCCCGTCCCCCGGTCCGCCACACCTCAACGCCGTACGTACGGAGAGGATTTGCTGTGCCAGACTTCACCGAAGGGGCTGTCTCACCTCATCCGCAAAGCTTCTCGCCCTGACGGCAGGGACGCCCCGGCCCCGAGTCGTTTCGCGGGACAACCCCCCGGAGTCCGGGCTCAGCGCGCTGTACGCGGCTGCCGCCCGCTGTTCCCGCAGCGCGACCGCCCCAGAAGGAGGAATCCCACGATGGATTCGGAAAAGCCCCGCACCGCCGCGACCGTCTTCGATGCTCTCGGCGCCGACTACGAGCAGGCGTTCGCCGGATCGGCCGCCCACCGCGCCTCTCTGGAAAGCCTGCTGGAGCGGCTCGCTCCGGGCAGCAGGGTGCTGGACATCGGAAGCGGCACGGGGCGGCCGACCGCGCAGACCCTGACCGACGCCGGTCACGAGGTGCTCGGTGTCGATGTCTCCCCGGTCATGGTGGACCTCGCGTCCCGGCAGGTGCCCGCAGCCGAGTTCCGCTGCGCCGATGTCCGTGAACTGCCCCTGGAGGAGGCGAGCTTCGACGCCGTCTGTGTGTACTTCTCGCTCCTTCAGCTCTCACGCGCCGAGCAGGGGGACGTACTGCGCCGGGCCGCTCGGGCGCTGCGGCCCGGTGGCCATCTGGCGGTGGCTACGGTGCCGTTGGACGTGGAAGGGGTGAACGGCACCTTCATGGGCCAGCCGGTGCAGGTGAGCAGCTTCGGTGAGGACGCGTTCGCCGAGCTGGTGGCAGAAGCCGGATTCACCGTCCTGGCACGGGAGAGCAACCTGTTCGTCCCGGATCATCCGGCGGCGGTGCCGGAACCGCATCTGTTCGTGCTGGCGCGGCTGCGCAGCTGACGCGGCCCGGTGCGGGCGGTCCTGAAGATTTTTTCCGCGGACGTGTCACGTTTCCCCGTCGAGGCGTTTCAGTGCAGTGCCGGACCGGCCACCGAGGCCGGCGCGAACACTCCGGCACCCGCCCGATGAGGAGTCTCCACCATGTCCGTCGCCCACGTCGTCGTCACTCTCGTCGCTGCCGCAATGGCCGGCTACTCGGCCGGCGCCCTGCTCTTCCGCGCCCAGTGGGTCGTCCAGGCCCTGACCGACTACAGCGTCCCCCGCTCCTGGTGGACGTGGCTGGGTGCGGCGAAGGCCGCCGGGGCCGTGGGTCTGGTCGCCGGGCTGTTCGTGCCATTCGTCGGCGTCCTGGCCGGGGCCGGGCTGGTGCTGTACTTCGCCGGCGCGGTCGTCACGGTGATCCGGGCCCGCTGGTACACGCACATCCCGTTCCCGCTGGTGTACGCGGCACCGGTCGTCGGGGCCATGGTGCTGGGGCTCGCGTCCTGATCACCCCGGCGGTGGGCCGGGACAGCCGGGCTGACACCGTGCCTCCTCCCGGCCCGCGCTCGGGGATGAGTGACGCCCCGGCGAGAACCGGCCGGTACAAACGCTCGTCGGTGGCACGTCCGCCGCACGGAGACGCAACCACTGCGACGCGTTTCGCATGTACGTGAGTTGCGTCTGCCCGGCCCCACCGCGCCGGTCAGGCGCACGTGTGCCCCGGCGCGGCACCCTCCGCCACTGAGATGCCGAACCTCTGTTGAGGACATACCGTCCAGGTGGCTCATACCGCACTTCGGGAGGTGCTGATGCGGAAGGCGGCTCGCACGCGGTGCGGTGCCTCCCACGGGTCCGCTCAGGAAGCGACCGGTCCAGGAGGTGTGCCGCGGCGCCGTCCCGTGACGGCGTTCACCCGTACGGCGGTCCGTGGCGGGTCCGCCGTCCTGCTCGGCGTCGCTCTGGTACTCGCCGTGCTGTCGCCTCCCTCGCACGCGGGCACTCCTCTCCTGGGCCGGGGCACCGAAGCCGTCAGCGAGGGCTGCGAGGACGGCCCCGCGTCGTGCCACGGCGGCGTGAAGTGGCTGTACCGGTACGGCTTCTCGATGGGGTTGCACCCGTTCACCAGCCCCCACGACGTACGCCGGCAGCTCACCGACCACTTCTGGCTGTTCCCGGTGAGCGGGGGGTGTCCGGCCCGGATCCGGCCCACGGACGAGTGCGATCTGCTGGGCGGGAACCCGGTCCGGGTGGAGGCCGTCGGCGACTCCGACCTGCAGATCGCGACCCTGCCCGGCCACGACCTGGGCAACGGTCTGCACATCCGCTTCGCGTTCAGCCGCTCCCTCGGATTCCACTTCCTGGTCGTGAGCGCCTGGCAGGACCGGCCCACCCGTTGCACGGAGAGCATGCTGTGCGGTGCGGCGAGCCGTACGGGTGCCTGGGTGCTCTGGAAGGTGCTGTCCGGGACCTTGGCGGTGACCGCGTACGCCGCCTGACGGGCCCGGCCGGGCCGGCGGTCTTGCCTTCGTGTGCGCTTCAACACCTAGCGTTCCCGGCCATGGAGACCATGAACGGCAGGACATTGGGACGCAGCGGCATCGGGACCGGCGGGCTGGGATTCGGGTGCTGGGCCATCGGTGGCGAGTGGACGGACCCGGCCGGAGCGCCACTGGGCTGGGGCAGGACGGACGACGCGGAGTCGGTCGCCGCGGTGCGGCGGGCCGTCGATCTGGGCGTGACGTTCTTCGACACGGCGGACGTGTACGGGGCCGGGCACAGCGAGCGGTTGCTCGGCCGGGCGCTTCGGGGACGACGGGCCGAGGTGGTGATCGCCACGAAGTGGGGGAACGTCTTCGACGAGCGGCGAAAGGTGATGACCGGCGGCGACGACGGCGTCGAGTATGCCCGTGAGGCGCTGCTGGCCTCGCTGCGCAGGCTCGGCACCGACTACGTGGACCTCTGGCAGTTGCATCTCGGCGACGCCGAACCGGAGCGGGCAGCACTGCTGCGCGACGCCTGCGAGGGCTTCGTGCAGGAAGGTCTGATCCGGGCCTACGGATGGAGCACGGACGACCGGCCCGCGCACGGGTCTTCGCCCGGGGGCCGCACTGCGCGGCTGTGCAGCACGGGCTGAACGTCCTGGTGGACGCCCCCGAGATGGTGGAACTCTGCGAGCGGGAGGAGCTGGCGAGCATCAACCGGGGACCGCTCGCCATGGGCCTGCTCACCGGGAAGTACGGCCCGCGGAGCAGGAGCGCCGCCGGTGACATCCGGGCCACACCGCCGCCGTGGCTCGACTGGTTCGGCGCGGGCGGAGTTCCCTCACCGGAGTGGCTCGCCCGCGTCGAGGCCGTACGGGAGATCCTCACGTCGCAGGGGCGCACGCTCGCGCAGGGCGCCCTCGCCTGGCTGTGGGCGCGCAGCCCGCGGACCGTACCGATCCCGGGTTTCCGCACCGTCGCCCAGGCGGAGGAGAACGCGGGCGCACTGGCGTACGGCCCGCTGGCGGGGGAACAGCTGACGGAGGTCGAGAGCCTCCTCGGGCGCTAAGGGCTGTCCCGCAATTCCTGGTGGATCAGCGCACGGCGTCAGATGCGGTGCATCGCAAGGCGGAGAGGCGCCCGCATACTGGATGTATTCGGGTGTTTCGACAACGCGGCGAGGTGCCGTAGCTGTCGTCGTGCGCCCGCCAGGAATTGCGGGACAGCCCTTAGGGCGGGACGCCCGGGGCCGTGGGTCTTTCGTGTGGATCAGGCCGGACTCCGCAAGCCCGGCATGATCCAAACGAGAGGCAGCCCTCAGGCGTCGAGTGCGGCCGTGAGGCGGTTGAGCCGGTCCCGCAGATCGCTGATCTCCTCCAGGTCGAAACCTGTCGCGGCCGCGATCCGACGGGGTACGAGCAGCGCCCGCTCCCGCAGGGCCGTGCCTTCGTCCGTGAGGTGCGCCTGCACGGAGCGCTCGTCCCGGGCGCTCCGCTCGCGTCGCACCAGGCCGGCCGCCTCCAGCCGCTTCAGCAGTGGCGAGAGCGTTCCGGAGTCGAGCCGCAGGTGCTGCCCCAGCGTCTTCACCGGCAGTTCGCCGTGCTCCCAGAGCACCAGCATCACCAGGTACTGGGGGTAGGTGAGCCCCAGGTCCTTGAGGAGCACCCGGTAGACGCTGCCGAAGGCGCGCGAGGCCGCGTTCAGGGAGAAACAGATCTGCTGGTCCAGGCGGAGATAGTCGGCCTCGGGCGAGGCGCAGGCCGTGGCCGTGCGGTCGGGGCTGGGCGTGGCGGTCATGGACTCAGCATAACTCCGGACACCCGATTCGATTGTGCACAATTTAATTGTGTGCTTCACTTCAGGTCAGCGGGCGGACACCGCCGCCGGAACATGACCTTCGAGAGGAACGGTTTCCATGGACACGATCTACACCGCCGTCGCCACCGCCACCCACGGCCGCGACGGCCGCGCCGTCAGCAGCGACGGCAAGCTGGATCTGCAGCTGGCGGTCCCGGTGGAGATGGGCGGCAACGGGCTCGGCACGAACCCGGAGCAGCTCTTCGCCGCGGGATACGCCGCTTGCTTCGCGAGCGCCCTGGGTCTCGTGGGCCGTCAGGCCAAGGTCGATGTCACGGATGCCGCCGTCACGGGCGAAGTGGGCATAGGCAAGCAGGGCGAGGGCTTCGGCCTCGCGGTCACGTTGCGCGTGGAGCTTCCCGCGTCCGTCGACGAGGCCACCGGCCGCAAGCTGGTCGAGCAGGCCCACCAGGTCTGCCCGTACTCGAACGCGACCCGCGGCAACATCCAGGTGGATCTCGTCATCGAGTAGCCGGCGGACCTGACGTCCCGCGCGCGGAGCCGGGTGCGGGCGGGCCGTGTCAGGCGTGGAACCCGTTGCAGACGACGGACGTGTACGCCGACGGCCCGCCCTCGACGTGGTAGATCACGACGGTCCAGTCGCCCCGGTCCTCCCCCACCGGGATCGCGTCGACGGCGCGTTCACCGAAGTGAGCCCGGAAGTCGGCCGGGTAGCGGAGCCTGACCGTGCCGCCGGACGACCAGAGGGAGTAGAGGTCGACCGGTTTGCTGGTGAATCCGATGCCCTTGGCGACGGTGGTGAGCGGTCGGCCCGTGGTGCGGTCGGTCTCGTGCGGAGGCCGTACGCCGACGGAGACGTAGTAGGGCTTCGGCCGTTTCCCCTTCCCGGCGTCCTTGGGGCTCATCGACACCGTGGCCGTGTCGGATCCGGTGGTGTGCGAGACGGAGGACCTCAGGCCGTCCGGCGGCGTGTTCTCGGGGAAGCTGTCCGGGTCGCAGGAGCCGCTGCCCAGGGCAGCCTGCTCCGCGTCCTCGGACAAGGTCCAGCGGTCGTGCGAGACACGGTCGTTCACGAGGTGGTCCGGCGGCCCGCCGTCCGGGCTCCCGCTCCCGGGACTCCCCGCGTCGGGGCTCCGGCCGGCGGGGCGGGACGCCTCCGGCTGCGCGGAGCGGGTGACCTCGGAGCCGGCCGTTCCGCCGCCCTTGCCACCCGATTCGGGGAGCAGCCAGACGGTCAGCGGAGTGGCGAGCGCCACCGCGCACACGGCGAGCCAGGTCCTGTTCCGCGGGGCACGGCCCGGACGGTGCTGCCGGTCGGGCCCGCCGGACGGCACGGTGGTGCCGGACGACGCCGTGGTGCCGGGCTGCACGGGTGTGCCGGGCGAGGCCGTCGTGCCGGACGACGCCGTGGTGCCGGGCTGCACGGGTGTGCCGGGCGAGGCCGTCGTGCCGGACGACGCCGTGGTGCCGGACAGCACCGGCCCGCCGGACGACGCCGTGGGTACGGACGCAGCCGGGCTCCCGGCTGTCCCGTCTCCCTCCGGCCGGGTCCGGGCACCGGTTTCCGCGGCCTCCGCGGTGTCCGGCCCGGGCCCCCGTCGGGGCTGCGCACCGGCGAGGCCGGCCGGGGTGTCCTCGTCCCGCTCCCGCGGTACGAGGACGGGATCGACGGGCCGGGCCACGGCACGGTAGTGGGGGTCGGATGCCAGTGGGGAGTCCACCGCGCATCCGGCTATGACGGCGGCCGGGTCCGGCCGCCGCGCCGGGTCCTTGGTGACGCACGCACGGATCAGCGCGGCCAGATCCGGCCGCACACCTTCCAGGTCGACGTCCTCGTACACGGTCCGGTAGTTGACGGCCGACGCCTCACCCGTCCCGTACGGCGGCCGGCCCGTCGCCGCGTACGCGAGGGTCGCGCCCAGCGCGAAGACGTCCGCCGCCGGTCCCGTCTCGTTGCGCAGCAGCACCTCGGGGGCCGTGAAACCGGGCGTTCCCGAGGCCATCCCCTCCTGCGTCAGGATCGTCTGTTCCAGTCCCCGCGCGATCCCGAAGTCGATGAGCTGCGGCCCCTGCGGCGAGAGGATGACGTTCTGCGGCTTCAGGTCCCGGTGCGTGACGCCGTGGACGTGGACGGCCGCCAGGCCTTCGGCCAGCGCAGCGAGCAGGCGCAGCGCGCTGCCTGGGGGGAACGGACCGCCCGCACCCACGGCGCCGCGAAGAGTGGGCCCGGCCACGTACTCGGTAGCGAGCCAGTAGGGCGACGCGTCGAGCGAGGCCTCGATCAGCTGGGCCGTGTAGACGCTGCGTACCGTCTCGACCGTCGCTGCCTCCCGTCTGAACCGGGCCAGCACGTCGGGGTGATCACTGATCTCGTCACGGATGACCTTCACGGCCACCAGCCGTCCACCGGGAGACCGGCCGAGGTACACCTGCCCCATGCCGCCCGCGCCGAGGCGGGCAAGCAGCTGGTAGGCGCCTATGCGCGCGGGATCCCGGGGCCGAAGTCCATCCACGTCCCGACTGTGCCATATCCGCCCGCGCGACGGGCTCGCAGGCGGCAACTGGGGCCGTACTGCCGGTCGGTGGGCCCGTGTGCCCGCGCCCCGGGGCTACGTCGAGGACAGTCGTGGGTCGGCAGTCCTTCCGGCCGGAGGGCCGCTGCCGTCCCCGGACCGCAAGGCGGACGCTTCTTCCCCTCGCAGCGCCTCGCTCCGGGCCCGGCGTCCGGCGCCCGGGCCCGGGGGCGCGGCGAGGGGGCGATCTCGCTTCGGCGCCGAGTCGGAGAGTGTGTGCCGAACCGACACGGCACACCGGTCCGGGCGCCGGCGCTCCCGGGCCTCAGCCGGGGATCGACAGCCCCCTGGACACACGGATCGCTGAGGACAGCAGCCCTTCCCGGAACTGAGTGGTCCGGTACATCCGGTCCGACCGGAAGGAGATCCCGAGGGACCCCACCTGATCACCCCGGTACACGGGCACAGCGACGCAGGTGGTGCCGCGGGCGTACTCCTCCCTGTCCATGATGAACGGCGCTGTCGGCGAGGCGTCGAGCTGCTGGATCAGTTCCTCCGGGTGCGTGATGGTCCTGGGCGTGAGCCCGGTGAGCGAGTGCCGGGACAGATAGTCGGCCCGCCCCTCCTCATCCAGTTCACTGAGCACGCTCTTGCCCAGGGCGGTCGCGTGCCCGGCGTCCTCGAACCCCACCCAGAGGTCGACCCGTGGTGTCCTGGCGCTGTCGACGATCTCCATGACCCGGATCTCGCCGTCCACGTACAGAGTCAGATAGACAGCGGCCGAAAGATCGTTCCGCAGTGCGGTGAGAACGGGGCGCACCCGCTCCAGCAACTCCTGGCCCACGCGTCGCTCGCCCGGTCCGGTGGCCGTGTCGGCGAGTGTGTACGTCCCGTCGCCCAGCTCCGTCACGAATCCGTCCCGGGCCAGTCCGGGCAGCAGCTCGTGGACCATGACCAGGGGAAGCCCCGCTTCCCGGGCCAGCTGCTCCGCGGTGGCCTCGCCCGCGCGTGACCCGACGGCATCCAACAGGCGCAGGGCACGCCTGACGGCCGTGACAGGCTCAGGTCCGGCTTGTTCGGCCATGCCCCCAAGCATCACCCCGGGACCCGGGAGCGGCAACGCGTCCCGTCCCGGAGCGCGGGATGAGCGGGCCGGGACGGTGCACTCGTCCCCGGCTGCCCGGGGGCTGGGCAGCCGGCCCGGGGGTCGGCGCACGACGGATTCCGGTGGCGAGGCCGGCAGTGGCGGCGCCGGCGCTGTGCGGCCCAGGCCGTGACCACTGCGCACAGCGCGGTCGCTGCCCCGGCGTGGTCGCTGCCGCGGCGTGGTTCGGGTCCGACCGGATGACCGGCGGCAGCAGCACCATGCCGACCAGCCCGCACAGGGCGGCGGCGGGTTCCTCCGCGACAGGGTCGGAATTCCTCGTCGTAGCACAGGACGGCGGCCCCCGCCGCCGAGCACCGGAAGCGTGCGCGGCAGGGGCCTCTCCGGCCGGATGGCGGGGGTACGGACCCGGGCATAGCCTGCCGGAAAGCGTCGTTCTGCCAGCCGGCCCCACACGGTTGAAGGGTTGAGAAACTTGAGCACCAACGGTGACGGCCAGGAACCGCTGGGGTCCGAAGTCGGCCCCGCCCCGGCGGGGGCTCCCGCATTCCGGCCCTACCGTCACCCGGCGGCGGGCTGGGGCGCGGCGAAGAGTGTGAGCCGCTTCCTGGTGCGCGAGGGCGCGCTGGTGGACGGCCCGCGGGCGATCATGCGGATGAACCATGAGAACACCGGGTTCGACTGCCCCGGATGCGCGTGGCCCGACGACACCAAGGGGCTGCACCTGGACATCTGTGAGAACGGCATCAAGCACGTCACCTGGGAGATGACCCGCAAGCGGGTCGGGCGCGCGTTCTTCGCCGCCCACTCGGTGACGGAACTGGCCGGGTGGAGCGACTACGACCTGGAGAACCAGGGGCGGCTGACCGAGCCGATGGTCTACGACGCCGAGTCGGACCACTACGTCCCGATCAGCTGGAAGGACGCGTTCGAGCTGGTCGGGCGTACCCTGCGCGAGCTGGACAGCCCGGATCAGGCCTCGTTCTACACCTCGGGGCGGCTCGGCAACGAGGCCACGTTCCTGTACCAGTTGATGGCCCGTGAGCTGGGCACGAACAACCTGCCGGACTGTTCCAACATGTGTCATGAGGCGAGCGGCCGCGCCCTCACCGCTTCCCTGGGTACGGGCAAGGGGACGGTCGACCTCAAGGACTGGGAGTCCGCCGACGCGCTGTTCATCCTGGGAGTGAACGCCGCTTCCAACGCACCGCGGATGCTGACGGCGCTCGCCGAGGCCCACCGCCGCGGCGCCCGGATCGTGCACGTCAACCCTCTGGTCGAGGCAGCGGCCACCCGCACCATCGTCCCGCACGACTTCGTGGACATGGCCCTGTTCAGGCCGACCCGGACCAGCACCCTGAATCTGCAGCCGCGCATCGGCGGCGACATGGCCCTGCTGCGCGGCATGGCCAAGGCCATCCTGGAGCAGTCGGCGACCGACCCCAAGGCGCTGGACCAGGAGTTCATCGACCGCCACACGGCCGGCTTCGCGGAGTACCGCACGGTCTGCGCGGCGACGCCGTGGGAGGAGATCGAGACCCAGTCCGGTCTGAGCCGCGCCGACATCCTCGAAGCGACGCGTGTGTACCGCGAGGCGGACCGCTCCATCGTCAGCTGGTGTCTCGGACTCACCCAGCACGAACACGGCGTCGACACCGTCCGGGAGATCGTCAACCTGCTGCTGCTCCGCGGCAATCTCGGCCGGGAAGGGGCGGGCCCCTCCCCCGTGCGGGGGCACAGCAACGTGCAGGGCAACCGCACCTGCGGCATCGACCACCGCCCGACCGACGCCTTCCTGGACCGCCTCGGCGATGCCTGCGGGATCGATCCGCCCCGTGCGCACGGTCTGGACACCGTCCGCACCATCCGGGCGATGCACAGCGGCGAGGTGAAGGTGTTCGTCGGCATGGGCGGCAACTTCGCCCTGGCCGCGCCCGACACCCCGTACACCTGCGAGGCGCTGCGCGCCTGCGAACTCACCGTCCAGGTGAGCACCAAGCTCAACCGCAGCCACCTCGTCCACGGCAGCCGAGCCCTCATCCTCCCGTGTCTCGGCCGTACCGAGAAGGACCATCAGCGCAAGGGGATCCAGAGCACGTCCGTCGAGGACTCGATGAGCATGGTCCACCTGTCGATCGGCATGAAGCGCCCCGCGTCACCGCATCTGCTGTCCGAACCGGCCATCGTCGCCGGAATGGCGCGCGCCGCTCTTCCCGACAGCGCCACCCCCTGGCACTGGTACGTCGAGGACTACGACCGCATCAGGGACACCATGGCCCGGGCCCTGGACGGTTTCGAGGACTTCAACCGCCGTGTGCGCCTGCCCCTGGGCTTCCGCATCAGGCAGCCTGCCCGCGAACTGGTCTTCCTCACCCCGTCCGGGCGCGCCGAGTTCTCCGCCGCCGCCCTGCCCGACGTCGTCCCCGCCGCCGGAACCCTGGCCCTGGGGACCATGCGGTCCCACGACCAGTGGAACACCACGATCTACTCCGACAACGACCGCTACCGCGGCATCGAGAACCTGCGCACGCTCGTCTTCATGAACCGGGCCGACATGCGCGAACGCGGCATCGCCGACCTCGGCCCCGTCGACATCACGAGCACCGCGAAGGACGGCAGCCGACGTTCCCTCAACGGCTACCTCGCGATCCCGTACGACATCCCCCGCGGCTGCGCGGCCGGCTACATGCCGGAGATGAACGTGCTGTGCGCCCTGAGCGACTACAGCACCCAGAGCGACCAGCCGATCATGAAGCACGTCAAGGTCACCATCGGCCCCGCCGCCTGAACCGAAGTCCCGGTCACGGAAACCGACGCAGCGCCGGCACCCGTTCGCCGCGCCGTGCGATCCGGACGGGACGGGGCAACCGCATCGTCTCGCTGCTCCAGAGAGGCGAGAGCGGTCCAAGGGTCACGATCGTCGCCGATCTACGGGGCTGTGGCTGATGTCCGGGGTGGCCGGCAACTTCCCCGCGGCCTCGCACACTTCGAACGTGGGCCCTGCGCGGACACGGCGCCCGCTCCCGGCCTGGAGGTGTTCGACGATCTCCGACAGGTCCTCACCGAGAACCCGGCCAGTCAGGTTAGGCTTAGCTAACTTCTCTAACGGGGTGGGGCAGACATGAGACCGGTCGTCACAGAGCGCGCGCACAGGGACGTGGACGCGCCCACCGGATCACCGACCGCGCCCGCGGAGCCGCGGCACCGCACGGTCGTCGTCAAGTTCGGCGGAAACGCCATGGTTGACGCGGACCTGCAACGCCTCTTCGCCCAGGACGTCGTGGAGCTGTGGCGCGCGGGCCTGCGCCCCGTCGTCGTACACGGCGGCGGCCCCCAGATCAGCGCGATGCTCGACCGCCTCGGCCTGGAGAGCCGCTTCGAGGCGGGCCTGCGCGTGACCACGGCGGAAACCATGGAAGTGGTACGCATGGTGCTGTCCGGCCGCGTCCAGCGGGAACTGGTCGGTGAGATCAACGCCCACGGGCCCCTCGCCGTGGGCATGACCGGCGAGGACGCGCACACGATGACCGCGGTGCGGCGGTCGGCCCAGGTGGACGGCCGCCCCGTGGACATCGGTTTCGTGGGAGACGTCGTGGAGGTGAACCCGGGCATGATGAACACCCTTCTGGCACAGGGGCACATCCCGGTCGTCTCCCCCGTGGCGCGCGGCGACGACGGGCAGGTGTACAACGTCAACGCCGACCTGGCCGCGGCCGCGCTGGCCGCGGCCCTGGGGGCGGAACGGCTTGTCGTGCTCACCGACGTGGAGGGGCTGTACGCGGACTGGCCGCACAGCACCGAGGTGATCAGGCACCTGACGGCCGACGCGCTGGCCGGGCTGATGCCGGGGCTGGCGAGCGGCATGCTGCCGAAGATGGAGGGCTGCCTGCGGGCCGTCCGGGGCGGCGTCCCCCGGGCGCAGGTGCTCGACGGCCGGGTCCCGCACGCGGTGCTGCGCGGCGTGCTCGGCGACAACGGCCCCGGCACCACCGTGGTTCCGGGCACCGCCGCGATTCCGGCTCCCGGCGCCGCTCCACGCACCGTCGCGGTCCCGGGCGGCACCGTCGCGCCCGGGACCGGCGCGGACCGCGACCTGAGCAGCGTATGACCGTCGGCGACGGCCCGGCACGGGCCGCCGCCCGGTGCCGGAGGCAAGGCGCCACGGCGTCCCGCCCCCGGCACCGACGCTCTACACGGCCCTCGCGAGGATCTGCGCATCGCGCCGCGGGTCCAGCGACTCCACCCAGGACCGGGGCGCCGGACACCCGGCCGCCGAGGTGAACCCGTGGCGCCGGAACAGCCGCCCGCCACCGGTCGTCGCGGTGAACAGCGCGCCGAGCGACCGGGCACGCGCCCAGGTCACCGCCGTACGCAGCAGTACCGCACCCACACCGCACCCCTGACGGTGCCCGGCCACGCAGAAGTTGTACAGAACACCCGCGGGCGCGCCGTCACCGGCCGGACCTCCCGGGTACACGCCCAGGCCCACACAGCCTTCGAGCCGGCCTCCGGCACCCACTGCCACCAGGAAGTCGGCCGCTCGGGCGGCGTAGAGCGGGATCGGCCGCTCCCGCAGGGCGCCCGAACGTACGAAGGGCCGGGAGAGTGCGGCGAGTTCGGCGGCGTCCTCCGCACGGCCGAAGCGGACGGTGAATGCCGGCGCGCGAAGCACACGCGCCGAAGGAGCAGGACGCGGCGTGGCCGTGGTCAACGCTTTCCTTCCTCGGTTCCACGAACGGACAGCACTGCGGACCGTCCCTCCCGGATCCGGGCGGGACGGTCCGAAACGGGTCAGACGTCCACGGACGCCGCGAGGGACCGGGGCCGCAGATCGGTCCAGTGGGTCTCGACGAAGTCCAGGCAAGCCTCCCGGGTGTTCTCGTCGAAGGCGATCGTCCAGCCGCCCGGCACCTCCACGAAGGACGGCCACAGCGAATGCTGGCCCTCGCCGTTCACCAGGACGAGGAACCGGCCGTCGGGGCCGTCGAACGGGTTGGTGCTCATGTGTCAGTACCTCCTCGGGTCCGACGGGCCACGGTCAGCCGCGTCGAGCGTGTACATCTGTGCACCGGACCGCCCGGGCCGCCCGGGAGCAGGCCCGGGGAGCTCGTTCGATCGCGGGACCGGGGCATGGAACAAGAAGCCGAGCTTAGGTTAGGCTCCCCTAATTGACCTGAGCTTAGCCCTTTTCCCTTCCCTCTCACAAGGAGACGTCCATGCCCCCGGTGACCGAACGGATCCAGGCCGAGGACGACTTCGCCGCGTACGGACTGCCGGGCGCGCCCGGCACCGACGAGTTCTGGGAGGCGGCGCGGACGCCCGCTTCGGTCCCGGCGGGCGACGGCGGGTGGACGACCCTGTTCCTCTGGCGCGGCTCCCCGGCAAGCATCGGCTTCGAGAGCTGGTCGGAGCCGGTGCCCCTGAGCCGGTGGCGCGACACCGACTGCTGGTACGCCCGGGTGCCCATGCCGCAACGCCTGCGGGTGACCTACCAGTTCATGGTGGCCGACGCGGCCCACGCCGACCCGTTCAACCCGGTCGGCGCCGGCCCGGACCGCTCCATCGCCGCGACGCCCGACGCCCCCGCCCAGCCGCACTGGCCGGTCATCGGCGCCGACGACGTGCCACCCCTCCCCCGCACCCGGCTCCGCTGGACCAGCGAACGGCTCGGCGGACGACGGACCGTGCGCGTCCATCCGGCGGGCGGCGGCGGGCCGGTGGTCCTGCTCCTGGACGGGGACGACTGGCTGTACCTGCATCCGGCCATGGCCGCGTTCGACTCGGCCGTCGCCGCCGGCGAGATGCCGCCCGTGACGCTCGTCTTCCTTCCCGCCAAGGACCGGGCGGCCGAGTTCACCGGCGGAACCGGGCTGTGGGAGGCGGTCCGGGACGAACTGCTGCCCCTGGTCGCGGAGTCCGGGGTGACCGCGGACCTGGACCGGCTGGTGGTCGCGGGGCAGAGCCTCGGCGGGCTGAGCGCGATGGACGCGGCGCTGGAGCTCCCGGAGCTCGTGTCCCGGGTCGCCTGCCAGTCGGGATCGTTCTGGTGGACACCCGGCGTGAAGGACCTGGCACATCCCCTCGACGGTCCGGCAGGCGGCTCCGTGGCCGCACGCCTCCGGGAGCGCCCGGACCTGTCCGGTCTGCGGATCGCGTTCGACGTGGGGGAACACGAGACGCGCATGCTCCCCCACTGCGAGCCGGTCGAGGCCCTCACCGAAGCGGCGGGCGCGACCGTCCGGGTCTCACGGTCGGCGTCCGGCCACGACCGGGCCGGCTGGCGGCAGGCCCTGCTCAGGGACGTCGCCTGGGCGCTCGGCTGAGGGCTGCTCCAGAGGCCCTCACCCCAGGTGGATCGGCGCGGGCCGTCGGATGCGGTGCTTCGCCAGGCGGAGGGACGCCCGCGTACTGGAAGTACGCGGGCGTTCCGACGACGCGGCGAAGTGCCGTAGCCGTCGCCGTGCGCGCGCCTGGGATGGCGGGACAGCCCTGAGGACCGTTGGCCCTGACCGGAACAGACGGCCACGAGCCCGGCCGTCATCCGCACGGGACGCCGGCGGCTACCTCGCCACCGCCAGGCAGTAGGCCTCGTCGGTGGCGAGCAGGTGGCGATGGGTGTCCTCGGCCGTGATGACACCGTCGTCCAGGACGAGGACCCGGTCGGCGGCATCCAGCACGGCAGGGCTGCTGGTGATCACGACGGTGGTGCGGCCCCGGCGCAGCTTCACGAGGTTGCGCGCGATCAGCTGCTCGGTGACCGCGTCGACGGCCGTGGTCGGGTCGTGCAGGACCAGGACGTCGGTGTCGGCGGCCAGGGCGCGGGCCAGGGAGAGCCGTTGACGCTGCCCTCCCGACAGGTTCGCGCCACGGTCGCGGACGCCGTGGTCGAGTCCCTCGCGGTGCAGGGCGACGACATCGGTCAGCATGGAGGCTTCGACGGCCTCGGGAACCATCCGGCTGGTACCCGACGGGTCGATGTTCGTACGGAGAGTGCCCGCGAAGATCTCCGCGTCGTACGGATTCACCAGCATGTGCTCACGGACCGCCTCGACCGACAGGTCCGCGATCTCCCGCCCGCTGACCCGTACCACTCCCTCGTAGGCGTGCGGGGGGACGTTGACGGCCAGGATCGACGCGAAGTCGGCCGCCGCGCGCGGCTGGTAGGCGGCGATCGCCACGAACTCGCCGGCGGACACCCGCAGATTCAGCGTCCGCAGCGTCCCGTACCGCACGCCGTCGATCTCCAGGTCCCCGCCCGCCGCCGGGCGCCGCGGCCCCGGGGCCGTCACCGCCGGCGCCGCCAGTACCAGGGCCATCCGCTCGGCCGAGGCGCGCGCCATCATCACGTACTTCGGCATCTCCGAGAACATCTTGAGCGGTTCCATGATGAACTGCGCGAGGCCCACCGCCATGACGAGTTCCCCGATGGTGATCTGGCCGTCGAAGGCCAGCCAGCCCGCCGTCAGTGTCACCGCGGCGGCCAGCACCGCGTTGAGGGCCTGCGCGACGCCGGCGTACGCGCCGTTCACCCTGGCGACGGTGATCGCCTGGTGCTTCGCCTCCGTGCTGACCCTGCGGTAGGACACGAACGCCGCGTGGTTGCCGCCGAATCCGTGCAGCGGGCGGAGGCCGGTGATGAGGTCGGCGACCTTCGCGCCGGCCCGGGCCACCCGGGCCTGCTGTTCCTGGGTACTGGCGCCGATCCGCTTGGACATCACACTCAGGATCGTCAGGATCACCACCGTTCCCATGATCACCAGCAGTCCCAGCCGGAGGTCCGCCAGTCCCAGTGCGACGGCCGCGACCAGCACCGCCACCATCGAGCTGATCAGCAGCGGCACCACCTCGATGATGTCGGCGGTCGAGTCGGCGTCCTCGGTGGCGATGGTCAGCACCTCGCCGGACTTCAGATCGATGTCCCTGTCCACCGGCTGGAGTCCGCACGCCGCGACCTGCACCCGCCAGCGGTGCGCCTCGGTCGTGTTGGCCTTCTGCAGGATGCGCATGCCGAACCGCCACGACAGGGACACGGTCGTGATGATCACGGCCAGCGCGCCGATCGCCACCCCGAGCGAACCGGGGCTCCGGTCCTGCAGGGTGTGCTCGACGATCAGGCCGAGCGCGATGGGGAAGGCGGTCTCGCCCGCCTGGTACAGGCCCATGAGGACGGTGCCCCAGGCCATGGCACCCAGGTTGCGGCGCAGGGCGGTGCGGAGGATACCGGTTCCCTGGAGGGGCCGGTGTGGGTCAGGAGTTCGCATCGAGGTGACCGGCAATCGCTTCGGGGGTTCGCAGGGTGAGCAGGTCGCGGATCGTGATGACTGGACCGTACTCCCGGCGGAGCAGTCCGATCAGACGTACCGCCAGCATGGAGTGGCCACCGAGGGACACGAAGTCGCTCACCGCGCTCACCTCGTCGTCGTCCAGGTCCAGCGCCTCGGCGAAGAACTCGCACACGGTGATCTCAGTGTCGGTCTCCGGTGCGCGTCCGGCCACCGTGGTCAGCACGCCCAGGGGCCTGGCCTCCGGCAGCGCCTTGGTGTCGGCCTTCCCGTTGACGGTCAGCGGGATGCGGTCCACCTGCGCGTAGTGCGTGGGGCGCAGGAAGTCCGGGAGGGCGGCGCCCACTTCGGCGGCGACGGACGCCAGATCGGAGCCGTCGAGCACCAGGTAGGCGGCCAGTCGGTACGCCCCGTCGACCTGCGGGTCGGGCTGGGCGACGGCGGCGGCGAACCGCACCGCCGGGTGCGCGGCGAACGCCGCCTCCACCTCGCCCGGTTCGACCCGGTGCCCCCGGATCTTGACCTGCTGGTCGGTGCGGCCCAGGTACATCAGGTTCCCGTCGGGCCGCCGGATCACCAGGTCCCCGGTGCGGTACATGCGCTCGCCGGGCTCACCGAACGGACACGCGACGAACCGGTGCGCCGTCTGCGCGGGCTGCCCGAGGTAGCCGCGTGCGATGCCGACGCCCGAGACGTACAGCTCCCCGGGCACGCCGTCCGGCAGGGGGCGCAGCCACGGGTCCAGTACGTACACCTCGGTGTTGTCGATCGCGACGCCCACCACCGGATCCGCGCACTCGAAGGTGCCGACGCCGAGGGTGTTGATCGTGTACTCGGTGGGTCCGTACAGGTTGTACCCGGCCGTCCCCTCAGTCTCCCCGAGGCGCTGCCACAGGGCCGGGGTGACGGCCTCGCCGCCCAGCAGCACCAGGGCGGGCCGCCGTTCGGGGTGGTCGAGCAGCCCTTCGGACACCAGTTGCTGCGCGTACGTCGGGGTCACGTTGATGACGTCGATCCCGTGCTCCAGGCAGTACTCGACCAGCCGGGGCGCGTCGCGGCGCAGTTCCTCGTCGCAGATGTGCACCTCGTGGCCGTCGGCGAGCCACAGCAGTTCCTCCCACGACATGTCGAAGGCGAACGACACGGTGTGCGCGATCCTGAAGACCCGGTGTCCGTGCTGCGCCAGCACCGGTTCGAAGATGCGGCGCTGGTGGTTGATCAGCATGTTGGTGAGTCCCGCGTACTCGGTCACCACGCCCTTGGGCCTTCCGGTCGATCCGGAGGTGAAGATCGTGTACGCGGGGTGCCGCAGGCGGTCCGGGTCCTGCGGCGCGAACGTGCGGAAGGGTTCGGCCTCGGGCAGCGGGCGGTCCAGCTCGATCAGCGCACCGGTCAGCCGGGGCGACACCGCGCTCACGGTGAGGGTCACGTCCGGGCGGGCGGCGTCGACGATCGCGGCGATCCGCTCGTCCGGATGGTCGAGCTCCAGCGGCACATAGGCGGCTCCGACGCGCAGTACGGCGAACAGCGCCACGATCGAGTCGAGTGAACGCGGGATCGCGAGGGCCACGGTCCGCTCGGGGCCGATACCTCGGCCTGCCAGCACACCCGCCACCGCGCGGCTGCGGTCCCGCAGCTCCGCGAAGGTCATGGACGCGCCGTGGGCGACGAGCGCGACGCGCTGCGGGTCGCGGTCCGCGGCCCGGTCGAACCGGTCGACGACGGTGTCCGTGCCGACGTCCGTACGAGCGGCGGGCGCGGGCAGCGAACCGGCCCCGCGCAGGGCTCCGACCGGCCCGGTCGCGCCGGCCAGGTCCTCCAGCACGCGCAGGTAGCCGGCGAGGAGGAGCCGGGCGCCCTCGGGGTCGTCGTCGCGGTGCTCCAGCTTGACGGTGAGCCGGTCGCCCGGCGTGACGACCCAGGTGAACGGGTAGTGGGTCGAGTCGTCGGCCTGCACCGACGTGATGCCGTGGGCGGCGTTCATCTCGGCGAACGAGTCCAGGTCCAGGAAGTTCTGGAGCACGAACAGGTTGTCGAACAGGGCGTCGTGTCCGCCGGCCCGCTGGATCTCGCCGAGTCCCAGGTGTTCGTGTTCCATCGCCTCGACCCTGGCCGCCTGAACGGCCGCCAGGTACTGCCGGACCGTGTCGTCGGGCCGGGCCCGCGTCCACATGGGAACGGTGTTGAGCAGCACTCCGACGATCTGGGACAGGCCCTCGCCCTCCCGGCCGGAGACGGTCACGCCGAACACCGCGTCGGCGCGTCCGGTGTGCGCGCCCAGCAGGAGGCCGAACGCGCCGGTCAGCACCGTGTTCAGCGTGACGCCGTGCGCCTTGGCGGCCTCCCGCAGCAGGTCCGACAGCTCGGCGGACATGGTGTGCACGAGCGCGCGCGGCAGCGCGTCCGTGACGGGCGGCCGCGGCCCGGCGAGCAGGGTGGGACCGCTGAGGCCGGCGAGGTGGTCCGCCCAGAAGCGTTCCGCCACGGCGGGGTCCTTGGCGGCGAGCGCACGGGCGTAGTCCTCGAAACCGGGCGAGGGCGGGACCGCGTCCGGGGCTCCGCCCGCGACGACGGCCCGGTAGGCGTCGAACAGGTCCCGCAGCAGGATCTCGCGCGACCAGCCGTCCCACAACAGGAGGTGGTAGCTCAGCAGCAGGCGGTCGCGGCCGTCGGGCAGACGCACCACGGTCAGCCGGACCAGCGGCGGCTCACCCGGGTCGAATCCGGTGTCGCGGTCCTCGGCGCGCAGGGCGTCGGCCTCGGCCTCGGTCGCCAGGGTGACCGTGCGGACTCCGACGCGCCGGCCCGCCTTGAGGACCTGGACCGGATTCCCCCGGTCGTCCGTGGTGAAGCCCGCGCCCACGACGGGGTGCCGGGCGATCACGTACGCCATCGCCTCGGCGAGGGCTTCGGTGTCCAGGCGGCGGTCGAAGGTGAAGTAGCTCTGCGCGACATAGTGTCCGGCCGTGCCCGCCATCTGGGCCTGGAAGTACAGCCCCCGTTGGAGGGGGGTGACCGGTGCGGTGCGCTCGGCCGTGGCGGCGGCGTCCGCGATGTGCTCCAGTGCGTTCTGCCAGTGCCGGGTGATCTCGTCGGGGATGCCGTCGGCGAGGGTGAAGGCCGCGTGCAGGCTGCCGGTGGTGTCGTCGGTCCAGGCGTTGACCTCGACGGCGTACGGGCTGCCCTGGTCCGCGCCGGTGAGGTGGGGCGCCTGGGACTCCCCTCCCCTGCCCAGGTAGTTGAACAGCACCTGCGGCTGGGCCGTCAGCAGCGGAGCCGTCTGCGGGTTGAGGTATCTGAGGCGGCCGTAGGCGACGTGCCCGTCCTCGTCCGGCTGACGTGCGGCGACTTCGCGCGCCGCCTCGACGGGGTCGGTGTGCGGCGTGAGGCGGACCGGTGCGATGGCGGTGAACCAGCCGACCGTACGGGTGTAGTCGTGGTGTTCCCGTACGGGGACGCGGCCGTGCCGCTCCAGATCGATCGCGAGATCGCCGGCGGACGGCTGGATCCGGGTCAGCGCGGTGCGGAGCGCGCCGCACAGCAGCTCGGTGAGGCCGACGCCGAGTGCGGCGGGCGCGGTACGCGTCACCCGGTCGCTCACGTCGGGCGCGAGCACGACGGTGGTCTCGCGCAGGCCCTCGACGGACGGCAGCAGCGCGGGGGCGCCGAGCGTCGTGATCCACTCCCCCAGTCCGGTCACCTCGGCGGCCCGGATGCCCGTCGCTTCGGCGTATTCGGCGTAGGGCGTGGTCGGCGGCGCCAGGGGCGCCCCGCTCAGTGCGGTGGCCAGGTCGTCGAGCAGGATCAGCCAGGACACCGCGTCGACGGCGAGGTGGTGCACGGCGACCACGAGGGTCCGGCTCGCCGCCTGCCAGGAGAACGCGATGACGTCGCCGGACTCGGGGTCCAGGCGCCCGGCGGCCGCGTTCGCCGCGGCCGTCACGTCGTCCGGGTCCGTCGTGACGACGGAGACCTCGCGGCCCGGCGCGGTGCTCAGGGCCCACACACCGTGCTCGGTGTCCAGCGTCAGCCGGAGGACCGGGTGGGCTGCCACGACGGCGTTCGCGGCGCGTTCGATGTCGGCGAGTCCGGCGCCCTCGGGGGCCACCAGCGACCTGGCCTGGGCGAACCGGGCGAGCGGGCCGCCCAGTTCCCGCCGGCGCAGGATGACCGGAGTCGGGACCAGCGGGCCGTCCTCACGGCGCACGGGTCCGGCCGCCTCGGTCCGCGGTGTACGTGACTCCAGCGCCCCGGCGAGTGCGCGCGGGGTCTTCAACAGGAAGACGTCCCGCGGGGCGATCGACAGCCCGAGGGCCCTGGCCCGGTTGATGACGGTGATGGCGAGAATGCTGTCGCCGCCGGCCATGAAGAAGTCGGTGTCGGCGTCCGCGCCCGAGCCCGGAAGTGTCTCGCCGAAGATGCCGGTCAGCGCGGCGAGTGCGGAGTCGGTCCCGGGCCCGGTCTCCTGGACGGGCTCCGCCGCCGCCTGCGCGGCCAGGGCCTTGCGGTCCAGCTTTCCGTTGACGGTCAGCGGCAGCGCGTCGACCGTCACCAGCCGGCCCGGCACCATGTGCGCGGGCAGCTTCGCTGCGAGGAGGCCGGTGAGGTCGCCGGGCACGCGGCCCACGACGTGCGCGACCAGGTGGTCGCCGCTGTCCGCCACGCTGACGGCCACGTCGACCACGCCGTCGAGTCCCCTGACCGCGGACTCCACCTCGCCGAGCTCGATCCGGAAGCCCTTGAGCTGGACCTGGTCATCGGCCCGGCCGGCGAACTCCAGCTCGCCGTCGAGCGTCCGGCGGGCGAGGTCGCCCGTGTGGTACATGCGGGAGCCGTCGCCCGCGAACGGATTCGCCACGAACCGGCCCGCGGTGAGCCCCGGCCTGCCGAGGTAGCCGAGGGACACCTGGTCGCCCGCGACGTAGATGGCGCCCACCCGGCCGGGCGGCACCGGCCGGAGCCGGTCGTCGAGCAGATAGGTGTCCAGACCGGGGATCGGACCGCCGATAGGGCTGACGTCGGCACCGAAGTCCTCGTCGGTGAGCACCCGGTGGGTGACGTGGACGGTCGTCTCGGTGATGCCGTACATGTTGACCAGCTCGGGCGAAGCGGTGCCGTACCGCTCGACCCAGCCGCGCAGTCGCGCGGGATCCAGTGCCTCGCCGCCGAAGATGATCCGGCGCAGTGCGGTCACCGGTTCACCGGCGTGCCGGTCGGCCTCGATGAACCGGTAGAAGGCCGACGGGGTCTGGTTGAGAACGGTCACTCCGCGCTCGCGGACCAGCCGGTGGAAGTCCACCGGGGAACGGGTCAGGGCGTGGTCCGGCACCAGCAGTTCACCCCCGTGGACCAGTGCGCCCCACAGCTCCCAGACCGCGAAGTCGAAGGAGTACGAGTGGAACTGGACCCACACGTCGTGCGGGCCGAAATGCATGTCGGGCCGGGTGTTCGCGAGGAGCGCCACCACGGCGGTGTGCGGGACGACGACGCCCTTGGGCCGGCCGGTCGATCCGGACGTGTAGATCACGTACGCGGGGTCGTGCGGGCTCGGGTCCGCGGTCTTCGCCGCCGGTCCGTCCGCGTGCGGCAGTGCCTCCCCGAGCACGAGCACCCGGGCTCGCACGCCCGCCCGGGCCAGCAGCCCGGTGAAGCGGTCGCGCTGCTCACGGTCCACGAGAACGGCCTGCGGTGCGGCGTCGGTGAGGATGTACTCCAGCCGTTCGTCCGGGTAGGCCAGGTCCAGGGGTACGTACGCACCGCCCGCGGAGACGATCGCGACCAGGGCCACGACCTGCTCCACGGAACGCGGGACGGCGACGGCGACGCGGCCGCCCGGTCCGACACCGGCAGCCCGAAGCGCGCCCGCCAGTTCGTCCTTCGCCGAGGCCAGTTCGCCGTACGTGAGCGACTCGGAGCCGCCGCCGATGGCGCACTGGGTGACGGCCGGGGCGGCGGGATCGCGCAGAGCGGCGGCGTCGAACAGTGCGCCCAGGGTCGTCGGGGCGACCGCTGCGGGGCGCCGGTCGTGCGCGGCCGTCAGGTCCTCGACCCGGGCGTCCGGCCGGGTGAGCAGGCCGGTGAGGGTACGGGTGAACGTACCCAGGATCGCCTCGGCGCTCGATTCCCGGAGCAGCTCACCGTCGTAGATCAGGTTGAAGCGCGGACGGCCGTCGCGTGCGCGCTCCACGACCAGAGTCAACGGGTAGTGCGGAGCTCCCTCGTTCACGATGCCGGTGATGACCAGTTCGTCGTCGGGGCCGCGCAGGGCGCTGACGTCGGTCGCCACGTCGAACACCACCAAGGTGTCGAAGCGGGCGCCGGCGCCCGTCTGCCTGCCGATCCGCGCCAGGGAGACGTGCTGGTGGGGCAGCACGGTGCTCTGGTGCTCCCGCACCGAGTCGAGCAGACCGGACGCCGTCGTGGCGGTGTCCCAACGGGCCCGTACGGGGATCGTGTTGATGAACAGGCCCACCATGTCCGCGATGCCGGGAACCTCCGCGTCGCGTCCGGACACGGTGGAGCCGAACACCACGTCCTTGCCGTGCAGGAGGCCGCCGAGCGTCACCGCCCAGGCGCTGTGCACGGCCACGCTCAGCGGCACGCCGGCCGACCGGGCGGCCGCGTCGATGTCGTCCGCGGGCTCCACGGCCGTGTCGGCGAACCGGTCGGACGGGGTGTGGCCCTCGGCGACCAGGGAGGGGCCGGGCAGGCCGGCGAGCTGGTCGCGCCAGACGCGGTCGCTCTCGTCCTCGTCGCGTCCGGTGAGCCACTGCACGTAGTCGGGGAAGCCACCGGCCCGGTAGGCGGTCCCCGGCCGGTGGTACTCGGCCAGCAGTGTGCGGAGCATCGGAGGCACCGACCAGCCGTCGGCGATGATGTGGTGCACGGTCTGTACCAGCACGTTCCGGCCCGGGCCGCCGCGGATGAGCGTGTAGCGCATCAGCGGACCGGTGGCCAGGTCGAACCCCGCCCGGCGGTCCCGTTCGGCGTGGTCGCGGATCTCGGCGTCGGTGATGCCGGGACGGTCCAGTGTGGTGAAGGGTGCCTCGGCGCCGCTCTCCAGCACGGAGACGACCCGGCCGTCGGCGAGGGCGGTGAACCGGGCGGCCAGGTTGGGGTACAGCGTGAGCAGCCGGGTGGCCGCCGACGCGAGCCGGCCGCCGTCCACCTCGCCGTCCAGTGTCAGCAGTTGCTGCTCCACGTAGCTGCCCGCCGAGTCGCCGTCGAAGACGGAGTGGAAGTACAGGCCCTCCTGCAACGGGGTCAGCGGCAGGATGTCGTGGAGTCCGGGGCCGTCCAGTGCGTCGACATCGGCCTGCGTCAGCGCCACCGGGGCGAAGTCGCTGGGCGAGTGGCCGCCCCGCTGGAGCGCGGCCAGTCCCGTCAGGGCCTCCCTCAGATACTCGCCGACTGCGGCGATGTCCTCGTCGGTGAACAGGCCCTCGGGCCAGGAGATGGTGGTGACCAGCTCGTAGGCGCCGGTCGCCGCGGGTTCGGCGATGAGGTTGAACTCCAGGGCGCGCGGCAGGCGCATCCTCGGGTCCCGCTTCTCGCCCAGCTGTCCCGTGGTTCCCGCGAGCCGCCAGTCGCCGGAGGTGTCCGAGTCGAAGCGGCCCAGGTAGTTGAAGAGCACCTGGGGCGCGGGCGCCTCGAACCGGGCGCCGGCCAGGTAGCGCAGGGCGCCGTAGGAGACTCCGTTGCTCGGCATGCGGGCAAGGTCGTCCTTGACCGCCTTCAACGCGGCGGTCAGGTACACGGGTGAGGTGAGGTCGGCTGCGGCTCCGGGGTCGACGGTCACCGGGAAGAGGGTGGTGAACCAGCCCACGGTCCGCGACAGCTCCGGCTCGAAGCCCGCGGCGTCCGCCACGAACCGTCCTTCGCGGCCGTGGCCCTCCAGTTCGATGTGGGCGAACGTCTGGTCCTGACCGAGGTCGCGGCGCCACCGGGCGAGTGCGACGGCGAGCGCGGTCAGCAGGACGTCGTTGACGCCCGCGTGGAACAGCGCGGGGATCTCGCTGAGCAGTGCCGTCGTGATCTCGGGACCGACCGAGACGGTCCGCTCCCGTTCCTGGGCGACGGTGTCGGCCCCGGACAGCGCGCGCCTGCCCACCGGCCCGTCAGGTCCGGGCAGGGGACGGCCGAAGTAGGCACGGTCCTCCTCGAACGGGGCGCGCCCGAGCAGCTCCGTCCAGCGCCGGAACGACGTTCCGGCCGCGGGCAGTTCGACCGGCGCACCCGCGGTGATCTGCCGCCATGCCGTGGCCAGGTCCTCCATCAGCACCCGCCAGGAGACGCCGTCGACCACCACGTGATGGACGACCACGACCAGCTGCCGTGCCTCGGGACGCCAGACGGCACGCAGCATGACGCCGCCGTCCGGGTCGAGCCCGTCGGTGGCGCGTGCGACGCAGGCGTCGAGCGGCCCGTCGCTCTCCTCCCAGCGGGCGACGGCGTCGGCCGCCTCCGGTATGTCGAAGCTCCAGCGCTCCCCGCGCACCAGCCTGGCCCGCAGCATGGCGTGGTGCCGGACCACGGCGGTGAGGATCGCGTCCAGGGTGCCGGCGGTCAGGCCGGCCGGGGTGTTGAGCACCACCGACTGTACGAAGCCGTCGACCGCGTCCGTGGTCCCGCCGAGCCACTGGACGATGGGCGATCCCACGACGGGCCCGGTCGCCACGTCGTCGTCCTCGGTCGTGGAGACGTCCTCACGGCTCGCGACCGCGGCGAGGGCGCCGACGACGGTGTGGGTGAAGATCTGCCGTACCGTGACATGGAGGCCGGCGTCGCGCACCGCGCTGAGCAGGGAGATCGCCAGGATGCTGTCCCCGCCGAGGCGGAAGAAGTCCTGGTCGACGCCGACCTCGTCCAGCCGCAGCACCGCGGCGACGGCCGTGCAGACGATGCGCTCGTTGTCCGTGGTGGGTGCGAGGACCGGTCCGGCCGATGTCGCGGGTTCCGGCAGCGCGGCGCGGTCGAGCTTGCCGTTGGCGGTGAGCGGGAACTCCTTCATGACGACGGTGTGGGCGGGCACCATGTACTCCACCATGTGCTCGACGGCCCACGCCCTGACCTCGTCCGCGTGCAGGTCCTCGCTCCCGGCGGCAGGGATCACGTAGCCGACGAGATAGGTACCGCCCGCCGTGTTCTTCCTGGCGACGACACAGCTGTGCCGTACGCCGGGGTGTTCCGCGAGTCCGGCCTCGACGTCCTCGATCTCCAGGCGCATACCGCGGATCTTGATCTGGTTGTCGGCCCGGCCGAGGAAGTCCAGCGAGCCGTCCGGGGCGAACCTGGCGAGGTCGCCGGTCCGGTAGAGCCGGGAGCCGTCGGCCGCGAAGGGGTTCGCCACGAAGCGGGACGCGGTCAGACCGGGCGCGTTGACGTATCCGCGGCCCAGGAGGAAGCCGCCCACGTACAGTTCGCCGCCGACCCCGACCGGGACCGGGCGCAGCTCGTCGTCGAGTACGTACAACTGGGTGTTGGGGTTGGCCTTGCCGATCGAGGTCGACAGGCGCTCCGCCGCGCCCCGGTAGATGACGTGGGAGACGCCGATCGTCGTCTCGGCGGGGCCGTAGCCGTGGTACATGGGGATGTCGAGGCGGGTACGGAAGCGCTCGTAGAGCTCGGGGGTCAGGACCTCGCCGCCGCACCACACGTGGCGCAGGCTGTCCAGCCGTCCGGAGTCCCCCGCCATCTCCAGCAGGACGTCCAGCATGGACGACACCAGGTAGGTGAAGGTGACGCGCTGCTCCGCTATCACGCTGAGCAGGTGGTGCGGGTCGCGCTCGCCGCCGGGCCGCAGGACGACCAGCCGGCCACCGCACACCAGCGGGAGGAAGATCTCGTTGATGGAGATGTCGAAGGACAGCGGCGCCTTGAACAGGGACGCGTCGTCGTGGCCGAAGTGCAGAATCTCGTCGACCTGCCACAGCAGCCGTTCACTGATGGCTTCGTGACGGATCATCGCGCCCTTGGGCCGCCCGGTCGAGCCGGACGTGAAGATCACGTACGCCAGTGCGGGGCCGGGGACGGTGACCTCGGGTCCCTCGCAGGGGTGGGAGGCGAACCTCCAGTCGTCGAGGTCGACGGCCACGGCCTCCGGCTCGCCCGGGCCGTGCTCGCCCGAGGTGTTGAGCTGGAGCACGACCCGGGCGTCCTCGACGACGACGGCCCGGCGCGCGGCGGGCCACGCCGGATCGAGCGGGACGAACGCGCATCCGGCCCGGAGCACGCCGAGCAGCCCGATGACCATGTCCGCGGAACGGACCAGGGAGATGCCGACCACCTCTTCGGCGGCGAGTCCGCGCTCCGTCAGATGGTGTGCCAACTGGGCAGAGAGCGCGTCCGCCTGACGATAAGTCAGTGACCGCTCTCCGTCGACGATCGCGACGGCGTCGGGCCTTGCCCGCGCCTGCTCACGGAACATCTCCACGATGGTCGGGCGGTCCCGGCCGGCCTCGGTGTCGTTCCACCGGGCCAGGGCCTCGATCCGCGTGCCGACACCGGAGGGGCCGATGGTCCCGAGAGGGCGGTCGGGGAAGTCGGCGAGGTCGTCCAGGGCGAGCTGGGCATCGGCCGGAGAGATCCCCTCGGGGACGGCGATACTGCGGCCGTCCGCACCGATCCCCCAATCACCCGCCCCGGAACCGCCGTTGTCGACCCATCCGAGGACGTCGGCGAACAGCGTGCCGGGAGTGAGGTCGATACCGTCGGGGCTCCGGCCGGTCGCCCAGTAGGACAGACCGACGGCACATGCCGTGACGAGGGTCCGATCGCTGTAGTCACCGGTTCTCCGCCGCAGGCCGGCCAGGCCCGATTCAGAAAGCAGTGCGGGACGAGCGCCCGGTTCCATCATCGAAGACTCCGCTTCCCAGTCCGAGGTGTTCAACTTAGCCTAGCCTAACTAAGGCTCACCTAACTACCCTCTCGCCAGGCCTGCCACAGGCGCGCGTACCGGCCCCCCAGCGCCACCAGTTCCTGGTGCGTCCCCTGCTCCACGACGCGTCCCGCGTCCAGCACGGCGATCCGGTCGGCAGCCATCGCCTGGGTCAGCCGGTGCGCCACGAACAGCGTGGTCCGGCCCGCGCACGCGGCAAGCACACCGCGCTCCAGCTCGGCCGCACCCTCGCTGCCTGCCTCCGCCGTCGACTCGTCCAGGACGACCACCGGTGAGCGGGCCAACACCAGCCGGGCCAGGGCGATCTGGGCAACCTTGGTGACGTCCAGGCGCTCACCGCCCTCGCCGACCATGGTCCGCAGCCCGTCCGGCAGGGCGTCCGCCCAGACTCCCGCACCGACCGTCCACAGCGCGCCCATCAGCTCGTCGTCGCTCGCCTGCGGCGCGGCCAGCCGCAGGTCGTCGGCGAGCGGGCCGGAGAAGACGTGCGTCTCCTGCGTCAGGATGCTCACCAGGGCCCGCGCGCCCGCCTCGTCCAGGCCTGCGAGGTCGTTCGGCCCGATGTGCACCGAGCCCGCCAGGGGCGTCCCGATGCCCGCGATCAGTGCGGCGAGGGTCGACTTGCCCGCACCCGTCGCTCCCACCAGCGCGAGAGACCCGCCGGCCGGGATCGTCAGGCTGACGTCCCTCAGGACCGGTTCCTCGGCGTCGGGGTAGCTGAACGTCAGCCCCTCCACCGTCACCGGGTACGTCACGGAGTCCGCCGGCGTCACGGCGGCATCGCCCACCAGGCGGTCCTCCGCGTCCTCCCCCAGCACCCCGACGAGCCGGGTCAGGCTGGCGCCCGACTTCTGCGCCTCGTCGAACGTGAACATGATGGCGCCGAGCGGGGTGAACAGCCGGTGGAACATCAACGGGGCGGCCGACACCTCTCCGAGGGTGGCCGCGTCGCCCTCCAGCAGGGCGTATCCGACCAGGAGGATCAGAACCAGCCCGATGAACTCGGCGCGGTTCTCCCTGCCGACGAAACGGCCGAAGAACCGGAAGACCTCGATGCCGAGTTCACGCACCCGCCACGACTCGCTCGTGACCTTCTCGCGGAACGCGCCCTCCAGGCGGTACGCACGGACCGTGTCGATCCCGTTCAGGCCGCTGATCAACGCCTGCGCCCGGTCCGCCTGCGCCGCCCGTTGCTTCCGGTAGAGCGGCGCGGACCGCGGAAGGTACCAGCGCAGCGCCAGCGCGTACGCGGGCAGCGCACCGGCACCGGCCAGGCCGAGCCGCCAGTCGAGCCCGAACATGCCGGCCGTGGCGATGGCGACCAGCACCCCTGCCGTGAACACGGTGGGGATGGCCGACCGGATACCCCGGGAGAGCACGGCCACGTCGTCGCCCACACGGGAGAGCACGTCGCCGCGGCCGACCTGCTCGATGCGCGCGCTCGGCATCCCCAGCACCGCGCGAACGGCGCTTTCCCGCAGCCGGGCGAGCAGGTCCGCACCCAGCCGCCCGATCAGATACGTCGATCCCGCGGTGGCCGCCGCCCCGAGGAGCGCGGCCACCACCATCAGCACCCCGATGCGGACGAGGAGCGAACGCGAATCACCGTCGACCACCCCGTCGACCACCTGGCCGAGCAGGAGTACCGGGAGCACCTGGAGCGCCGCCCCGGCCACCGTGGTGAGCACGGTGGCCGTGGCCAGCCACGGCACCTCACGACAGTGCGCCGTGATCCACCGGGCGGCCTCACCCCCGGTCGCCGTACGCAGGGTGGCCGGGGCGGGACGGGTGCCGGTGGCGCTCACACGCGGGCCGGGGCGGGCCGGCCGAAGGTGTCGGCCGACGTCACTGGTCGACCGACTTGACGAGCTCGTCGATCGCGTACGGCATCGACAGCAGGGTGCCCTGGGAGATGGCCGCGCCAACTGCCGGCCCCTCGCTGTCGAGCAGGTACGACACCCGACCCTCCTTGACCACGGACAGGTTGCTGAAGAGTTCGGACTTCTTCAGCGCCTCCTGGTCCGCCTTGTCGTTGATGACGAAGACACGGTCGACGTCGACGAGGTCCATGCGCTCCGGGGAGAGCGTGGTGTAGAACTTGCCGCCCGCAATCTTGTCGATCTCCGTCGCGCCCTTGAAGCCGATACCCGTCACCAGCCGGCCGCGTACGTCGGTGGTCGTGAACGGCGCCACGGACTTCTCGTACCAGGACAGTGCGACACCGGTCTGCTTCGCGAACTCCGGGTGGGCCTTGGCGGCAGCGTCCAGCTTCGCCTGGATGCCCTTCACCATGGCGGCACCTTCGGTCTCCTTGCCGAGCGCCTTGGCGATGTGCAGCGCGTTGTCCTGCCACGGCGCGCTGAAGGGCTCCTTCTCGGCCTTGGTGCGGCCGACCGTCGGGGCGATCTTCGAGAGCTTGTCGTACGCGGCCTGGTCGACCTCGGAGTAGACCGCGATGATCAGATCGGGCCGAAGTGCGGCGATCTTCTCGTAGTTGGGGCCCGTGTCACCGTTCTTCATGATGACCTCGGGGCGGGCGTCACCCCACTTGTCCTTCACCCAGGGCCACTGGGTGTTGATGTCGGGGGTCTTGCCCGCGGGGTTCGGGTACTGGTCGACCATGCCGACCGGCTTGATCCCGAACGCCAGGATGGTCTGGTCGTCCGTGTAGCCGACCGAGACGACCCGCTGGGGCGCCTTGGTGATCTTCGTGGATCCGAACGCGTGCTCCACGGTGACCGGGAACACGCCGGAGGAGGCGGCGGGAGCCTTGTCGCTCGCCTTGTCCGTGTCGTCCGACGAGCCGGAACCGCATCCCGCCAGGAGACCGATGCCGAGGGTCGCGGCCGACACCGTCGCCGCCAGCCGCCGCCAGGGCTTCGTGAGCATCGTTCTATGGGTGAGCATCCGGAATCCCTTGCTTTCGCACTGTCTACTGAGCCCCTGCATAAGGGCAGCCAAACCTTACCCCGACCGAGTGAGGGCAGCCTAGCCTAACTAGCGTATTGCCCCTGTTCGAAACCTAGTTGAGATGAACGTGGGTGCGGCCGATCGGCACGATGAGGGGCCGGTCCCCCACCGGATCGTCGATCACCATCGCGCGCAGCCCGAACGCCTCGTGCAGCAGCTCGGCGGTGATGACGTCACGGGGGTGCCCCTGCGCCAGGATCGCCCCGTCCCGCATCACGACGAGGTTGTCGCTGTACCGCGTGGCCAGGTTGAGGTCGTGCAGCACCATCACCACGGTGCATCCCGACTCGTGCAGATCGTCCACCAGGTCGAGCACGTCGATCGCGTGTGTCAGGTCGAGGTAGGTGGTCGGCTCGTCCAGCAGCAGCAGGTCGGTGCCCTGGGCCAGGGTCATCGATATCCAGACGCGCTGGCGTTGTCCGCCGGAGAGCGAGTCGACGGCGCGGTCGGCCAGGTCGGACACCCCGGTCATGGCGAGCGCCTTCTCCACGACGCCGGCGTCGTCCGACGACCACTGCCGCAGCCAGCTCTGGTGCGGATGACGCCCCCTGGCGACCAGGTCGGCCACCGTCAGCCCCTCCGGGGCGACCGGGGCCTGCGGAAGCAGGCCGAGCTTCTTCGCCACGTCCCTGGTCCTGAGCCCGGCGATGTCCTCACCGTCCAGCACGACCGCCCCCTTGGCCGGCTTGAGCAGGCGCGTCAGGGTGCGCAACAGGGTGGACTTCCCGCAGCCGTTGGGGCCGATGATCGTGGTGATCACACCCGGCGGGATCGCGACGTCCAGATCGTCGATGACGGTCCGGCCGCCGTACCCGACCGTGATGCCCCTGGCCGCCAGCCGTGCGGTGTCACCGCCCACCGGCTCGACCTCGGTGATGGTGTGGTGAACGGCCACAGGCCCCCCTCTGTCCGGGTAGTCCAACTCGTCTGTCATCTATCGGAGGTTCGCCCGCACCAGCAGGTACACCAGGAAGGGTCCGCCGATCGCGGCGGTGACCACACCGACCGGGAGACCGATCGGCAGCGCCGAACGCGCCACCAGGTCGGACCCGATCAGCAGCAGTGCGCCGACCAGGCCGGAAGCCACCATCGGCGGTGTCGGGCATCTCGCCAGACGCATCGCCACCTGCGGCGCCACCAGCGCCACGAACGGGACCGGACCCGCCGCGCTCACCGCCACCGCGGCCAGCAGCACCGCGCACAGCAGCAGGACGGCCCGGACCCTCGTGTACCGGACGCCCAGCCCCGCGGCGACCTCGTCCCCCAGATGCATCGGCTTGAACTGGAAGGCGACGCAGGCCACGACGGTCATCAGCGCGAGCGAGCACCAGAGCGCCACCCGGACCTCGTCCCACGACCGGTTGTCCAGCGAGCCGACCAGCCACACCTGGGCCCTGGCCACATCCCTGATGTCGGCCGAGACCAGCAGCCAAGTTGTGACCGCCTCCGCCATGGCGCTCACCGAGATGCCGATGAGGATGAGCCGGAAGCCGTCGATGCCGCGCCGCCACGCCAGGAAGTACACCAGCAGGCCCGCCCCGAGACCGCCCGCGAGGGCCGCCGCCGACACGCCGACGGCACTGACGACCGCCGCGGCGGTCCCGCCCGACACCGTCACCAGGAAGACCGCGACCACGCTCGCACCCCCGGTGATTCCGAGAATGTCCGGGCTGGCCAGGGGATTGCGCGCGACGGACTGGGTGATCGCCCCGGACACGCCGAGCGCGATCCCGACCACGAGACCGGCCAAGGCACGCGGCATGCGCAGATCCATGATCACGAACTCGTCGACCGCTTCGCCCCTGCCGAGGATCGTGGCGAACACCCGGGAGAGACCGATCGGGAAGTCCCCGACGGCGATGGAGAGGCAGAACACCAGGAAGGCCGCGGCCGCCAGCACCAGCGTGACCAGCACGATCCAGGGCCGCCATACGAACGACACCCGGCCGAACCGCACGCCCGGCGCCAACGAGGGCTTCGTCTCTGTCACCTTCATGCGCTCCTGAACTTTCCACGCCACACCAGAGCGGCGAAGAACGGGGCACCGAGGAGGGAGACGACGACACCCGCGTCCAGCTCACCCGGTCTCACCACCAGTCGGCCCACGATGTCGCAGACCAGGAGGACCACGGCCCCGAGGAGGCCCGCGTACGGCACCAGCCAGCGGTAGTCCGGTCCGGTCAGATAGCGGGCCACATGAGCGACCATGAGCCCGAGAAACGCGATGGGACCGCACGCCGCGGTCGCCGCGCCCGCGAGCAGGGTGACCGCGAGGATGCCGACCGTCCGGCTCAGCGCGATGTTCACACCCAGCCCCCGTGCCACGTCGTCACCCAGGTTCAGCAGGTTGAGCGACGGCAGCATGACGAGCGCCAGTACCAGCCCGACGGCGACGAACGCGGTCACCGGCCAGATGACCGCGAAGTCGACGCCGGCGACGGAGCCGGAGTTCCAGAACCGCAGCGCGTTCAGCGACTTCTGGTCCGACAGCGCGACGGCGGTCGTCATGGCCGCGAGGAACACGGTGATCCCCTGCCCGGCCAGCGCGAGGGTCAGCGGATTGCCGGCGCCCCTGCCGATGCTCGCCAGCCCGAACACGACGACACCGGCCACCGCCGCCCCCAGGAAGGCGAACCAGACGTACTGGAACGGATCGGTGAACCCGAACACGGCGATGGCCGACACCACGGCGAACGAGGCGCCCGCGTTCACCCCCAACAGGCCGGTGTCCGCGATGGGGTTGCGGGTGTAGCCCTGGATCAGCGAGCCGCCGACGCCCAGGGCGACGCCCGCCACGACGGCGAGCACCGTCCGGGGCACCCGCACGGTCTGCACGATGAGCCGGATCCCGGTGAGCCGCTGATCGGACTCCGGTGCCGCGAACAGCCCGTGCCACACCTCGGCCGGACTGAGCGCCCGCGCACCCACGGCCAGCGACAGCGCTCCCGCGACCACCAGGATCGCCAGAAGCGCGACCAGCCCCACAACCCGCCTGCGGCGGGCCGTCGTCGTGCCCCGGGGAGCGGAGCGCTCAACTGCAGTCGTGCTCATGTCTGCGTACGTTATCCCTTTGATCCACTCGAACGGCACGGCGGTCCGGGCCGTTTGACCGCACTAGCGCGGCGAACCGCCTGCGACCGGCTGAGCCTCGCCGACGGCGGGTTCGGCACCCCGGTCGAGGAGCGAGTCCAGGATCTCGCCGACCCTGATCGCGGTGTTGGACAGCAGGGCGGACGTGATGCCGTGCGTGTGCTCCGTGCCCCCCTGGAGGTAGATGCCGCAGCGCAGGCCGGAGTCCGTCGCGATGCGGTAGTCCCGCTCGACGCGGACGCGGCCCTCTTCGTCCCGCAGGCACCGGTCCGCCACATCACCCAGGAGACCGAGCGGGTCGGCGGGGCTGTAGCCGGTGGCGAGCACCACGACGTCGGCGTCCAGGACTGTCTCCTCACCCGTGACGAGGGACCGCACGGTGGCGCGGGCGTGGTCGGGTGTCTCCTTCACCTCTTCGAGGCGCGAGACGTTGAGGAAGCGCAGCCGTTCGGTACCGAGCACCTTCTCCTGGTACATCTGGCGGTACAGGTCGTCGATCAGGTCGATGTCCACCACGGAGTAGTTGGTGTTTCCGTGGTAGTCCATGAGTCTGCGCTTGACGCCCTCGGGGGCGGCGAAGTACTCGTCGACCGCCCCGGGGTCGAATATCTTGTTGGCGAAGCTGCTGTCGTCGGCGGGGCTGTAGCCGTAGCGGGAGAACACCGCGCAGATCTCGGCCCCCGGGAAGCGGCGGTGCAGATAGGCGACGTTCTCGGCGGCGCTCTGCCCGGCGCCCACCACCACGAACCGCGAGGGCGAGGTGCCCTCCAACGTGTCGACCTTCGCGAGCAGTTCGGAGTTGTGCCAGACGCGGTCGCCGCGCTCCACACCCTCCGGCACGAGGGGGCGCAGCCCGGTGCCGATGACGAGGTTGCGGGCACGGTGAACCGTGAGCCCCTCCCCCGACCGGACCGTCACGTCCATGTACTCCACGGCTCCGTCGTGGACGACGGGGGTGACGCCGACGACCTCGTGATCGTAGGAGACCATGCCGGCGACCTGCGCCGCGGCCCACTCGAAGTAGTCGTGGAACTCCACGCGCAGCGGGAAGAGGTTCTTGTGGTTGATGAAGTCGATCAGCCGCCCCTTGCTCTGCAGGTAACAGAGGAAGCTGAACTTGCTGGACGGATTCCGGAGCGTCACCAAGTCCTTGAGGAAGGAGACTTGCATGGTTGCGTCGTCGATGAGCATGCCGCGGTGCCAGCCGAATCGCGGCTGCTGCTCGAAGAAGTGAGCACTGACCGCCTCCTCGGTGCCACTGCGTGCGTTGTGCTCACTGATCGCGATGGCCATGGCCACATTGGACGGCCCGAAGCCGATGCCAATGAGGTCGTGGACCGGTGGTGCGTCGCCAGGACGAACCTGTGACATGTCACTCCCATCGTGCGGGGAAGCCGCCTGTCAGGTGTGGGGAAAGCGCGAGAGACGGGCACGCCGATGGAGCGACCCGGTGGAACTTAGGTGAGCCTAAGCTAATCCTGTGACGCTGTCGATAGGCGCGGGCCGTACGACCGTCCACTGCGGCGGACCAACTGGATAACTGTATGCGCCCATTGCCAGATTAGGTAAGCCTTGCTTTACTGAGCCTCGCTTCATTCCCACGCTGAGGAGGAACCCCTATGCGGGTCGTCATGTTCGGTTACCAGACCTGGGGGCACCGCACCTTGCAAGCCCTCCTGGACTCCGAGCACGACGTGGCGCTGGTCGTGACGCACCCCGCGAGCGACCACGCGTACGAGAAGATCTGGAGCGACTCCGTCGCGGACCTCGCCGAGAAGCACGGCGTTCCGGTACTGATCCGCAACCGCCCCGACGACGAGGAACTGTTCGAGCGCCTCAAGGAGGCCGCCCCGGACATCATCGTGGCCAACAACTGGCGTACCTGGATCCCTCCGCGCATCTTCGCTCTGCCGCGCCACGGCACGCTGAACGTCCACGACTCGCTGCTGCCGAAGTACGCCGGCTTCTCGCCGCTGATCTGGGCGCTGATCAACGGCGAGCAGGAAGTCGGCGTCACCGCCCACATGATGAACGACGAGCTCGACGCCGGTGACATCGTCCGGCAGGAGGCGGTTGCGGTCGGTCCGGCGGACACCGCCACCGATCTCTTCCACAAGACCGTCGACCTCATCGCCCCGGTCACCACCGCGGCTCTCGACCTCATCGCCGCCGGGCAGACGGAGTTCACCAAGCAGGACCGCTCCCGGGCAAGCTTCTTCCACAAGCGCTCCGCCGAGGACATCCGCATCGACTGGACGTGGCCGGCACAGGACCTCGAACGCCTGGTGCGCGCCCAGTCCGCGCCGTATCCCAGCGCTTTCGCCTTCCATCGGGGCAAGCGCCTGGAGGTCGTCACCGCCGTGGTGTCCGAGGGCCGCTACGGCGGAACGCCCGGCCGGATCTTCTACCGCGAGGGAGAGGGTGTGGTGATCGTCGCCGGCGCGGACGCACGCACCGGACGCAACCACGGTCTGGCCGTGACACGGGTACGCACCGAGGACGGCCGGGAGATGCCCGCGACGGAGTACTTCACGTCCATGGGCGGATACCTGACCAGCCGCCCCTGACACGCGGAACTCCCCGGCCCCACGCTCCGCGACGGACACGGCCTCGCTGCCGGGGCGTCAGCGAGTGGGGCGTCGTACTCGTCGGCAGCCTGATCGCCACAGCCCCCTCGTTCACTCAGCGGGCTGTGGCGATCAGGCGTCGCAGTGCGGCCCGGGCCGGTGGGCCCCACGTGGCCTTGCCACCGAGACGGCCATGGACTCCGGCATCTCCGACGAGGATGCCGGTGAGAGCCTGCCGCACGGCCCAGCCGCGGGCGCGGCGCAGGGTCGCGGCGTCAACGGCCGGCTGGTAGGTGTCATGGAAGCGGTCGACTCCGCCGTCGGGCAGAAGCACCCAGGGCGCGGCGAGGTCGCAGGCCGGATCCCCCGAACAGAGATCGCCGAAGTCGATCACGCCGGAGATGGTGCCCTCCGCTGTGAGGACGTTGGCCGGATGCAGGTCGCCGTGGAGCCACAGCGCCGGGCCCGCCCACTCGGGCGCGGCCACCGCGTCCTCCCAGACCGCGCGGACGGCATCCGGTTCGGGGACCAGCCCCTGCTCGGCAGCCGAGGCGAGCGTCTTGAGGACATCCTCGGAGAGGCCGGCCAGCGACCCGCCCCGGCCGAACCGTCCGACGGGCGCCGCGTCGGGGGCCGGGTGGTGGAGGGCGCCCAGAAATCCGGCCAGGGCATCCGCCGCGTCCATGGTCCTGGTGGCGGGAGTCCGGTCGGCCGGCTCGCCCGGCAGCCAGGTGGTGACGATCCAGGGCCGCGGAAACCGCTCGGAGGGCTCTCCGAGGCGCTGCGGCACGGGAATCCGGAGCGGAAGGACCGGGGCGAGGACCGGCAGCCAGGTGTGCTCCTCGCGCAGCAGCGCGTCCGCCGACTGCGTCGCCCAGGGCAGCCGGACGGCGAGGTCGTCGCCGAGCCGCCACAGCTGGTTGTCCCAGCCCCGCGCGCCGAGCCGGACAGGGCGATCGGCCAAATCGGGGTGCTGGTCGCGCAGCAGTTCCCGTACGAGCTCCGCGGTCATCTCGATCTCGGTGGTCCCGGTGTGCGTCATGCGGACCCACGGTAGCCGGACTCACCTGCCGGGCCGGGTCCGGGGATGCCGAGCGGCAGGCGGTGCCGGCCGCCGTGGCGGGACCGTGCCTCACGGCTCCCCTCCCGCGGCCGTCGGCGAGAGCCTGCGCAGCGTCTCCTCGGCGTCGGGGACCGAGACCGCCAGCCTGCTGAGCGGTGAGCTGCGGTGCAGTTCCACACACAGCACCGGGCCGCCCGACCGCACCAGGGTGAAGTCCTGGCCTTCACGGTGTTTCCGGGTGCCCGCACACAGCCTGCCGGGAACGCAGATGCCGCGATCGCGTTCACCGCGCAGCGCGCGCCACCAGTCGGGCTCGACGTACACACGGCGCAGCGCGGATCCCGGCACCCGCACGTCGTGACGGCGGGCCGCCGCCTTCTCCCACCACGACAGCCGTACGACGATGTCCGTGCCCTCGATCAGTACCCGCGCCATGGCTCCGCCCTTCCCGGCGCCCGGTTCCCGCCTTCTCGTAGGGGCATCCCTGAGGTGGTGCGGCTTCCTCTCGGATCCTGTGGCTCACTTGGCCAGTTCGACCCGGACCAGGGCAGCCGCCAGCCTCGGGAGGTCGTCGCCGGTGACGAGGCGGGCAAGCTCCTTCGGCGTCCTCGGCAGGTTCAGCCCGGCGGCGGCGTCACGGGCCCGGGTGTCGAATGCCGGGCGCAGCTCCGGCCACAGGCCCTGCGCCTCCCGGCTGAAGATGTCCGCGCCCACCGGTCCGATCCGGGGGAACTCCCGCAGCAGCCCGCGTATCCGCTCCGGATCCCCGCCCGCCTCCTCGCGCAGTCGCCGCAGATCCCCGCGGTACCGGTCGAGCAGGAGTTCCGCGCCGTCTCCGAGCGCGGTGGCCGTGCTCTCGTCGTAACGGCGATAGTGTGCGCGGCCCAGGGCGTCCACCCTGTCCTGCCAGGTAGCCTCCGCCATCGCGCGCGGCGTACGCATCCCCGCTGCGGACAGCTCCCGGGCGGCGGTCACCGCGATGTCGGCCTTGATGCGAACCGACAGCAACACGCAGAGGGTCAGCAGTCGGTAGAGCGGTGAGGGCGTGTCCCGGAGCCGGATGCCGGCTTCCTCGGCGTACGTACGCCCGTGCTCCTCCAGCAGACGCTCGACCGTCGCCGTCCGGGACATGGAGCACCTCCCGTGCCCTGCACACGGTGCGACCCGGCCGACTTGTCCACCGCGTGTCGCGGTTCGTCACCGTGCCCGCGCGCGTACCGGGCCGTCGACCGGCCTTCATTCTACTCGTGGGCGTGAGGTCAGGCCCTCGTGCGCACCCGGTCCCCGCCTCTGAGCGCCGTGCCGCCCGGGGTCACCCGAGCGGCACGGCCCGATGCGCGTTCGCATGGCCGGGGTGGCATGTTTCGGTCGTGGACCAGTGGTAACCCGCTGATACGGCGGCACCCGCATCAGTGCTACCGGTGCGGACCGCGTGCCGCCGGCAGGACACCCGACAAGCATCAGGAGGAGTACGCCATGCCGGCAGGATCCAGCCGCAAGCGCGAGCGTCAGTACGAGCACGTCAGGGAGAGCGCCAAGGACCGCGGCGAGTCGGAGAAGCGTGCGAAGGAGATCGCCGCCCGCACCGTCAACAAGGAACGCGCCCGCGCGGGAGAGTCGAAGACATCGAGCAGGACGTCCACGCGGGACCCGAAGTCCGCTTCCCAGCGCGGCGGGGAGCGCTCGCACAAGGGTGCCCAGGGCCGTACCAAGGACCAGTTGTACGAGGAGGCCAAGAAGAAGAACATCGAGGGCCGCTCGACGATGAACAAGGAGCAGCTCCGTAAAGCCGTCAGCCGTTGAACTACCGGACGCAGCCCGTCGCCCGCGGCCGCAGGGCGGTGACGGCCTCGCGGCCCCGTCCGGCTGCCGGTTTCACTGACCGGAGCGCAGGGCGGGCAGGAGTTCTTCCCGCGCCCACCGGATGACCGGATGAAGGGCTGCCGGTGCGCACCGCCGATCCGGGAGGTGGCCTGTGCGGCCGCGCCCAGCACGCTCCACGCGTAGGGGCGTGTCCTTGCGACTCCCGCCACGGGACACGGGGGTCGGAGGTCACGGACTGACGGCTCCCGGTGCCCGGCCGCCGCGCTGTCAGCCGCGTGTTCGGGACACGCACTCCGCCACCACGGCCCGCAGGCTGCCCGTGCGGGCGAACACGTCCCGTTGAGTCCTCGCCCCTGTCCCTCGCTCCATCAGGCGCCCGACCGCTTCCTCGGCCGCCGCGAGGTCACCGGTGTCCTCCATCGCGTCGCGGACATGCGCGAGCAGCGCGCCGACCACCTCGGAGGCGGGCTCGGGCCGCATGGTCAGGGGATGAAGCAGGTGGCCGTCCAGACCGGAACGGCCTGCCTGCCAGGTGGCCATGCGCAGAAGGCCCACCCCGACGGGGTCGGGCGGTTCCTCCGCGCGCCAACTGCGTGCCGCCGTCTCGACCAGACCGCGCACCAGCGAGGCGAGCAGCGCGGCGTCGGCCGGGTCCAGGCACACGTCCGCGACTCTGACTTCGACGGTCGGATAGCGGTGCGAGAGCCGTGCGTCGAAGTAGATCATGCCCTCGTCGCGCAGCACGCCGGTGTCGACGAGGGCCTGAACCTGCTCGTGGTAACGGCGCGCGGAGCCGAAGATCTCGACCGGACCGGCCGAGGGCCAGCGTCCCCAGACCATGCTGCGATAGCTGCCGTAGGCGGTGTCCTGCCCCTGCCAGAAAGGTGAGTTGGCGCTCAGCGCGAGCACGACCGGGAGCCACGGGCGGACCCGGTCCAGCACTGCGACGCCCTCCTCGTCCGAGTCCACGGAAACGTGTACATGGCATCCGCAGGTCAACTGCTCCTGGGTGGTCAGGCCGAACCTCTCGGCCAGCCAGCGGTACCGCTCCCCCTCCCCGATCGCCGGACTGACCGGAAGCGGCACGGTCGCGAGGGCGGCCACGTCGGCGCCGGCCTGTGCGGCACTCTCGGCGGCCTCGGCTCGCCAGCGCAGGATCTCCTCCGCGAGTTCATGCATGTCGCTGCACGGCTGGGTGGCGAACTCCATTTGCTGGAGATGGAGTTCGGACTCGAAGGCCGAATCGCCCGCTGCGCGCTTCTCGGCCAGCGCCAACACCGCTGTCGACAGCGCCCGGGGCTCACCACTCCGCGCGTCGACGAGCAGCAGTTCCTCCTCCACTCCCACAGTCCGCACCATCGCGTCCCTCTCAGCCGGACGCCGTGGGGCACGCCGTGTCATGCACCGTGCCCGTCACGCGCGTGCGGGCACCGTCGCGCCCGACGCCGCCTCCTGTGTCACTCCAGCTTCCCGCACAACGCCGGGAAACACCTCCCGGGCCCGTGTCGTACTCGCTGCTGCCGGCCCGCTACGGCCCTACGCCGTTCGGGCGGCCTGCGGTTGCGGGCGCCCCGGCGCGACCGCAGGCTGCCGGAAACCGGGCAGGCCGCGGGCATGACCGCCGCCACGAGCGGGAACCAGAGCCTGCGGTCCCCGAGACGCCGGATCGACGCACTCCGCACGGACCCGGATCGACGTACCCGGCACGGACACGGAAAGGACGGACGGAACCGATGAGCGACCATGAGGTGAGCAAGCGGAAGGTGCTGGCCATCGTCACCAACTACGGTGTGGAGCAGGACGAGCTCGTCGTTCCGGCCGACCACCTCCGTGGATGGGGCGCCCAGGTCGATGTCGCGGCCGTGACGAAGGACCCGGTCGGGACCCTCGTCGGCGACAAGGAACCCGGCAGGACGCTGCACCCCGACCTCACGCTGGATGACGTCGATCCGTCCGCGTACGACCTTCTGCTCGTACCGGGCGGGACGTTGAACGCCGACACGCTGCGCACCCAGAGCTCCGCGGGCAGCATCGTGCGCGCGTTCACCGGATCCGGCCGCCCCGTCGCCGCCATCTGCCATGGCCCCTGGGTGCTCGTGGAAACGGGGGCCGTCGCGGGCAAACGCCTCACCTCCTATCCCTCGCTGCGGACCGACATCCGCAACGCCGGCGGCGACTGGACCGATCAGCCGGTCGTCACGGACGATTCGGGCGGCTGGACGCTCATCACCTCACGGAACCCCGGCGATCTGGAACCGTTCGTCCGGGAGATCGACGCGGCGCTCGCCGTCCCCGGCCTGTCCGGCACCTGATATCCGCAGGACGGCCCACGGGACCCTTCGGGACTTCCCCTCGAAGGGTCCCGGCCCCATCGCCTCGATGCGGGCGCTACGCGGGTTCGGGGACGAAGAGGAGGAACGCGTCGACGCCCGGCCGGATGACCCCGTAGCTGCTCTCGGGCACCTCGTTCCACTCGCCGGGCAGTCCGCCCAAGGGCTCCGAGACCACCATGCGGGTGCCGTCCGAGGCCTCGCTCAGGACCTCCAGGTCCGGCTGGAGTGCCTGCACGGTGTCCGCGCCCGTGCTGCAGAACAGCGACCTGGAGGCCCGCAGGCTCGAATAGCGGAACGCCCACAGCCGCTCACCGTCGGACACCGCCGCGGTCATCCGGAGCGGGAGTTCAACCCCCTGCTCGTGGCCCAGCCCTTCGATCGACCCGGCCATGCGTGCCACGGCGCCCGGCACGTCCTGGTCGAGACCGAAGGTGATGGCCAGGTAGAACATCACCTCCGAGTCGGTGGATCCTTTCAGGGCGGAGAACAACGCCGGATCCCCGGCCAGGGAGAAGGGGCGCCGCAGGCGCGTGAAGCGGCCGCCCCACTGCCGGACGGCCCGATCGCGCCTCCCGAACCACCGGAGGGCTTGCGGGCCGGTGGAACGTCGGGCCTGGGGGAAGAAGGTCACGGCTCGCCGCCCCAACGAAATCGGTGGTGCGATGCGGGGCCGAGGCCGAGAATCGCCGGATGCGTGAAAGAGAGCTGTCCGACGGCGTCATCACCCTGTCCCCGCTGCAGCCGGAGGATGTGGAACCGCACCTCGCAGGGGAGGACGAACTGCTCGTTCGCTGGCTCAACGGCGGTCCGGGGACGCGTGAGGGCGTCGAGGCGTACGTCCGGCACTGCCGGGATCAGTGGGAAGGCGCCGGACCGCTCCGCGCCTTCGGGATCCGGGCGGGCGCCGACAGAATACTCGCGGGAACCGTCGACCTGCGGTTCGCAGGTGAGGGCCTGGCTCCCGGCCAGGTGAACGTCGCGTACGGCCTCTATCCCTCCTGGCGAGGACACGGTCTGGCCACCCGAGCGGTTCTCCTGGTGATGCGGTACGCGGCGAGTGAGGGCGCAGCGGAGGCAGTGATCCAGGTGGATCCGGACAATCCCGGATCCGGGGCCGTCGCGCGGCGGGCAGGATTCACCCCCGTCGGACGCACACGCAGGCAGGACGGCACACGGTTCGACCGGTACGTCCGGGACCTCCGAGGCGGCGCAGCGGAGCAGCCCGGGTCAGGCTCATGAGGCGCTGTCCGGCCGCCCGCACCGCATCGCGCCCGTCAATGGGGCCCGCGCTGCGGAAGCCGCCACGTCCGGCGGGACGCGCGCCCGTGGGCGAAGCCGCTCCGGGTGACCGCCCCGGCCCGTGCGGCACGGCGCCGCGCCCGGTATGAGGAATGTGCGGTGTGCGGGACGTGGTCCGGGTGCGGTGGCGCGGCGGCCGTGCCCACAGTTGCAGAGGTGAGTCGGCGGTCAGGGCACACCGGCCGGACGCTTCGGGGCGGCCGGCGGTCGAGGCGTGCACATGCTCCGTCCGCGCCCGGCGGCGGCGCCGCGCGGACGACGGGTCGCAGTCGGGACCCGAAGAAGCCGGCTTCCACGACCAGGCAAGGAGTCTTCGATGCCGGCCCTCGGAATGACGACACCGGTGACCGGCGCGCCCTGCTGGGTGAGCCTGGTGACGCCCGATCCGCATGCGGCCCGGTCCTTCTACTCCCAGGTGATGGGGTGGGAATTCCGTGACAGCTCCCTCGGGCGCGACTTCTCCGTCGCGACGGCTCGCGGAGAGCCCGTCGCGGGAATGGGGTACTGCCACGGCAGCGGGCTCACCGCCCGCTGGACGCCGTACTTCGCGGTGGCCGACGCCGATGCGGCGGCGGACCGCGTGAGGGAGCGGGGGGCCACGCTCGCCGTGGGGCCCGCGCGGCTGGGTGAAGGACGTGCCGCCCTCGCAGCGGACCGCGACGGCGCCGCCTTCGGCTTCTGGGAGGGGCCGGCCCTGGCCTGGACCGTGGGCCGGGGCAGCGCGCCCGCACGCCTGGACCTCAGGACGCGTCACGCCTTCGAGGCGGCCATCTTCTACGCCGAGATCTTCGACTGGGCGGAGCCGAAGGCCGGGTGCACGGTGGATTACGCGCAGGATCACGTCGTGGTCCGGGTGGCCGGACACACCGTCGCCACGTTGCGGGGCGGGAGCGTCGAATCCGCCCCGGACCCGAGGATGCGGCCTCGGTGGATGGTGGACTTCCGCGTGGAGGACAGCCGTGCGACCGCGGCGGCAGCCGATGCGGCGGGCGGTGAATCCTCACCGGCTCCTCCCCCGCTCGGCTGCTCGAAGGACACCCGCATCATCCGGGACCCCGGTGGCGCCCTGTTCACCGTCTCGGGCCCCGGCGGGGTGTGATGCCGGGTCCGCCGGTCACCGCGGGGGTCAGTGGCTGGTGAGTTCTCCGGTGAGCTTCCCGTGGAGATCGGCGCTCGGATCGTTGAGACCGATGATCTCGACGGTCTTGCCGCGCTGGGCGTACTTGGTCTCGATGGCGTCGAGGGCGGCCACGGACGAGGCGTCCCAGATGTGGGCGGCGGACAGGTCGATGACGACTCTGTGGGGGTCGCCGGCGTAGTCGAACCGGCCGACGAGGTCGTTGGAGGAGGCGAAGAACAGTTCGCCGGTCACGGCATACACCACGCTGGTGCCGTCGGGATCCCTGACGGCCGTGACGTCCGCGAGTCGGGCGACGCGCTTGGCGAAGACGACCATCGCGGTGACGGAGCCGACGACGACCCCGATGGCGAGGTTGTGGGTGGCGACGACGACCACCACGGTGATGACCATGACGGCGATCTCGCCGGCAGGCATCCGCTGGAGGGTCTTCGGGGCGATGGAGTGCCAGTCGAAGGTGCCGAAGGCCACCATGACCATGACGGCGACGAGGGCGGCCATGGGGATGTCGGAGACGACCGGACCGAAGACCACGCACAGCACCATCAGGAACGCCCCGGCCAGGAAGGTGGAAAGGCGGGTGCGGGCGCCGGAGACCTTCACGTTGATCATCGTCTGGCCGATCATCGCGCAGCCGCCCATGCCACCGAAGAATCCGGTGACGATGTTGGCGATGCCCTGGCCGATGGACTCGCGGGTCTTGGAGGAGTGGGTGTCGGTGATGTCGTCGACCAGCTTGGCGGTCATCAGGGATTCCATCAGGCCGACGAGCGCCATGGCGAGGGCGTAGGGGGCGACCGTGGTCAGGGTGTCCAGGGTGAAGGGCACGTCCGGCAGGCCCGGGACCGGCAGCGAGGAGGGCAGTTCCCCCTTGTCCCCGACCGTGGGCACGGCGATCCCGGCCGCAACGGTGATCACGGTGAGGATGAGGATGGAGACCAGCGGCGCGGGGACCACCTTGGTGAGCTTCGGGAAGAACACCAGGAGCGCCAGGCCGCCGATGATCAGCGGATAGACCGCCCAGGGCACGTCGTGCATCTCGGGGACCTGCGCCATGAAGATCATGATGGCGAGGGCGTTGACGAAGCCGGTCATCACCGAGCGGGGTACGAACCGCATGAGCTTGGCCACGCCGACGGCGCCCAGGATGATCTGGAAGAGGCCGGCCAGGATGACGGTGGCCACCAGGTAGCCCAGTCCGTGCTCCCGGTTCATGGGGGCGATGACGAGTGCCACGGCGCCGGTGGCCGCGGAGATCATCGCGCGGCGTCCTCCGACGATGGAGATCGTGACGGCCATGGTGAACGAGGCGAAGAGGCCGATGGCCGGGTCGACGCCGGCGATGATCGAGAACGAGATCGCCTCGGGGATCAGCGCGAGCGCGACGACCAGGCCGCCCAGAACCTCGGTACGCCAGACCTTCGGGTCGGACAGCCAGTCGGGCTTCAGGCCCCGCAGAACAGCGGCGGGCGTCATGACGGAAGAAGACAAGGTGGTGAGTACCTGTCGTGCTCGGGCAGTCCCGCCCAGCGGGCCGGGGCGTGCGGTACAGACGCGGAGGGGCCGGGCCGGCACTCCGCGGACGGCCCCGACGGGCCGGAAGTCGAAGGGAGGGACGAAGCGCGGCGCAGGGCCGGGCGCCTCACGTCCGGGGACGAAGAGTTACGGCGGGCAGGCGGCGGCCGTCAGCACCTTGGGCTCGCGCACGCATACTCCTGCAAGAATCGGATCTTCATCGGGGCGCCATCGGCCCGGAACAGCACGGGCGCGGCAGTTGGGCCGCCCCACCGTCACAACTCTACCCTAACGTTAGAGTAGAGGTTGGTGACGGCCCGCGCCAGGATGCGGCCGTCACGAGGAGAAGGGCCAGGACCACGGGCGTGGACGACAAGCACATGCAGATCGGCGAGGTCGCCGCGCGGACCGAGCTCTCCCTGCGCACCATCCGCCACTACGAGGAGACGGGGCTCGTCGTCCCCTCGGCCCGTTCGCAAGGCGGCTTCCGGCTGTACACCGAGAGCGACGTCCAGCGGCTCATGGTCATCCGCCGGATGAAGCCGCTCGGCTTCACCCTTGACCAGATGCGCGACCTGCTCGACGCCACGGACCGCCTCGACGCGGGCGCCGGCCTGGACGCCTGCGAACGCGATGGTCTGCTGGATCGCGTACGCGCGTACGAGCGGGCGGCAGCGGAACAGGTCACCAAGCTCCGCGTCCAGCTCTCCCGGGCCGAGGACTTCGCCGGCACCCTCCGCGCGCGCCTGCCCCGGGAGACCCGACCCCCTTCCGCCGGGCACTCCTGACCGACCCCACCGGCCTCATGGGCCACCGACCGCACCGCCCTGACGGGCCACCGCCTTCCGCCCGGCGCGACCGTGGCGGGGAGTCAATTGCCGCCGAGGCCCCATCCATCAGGTCCACCGTAGAGGTGGACCCCCAAGCACTGCGGGGCGGCGAAGGCGTGGCGGCGTGCAGCGGTGTCCAGTGGTCGGCGTCCGGCAGCCGTGCTGCGGCAAGGGCGGGAGGAGGCGAGGCCGGTGGTCGTGCGGCGCAGCCCAAGGGCCCCCGGCGACGCCTCGCCCGTGGTTGCGGCCGGCCAGGGAACCGCCCACGCGCTCTCGCCGCCCATCGGCGTATCCACGGGCGGCGAAGGGCGCATGGCCTTCCGGGACGAGCTGACCCGGCCGGTCACCCCGGCTCAGGTGGCGGACCGGCTCGCCAGGTACTCGGTCATGCCCTCGCCGGTGAGCGGGTAGTAGTCGGACAGACGCCCGCCCTCGTCGAGACGGCGGCGGGCGAACGCCTCGCGGTCCTGGTGGAGGAGGGAGTCCTCGGCCAGCGGGATCGCGTTCCGCTGGGGCACGACGACGGCGCCGTCCTCGTCGGCGACGATCAGGTCTCCCGGCGTCACGAGTGAGCCGCCGACACCGACGGGCACGTTGAAGGCGGACGGGAACAGTTCGGTCTGCGAGGCGTAGTGAGGGGTGACGCCGGTGCACCAGATGGGCACGCCGAGCGCGCGCACCCGGGCCGCGTCCCGTACCCGTCCGTCCACGACGATCCCGGCGCCGCCGCGCAGTTTGAAGTAGCGCACGAGCATGTCGCCGAGGCAGCCGGTGAAGTGACTGCCGTGGGCCGAGATGACCAGCACGTCGCCGGGCCGGATGGATTCCAGGACACCCCAGAGCGGGGTCTTGCGCTCGATGTCCTCCTGCTCCGCCCCGTTGAAGACGTCTTCCCGCTGCGGAAGGAACTGCAGCGTCACGGCACCGCCGGTGACCTTGACGTCCGCTTCGCGGTGCAGCGGCACCGGGCCGTCGATGAACGTCCGGGTGATGCCCATCTGGTGGAGCTTCGCACAGGCCGTGGCCGCGCTCACGTCCTTGAGAGCGTCCACCATCTGTGACGTGGGCCGAACGTAGGAGGAGGTGTGGACCGGCGCTCGCATCGACTCGTAGACCTGGCTCCCCTCCGTCCCGCCGGTGCGGGCCTCCGCCGTCGACGCCGCTTCCTGGTCCCCGATCGAGTGCATGCACGTGCCTTTCCGCGCGCTCGTCGCACGCAACGCCAGTGACATCATCGCCTATCGATGGTAGATAACAGCCAATCGATTAGTGCTGTCAATGCGTCAGGAGCTCTCATGAACGGTGCGTCCACGAATTCCGCCGATTCCACCGGTGACACGGGGTGGTTCGAGGCGGCACGCTTCGGGCTCTTCGTCCACTTCGGCCTGTACAGCCTGGCAGCGCGGCACGAGTGGGTCCGCAGCCGGGAGTCCATGTCCCAGCAGGAGTACGACCGTTACCTCACCCGATTCGATCCTGATCTCTTCGACGCACGTCAACTCGCGCGTACTGCAAGGGAGTCGGGTATGCGCTACGCGGTTCTTACGGCCAAGCACCATGACGGCTTCTGCCTGTTCGACTCGGCACTGACCGACTACAACTCGGTACGGACGACAGGCCGCGACCTGGTCCGTGAGTTCGTGGACGCGATGCGGGCCGAGGGACTGCGCGTCGGTCTGTACTACTCGCTCCTCGACTGGCACCACCCCGACTTCACCGTCGACGAGCACCACCCGCTGCGGGGCACGGCAGCCGAGCGGGAGCCCCGCGACATGGAGCGCTACCGCGCCTACATGGAGGGGCAGATACGTGAGCTGCTCACCGGATACGGCCAAATCGACACCCTCTTCTTCGACTTCACGTATCCGGAGAAGGGCCCCGAGGAGTGGGGCGCCAGGCACCTGCTGGCCACGGTGAAGGAACTGCAGCCGGGCATCCTCGTCAACGACAGGCTCGGCATACCCGGCGACTACGTCACGCCCGAGCAGTACCAGCCCGACCGACCGCTGGAGCGTGGCGGGAAGCGGGTCACGTGGGAGGCCTGCCACACGCTCAACGGCTCATGGGGGTACGACCGCGACAACCACGACTACAAGGACCCCGCGCTGCTGGTCCGCATGCTGGTGCAGTCGGTCGCCTGCGGGGGCAACCTCATCCTGAACGTCGGGCCCACCGGCCGCGGCGCCCTGGATCCGCAGGCCCGCTCCACGCTCCGGACCATCGGGGAGTGGACCGAGCTGCACGCACGGTCCGTGCACGGCGCGGGGCCGAGCGCGTTCGAGCCGCCCGCCCACACCCTGTACACGCAGTCCGGCAACCGCCTCTACCTGCACCTGCCGGTCTGGCCGCTCAAGCACCTTCATCTGCCGGGGCTGGCCGGACGTGTGCGCTACGCCCAACTCCTGCACGACGGCTCGGAGATCCTCTTCCACGAGACGGACGGCTCACGGCACGAGCACAACAACCTGGCGCCGCCGAGCCAGCCGGCGGGAACCCTCACCCTGACCCTGCCGATCGCCCGGCCCGACGTACTGCTCCCGGTGATCGAGCTGGAGCTCGACGTACAGCAGTGAACCCGGCCGGCCAGGCCGCCTCCGACCTCCGGACGCTCGCTTCGAACTTCGCCTCGCCACAGCGGAGATGAGCGCCGGAATCGGACGGCCCGGCCGGCCGCGGGGCGAAATCAGACCCAGAGGTTGCGGCAGCACCCTTGAAGAAGCACGGAGCCGGCTTTAGCATCAACAATCGATAGACGATAGACGTGATCGAGGCGCAGGCCCCGCCCCGCCTCCGTCGCATCGCACCACCCACCGGGCGACACGCACCCCCGACCGCCCGCACCCCCTCGCGCCGTCGCTCCACCGGGAGTTCTGCGGCTGAGCACCAGCTATCGATTATTCACGACTACGCAACGGAGCGTGTCCGATGAAAACAATGTGGCGTCGCACGTGCGGACTCGCCGTGGCTCCCCTGGTGATGGCGTCGGCCGTCGCCTGCGGGGGCGGGTCCGACCAGGCGTCGGAGGGCACGACCCTCCGCGTCATCGTGAACATCACCCCTAACCTGACGGAGAAGTACTGGAACGACCTCTTCGCCACCTACGAGAAGGGCCACCCCGGTGTGCACGTCAAGCTCGAACTGACGGGCACGATCTCGGCGGACGCGAAACTGAGGCAGGACCTGGCGGCGGGCGACCCGCCGGACGTCGCCCAGCAGATCGTCCCGACCGCCGACACCGCTTCGCTCTTCGCAGACCTGTCCGACCAGCCCTGGACCGCCAAGACGCCGCTGGCCGACCAGTACACCGTCGGCGGCAAGCGCTACGTGGTCGGCGTGGGTGAGCAGATCCAGTCGCTCGTGTTCTACAACAAGGCCGCCTTCGAGAAGGCGGGGCTCGACGCCTCGAAGATCCGGACGTTGGATCAGTTCACCGCGGCCATGGGCGACTTGAAGAACGCGGGCTACAAGCCGCTGCAGGCGGCCGGTCAATGGGTCACGGGCTCCCAGTTCTCGATGATGGCCGACGCGGGGGTCCTCACGGCCGATCCCGGGTGGACGGTCAAGCGCAACAACGGCAAGGCCTCCTTCGCGAAGAGCGGCTACCTGCCCTACCTCCAGCAGTACAAGGGCTGGATCGACAAGGGCTACCTGGAGAAGAGCGCCCTCGGTCTCACCTACGCGGACGGTCAGACGGCCTTCCTGAACGGCAAGTCCGCGATGTACGTCATGGGTTCGTTCTTCGTGCCCGCCGCGGACGCCGCCAAGAAGAGCGACGACATCGGGGTCTTCACGATGCCGACCGACGGGGCCTACCCGTCGGGCCAGTTCGGCAACATCTCGAACCCGTACGTCGTGGTGAACAAGTCGCGGCACAAGGCCGAGGCGATCAAGTTCGTGAAGTGGGCGACCACCGATCCGAAGGCCATCAAGAGCCAGCTCGCCTCCGACGCGAACCTGCGGGAGGGCTTCACGTACCCGATGTCCAGCCTGGGCACCTCCGTGCAGCAGATCCTGGACAAGGCGCCGTCCGTGATCGTGAAGTCCGGTGAGAGCCAGCCGATAGCCGGCTTCAGCGACGAGCTCAACAAGCAGGTCCAGTCCCTGTACACGGGGTCGTCCGCCTCGGGTGCGGCCGACGGATTGGACAAGTGGTGGAACTCGCAGAGCTGAACGCAGGCCTGAACGACCGGGCGCGGCGCCGGGCACGCCTACAAAATTTGGCCGTGTCCTTGGGGATGATGGGCCCGGCCGTCCTCCTCTACACGGTCATGACCGTCGTGCCGGTGGGAGTCGCCGTCTATCTCAGCCTGACCGACTGGGACGGCTTCTCCACCGCCACGTTCACCGGGCTCGACAACTACAGGCACCTCTTCGACGATCCGAGCTCCTCGGACGCCTGGTATGTGACAGCGCTGATCGCCGCGGCCGGCACCGTCCTCATGGTGGGTCTGGGGCTCGTGTACGCGCTCGCGCTCAAGGGCCGTTCGCGCGCCAACTCGTTCTTCCGGGCCGTCGCCTACTTTCCGCACGTCATCAGTGCCCTGATCCTCGGGTACCTGTGGGCGGCGATCCTGGGCACCAACGGTGCCATCAACAACACGCTCGCCAAGTTCGGAGTCGAGCCGGTCGGGTTCCTCTTCGACGAGCAGTTCGCCCTGATCTCACTGATCGCCGTGATCGTGTGGGCGGGGTTCGGCTTCAACGTCGTGCTGTTCGTGGCAGCCCTGCAGACCGTGCCGGCGGAGCTGCTGGAGGCAGCGGCGATCGACGGCGCGTCCAAGCGACAGATCAATCTGCGGATCGTGATCCCCATGATCGCCCCCGTGGTGACCGTGGCGACGGTGCTGAACCTGGTGGGGCTCATCCGGGCCTACGACATCGTGGTCAGCCTCACCGGCGGCGGTCCGGCCGGGTCGACGCAGACCTTCACCTATCTCATTCTCGCCCGGTCCTTCGAGGGCACCAAGGTCGGATACGCGACCGCGCAGGCGGTGTTCCTGATGGTGGTGTCCGCAGTGCTCGCCCTCCTTGTGACGGCGCTGCGCAACCGCCAGGACCAAGCAGCGACAAGTTAGTCAGGAGCCGTTGGTGGTCGTACTGGAAGCAGAGGTCCGCGAAAGGCCGAAGGCCGCGCCGGCCAAGAGCGCCGACACACAGGACACGGGGCGCAAGGAGCGCCGTTCGCCCCTGGGATGGGCCCTGCTCGGTGTGCTCTTCGTCGCCATGATCGTGCCGGTCTACCTGCTCGTGGTGAACGCCTTCAAGTCTCAGCAGGACATCCTCGACAACCCCTTCTCGATCCCGCTGAACGGGCTGACCTTCGAGCACATGTCGGCCGCGATCAACAGCCCGCAGTTCAACGTCATCGACGGCTACGGCTTCACGCTGTTCCTCGTCGTGCTCGTGGACGTGCTGTGCATCCTGCTGGCCGGCCCCGCCGCGTACGCGATCGCGCGCAGCCTCAAACGGCGTACGCAACTGGTCCTGCTGTACTTCCTGGCCGGCACGTTCATTCCGGGCGCCGCGGTGATCATCCCGGTGATCTACGTGCTGCGCGAGATCGGCCTGGCCAACACCGTGACCGGCCTGGTCGCGCACGATGTGGCCTCCACCCTGCCGGTGAGCATCTTCCTGTTCGTCGGCTTCATCCGCACCATCCCGGTGGACATCGACAACGCGGCGACGATCGACGGCGCAGGCCGCTACCGGACGTTCTGGTCCATCATCTTCCCCCTGATGCGCCCTGCGGTGGTCACCGTGCTCATCCTCAACTCCATAGGAATCTGGAACGACTTCATCTCCCCGCAGATCCTGCTCAGCCCGTCCTCCGGGCACTACACGGTCACGACGGCGGTCTACGCCGGCATCAGCCAGTACTCGACCGATCTGACGAAGGTGTTCCCCAACCTTCTGCTCGCCATCGCACCCGTCGTCATCTTCTTCATCTACATGCAGCGCCACATCATCAGCGGTCTCACCGTGGGCGCCGTGAAGGGATGACCCCGTACGTCATGCCCCGTCCGAAGAGAAGCCGAGAGTAGAGAAAGGACCACGGAGTGCTGAGGAGTTGGAAACCACGGTCCCGCCAAGGGCCCTGGTCCGCAGCCGCCCTGCTCGCATCGCTGGCCATGGTGGCGGTCGGCCATCCGGCCGCCGCCCATCCCGTCAGACCCCAGGCGGGCACGGTCTACTACGTGTCGTCCTCCGGCCGGGACGCGGCCGGCGGCAAGACCGCCACCTCCCCGTTCCGGCACATCCAGAAGTGCGCCGATGTGATGGTGCCGGGCGACACCTGCCTGATCCTGTCCGGAACCTACGAGGAGACCGTGGTGCCGGCTCGTTCCGGCAGCGCCCAGCTTCCCATCACCTATCGCGCGGCACCGGGTGCGAAGGTGACGGTGAGCGGTGCGTCGAGGATCGGCGGCTTCGATCCGGTCACCGCAGCCGATGTCACGCAGATCGCCGCCACCGACCCGTTCGCCGCGGACTCGGCGTTCAGCGACGCGGTGGCCGACGGCCACGTCTACAGCACAGCCGTAGACCTCGGTCCTGACGTGACCACCGTGCAGGTGTTCACCGACAGGGCGGCGGGCGTCGAGGCCCAATGGCCTTATCCCGGCCTCGACCTGCTCGCTCCCACGCTCCAGTACGCCGGGGAAGGCAGCGCGGACGCCACCGTCGCCGATGCGGACCTGACCCGCCCGGCGGGGTACTGGAACGGCGCGCGCGCCCTCACCGGGTACTGGTATGTCTCGGCCACCACCACGGTCAAGAGCTCCGCCGTAGGCTCGGTGACGCTGGACGCCGCGCCGCCCTGCGTCCACAAGGTCGTGCCGAAGGAGACCCGGTACGCCCTCTCCGGAAAGATAGGCGAACTCGCCCACCCGGGCGAATGGTTCTACGACCCGGTCGCGAAACGCCTGTACGTGTACGGCACCGATGACCCGGACACCCGCACCGTCGAGGTGAAGCGTCGCACCCTCGGTTTCGACCTGACGAACACCTCTCACACGACGGTCGACGGCATCGGTCTGTTCGCCACCACGATCACCACGGGACCCTCCAGCACCGGCATCACCCTGGACGGCATCCGCGGCCAGTACCTCTCGCACTACACGGACATCACCCGGGGCGCGACGGACTGCGGCAGCACGGTGACGCGGGGCGTCGGCGACAGCGGCATCGTCCTCGACGGCACCGGGAACAAGATCGTGAACAGCGATCTGTCGCTGAGCGCCGGGAACGGCGTCGCGCTGCGCGGACAGAACAACACCGCGACGGACAACGTGATCCACGACGTCGACTACATGGGTACCTACGCGGCGGGGATCGCCGTGCAGGGCAACAGTCAGACGGTCACGCACAACACGATCTCCCGGGTCGGCCGCAGCGGGATCAACCTGCAGTGGAACGAGGTCGCCGGCCTCACCCCGGGCAAGGACCTGATCGCGTACAACGACATCTCCGGGTACGCCCGGATGAGCCTCGACGTGGCGGCCGTCTACACCTGCTGCAGTGCCTGGATGATGGGCACCTCCATCGATCACAACGTGCTGCACGACCCGGCACCGGCCACGACCTCGACCACCTTCGGAATCTCGGGAATCTACGCGGACAACGGCCAGAGCGATCTGGTGATCGCGAACAACGTCGGCTGGGGCAACCGGGAGGGCACCGTGATGCTGAACGGGCTCGGTACCGGGTCGCACGACAACGGCGTCTACAACAACACCGGCGGAATGACGCTGTTCTACGTGAAGGAGCCGGGGCAGTCGACCGGCACCAGGATCTACAACAACCTCGGTACGATCCGGGGCCTGACCGGCGCGACCGATGGCGGGCTCGTTCTCTCCAACAACCTCCCGGCGGAGACCGATCCGCTGTTCGTCGACGCGGCGGGCCACGACTACCGGCTCACCGCAGGCTCACCGGCCCGCAATGCGGGGATAGCGCTTCCCGGCATCAACGACGGTTCCACGGATCCGGCCCCGAGCCTGGGCGCCTATCAGTACGGGGCGCCCGTGTGGACTGCGGGCGCCCGACGGTAGCCCGGACGCGGACAGCGTCATGGGCCCGGTCCGGAGTATCCGGACCGGGCCCATGACGGTTTCTCAGTTCGACTTCGGCGCGGTCTTCCTGGACGTGGCGCGCTTCGCCGCGGCGGCCTTCTTGCGCGGCTGCTTCGTCTCCCGCGCATCCGGAACGGGACCTCGGCCGGCGGCGTGGTCGCCGAATGCCTGGGCCGCCTTACCGGGCTCCCTCTGCCTCAAGAGGGCTACCAGGCGCCCGTGTTCGTCGGCCATCGCACGCCTGTCACCGTCGAAGAGCGGGTCGGAGATGGCACGAAGAGTGCGCAGACTCGGCTCGATGACCTCCCACATGCGGGCGAGGAAGGGGTTTCCCGCGAACTGGCTGACCAGGGAGTGGAACTCGACGTCGGCGTCACGGAAGCCGCTGACGTCGTTCGTGGCGACCGCCTCGTGCATCCGCTCGACCTGTGCGTCGAGCTCGGCGAGCTGCTCATCGGTGATGCGCTCCGCAGCGAGCTGCGCGGCGAGGCTCTCCAGCGGCTCACGCACCTGACGGGCGTACTCCGCGTCCTGCGAGGAGACCTCGACGACGAAGTGACCGCGTCGCGGCACGTGCGTGAACAAGCCCTCACGGGCCAGCCTCTTGACCGCCTCACGCACCGGCGCCTGGCTCACGCCGAGCCGCCGCGCGATCTCGGATTCGACCACGCGGTCGTTCGGCGCGAGATCGCCCTCGACGACGGCCTGGCGCAGCAGGTCGTACACCTGGTCCGAGATCAGGGTCTTGCGGAACCGGTCCTTGTTGGTGGCCAGTGTGGAGACGAACCCACCGGACGCATTCGATGCCATGAATTCCCAATCCTGCACTGGGGCACGTCAGTTGCGACATAATACGCGCCCGTCTTCCCTCGATGGAGTCACACCGAGGTTTCCAGCTGATCGGCCAGCCACTCCAGTTTGACTACCTCGTGGGCAGGCCCGCCGCCCTCGTGGTCGTTGAAGGGATACACCTGTATCTGCTTGTCGGACTGATCGACATCTCCCTGGGCGCCGTAATGATTGAAGGCCGCGTACACCGTGGAGGGCGGGCAGATGCGGTCCATCAGACCGACGGAGAACAGCGTCGGCGCGTTCGCCCGACGGGCCAGGGCGGCGCCGTCGAAGTAGGACATGGTGCGGGCCACCGTGGCCGCGTGCTCGCGGTGCCGCTTCACGAACCTGGTGACCTCGTCGTAGGGGGGCATGTCGGTGATCGTCGTCGCGCGCGGGAAGTGGCACAGGAACGGCACGTCCGGCATGGCCGCCACGAGGTCGGGGACGAGGCCCGCGGCGGCGAGGGCGATGCCGCCGCCCTGGCTGGTGCCGGTGACGACCACGCGGGCCGGGTCGACGTCCGGATGCGTGCGCACCGCGGCGACGGCACGTACCGCGTCGGTGTACAGGCGCCGGTAGTAGTAGCGGAGCGGGTCGAGCACGCCGCGGGTGAGGAAGCCGGGCGCCGCGATGTCCCCGCTCGCCGGGTCGGGGTCGGGTGTCTCGGCCCCCTGGCCGCGGGTGTCCATGACGAAGTGCGCGTAGCCCGCGTCCGCCCACAGCCGTATCTCGTGCGGCGCTCCCCGGCCGGTGCCGTAGCCGAGGTACTCCACGACGACCGGCAGCGGGCCGGTACGGGTCACCGGGAGATGGAACCAGCCGCGCACCGGGTGGCCGCCGTAGCCGGCGAAGGTCACGTCGAAGGTGTCGATCGTGGCGAGCCCGTTGGGCACCGGATCGAACGTCGCGGCGAGGCCGAACCCCTCCTGCTGCGCGAGTGTCTCCTGCCAGAAGACATCGAAGTCGTCCGGCTCGGAGAGGGCCGGACGGTAGCGCTCCAGCTCGTCCAGGGGAAAGTCGAATTGTGCCATGAGTGTCTCCGCGGAGGTCGGGGCCGACTCACGTCCAGGCGGAGTCGGTCACTGATCATCGCCTATCGATCATCGAGGGAATCGAATCAGGGGCCTTCGAGCACTGTCAACCACCGGACGGTGAGTCACGACCACGGTCGTCGTCGAGTCCGTACACGCGGACCGCGGTCGTGTGCAGGACGCTCTCGCAGTGTTCGGCCGTCAGGTGGGCAAGGCCGAGCCGGGATGTCGCGAGCGAGTCGGCGCGGGAGCCGCGGGGCAGGCAGATGGGCCAGTCGGAGCCGATCAGGCAGCGGTCGGGGCCGAGCGTGTCCACCACGTGCCGCACCATGTGGGCGATATGCCGCGGCGGGGTCCCGTGCTGCTGGGTGAGCAGCCCGGAGACCTTCACCACCACGTTCGGGCTCGCCGCGGCCCGTTCGATGTCCCGGTACCACTGCGCCGCCCCCGGCAGACGCGGGTCCGGAGGGTTTCCCAGGTGGTCGACGACCACGGCCAGCTCCGGGAATCGCGTGGAGACGTCGGCCGCCGCCGTCAACGCCCCCCGGTACAGGTTGAGCTGGAGCACCAGACCTTCGTCGGCCAGTACCGGGACGAGTGCGCGGGCCGGCTCCGGGGTGTCCGTCCACGAGGCCCCGCCCAGCCGCATCCCATCGGGACGCGAGCCACCCCACCGGTGCAGGAGAGAGCGGAACGCGTCGGGCCCGTCCGCGCCGTGCACGTGCAGGTTCGCCACGTACCCGGCGACCAGGTCCGGGCGGCGCAGGCGCAGTTCACGCAGGGCATGCGTCTCTCCCGCATCCCCGCGCGACGCCTCGACCAGCACCACGCCGGCCAGCCCTAGGCCAGCGCCCGACTGGGCCAAGTCGGCCTCGCCGAAGACGTGATGGTGTTCGCTGCCGGGTCTGATCCACGGGAATCCCTCTGCCGGATCCCACAGGTGAACGTGGCAGTCGATCACGGTGTGCCTCCTCCTCGGGGCGTGCGGGGCGGCTCCTGAGTATTGACACGTCGGCTCCCCGCCAGTGAGTCTAACCATCGGCTATCGATGGGCGATTATTCAATGCTTACGTGACGAGGGAGCAGGTGTTCTCGATGCTCAGGCCTGAGCGGACCGGCACACACACAGGGGCGGCGGCCCACGGACCACTACTGACCGCGACCCGGAGCGTCACCGGCCTCCCCCGATGGGCGGAGCTGGAACGGCAGTTGTTCGACTTCCAGAACAAGGCGTGGCGGCTCTTCGCCGACCGCTACACCGAGGGGGACGGCCGCCTCGTCTTCCGTGACACGCTCGGTCAGGGGCTGGACGGGCGGGACGGCGTGGACGACTTCTACGAACCGTTCTTCAACTGGCCGACGCTGTACGTACTGGGCGGCAGCGCGGATCTGCTGACCGCCGCGCGGCGGCACTGGCGCGGCGTCACCGCGCAACTGACCGAGATGGGCATGCTCTCCGGCGGCCTGGAGCGGGGCTACGACTGGTTCCACCAGGGCGAGGGAATGCTCCTCTTCTACGGCCTGTGCCTCGCGGACCCGGACGACGCCGAGCTGCGCGAACTCGCGCTCCGCTTCGCCGATTTCTACCTTCCCGGCGGCCCCAACTACGACCCCGAGCACCGGGTCGTGCGCGCCCCGCACAACGGTTCGGGCGGTCCGCGTTTCGGCTTCAGCGACGAGGAGCCGTACTTCCCGTGGAGCCTGGCCCTGCGCCCGTACGGTATGCCGCTGGACGGGGTCGATGACCTCGCGTCCTTCGACGACCTGGCCGCGTCCCCGGCGCGTGCACGCGCGTACGGCCGTGCGATGTGGGACAGGATGGGCCGCGGTGACACGATCGCGAATCTGGCCTCCACCGGGCTCGCGACGCAGGCCTTCCTGCTCAGCGGCGAGCAGCGCTACGCGGACTGGGTGGCCGAGTACGTGGGCGTGTGGCAGGAGCGGCTCACGGGCCGCGACGTCGTGCCCGATAATGCGGGCCTGAACGGTGTGGTGGGCGAGTACCTCGACGGCCGCTGGTACGGCGGCCACTACGGATGGTCCTGGCCGCACGGCCTCTCCCCCGTCGCCGGCGCCACCCTTGTCGGCGCGGCCAACGCGACGCTCCTCACCGGGGACCGGGGCTATCTGGAACTGGCCCGCAACCCCCTCGACGCGGTGCTGTCCCACGCCGAAGAGCGCGGCGCGGACGGGATGGGCACGCTCGGCGAGCGCTGGGAGCCGCATCTGCGCGCGATGACGGCCGAGCGGACGCTCATGGTTCCCCAGCGGCACAACGACTCCGGCTGGTTCGACTACACCGTCATGCCCGGACAACTCCCCTTCGGCCTCTGGCACTTCAGCCGGGACGACCTCGACAGGGACCGGATCGAGCGGCTGCGCTCCGCATCCCGCTGGGACTGGACCGCTGTGCACACCCAGCGCATCAAGGACGAGGCCGGGCACGAGGAGCCGTGGTACGAGTTCCTGCACGGGCGGAACCCGCACTACCCCGAGCGGATGCTGCGCAGCGCCCTGGCCAGTTGCGCCGAGCGGGTCGAGGCCATCGAGAACGACACCGTCGACCCGGCCGTCGGCCCGGACGCACTGGGCATCCACCACTGGCAGCACCTCAACCCCGTCGTGACCGAAGCCCTGTTGCAGCTGACCACCGGCTCCCCGCAGGTCCTCTACAACGGCGGCCTCGTCAACCTGCACGTCCGCTACCACGATGCGGACGCCCGCCGTCCCGGCCTGCCGCCGGACGTCGCCGCACTCGTCTCCGACATCCGCCCGGACCACACGGTCGTGGAGCTGGTCAACCTGGGCGGCGCGGCACGCTCCCTGCTGGTGCAGGCCGGTTCGTTCGCCGAGCACCACGTCGCCACCGTCCGCATGGACGACGGCCCCGAGCAGCCGGTCGAGGGACCGTACTGCCGGGTCGGCCTCCCGGGGCACTCACGGATCCGGCTGACCCTGACCATGACACTGCGCGCAGGCCGCGCGGCCTGTGCCTCACCGTGGGAGACGGCATGACCGACCGACCGGCGAAGCGGCTGCCCTTCGCCCTGCCCCGCCTCGGCCTGGGCACCGCACCCCTGGGCGGTCTCTTCGAGGCCGTCACCGACGAGGACGCCGCCGCGACCCTCAAGGCGGCGGGCACCGCCGGCATGACGTACTTCGACACCGCTCCCCGCTACGGACACGGCCTCGCCGAACAGCGGCTGGGCCGGCTGCTCGGCCCCTGCGGGGTCACCGCCCCGGTGATCTCCACCAAGGCGGGCTGGCTGCTGCGCCCCCTACCGGACGGCTCCCCCGGCGAGGTGATCACCGACTGGACCGAGCGCGGCATCCGGGAGTCCCTGGAGTCGAGCCTGAGCCGCCTGGGCCGCTCCAGCGTCGACATCCTCTATCTGCACGACCCGGAGAAGTACCCGGACGAGATCCGCCGCACGGCCTATCCGGCGGTGCGCAGACTGCGCGACGAGGGTCTGATCAGGGCCATCGGATTCGGCATGAACCACAGCGGTCCGCTCGCCTCGTACGTGGCGGAGTTCGAGGCCGACGTCGTACTCATCGCGGGCCGCCTCACCCTCCTCGACCACCAGGCGCTCGCGACATTGCTGCCGGTGTGCGCCAGGACGGGTACCTCGGTGGTCGTCGGCGGTGTCTTCAACACGGGCCTGCTGGCCGACCCCTCTCCCGACGCCATGTTCAACTATCACCCGGTTCCCGCCCGGGTGCTGGAGCGGGCCCGGCAGTGCCGGGAGCTGTGCGACGCGTACGGGGTGCCGATCCATGCCGCAGCGATCCAGTTCCCGCTGCTGCATCCCGCCGTCGACTCGGTCGTCCTCGGCTGCCGGTCGGCGGCCGAGGTGGAGGCGAACGCGGCGGCTGCCCGCTTCCCGGTGCCGGAGGAACTCTGGCAGCGGCTCGCGGGGGCGGGATTCGTTCCCGAGCAGCTGTTGAAGGAGCGCGTCGGGTAACAAGGAGTGGTGGTTCCCTGCGTCGTCCCGGACGCAGGGGCACGCACGAGCCGCCCACTCTCCGAAACGGGGTTGTCCTTGTCCAGCGCCACCGAGTACCCGGAGTCGGCCGCCACCGCATCCCGTACGTTGAAGGGTCTGGACGCGCGGCTGGTGTCGTGCCGGGCCTGCCCGCGTCTCGTCGCCTGGCGCGAGGAGACCGCCGCCGTCAAACGTGCCGCGTTCCGCGACTGGGAGTACTGGGGGCGTCCGGTACCCGGATTCGGGCCGTCGACCGCCTCGCTGGTGATCACGGGGCTGGCGCCCGCCGCGCACGGGGCGAACCGGACCGGCCGGATGTTCACCGGTGATCCGTCCGGTGACCTGCTGTTCGCGACGCTCCACGAGCTCGGTCTGACCTCCCGGCCCACGGCGACACATCGGGACGACGGACTGGAGCTGTACGGGGTCAGGGTCACCGCCCCCGTACGCTGCGCCCCGCCCGCCAATCTCCCGACGACCGGTGAGCGCGACACCTGCCGCCCCTGGGCGGTGCGGGAGTGGGAGCTGCTCCGGCCGACGGCACGCTCCCTCGTCGTGCTGGGCGGCTTCGGCTGGCAGGCCACGCTGCCGGCCCTGCGCCAGGCGGGCTGGAGCGTGCCACGCCCCCGTCCGCCCTTCGGTCACGGCGCCCGGACCACGCTGGAGCCCCTGGACGGGTCCGGACGCCCGTTGACCGTTTTCGGCTGCTACCACGTGAGCCGGCGCAACGTGTCCGCCGGTCGCCTCACTGCGGCCATGCTGCGTGAGGTACTCGCCGAGGCCGCGCACACGGCCGGGCTCCCCGTCCTTCGGCCGGGGGCGGCCTGACCACCGGACACCACACCTCCTCGCGAGCCGTTTCGGTACGCCCCGCTGCCGCGCGCCCATGTGGCCGAGCGCCAAGGGGTGTGCGGCGGCGGCAGCCGGGCACCTGGCCGATAGTGGATGCACTGCGCTCAGGCAGTGCGCACCCGGCCGGGAGAGGAGACGACCGCTGTGACGTCCGCCGCATCGGAGGAGCCCGGAGACGGTAAGGCAATGGCGGCGCCGGGTGAGTCCGGAACGGGCGTGGTCACCACGGCCGTACCGGCACGGCTGGACCGGCTGCCCTGGTCACGCTGGCACTGGATGATCGTCATCGGCCTCGGCACGGTGTGGATCCTCGACGGGCTGGAAGTGACCACGGTCGGCAACATCGCGAGCCGGCTGTCGGAAGAGGGCTCGGGCCTGGCCATCACGTCCGCACAGGTCACCGGCCTGGCCGCGGCTCTCTACGTCGCGGGGGCCTGCTCGGGAGCTCTGTTCTTCGGCTGGCTCACCGACCGGTACGGCCGCAAGAAGCTGTTCATGGTGACGCTGGCGGTCTACCTCGCCGCGACCGCGATGACCGCCCTGTCCTTCAGCGCGTGGTGGTTCTTCCTCTTCCGCTTCCTCACCGGCTTCGGCATCGGCGGGGAGTACGCGGCCATCAACTCGGCGATCGACGAGCTGATCCCCTCGAAGTACCGGGGCCGGGTCGATCTCATCATCAACGGCAGCTACTGGCTCGGCGCGGTCGGCGGGGCGCTGCTTTCGATCGTCATGCTGAACACGGACTACTTCCCGAAGGACCTGGGCTGGCGTCTCACGTTCGCCCTGGGCGTCGTCCTGGGCCTCGTGATCCTGCTCGTACGCCGGCATGTGCCGGAGAGTCCGAGGTGGCAGTTCATCCACGGGCACAGTGAGGACGCCGACGAACTCGTCGGCTCGGTCGAACGGGAGATCGAGGAGCAGCGTCAGGAGGAACTGCCGCCGCCGGCGGGTGAGATCACCATCCACCAGCGCAAGAGCATCGGCTTCGGGCTCATCGCGAAGACGGTCTTCCGGAGCTATCCCAAGCGCGCGGTGCTCGGGCTGTCCCTCTTCATCGGGCAGGCCTTCCTCTACAACGCGATCACCTTCGGATTCGGCGCGATCCTCACCACGTTCTTCGACGTCGAGAGCGGCCACACCGGTTACTACTTCGCGGTGATCGCAGCAGGCAACTTCGTCGGCCCCCTCGTCCTCGGCAAGCTGTTCGACACGATCGGACGGCGCGTCATGATCGCCGCCACGTACATCGTGCCGGGCATCCTGCTCTTCATCACGGCCTGGCTCTTCAACCGGGGCTCGCTCGACGCCACCACCCTGACCGCGTGCTGGTGCGTGGTGCTGTTCTTCGCCTCGGCCGGGGCGAGCAGCGCCTATCTGACCGTCTCCGAGGTCTTCCCGATGGAGACCAGGGCCATGGCCATCGCCTTCTTCTACGCGGTCGGTACGGCGGTCGGCGGGATCAGCGGCCCGCTCATCTTCGCCGACCTCACCGAGTCGGGCGTCCTCTCCGATACGGCTCTGGCCTTCTCCATCGGCGCCGGGCTGATGTGCGCGGCGGGCATCGTCGCGGCCTTCCTCGCCGTCGACGCCGAGCAGCGCTCCCTGGAGGACATCGCGAGGCCGCTCTCCCAGACGGACGACGCCGACGGTGACGCGTCCTCCGCGGGTACGACGACGCGCTGAGCGGACGCGCGATGTCCGCGCCCCGCGCCTGCCCCTGTGCCCTGTGCGGGGCCGCGGGACAGCACGGGCAGTGCGTCCGGGCGGCGGTGCGGGCAGCCGCCGCGCCAGGCCGGTTCGCACAGCGGCACCGCGGGCGTCAGCCGCGGTCAGCGGTCGAGGAGGACGGCCGGGGACCGGTGGTCTACGTGCGCAGCCCACGCCCGGGGGCTGTGAGCGTGTACCGGCGTCGAACCTGTGTCCAGCCGTTCCCATACCGGGGGCTCGTACGTTCTGTCTCAGCCGGCGCAGCAGTCGCCGTCCATCAAGGAGGACCGGATGCCCGAGAACACGAACCCGGAGCAGGAGCAGGACGACACCGAGGCCGAGGTCGTCGCGCACAGCGAGAACGACGGGTTCGAGCCGGAGGTGCCCGGCTGCATCGTCAACGGCAGCAGCGCACTCTGACCCGGTTCATCGAGTCCTGAGCACTGGGCGGGCTACTCGGCTCTCGGCTTCGTGCCGCGAACCGGGCAGCCCGCGCCTGCGTCCGCCCCGAGCTCACGGCAACGGGCTCGCCCGCCTCCGGCCACGCCATGAGAGAGCGCCGAATGACTTACGTCGCCCGCACTCCGGCACAACACCGGTCCTCCCGCACGGTCCGGCAGGACCGGGTACGCGAACTCCCCGAGCCGCTCGCCCTCTTGACCGGACGGCCGGGCCCCATCGAGCCCGGCCACGGCCGTCCCGGCCGGGTGACGTCGTGAGGATCCTGCTCTGCCCGCTCAGCGACGGCGGCTACCTCTACCCCGTGATCGCTGCCGGGCGTGAGCTGACGCGCCGGGGTCACCACGTCGGTGTCCTGGGCCGGTCGAATGCCGCGCCCGTCGCCGCCGAAGCCGGACTCTCCTTCATGACGGCGGAGGACTACGGGGGCCTGCGGGCGTTCTCGGCCGCCTGGTGGGGAACGACCGGCCAGGCGCAGTATCTGGCGACCGTGCGTGCCGCCCGGGAGGCGGGAGCCGATCTGCTGGTCACCTCCGTCCTGTGCAACGGGGCCCTGCTGGCCGCCGAGGTGCTGGACATTCCGGTGGTGGTGGTCGGTCTCTCGGCCCATCTGTGGGACTACCGGTCGGGCGGGGACGGGGAACCGCAGCTGGGCAGGACCCGGAGGAGCCGCACCGTCGAAGGGCTGCGGTTGTACGCCGAGGTGCGGGAGCGGGCCGGTGAGGCCGCACGCGCCTGTCGCTGGGGGGGCAGTCCGCTGCTCGGTGACGCGTTGCTGCTGCGCGGCGACCCGGCGCTGGAGCACCCGGGCGCCGAACTGCCCGAGCGGGTACGCCACGTGGGACCGCTGGCCTGGGAACCGGCCGCCGACCCGGCCGAGGTCGCGAGGATCGAGGACCACCTCGCACGGTCCGGCAAACCCGTGGTCTACGTCCACATGGGCCGCTTCTTCGGCGGCCGGAGCCTGTGGCCCCTGCTCAACGCGGCCTTCACCGGCGGCCGGTTCCAGGCCGTGGTCGAGCAGGGCCGGTCCACGGACCCGCAGCCCGCGCCGGAGGCCGATCTCGTCCTCGTACGCAAGCCGTGGATGGGCCCGCTCGTGGACCTGGCCGGCCTGGTGCTGGCCAACGGCACCTCCGCCCCTGTGCTGAACGCCCTGCTGCGCGGACGGCCCCTCGCGGTCTCACCCAACGGTGCCGAGCAGCCGCTGCTGGCGGGCGCCTGCCTGCGGGCCGGTGTGGCGGCGCACATCCCGCACACCCCGTCCGGGGAGTCGTCCGCCGCGCTGGAGTCGGTGTGGGAGGACGAGGGCCTGCGGACCCGGGCGCGCGCCCTCGGCAGCCGGCTGGCCGCGATGGACAGCGCCGCCCGCGCGGCCGACATCGTCGAGCGGACGGCCCGGGCCTCCGCCACACCGAAGGAGGATCATGGGTACGCCATCAGCAGCCCTTGAGGAGACCGCGAAACGTCTGTCCGCGGGCACACGGCAATGGGTGGGACGTCACGCCGACTACCTCGGTTCACCGGCCGCCCACGCCGAGCTGCCGACGACCCCGCATGTGAAGGCGCTGCTGCAACTCGCGCTGCTCTGCCGCTTCTGGGGCAGGATCGCGCCGACGGACGCGGGCCTCCTCGAACCGGCCGCGGTGGTGGAACGCACCTGGAGGCGTGCGGACTTCCCCCGTCTGATCACCGCCGACCCGAGGTACGCGCGGCAGTTCCAGCTGATGTACGCGGCACTGGCACCGGCCGGGGCCGTTTCGGACGCGCACCGCGTCGCGCCGGCGCGGCCGGAGGCCGACGGCTTTCTGGCACCGCGGCGGAAGTCGCCGTACCTCCACCTGGAGACCCGGTTCTACGCCGATCTGGCGGGCGTCGCGCACCGGTTGCCTTCCTACCGGGAGCTGTACGCGTGCAGCCTGCTGGCTCGGGCCGCCACGCTGCGGGTGGCGGACCTGGACGTCTGCGAGATCACGCACACCGTCTTCCACCTCAGCGAGTTCGGGTTCCGTGATCCCGGGCTGACCCCTGGCGAGCGGAAACGGGCGGTGCACGTCGTGGAGAGCCTCACGGAGCACTGCGTAGGGCAGGGGGCGTGGGACCTCACCGCGAAGCTCGTGCTCGCCCAGTACTGCCTGGGTGCCGATCCGCTGAGGACGTCGTCGGGGGCGGCCGGCATCCGGATGCTGGCGGACGCGATGTCGCCCGACGGTGCGATTCCGGGGAAATCCCTGGCCGAGCGGGCAGCGCCGACCGCGACGCCCGTGGCGTTCTTCCGGCGTGCCTACCAGGCGACCCTCGGTACGGCCCTGGCGATGCTGATCGTCACCGGTGGCCGGTCCGGCGGACTCACGACAGCGGGTGTATCAGCGATGGGGAGTGTGCGATGAGCCTGGACCAGATAGCCCGTACCGGGGGCGAGCGCCTCCTGCGCGGCAAGCGGAACTGGTGGTTCCTCGGTGCCGGTGGAATCGCCCGCCTGGGCTCCCGGCACCTGACCGCCGACGGGGCGCTGCTGCCCGAGACGGAGCGCTGGCTGGACGAGAAGGGGCTGTACACCACCAGTCCGGTCCGTGCCTATTCGTTGACCGTCCTCACCAGCACCCATTGCAACCTGGGCTGCGGATACTGTTTCCAGAACACCGCCCAGGACCCGGCGGGCGGCGGGCGCCCGCCACGGATCGCCCGGAGCCGGCTCACCTCGCGGACGATCACCTCGGTCCTCGACTTCACCCGTCGGCAGATGGCCGCCGCGGAGCTGGAGAGGCTGCGGATCCTCCTCTTCGGCGGAGAGCCCCTGCTCAATCCGCGCGGCTGCCTGGAACTGCTGGAGCGGGCCGCGGACATCGGGCAGACGTCGGCCTGGATGATCTCCAACGCCACGCTGCTCACCCCGCGGCTGGCGCGGCAGCTGAGCGAACTCGGACTCGACTCCATCCAGGTCACCTTCGACGGCGACCGCCCCGACCACGACCGGATCCGGATCGGCAGAGCGGACGGCGGCGGGACCTTCGACACGATCATCGGCAACATCGTCGGAGCCTCGGAGGCCGCACCGGTCCGGTGGACCCTGCGGGTCAACGTCTCCCAGGAGAACATCCACGGAATCGACGGCCTGATCGACCGTCTCGCCGCCGCGCTCGACCCCGCCCGGTGCACGCTGTACTTCGCCCGGGTGGGCGACGTCGGCATCGGATACGCGAACGACCTGCAGACGGGCGAGCTCTCGGCCGCCTTCGTGCGGTGGCAGCGCCGGGCTCTCGGCCTCGGCTTCACCGTGACCCGCCCCGGCGCCCGTCGGCCCTGTGCCACCTGCGGTCACTCCGGCGGACGCTACGGGGCGGTGGTGAGTGCGGACGGGACCCTCTCCAGCTGCTGGGAGACAGCGGGCAAGTCCGACTGGGAGGTCGGCACCGTAGCCGACGGATACGTGTCCGGCGCGAAGGCCGACGACCGCTGGATCGCCTGTGAGGATCTCTACCGCTACGACGAGGGCGCGCGGGCGCTCGCGGAGTTCCGCGACACCGTCGACACGGCACTCCTCGACCATCTGGACGAGACGGGACGCCTGTGACCGTGACCTCCGCACTCGACCAGCTCTCCGGCGGCGCGCTCGACTGGCTGGAGGGAAGCCTGGACCACTTCGACCCGTACTCGTCGAGCGCCCCGTCGGCAACGCACACGAAGGCGAAGGCGGCACTGGAACTCGCGCTGCTCTGCCACTGCGCGGCGCGCCTGGACGGCGTCCCCGACTCGCTGCCGGGGGCCGGGAACCTGGTCCGGACACTCTGGCGGCGTCCGGACTTCCCGGACCTCTTCGACGTCCACCCCGGGCACGCGTCGTCGTACTGGCTGATCTACGCGGCACTCGCCCCCGCCGGGATCGACGGCATGCCGATGCGGCTGAGCCCTGATTTCCTCTCGCCGCACGGGAAGTCCGCGTACCAGCGCATCGAAATCCGCTACTACGCGGACAAGGCCGGTGTCCGCCACGGGATCGAGCCGTACGCCGGCCTCGTCGCGCTCAGCCCGCTCGTCGCGCACCCGGCTCCGGAGCCGGAGGCCGCGGAGCCCGGGCACACGGAGCCGCTCCCGGCCCCGCAGGCGTACGCCCTGACGCACACCGCCTTCTATCTCGGCGACTTCGGCCGGACCGACCCCGGGCTGTCCGGCGATGTCACGGCGCACGCGCTGGGCCTGGTGCGCCGCATGCTGAACCACTGCGTCGCGCATGACCGGTGGGACCTGGCGGCGGAACTCCTCCTCACGGAGTTCATCCTGGGCTCCGATCCGCTGCGTACACCTTCGGGAGCCGCGGCCGTGGAGTGCCTGGCGCGGGCCCAGTCGCCCGACGGCTCGATACCCGGCAGGTCGGCCGCGCTCAGGGCTACGGGGTCGGACACGGCGGGGGAGTTCTTCGGCAAGGCCTACCACACGACTCTGGTAACCGCCCTGATGGCCCTGATCGTCTCGTCGGGGAGGACGTCATGACCCCACGTCTGGTACTCATCAACCGCGACTACACGCGGCTCTGGTTCGGGCAGGCGGTCTCGTCCGTCGGGGACGCCGTCTTCAGCACCACCCTGGTGCTGTGGGTGGCCACCGTGCTGGCGGAGGACCAGAGCTGGGCCCCGATGGCGGTCAGCGGGGTCCTGCTGGCGACGGGCATCTCCGTCCTGGTCATCGGTCCGCTCGCGGGCGTGTTCGTCGACCGCTGGGACAAACGTCGCACGATGCTCCGCACCGAGGTGGTCCGCGGCGGGCTGGTAGCCGTGCTGACCGCCTTGTCCTTCCTGCCGGTCGACGCCCTCCCGGTCGGGATCTGGCTGGCGATCGTCTACGCGACCGTCCTGACGCTCAACGCGGCGAGCCAGTTCTTCACTCCGGCACGCTTCTCGGTCATCGGTGATCTGGTGACCGGGGAGGCCGACCGTGCCCGGGCGGCAGGCATCGCCCAGGCCACCGGTCAGACCGCCTGGATCATCGGGCCGCCCCTCGCCGCGCCGCTGCTCTTCACCGCCGGCCTCCAGTGGGCGCTGCTCCTGAACGCACTGTCGTACGCGGTCTCCTACGTCGTGATCCGCTCGGTCGGGGCGGACCGCCGAGCGGCCGGAGCCGAGCAGCCCGACAGCGGGGCCACCGCTCAGCCCGGCAGTCTGCTGCGGGAGTTCGCCGCAGGCATCCGCTTCTTCCGGCGCAGCAGGTTCCTCGTCGCGCTGACCGTGCTCGCCGTCATCGGCCAGTTCGGGACCGGCGCACTGAGCACCCTCAACATCTTCTTCGCGACCGACAACCTCCATATGCCCGTCCACCTCTACGGCTACATCGGCACGGCCATGGGGCTGGGCGGCATCGCCGGCGCGCTGTGCGCCGGGCGTGTGGTGCAGTGGATCGGGGCGAGCCGCACCACCTGGGCGGGCCTCCTCGTGAGCGGCCTCCTGCTGTTCGTCTACTCCCGGCAGACCGGCTTCGTCGGAGGCGTCGTCCTGCTCTTCCTCTTCACCGTTCCCCTCACCATGCTGAACACGGCGATGGCGCCGCTCCTGCTCGACGCCGCGCCTGCCGAGTTCCGGGGTCGCGTGGTCTCCGTGTTCTACCCGGTGACGCGGCTGGCGTCGATGCTCTCCGCCGTGCTGTCCGGCTGGCTCGCCAGCTCCGCGTTGCGGGACGTAGGGGGCTCCGTCGCCGGTATCCGGTTCGGCCCCGTCGACACGGTGTTCGCGATGTCCGGCGTCCTCGTCGTCCTGTCCGGCGTCTACGCCTGGACCGCTCTCCCGCGCGGGGAGGCCGACGCCGGGCCGGCCGCCGCACCGGGCGAGTCGCTACCCGTCGCACCTCGTGAGAGCGCCCAGTGATCACAGGGCGCGGGGCTCACGATCATCCGCCGCGGGGGCGCGCCCGACTTCACCCTCGGCCCGATGCGGGACCTGCTCGGCGCGAAGGGCCGCCTCGACACCGGTGACGGTCCGGGCGCCGGTGAGCGCGATGGCGTGCTGGGCCGCGTACGCGGGTGCGAACGGGCCGGCCCCTGCGGAACAGGTCACCGGGATCCGCATCCGGCCTTCCCGGGCCGAGGGCTTCACCGGCGCCCTGCGCGCCCGTCTGCCGCAGGAGACCCCGCCCGCGCCCGCTTCCGTACGGCCCTGATCGACCGCAGCGCCGGCGGCCTGGAAGACGCCTCGTTCCCGTCTGCACGCCTGCCCTGCCGCTCCTCGGGTCGGACCGGTGGAGGCGTGGTGGTGGGCCGGCCCCTGTCGTTGACTGGAGCTCCGCGGGACCGCCGACGCCTCAACTGCCGTGCGGGCCCTGCGGAGGCATGCCGTTGAGCAGCACGTCCCGCAGCGCGTCCACGAGCTCCAGGCCCCTCACGCGAACCTCCGCCGGTGCCTCGTCGCGCCGCCGTTCGGTGACGACCGCGAGGGCTGCCGCGGCCTGGCGGGCGAAGAGGGCGAGCAGATCGAGTTCGGAGAGGCTGGAGCGGGACTGCTCGACGGGGTCGAGCACCTCGAGCACCCCGAGCACCCGGTCGCGGTGGGCCAGCGGGGCCGCCATCAGCGCGTCCGGCACGTACCCGGTCGACTTGGCGACGTCCCGGGCGAACATGCCCTGCTTCCTCAGGTCGTCCGCGACCATGGGCTCACCCGAGACGAGCACCCATCCCGCCAGCCCCCGGCCGGCCGGGAACCGGGAGCCCACCAGGGACTCCTCGCCCTCCCCGGCCACCGCCTGGAACACCAGCTCGTCGGCGTCCCGGTCGTGCAGCAGGACGGAACTGGCCGCCGCGCCGAAGATGGCCCGCGCGGTCTCGACGACGGACTGCAGCAGATCGCGCTCCGCACTGCCGGCCTGTGTCGCGGGGCCCACGTCGGTGGCGGGGACGAGGCCGTGGGACTGGCTCATGATTCACCTCGGGTTTCTGGTGCGCCGATACGTACGTTCGCGGCGGAGAGGTAGAGCGCGTGCTTGATCTGAAAGGGCGTCAACTTCGGTCGGCTGCCGAGCAGCCGCGCGCACATCCCGCTGATGAAGGGGGTCGCGAAGCTGTTCCCCGTGGTGCGGATGGTCCTGCCGCCCGTCCAGGCCACCTGCACGTTCTGGCCGGGTGCGAAGAACTCCACGGGTGGTGCGGGGTTGTAGAGGAAGAGCCCGGAGTCGTCCTCGCGGTGCGTGCCGACGGAGATGACCGACGAGAACCGCCAGGGGAAGCTCTCCACGGGTGTGTTGTGGGCCGATGCCACCAGCGTGGTGCCGGTGAAGAACGCCTGGTCGGCCAGGGACCGCAGGGTTTCGAGGAACTTCGGACGGGTCGTGGACAGGCTGAGGTTGACCACGTCGAAGCCCTGGTCGACGGCCCAGCGCAGCCCCGTGAGAAGAGCGTCGCCGCTGCCGGTGAAGCCCTCACCCAGGACGCGCACGCTGTACAGGTCGCAGCCGGGCGCCACGCGCCGGATGATTCCCGCGCACGCCGTTCCGTGCCCGCAGCCGTCGCCGGCGCCGTCGGGAAGCGGACCGCTGTCGACGACCCGAAGGGTCCCGTCGGGGGCGGGTGCCACCTCGTAGGAGCCCTGGACCGTGCCGACCGCGGGATGTCCGCACTCCACCCCCGTGTCGACGACACAGACGCGTACCCCCGCGCCGTCCGACCAGGCCGAGGGGTCCACGGGCAGGGCCGGGACCGTGTCGGCGAGCATCGTGAGGTCCTCGGGGGTACGGTCGCGCAGGCTCCAGGTGAGCCCTCCTGCCGTCCCGGAAATCATGTGGTCCTGCCTTTCCGCCCGGCCGGGCGGCCGGTGCTCCGGGCCTCGGCCGCGCTGTCGTCGGCGCACGTGACCGCGGCTCCGCTGCCGTCGGCGAACGCGGCCGCTGCCGCGCTGTCGTCGGCGAACGCGGCCGCGCGGTCCGCGCCGGGGCGGTGGCCCTTGGCTGTGAAGTGCCGCTCCGCCGCACGTGCCTCCCGCTCCGCTTCCGCGGGGAGATCCAGGGTGCGCAGGGTGTGCGCGCGGTCCAGGGCCGCCGTGCCGCGGACGACCGGCGAGTCCGTGTCACCGGCCGCGACGGTGGCCCGGTCCGCGCAGACGAGCGCTGCGGCGGCCTCCCCGGTGAGGGCGAGGGCTCGGGCCCGCAGCCCGTTCGCGTCGGCGGACTCGGCCGGGGGCAGCCCGGCCTTCCGGGGGTCGGGCAGGGCCAGGGCCGGTGCCGGATCCCCCCGCTCCAGCAGGATGCGGGCCCGTTCGCGGGCGATGCCGGGCAGCGCACCCGTGGCGCCGAGCTCACGGCCGGCGCGGGCGGCCTCGTCCAGCAGGGCGAGTCTGCGGTCCGGCGTACCCGTCAGTGCCTCGACCTCGGCGGCGAACAGCGGGACGAACAGCGCGCTTTCGGCGTAGCCGAGGCCGGCAGCGAGCCGGGCCGCCTCGGCCAGCCGCTCGCGCGCCTCGTCGGGGCGGCCCTGGAGGGCCAGGAGCACGGCCAACGGGCAGGCCAGGGTGGCCCGGACGGTCGGCCGGCCGGCACCGTGGGCCGTCAGCAGTTCCTCGCAGCGGGCGACGGCACACGCGACCGGGGTCGGGCCCCGCCACAAGGAGATACCGACAGCGCCCAGCGCCAGGGCCCGTTCGGGTTCCGCGTCGGCGCGGTCGGCATGGTCCAGGGCCAGGCACAGTCGCGCCTCGGCCTCGGCGTGCCGGCCCCGCCGCTGGCGGTCCTGGGCGATGCGGACGCAGGCGCGGGCGATGCCCTGGTCGTCGCCCGCCACGGTGAACAGGGTCAGTGCGTCCTCGGCCACGTCGGCCGCCGACCCGTGGCGGGGATCGAGGGCGGTCAGGGCGAGCCGGGCATGAGCGGCGCCCAGCCGGTCACCGGCCCGCTCCGCCGTGGCGAGAGCGCCTGCCAGCAGTTCCCGGCCGCGCACCGGCTCGCCGCGGGCGACCTTCGTCTCGCCGAGCCGGCGGGCGGCCTCGGCGGCGGCGGGCTCGCCGGGCGCTGCCAGCTCCAGCCCCTGAGTGAGGAGGTCATCGGCCCACGGCAGGTCGGAGCGCGCCAGAGCGGCGGCGCCGGCCCGGACGAGCAGGCCTGCGGCGCGCGTCCGCAGCACGTCGGTGTCGTCGTCGTGCATCCCCAGTTCGGTGAGGAGGCGGTGGGCGCGGGCCAGATGCGTACCGACGGCCGCGTCACCCGCCTCGTGTCCGACGAGCACACGGGCAGCGTGCTCATGGCGCCGGGCACGTACCTTCTTGGCCATCCCCCGGTAGGCGGTCTCCTGCACCAGGGCGCTGCCGAACCGGAGCACGGCACTCGCGCCCTGGGTACGGCCCCCGGCCTCGATGAGCCTCCGTCGTACGAGTCCGCGCAGCAGGCCGGCGGCGGACTCCGCGGGACCTGAGTGCTCGGCGGTGGCGAGTTCGGTCAGATCCGCGCGGCGGAACTCGCGTCCCAGGACGGCGGCCAGTTGCAGCAGGGTCCGCTCCTCGGGCGGCAGCGCGTCGATGCGGGCGCCGAGCAGCGCGTGCACGGTGAGCGGCAGGTCGTCGCACTCGGCCGCCATCGCTGTCAGGTGTTCCAGGTACAGCGGGTTGCCCTCCGCGCGGTCGAGGGCGCCTTCCAGCACGCCCTGCCGGTGGGCCGCCACCTCGACCAGCTCACCGGCGAGTACGGCGGCCTCCTCCCGCGTCAGCGGGGCGAGCATCAGCGCCGCTGAACGCATGCGGCCGCTGCCCCAGCCGGGGTGGGTCTCCAGCAGTTCGGGACGCGCGGCGCACACCAGGGCGACGGCCGAGCGGTCCAGCTCGTCCAGCAGGCGGTCCGCCATGTCGAGCAGCGGCGCACAGGCCCAGTGGCAGTCGTCCAGTACGAGCACCACGGGCCGCTCACGGGACAGCCCGTCCAGCAGGCACGCCAGCGCCATCAGGGTGTCGTCGGCGGAGGGGCTGGGTGTGCCGTCCGCGAGCAGTCCGGTCCGCAGCAGGCGCAGCGCCTGCTCCGCCTCCGTCCGCTCGTGCGCCGGCAGTCCCGCGAACCCTGCCTCCTCTCCGACGCTTTCCAGCACCTGCCGTACCGCTTCGGCGAGCGGCGACAGGGTGCCGGTCTCGCCGTACGGGCGGCACCGCCCCTCGCCGTAGGCCGGGCGGTCCCTGAGCCATTCGCGCAGCAGGCGCGTCTTGCCGAGGCCCGCCTCGCCGTACACGGTCACCAGATGCGAACGGGGGTCCGCCGCCAGCTTGCTCGACAGCAGGCGCAGTTCGGCCAGTTCCTGTTCGCGTCCGATGAACGGGGTGTCGAAGCGGCGGACCCGCTCGGGGTCGTCCTCGTGCAGGGCGACCAGGCGGCGGGCGGGTACGGGGGCGTCGACGCCCTTGAGGGACAGCGCTCCGGCGGGCTCGGTGACCGCCGAGGGCCCGGCGGCGCGCAGGGTGGCGGGCCCGATCAGGATCTCGCCGGGGCCGGCGTGCTGCTCCAGCCGGGCGCCGATGTTGACGACCTCGCCGGAGACCAGGGCCTGCCTGGCGGTGGGGTCGACGTTCACCACGACCTCTCCGGTGTTCACACCGATGCGGACAGCGAGCCGCACTCCGTGCTCCCGTTCCAGTTCGGCGTTGAGTCCGTCGAGGCCGGTGACCATCTCGCGAGCGGCGGCCAGGGCCCGGTGGGCGTCGTCCTCATGGCGTGCGGGGACGCCGAAGACGGCCATGACGGCGTCGCCGATGAACTTCTCCACCGTGCCGCCGTGTTCCTCGATCCGGGCCCGCATCAGGGCGAAGTACCGGAGCGTGACGGTACGCAGCGTCTCCGGGTCGAGCCGTCCGGACAGGGCCGTGGATCCGACGAGGTCACAGAAGACCACGGTCACCACCCGGCGTTCCTCGGCCGTCGCGGGACCGGCCGCGGGCACACACGCGGTTCCGCAGCGGGGGCAGAAGGCCGCACCGTCCGGCGGCGGTTCGGGGCACCGGGGGCACATCCGCGCCGTCCCGGGCATCAGAACAGCGCTCCGCCGGCGATCTCGCTGTGCGCCTGTACCTCCGGCTCGGCCGCGTCCAGCCGCTCCTTCAGCCCCAGCAGCAGGGTCAGTTCCTCCGCGCTGAGCTCCTGGAGCACCTCGCGCTGCTCGGGGGAAAGGCTGTGCAGCGGGAACCCGGCGTCCTCCAGTGCGCGGAGGCGGTCTCGATCGTGCGCGTGGTCATTCATGGGGCGCTCTCCGATGCGTGGGGTGCCGTGGCGATGCGGTCGAACAACTCGGCGAGGGCGGCGACCGTGTGCAGGGCGCTGACCGCGACCAGCGAGCGTTGCGTGCGGTTCAGGGGCAGCCCGCCGATGAGCCGGTCCAGGTCGGCGCTGTGCCCGTCGTCGAGGTCCGCGTGGAGGCGTACGGTCTCGAAGGCGGCAGGCGGCAGCCCGGTCTCCCGCGCGAGCCGGACGGCCAGGCCGGGCGCCGGTGCGTTGCCCTCCAGCACCGCGATATAGCCGAGCAGGGCTACGGGGTGGCTGTGCTCGATCCAGTAGTACTGCGCGCCCACCAGAGCGGCGACGTGGGCGGGCGGGGCGGTACCGGTCAGCTTGCCCGGCGCCGTCCCGGACGCCTCGGCGTCGCTGAGCAGCCAGTCGTCGTGGCCCCTTTCCTGTTCGGCGTGCACCCGCAGGTACCGGGCGAGAGGCCGTGCCACCGGGTCGTGCGGCAGCGTCTCGCATCGTGCGGCGGCCCGCTCCATCAGCGGGACAGAGGCGCGGATCACCTGGTGCATGGAGCGGAGGTAGTGCTGGTACCGGCCGGGAAGCCCGGTGTCGGAGTGCCACATGCGGGCGGCCGCGGTCCTCAGTACGGGCTCCACGAGGGAGAGTTCGAGACGCAGGCCCGCGACGGCCGACGGGCTCATGCGGGCGTCTCCTCGTCCTGTCGACCGCCGAGCAGGACGAGCGGCGCGTATTGCTCGTTTCCGTACCGCCGCAACAGCGCCGCGGCTCCCGCGTCGTGCTGGAGCCGGGCGCCGAGGGCGTCCATCGCGCCGGCCGCCGGCCGGGAGCCGGCCCGTTCGGCGGCGGCCAGGGCCACAGGCCGTCCGGCCAGGCCGCGGCAGTCGGCACAGGACCCGACGCCGGCGGTACGGATGGTGCGCAGCACGGGTGATTCCTGGCAGCGGCGCCGGATCGACGGCCAGTCGTCGGCGGCGATGTGACCCAGGCGAAGGTGTTCCGGCAGGGGGCGGGCGTCCACCACACGCTGGTTGCAGCAGGCCGTGACGGTGCCGTCGAAGGCCACCACCGGCCAGGCCGCCATCGCGCAGGGAGCAGGCGGCCCTCCGCTGCCGTCGAGCGGGACCTCGCGCGCGGCCGCCCACGCCGCCGCCCGCCCCACCGGCCTCACGTGATTGACCAGTACGGCCGCCCGGTCGCGGAACTCGGCCCGTATGGAAGCGGTGATGTCCGCGAGATAGGGGTCGTCCGCCGCATTACCGACCACGTGAAAACTCACGTCGATGCCGCTTTCCATGATGCGATGGACCGCGCGAAAGGCCGCCGCGCGCGGTACTTCACGTTCGTGGAATACGTCGATGCTCGCCGAGAAGTGGGCCACGTGCCGTAGCGCCCGCATGATGCGGGCGGGTAGCCGCCCGTCGGCCGCGAAGAACATTCCGCTGAGTACCGAGGTCCGTGTTCCGGCCGCGGCGGCGAGCGCCGCCAGTTCACCCACGAGCGCGGGGCGCAGCAGCGGCTCGCCGCCCGTGAGCATGAGCACCTCCGGACGGTCCCCGGGGGTGAAGCCCCCGACGAAGCGGCGCAGCGCCTCGGCCGGGACGTCCTCGCCCCTCGGCCCCGACGAGGTCGAGCAGTGGGCGCAGCTCAGGGGACAGCGCCTGGTGAGCGTGGCGAGCAGTCCTGCGGCCGGCACCGGACGCAGCTCGATGATCTCCGCCAGTCGCATCGCGTCACCTCCGTCGGTCCCCCCGGGCATGCGGCATCAGCTTCCTCGGGACCGGTTCGGTCCCGGTTGGTGTCCGGTTCGGGTCCGGTAGGCGGCGCGGGGCTCTCCGGCGGTGCGTCAGGGGCCGCACGGCGCTTGCCGATTCGCCGTGCTATGTACGTGTATTCAACCTTTATCCCGGCGGGTGCGTTGCTGCATGCACCTTGAGCCACCCCCGAGTCGGTAGCCCCGCCATCGACTTGTGACCATGCTGTGAAGAACGGAAGGAATTCCATCGAATTCCCTACGTATTCACGGCTCCTCGCGGATTCGCTCACCCCCCGACCGCTCCCCGGAGGCTTTCGTGCACGGAATTGTTCTCTTCTCCCAGAACTCCGACGACACCGGCTGGGGAAAGGGCTGAGGAAAATGACCGACACTTTCACGGAACGCCGTGACAGGGCGGCGAATCCCGGGATTCCGCGAGAGGGCGCAGGCGACGGCGGCACGCTCTCCCCCGCACCTCTGTGCCTCTCCCTCCTCGGTCCGCTGCGAGCGTCCCGCAACGGTCTGCCGCTGCCTCTCGGTCCGCTGAAGCAGCGCCTCGTACTGGCTGTCCTGCTCACCCGTCCGAACACACCGGTGTCCCTGGAGGAGCTGACGGACGCCGTCTGGCCGGACGATCCACCCCGCACCGCTCGCAAGAACCTCCAGGTGTACGTCTCGACTCTCCGCCGCGTACTCGACCCTGACGATCTCGGCCGACTGCACCACGGGCCCGGCGGCTACGTCCTGCACCTCGGCGCGGACGAGTGCGACAGCCTGCGGTTCGAGGAGCTGGCCCGGCGCGGCGATGCCGAGGCCCGCGCGGGCGCGCCGAGCCGGGCCGCGCTCTTCTACCGCCGGGCACTCGACCTGTGGCGGCATGATCCGTTCAGTGATCTCGCCGCCCGCGCCGATGTGCTGCTCGCCGCCGTCGAGCGACAGCACGCCCGCCGGCTGGCCGTCTACGAGGCATGGGCGGAGGCCCAGCTGGAGACCGGCGAACCGGCCCCGGTCGCCGACACCGTGGACGAGATGGTGAGCCGCCACCCGCTGCGGGAACGGCTGCGCGCCGCTCAGCTCACCGCACTGCACCGGGTGGGCCGCAGAACGGAAGCACTGGCCGCCTACGACGAATGCCGCCAGCAGCTCTCACGGGAACTGGGGCTGGAACCGGGGGCAGCACTGCAATGTGCCTACCGATCCCTGCTGGAGGACGTGGCGCCGCCCCGGCCACGCGGCGCGGCCACCGGGTCGCGACTGCTTCCGCCGGACCTCACCGACTTCACCGGGCGGGGACGGGAACTGGCAGCGGTCAGCGCGCAGCTGGGCCGCGAGGACGGCCCCCCGGTGGTTCTCACCGGCCCGGCCGGCGTCGGCAAGACGGCCCTCGCCGTCCACGTCGCGCACCTCCTCGCCACGCGCTTTCCCGACGGCGTCGTCGCCACCCGGCTCTGCGCCGAGGACGGCTCCACGCGCCCGTGGCCGTCGGTGCTGGCCGAGCTGGCCCGCGCCCTCGGCTGCACCGAACGGCTGCCCGCCGACCGTGAGGAGGCCGCCACCGCCTGGCGCTCCTGGCTGTCCGGGCGCCGGATCCTGCTGCTGCTGGACGACGCCCCCGACGCCGCCGCCCTCGGCCCGCTGCTGCCACCGTCCGGCCCCACCGCCGCGCTGGTCACCTCCCGCAGCCGGCTGCCCTGTCTGGAATCCGCGCACCGGACGGAACTTCCACCGCTGTCCGACGACGAGGCACTGGACCTGCTCGGCGGAATCATCGGCCGGAGCCGGCTGGCGGCGGAGCGGGCTGCCGCCGGACGGATCGTCACCGCCACCGGGTCCCTGCCCTTCGCCCTGCGGGCGGGCGGGAACCGGCTGTCCGTGCTGCGCCACATGTCTCTGGGACAGTACGCGGACCGGCTCGAACACCCGCTGGAGGCCTTGGACGAACTCGCGGCCGGCGGTCTCGGGGTGCGCGCCCGTCTCGCCGACGCCTGGGCCCGGCTGACCGTTGCCGCCCGCGACACACTCCATGCCCTGGCCGCGCTGCCCGATCCCTCCTTCTCCCTGCCCACCGCCGCCCGCGCCCTGGGCCTGGACGGGCGGAAAGCGCAGCGCGCCTTGGAGGACCTGATCGACGCCGGCGTCCTGGCTCCGCCGCCCGGCCCCGACGTGGCCGCGCACACCGCGGCGGCAGAGGAGACCGTTCACTACGAACTGCCGTGGCTGACCCTGCTGTTCGCACGGGAACAGGCGGCCGGACCGGATATGCGGTGCTAGGGCGTGTGGTGAAAGGAGCGTCGTCCGCCCGGAGGGCGGGGCTCGCGGCGTCCGGTGCGGTGCATCGCAAGGCGGAGGGTCGCCCGCGTACCGGACGTACTCGGGCGGTCCCGACAACGCGGCGGGGTACCGTGCCAGGCGTCGCGAGCCGGACGGGACTTTCACCGTACGCCCTGGGGACACGCCGGCGCGGGAACCCCCGTGCCGCGACGGCACCGGGATCCGCTCCCCGGCCCGGAGCCGCCCGCCCGGCTCCGGGCCGGGCCGGGCGGGGGCAGCCGGGCCGGGGCGCGCCGCGGCGGGCGCACAAGGCGGGCCTCCGCAGACCGCTCTCCGCGGTGAGGTGGTCAGGCGCCGCCCGCGGCCGCCGCGGCAGGCCCGGACGACTGCACGCGCGCCAGATAGCCGGCCTGGAAACGGCTCGCCGCTCCCAGCTGCTCCATGATCTCGGCGATGTGCTTGCGGCAGGTACGCAGCGACATGCCCAGCCGCCGGGCCACCATCTCGTCCTTCATCCCCTCCGCCAGCAGTCTCACGATGGCCTGCTTCACCTCGTCGCGGGCCGAACTCTCCGTCCAGGCAGGGTGGTAGGGCTCAGCCAGCGACCAGGTGTGGTCGAAGGTCGCGCACAGGTACGCCACCGTGGACGGCTCCTGGATGACGATGGCCGCGTCGAGGTCGTCCTGGTGCGGGATGAACACCGTCTCCTCGTCGAAGGCGACCATCCGGCCGAACAGTTCACTCATCGTCCTGATCTCGGCCCCCTCGTCGGTCATCCGCCGCGCGTACTCCTGCGTGGGCAGGTGGTAGCGGGCCGTGTGCTGGTAAAGGGTGCGCATCCGCACGCCGCGGCGCAGCATGTCCCGGTCCCGGATGAATGCCTGTTCCAGCAGCGTCGGGGAGCGGCCACCGCCGGGGTGGCAGGTACGGACCTCCTGCCGGCACCGCATGGTCGCCTCGGTGATCATGCCCACGACGGTCTTCAGGTCCGTGACCTCGGTCAGCGGCGCACGCCCCTGCCACCGGCGCCGCCCCTCCGCGTAGAACGGCGTCAGGAGGGACAGTTCGCCCCGCAGTTGGTCGATCTCGGCCAGCTGTCTGCGCAGCCCGGCCTCCTTCGGTGCGACCAGCGCGGCGATGGCCGCGTCCGGGGCCACCGGGACCAGCCGGTCCGAATCCTCCGGCAGGTATCGCAGCAGCAGCAGTTCGGTCAGCGTCACCACCGCCGATGCGGCGCAGCCCTCCGGCAGCCCCAGCGTCGTGCCCAGCGTCTTCGCGTCGCACGATCCCTGATCACTCACCCACCGGAACACCCGGACGGCGTCCTCGGACAACTGCGCGCCGGACGCCGTGCTCCCGGCCACTCCGCGAGGACCCGCTAACGTGCCGTCCTCGTCCATGCCGCCCATCCAACCCCCTCATCAGCCAGATGGCTCCGCTCTCGCCCGTACCGATGTCTATTGTTCAGATGCGCGGTAGATATTCCCAGACCCCCTGGAAGGAATCACCGTGGAACGAATCAAAGGGGCAATCACCCTGCTCCTGGGCCTCGTCGCCCTCCTCCTCGGCAGCCGGGCCCATGGCCAAAAGTCCCCCTCCGGAGGCGACAGGGGAACGGCTCGCGAGGTGCTCAACCAGCCTCCGCGACGGGTACGGAGCGACGATGACGACACTCCGACCGTGCCCACGCCGCATTGGTGAGCGACCTCTTTTCCAGGCCCGCATTCGCAGCAGGCGGGCGGGGTTGCGGCCCCGAAAGGGCTGCGCACCATCCACACGGCGGGCCCGGCCCCACACACCGGGAGACATCACGGCATTCCTCGCCGCGAACCGCCGCAAGCGGGATCAAAAAGAGGAGTTGACGATCGACACGCATAAGGACCCGTGATTTTCGGTCAACCTCACTGACGCCGGACCCGACGCCCGGCAACACGGATGCCGTCATGACCGGTTCGATTTGATGCAGCATGCAGAGATCTTTGTCATTTGAACCCGCCCATCCGATTCCAGACTCTCCGAAGAGGCGAAACCGACCACATCCCGAGGGGGTCGCTCCGCGACATGGAGGCGGGGGAGGCCGGTCGGGCCCGCCCCGCGGCTGCCGAATGAGGCAGCAGCCAGGCATTCGGCCCCGGCCGCGGCGAGGAAATCGGGCAAAGCCCCCGACTTGCGGATCAATATGACGTCGCACCGATGCCGGTGCCCCGGCGAATGACGTTCACCTCACCCACCAGTTCAGGCCAATATCCAACAGAGGCACGCCACTTCTGTGTCGTACGTCACAGCCGTCCGGGACTCCCTGTGAATATCTTGTGCCCCTCATCTGCGAGGCACGTGACCGCCTCCCAGTTCGAGCGCACACACCGGGGGGTCGGTTTCACATGGCTACAAGAAAGATCATGCGCATGGGTCCGTGCGCCGCTTTCGTTGCCGGAGCGGAGACTTCCGCTCCTTCGGCCGAGGCTGCGAGAACCCGGCATTCCTGAAGTCGGCGCGTCTTCACAGGACGCCTCGATTCCGTTTCGGAAGCGCGTCGCACCGGGCGACATGAATCCGACCACGCCATCAGGCTCACCCTGGGCATCAGCCCCCCACGTGCGACGACCTTGATCTGCGCCGAGCGCGAACCCGTCCTCACGACGGGGTTTCCGCACGCCTTGATTCAGCGTGGCAGCACACTTCTCGATTTTGCGATGTGCGTCACGCCCGGCATGTCACAGAGTGCGGAATCTCCTCGGCGCACCGAACCCACACCACCGGAAGGAACACTCGTTGAAACGCGGCATTTTCAGATATGCACGAATACCAGTAATTGCGCTCACTTTGTCACTTTCTGCGGGAATTGCCACCAACCAGTCCCTGGCAGCACCTGCTCCCCATGAGGCCGTGGAGGGCACGGCGGGAGCTGCGGCGAACGACACGAAGGCGAACACCTCCGCACAACCGTCGGCTGTGCCCGAGACGGCACGCCGGGCCACCCTCGGTTCCGACTACGCGGGCTCCTCGGACCAGGCGTTCACCACCTCGGGTGACGGCACCGGCTTCCACGTGATGATCGCCGACGAGCGCGACGGATACGCGTGGAAAACAGCCGCGTCCCTGTCCGAACCGGGATTCGACACCGACACCTGGATCGGCAACGCCTGCATCACCGAGTCGGGTGCGTACGCCGCTGTCGCATACGCCCCGCGTACCTTCACCAACAAGCCTGAACTGATGACACGCGGCGCGTTCACCGCGGTGGTGAACCTGCGCGACGGCCACGTCACGAAGCTTCCGTTTCAGGGGACACTGGCCTACTTCTCCCCCGGATGCGGGCACGGCGACGAGACCGTGTTCACCGCCATGAGCGACGACGCGACGACGAAGAGCCAGACGCGCCTGGTCACGGTCGACGCCCGGACAGGGAAGACCGCCACCCGGCAGACCGTCGTCGGCCAGGTCACCTCCGCCGTGCCGACCGAGAACGGAGTGGTCGCCGCTGCCGGCAACCGCATCGTCGCGGTGGCGGACAACAAGGTGAGGACCGTCGCGAAGACGGCCTCCTGGCCCTTCCAGCTGAAGGCCGACGCCACGGGGGGTGTGACCTTCATCGACCCCGCCGCACCGTCCGCCGCGCCTTCCGCCGCTCAGAAGACCGCCGGGGCCTCCGCGGCCCCCACCACCGCGGCCGTCTCGCGCGTCACAGCCGACCAGATCAGCGCACCCGACGCGAAGTCCGAGCCCCTGCGCCTCGCGCAGGGCGAGCTGACCGGCTTCGACCTCACCTCCACACCGGAGGGCGAGGTGTATGTCACCGGTGACGCCAAGAGTGTCTCGCGGGTCGGAGGCGGCCTGCACAATCCCGGCAGCCTCGACAAGGACGCCCGGGTGTCGAGCAAGGGCCAGGCGTTCGTGTCCTCGCGCTGGGCGGACGGCAAGGACTCGCGCATCCGCCCGGAGGAGGCCCTGGAAGCGCGCACGATCCGGACCACGATCACGACGGCCGACACGCACAAGTCGGTCGTCCTGGACGCCCCTCCGGCGAGTGCCTACATCGGTAGCCAGAAGCAGGTGACCGGGGGAACGCAGACCAGCCCGGTCCTCCTGGCGCAGGGTGCGGCCACCGCCGGCACGGCAGGCGTCGCGGCGAGCAGCGTGGTCGAGGACGACCGGTACTGCTCGGTGCCCCGCAACGATCCGAAGAAGCAGGCCTTCCAGCCGACGCCGCGCCAGGTCGAATGGGCAGTGGACCAGGCTGTCGTCGGCACCCTCAACAAGGGTGCCACCAGGGCGGCGAACTGGAAGAACACCGGCATGTCGGCCTATGCCCCGCAGTCGCTCTTCCCCTTGGACCCGCTGGACGGCGGTACGAGTGCGGACTGGCACGTTCCCGCGCAGGTGATGCTCGGCATCACCGCGCAGGAGTCGAACATGTGGCAGGCCACCCGGCTCGCGGTGCCCGGAGTCACGGCGAACTCGCTGATCGGCAACTTCTACGGCATCAAGTACTCCGCCTCCGGTCAGCAGACCGACCCCTGGGCCGTCAATTTCGCGGAGGCCGACTGCGGCTACGGGATCACGCAGGTCACCGACGGCATGCGGATGCACGGCAAGGAGAAGGACGGCGAGCAGCCCAAGACCACGGTGCAGCAGGAGGCCGTGGCGCTGGACTACGCCGCCAACATTGCCGCCGGTGTCAACATCCTCACCGAGAAGTGGGACTCCACCCGCAAGGATGGCCTGATCATCAACGACGGTCACCCGAAGTACATCGAGAACTGGTTCTACGCCCTGTGGGCGTACAACTCCGGCTACTACCCCAAATCAGCCCCGAAGAACGGCAAATGGGGAGTGGGCTGGACGAACAACCCGGCCAACCCGCTGTGGAAGGAGAACCGCACCCCGTTCCTGGAGGGTGCGGACGGCAAGGACGACTACAGCCACGCCTCCACTCCGCAGTACTGGCCCTACGAGGAGAAGGTCATCGGCTGGGCGGCCCGACCGATCGCCGCCATGTTCGCACCGGGCGACATGCAGGCCGGCTACCGTGCCGCATGGTGGAACAGCAACGATGCCCGTACCTCGGCGAAGCCGCCGATCTTCACCTTCTGCGGGAGCCAGAACACCTGCGTGCCCTCGATGATCGGTGAAGGCGCCTCCAACGATGACGGCAAGGGGCCGTGCGCCCTGCCCGGCGACCCCTACACGGACAACCCGCTCTATCTGAAGTGCTGGTGGAACGAGCCCGTCGCCTGGAAGAACTGCACCACCGAGGCCCGGTGCGGAAATCCGGTTCACCGCTTTGATGACACCTACCCTGAACAACCGGATGCGAACTCGTATCCGCCGCGCTGCAACACCGGGCTGCCGACGGGGTCGTTGATCGTGGACGACCTGCCCAACGGCACCGTTCCCGCCGGATCCGCCGGGCGGACCTGCGCGGTCAGCTCCAATGGTTCATTCGACTTCACCTTCGCCAGTGAGAACGGCAAGTACCCGTCCAAGGTGGACCTGCATCAGATAGGCGCGGGCAACGGGAACCATTTCTGGATGGGCCATACACGCTGGCTCGCCACAGCTGATGGCAAGCGACTCGAAGTCAGCGGAAAGTGGACACTCAACAGCTCCACCCGGGGCTGGATGCGGGTCTTCGTCCACATGCCGGACCACGGCGCACACACGCGCCAGGCCGCGTACAAGATCGGGGGCACCGGCGCCGCAGCCGGCAAGGAGCCGGTTCGCGTCCATCCTCAGCGGATCAGGAAGAACGAGTGGGTCGACCTCGGTGTGTTCAACTTCACCGGCACCCCGTCCGTGACGCTCGACACCGACACGGACGACGGGACAGGTGACGAGGACATCGCCTGGGACTCGGTCGCCTTCCAGCCGCTGTCGGCCAAGCCGAAGGACTTCGTCGTCGCCATGGGCGACTCCTTCTCCTCGGGTGAAGGGGCGTCCGAAGGCAACCGGGACTACTACCCGGAGACGAACTACCTCGACACGCAGAACGGGAACACCCGGGACGCCTGCCACCGCTCGACCCAGGCGTGGTCCCGGCAGGCCACCATTCCCGGCCGGTCCGCGTCGATCGGCGCACTGGCCGACGGCAACGGATCGAGCATGGACTATCACCTGATCGCCTGCTCGGGCGCTCGCACCTACAACGTGGTGCACAACGGAAACCGTCAGGGCAATGGCGGTGAGAAGGCTCAGATGGACCAGGGATACCTCGACGCCAATACCACCCTGGTCACGATCTCCGTCGGCGGCAACGACACCCGGTTCTCCAGCATCATCCAGAAGTGCCTGCTCGCCGTGAACACCAACTGCAAGGACAAGGTGTTCACAGAGGACGATATGGACGGCCCGGTCGGTGATCGCGACCGCAAGTTCGTCGGCCAGCCCCTGGAGACAGCCATGGTCGGCATCGTGAAGGAGATCGTCCGACCGGACATCGTGAAGACGCTGAAGGAGATCCACGAAAGGGCTCCGAAGGCGAAGATCGCGCTCATGGGCTACCCGCCGCTGATCGAGGACCGCGGCGCATGCCTGAGTATCACGATCCCCGGATTCCAGATCGGTCTGTCGGCCGGCTCCTCGGACTGGCTCAACTCCGTCGCCGACACCCTCTCGACGGAGATGCAGGGAGCGGTCAACGACGCCACCGCGGCAGGCATCAGTGCCTGGTTCTCCAACCCGAAGACCGACTTCGCGGGGAAGGCCATCTGCGGAGACCCGGAGTCGATCCATGGCGTCGTCAAGACGCTTGTGGACTCCGACAAGCCCGCGACGGACTACCCGATCCTGGAGAACTTCGGCCTGTCCGCCCAGTCGTTCCACCCGAAGATCGCGGGAGCCCGCCTCTACGCGAACGCGTTTGAGCGCACCCTCGCTGGGATGAACATGTAACACGCGTACGTACGACCAACCCGTGCGGGGCTCCTCTTCGAGGGGCCCCGCACTCACGCAACGGGAGGAACGGCGCCGGATTGCGGGCGACTGCTGAGTACCCGTACTCAGGGTGCCGTGGTCTCTCCCGGGGAGAATGGCAAGCATGACCCGACGTACCAGGACGGCCTCGATCACCCTGCTCTGTGTCTTCGCTCTGACGAGCTGCGGGAAGAGCGCGGATGATCTCTTCTCCAATCTCAACGGCACCCAGACGTCGAACGAGTCGGACCGCCGGACACCTTCCGGCGACGGCACCCCGGTGAATGAGCCCCCCGGCCACGGCGACAACAACCAGGCCCTGCGCCCGGAGCCCCCCACTGCGGCGGACGAGGAGCGCGCGCACGAGAAGGCCGAGGAGATCCGGTCGGCCCTCGAGAAACTCAGGCGTCAGAATCGGATTCAACCCGAGCAGGTCCGGCCGGCGCTCGCGCGGCTGGCCTCTCCCGCCCGCCTGGCCGTGGAGCCGTGGTCCACCCACAGCGGCCAGGAGTCCGCCCGGGGCAGCGTCTACGGAATCTGGATCGGTACGTCCGCCTGCGTCACCGGCGCCATCACCCGGGAGCGCGTCTGGACGGACGTCAACGGCCATTTCCCGGAGACCGGCTGTCTTCCCCCGGCGCCCACCCACTGAAACCGGACGAGCGGTACCGCCCCGCGACGGCTGACCCGGGCCCTGGGACTTCGGGCTCGGTCACCGCCGCCGTGCCCGGGTCCCGAGGGGGATTGTCCCGGCCCAGCGGTTGTCGCGGACGGCCGTTGCCCCGACGATGGGCAGGAATGCCACCGCGGACGGGAGGGCGAGTTGACGGATCCCTGGGTGGCTCTGGCCGCCGACGCGAACCCCGGCGTCCGGCTCGGTGAACTGCGACGTGCGCACGAGGTGTTCACCTCCGACGGACGGCTGGAGACACCGGTCCGGTCCGTGGTGGCGCAGTCGTGGCGACGGTCGGCCCGCGCCCGGGTCAGTCCGGACGGGGCGGCATCGGTCGAGCTCGGCGCGAGCGAACTCGGCCCGTACCGGGACACGCATCCACTGGCTCACGTCATGCCGGTGATCCGCGAGCTCATGAGTGCCTACGCCATGGACGGCGAACATCTGCTGGCGGTCTGCGACGCGCACGGCAGGCTGCTGTGGGTCGAGGGGCATGCGCGAGCCCGTCGGCGCGCGGAGCGGATGAACTTCGTCGAGGGCGCCCGCTGGGCCGAGTCGGAGGCCGGGACGAACGCGCCCGGCACGGCACTCGCGATCGACCGGCCGGTCCAGGTGTTCGCCGCCGAGCACTTCCTCCGGCCGGTCCAGCAGTGGACGTGCGCTGCGGCGCCCCTGCACGATCCGCATACGGGGCGGGTGCTCGGTGCCGTCGACATCACCGGAGGGAACGGGCTGGCGCATCCGCACAGCCTGGCCTTCGTGCAGGCCGTGGCACGTGCGGCAGAGTCCCAGCTCGCACTCGTCGCCCCACGGCCCGTGGCTGGGTCGGCACGGCTGTCCGCGCTCGGCGGCGACGAGGCGCTGCTGGTCCTGGGCGGGCGCGGGATCCGGCTCAGCAGACGCCACAGCGAGATCATGGTGACGCTGGCCCTCCATCCGGAAGGTCTCGGAGGTGACGAACTGCTGATCGCGCTGTACGAGGACGAGTCGGTCTCCCCGGTGACGATGCGGGCCGAACTCGCGCGGCTGCGACGGCTTCTGGGACCCGAGCTGCTGCGCTCGCGTCCGTACCGGCTGGGTGAGCCGGTGGACGCGGACTTCGACACCGTCGCGCGCAGGCTGGAGTCCGGGGCGGTGGCGGCGGCGCTCGGCGCGTACGCGGGCCCCCTGCTGCCCCACTCGCAGGCACCGGCGGTCGTCCGGCAGCGTGACCGGATCGCCGGCCGGCTGCGGGCCGCGCTGATCGGCCGCGGCGATCCGGGATTGCTCGCCGACTGGGCGCACAGCCCGTGGGGCGCGGAGGACCTCTCCGTCTGGCGGGCACTCGCGGCGGCGGCGCCCCCGGAGCGCCGGGCGGAACTCCTGGCCAGGGTCCGGGCGCTCGACGCGGAGCTGCGCGCCTGAGGTCACAGGGACGGTCCGTCGCAACGGTGTTGCAACGTCGTGCTGCCTAGTCTCGCGCCGAGGGCCGCCCAACGGCGGGCGGCACCGGATCCGGGAGGCCACAGAGATGACCCGTTACGCCGCGCCGGGCACCGAGGGCGCCATCGTCTCGTACGAGTCCCGTTACGACCACTGGATCGGTGGCGCCTACGTCCCGCCGGCCCGTGGTCAGTACTTCGAGAACCCGAGCCCCGTCAACGGCCGCCCCTTCACGGAGATCGCCCGCGGGACCGAGGCCGACGTCGAGAGCGCCCTGGACGCCGCCCATGCGGCGGCCCCAGCCTGGGGCGCCGTGTCCGCGGCCGACCGCGCGACCGTCCTGAACAAGATCGCCGACCGCATGGAGGAGCACCTGGAGGAGCTGGCGGTCGCCGAGAGCTGGGAGAACGGCAAGCCGGTGCGCGAGACGCTGGCCGCGGACATCCCGCTGGCCATCGACCACTTCCGGTACTTCGCGGGTGCGCTGCGCGCGCAGGAGGGCTCGCTCAGCGAGATCGACGAGGACACCGTCGCGTACCACTTCCACGAGCCGCTGGGTGTGGTGGCTCAGATCATTCCGTGGAACTTCCCCATCCTGATGGCGGTCTGGAAGCTCGCTCCCGCGCTGGCTGCCGGAAACGCGGTGGTCCTCAAGCCGGCGGAGCAGACCCCCGCGTCGATCCATGTGTGGATGAGCCTGGTCGCGGATCTGCTGCCCCCTGGCGTCGTCAACATCCTCAACGGCTTCGGCGCGGAGGCGGGCAAGCCGCTCGCCTCGAGTCCGCGGGTCGCGAAGATCGCCTTCACCGGCGAGACCGCGACGGGGCGGCTGATCATGCAGTACGCCTCGGAGAACCTGAAGCCCGTCACGCTGGAGCTGGGTGGCAAGTCGCCGAACCTCTTCTTCGACGACGTATGGGCGCTGGACGACGACTTCCGCGACAAGGCACTGGAGGGCTTCACCATGTTCGCCCTGAACCAGGGCGAGGTGTGCACGTGTCCCTCGCGGGCGCTGATCCAGCGCGGACACTACGGCGAGTTCCTCGAAGCGGGCATCGCCCGTACGGAGAAGATCGTGCCGGGGCACCCTCTGGACACCGACACGATGATCGGCGCGCAGGCCTCCGACGAACAGCTGAAGAAGATCCTCTCGTACCTCGAGATCGGCCAGCAGGAGGGTGCGAAGGTACTGACCGGTGGTCAGCGTGTTGAGCACGGAGGTGAGTTGGCGGGCGGTTACTACGTCCAGCCGACGATCTTCGAGGGGGACAACCGGATGCGGGTCTTCCAGGAGGAGATCTTCGGCCCCGTGGTTGCCGTGACGTCCTTCTCGGACTTCGACGAAGGGATCAGGACGGCGAACGACACGCTCTACGGGCTCGGCGCGGGGGTATGGACCCGGGACACCAACACCGCCTACCGGGCCGGCCGGGCCATCAAGGCGGGCAGGGTCTGGACGAACTGCTACCACGCCTATCCCGCCCACGCGGCTTTCGGCGGATACAAGCAGTCGGGTATCGGCAGGGAGAACCACAGGATGATGCTGGAGCACTACCAGCAGACGAAGAACCTCCTGGTCTCGTACGCGCCGAAGAAGCTCGGCTTCTTCTGAGGGCTGTCCGGGACTGACGTCGTCCGCCCGAAGGCCGGGGCCCGCGGCGTCCGGTGGGTGCTGTCGCAAGGCGTCGGAGTGCCCGGGCAGCGGAGCTGCCCGGGGACCTCGGCGACGCCGCGCGTGTGCGTGCCGGATACCGCGGGCCGGACGGGACTCCGCGGACACGGCGTCGGGACGTGCCGGAGCGCTCCGGACCGAGTGACGCGGGTGCGCGGGGCGGAGCCCCGAGGGCCGGACCACTGGCTGACCAGGTCTGTCTCCGTATCCTGTAAGGGAGTTGCTCCCCCTGCCGGGCTGGTGCGGACGATGCCGGTGAGGAAGCATGGGCGTGCGCGGTACGGAGTCGTACGCGCAGCCGATGCAAGACACGAAGAGGGCCGATGACTGACGAGCAGGGCACCCGGACGCCGGTGGACGAGATCGACACGGGCACGCCGCATTCGGCGCGGGTGTGGAACTACTGGCTGGGCGGCAAGGACAACTACGAGGTGGACCGCCGGCTCGGGGCGACGATGGAGGAGCTGTACCCGCAGATCATCGAGATAGCGCGCGCCTCCCGGGCGTTCCAGGCGCGAGCGGTGCGCTATCTGGCCGGTGAGGCAGGGGTGCGGCAATTCCTGGATCTCGGCACGGGTCTGCCGACGGCCAACGCGACGCACGAGGTGGCCCAGGACGTCGATCCGACGGCACGCATCGTGTACGTGGACAACGACCCGATCGTCCTGGCTCACGCACGCGCCCTGCTGACCAGCCGGCCCGAGGGGGCGACGGACTATGTGCACGCGGACCTGACGGACGCGAAGACCGTGCTGCGCGAGGCCGCCAGGACCCTGGACCTCGACAAGCCGGTCGCCGTGATGGTGCTCTCGACGCTGGGACACATCGCGGACTCGGGTGAGGCGGCGGCGCTGCTCCGCAGCTACTTGGACGCCCTGCCCGCGGGCAGCCACCTGATGCTCTGCGACACCATCGGCACGCCGGAGACCGAGGCCGGTTCCGAGGAGTACGCGAGTGGCGGGGCCATGCCCTACATCTCGCGCCCCAAGGAGATCATGGGGACCTTCGCGGACGGACTCGAACTGGTGGAGCCGGGCTTCGGCTCGATCAGTCTGTGGCGCCCGGACGGACCCGTCGTCGGCGAGCCGGTCGACCAGTGGGGTTTCGTGGCCGCCAAGCGGTAGTGGGCGCCGTTCCGAACGAGGACGGACAGTTCGTCGATGCCTTCGGCGACACACCGGCCGGAGGCCGCGGTGTCGCCCTGCGGGGCGTGTCCGGGCAGGGCCACGAGCGCCGTGCCCGGGCCCGCTCACCACGCCGGTCTGCAGCAGGCCGGCGCACCACGCGGGGAAGCCGGCGGCAGACGACGCGGGGAAGCCGCCGGCGGACCACACGTCCGCTACCCCGCGCCCCTGCGCCACCGCGGCGCGGGGTGGCGGTCCTCGGACCGTGGGGCCTCCGGCGCATCAGGCGGTGCGCAGCTCAGGAGCTCCGGCAACCACCGAACCCCGCACGGCCGGTAGAGGTCCTGAGCCTCCCCCGTACTCGGGTCCCACCGGCCGGGCAGGAACGACGTCGGCACGGCCGCCGGGAGTGGAGGTCTGTGGCCGGGCCGGGTGCACTCCCCCGATCGCCCGCGCCCCAGGGACGGCCGAGGCGTCGGGCTGACGCCTCGGCCTGTCCCGATCAGTGCACGCGCGTTCGCGCCTCGGGGAGCACTGGCGCGGCCGCTGCCGGTCAGACGGGGCAGGGACGGTATTCGAGGCTCAGTTCGCGGTCGACGGCGTAGCTGGTGCGCATGGCGGCGTCGCTGACCTTCTTCCACGAGCCGTACTTGGCGTAGAGCTGATCGGCGGTGGGGCCGAGGGGATTGCCGTACTTCTCGCGGTTGCGCTGTTCCAGGATGGCGACCTCGCCCGGGGTCATGCCCGCGCGGGTGATCTCCTTCGCCTGGTTGCGCATGTCGACGAGTTCCCGGGCGATCTCCTCCTCGGAGGCCCCGGCCGACCGCATGGCGGCTTCGGTACGGTGCATGTCTTCCAGGAGGGCGTGGTAGCGCATCCGGGTCCGCTGAGCCTCGACCTTCTGGTCCATCGGCAGGACGCGGATGCGGCACACGACCGGGTCGGCGCTGGGGCAGGGATCGCCGTCGGCCACGCGTGGGGCCAGCGGTGCGGTGATGACCGAACCGCAGGGCTCGACCGCGGTGGCCACTGATACGGCCGCGGTCGACACCAGTGTGACCGCACTCAGGACGGGGAGCAGCACGCGAAGCGGCCGTGAGGGAAGTAGACGCATGGCGCGCATCCTGGCGGGGTCGTCCCAGGACTTCTCCGGAACACACCGGTGATCACCCGATCAACCCGTGCAACACGCTGATGTTTCCCCTGCGTGGACGCAGCCCACGCGGCCAGCCGGCGCTCAGGGCCCGCAGGCTCCCGCCTCCACGGAGGTCGCCCACTCCCACGACTACGGAGCCGATGCCACCCACCCTCCATGAGCGCGCCCCGCACCCCGTCAACGTGTAAATATCGGACAGTCGCACGACACGGGAGGCGCGGCCTCACGTGAGGTTGCCGACCTCCGTTGTCCAACCCCACCGCCGGTGACGTCCGAGGTGGCAGCCCATCCAACTGCCGTTTGCCGAGCGTTTAGTTCATCGCGCTCACTCAAATGAGGGAGCGAAGCCGGACTTCTCTCCGTTGTGATCACCACGCGGAGATCATGGAGTTGTCACTTCGACACCACACCCCTGCCATGGAAGGCGGCCCCAGCCATGCCCGTTGACGAAAACTCGCCGAACCCGTTCGCGATCAGCGCCGACGACAGCTCCAAGCTGGACGCGATCGAGCAGGCGTTACTCGACCCCTCGCCGCGCCGCATCGGCCGGCTGGACCAGTGGGGCCTGGCGGACGCCTACGAGACGTACGCGGAGATCGCCGGGTACCAGCAGCTCTCGATCGCCATGGCGGACGGGACGCTGATCGATGCATCGCTGAGCGTCCCGCGCGACGTCCCGGCCGGGAAGTGTCCCGCGATCCTCATGCCCGCCCCGCTGTCCCCACTCGGCCGCTTGTCCTACCTGGCCATGCTCCCGCGCTGGGCGATCGGCGGCTATGTGGTGCTGACCTACAGCCAGCGCGGCCTGGCCAAGTCCGGGGGCGAGATCCACGTCGCCGGACCGCAGGACGTGGAGGACGCCATCGAGATCGTCACGACGCTGGCCGAGCTCGACGCGGTCGACCCGGACCGGATCGGCTGCTTCGGCGCCTCCTACGGCGCCGGTACGAGCCTGCTGCTCGCCGGGAACGATCCCAGGATCAGGGCCGTGGCCGGCACGAGCGCCTGGGGCGACCTGTTCGCGTCGCTGTACGAGAACGGCACCCGGCACCTGGCGGCCTTCGAGGCACTCGTGAAGCTGTTCGGCGAAGAACGGTGCTCGGAGGAGTTCCGGGACGTCATCCAGAAGATCCGCGGGAACGTCATCGACGACGTGGTCAGGGAGTTCGCCGCGACCAGGTCGCCGAAGAACTGCCTCCAGGCGTACAACGACAACCAGGTCCCGATCCTGCTGACCACCGCCTGGCACGAGACGATCTTCTCTGTTCCGGCCGTCGTCGACATGTTCAACCGCCTCACCGGACCCAAGTCACTGCTCGTCCAGATCGGGGACCACGGCAACGGCGAGCTGCCCGGCCTGGCCGGCCTGGTCTCCAAGCCGACCGAGATGGCCTACCGGTGGATGGACCACCACCTCGGGGGCACGGCGAGCGACGGGGCCACGCCCTCGTACGGGGTCCGTTCGGAGTACATGCACAACCTGCTGTCCGACCTCCACCACGACGACTGGGAGAGTTACGCCCTCCCCCCGAAGCGGTTCCACCTCACCGACGCGGCCGCCGGTGAGCGCGACGGGCTGCTGACCGGGGAGGCGCCGCAGTCGGACTGGGTCCGCCCCGTCAAGGTCTCCGTGCAGAACGACGAGGTCGTCGTCGCCCCGAAACTCATCGAGACCGGCCTGGCCGAGCGCACGGGCTTCCCGCACGTCTACAGGACCGCCGAGGTCGACCGCGGTCTCGCCGCCGTCTGGACCACGGAGCCGCTGGAGCAGCCCATGCGCGTCCAGGGCGAGCTGGAGCTGCGGGTGACCGTGACGCCGCAGGCCCTGGAGGCCACGATCGTGGCGTACCTGATGGACTGCGACCCGGCGACCGGAAAGGCCGCGATCATCACCAACGCCCCCATCACCGTCACCAACGAGCAACCGGGCCGGGCCACGACGGTGACCGTTCCCCTCCAGCCGGCCCACTACGTCCTGAACAAGGGGCGCCGGCTCCAGCTGATCATCGACACCCACGACCCGTTCTACGCGGACGCCAACCGCGCCCCGTCCGGGATCGAGCTCAGCTCGTCGCAGGACGCCCCGTCGTACGTCAGCATCCCGCTCAGCACTCTCACGTAACACGGCGCACCCGTAAGTCCACGCCCCTCCCCCGACGGGCGAGTCCGCAGGCACGAGCGCCTTCTGCGACGGCAACCGGCAGGAGCCACAACCGAGCAGTCCTGTGCTCCTTGTGGCCGACGTCTCTGGATGACCACTGCGCGCGATCACCGAGCCGTGGGTGAGGACATGGCCACGCTCCTGAGGCAGGGGCGTGGCCATGGGTGCGACCGGGCGGACAACCACGGGCCAGGGATGAACACATGGCAGGACCGAGGTCCTTGCCGCCCAGCGCGGTACGGAAGCCGGCCGGCGGATACGCGCGGTCCGCCATGGCGCTGCCGTAGCCCTGGAGCAGACGGCGGGCCATGCCCCGGCCCATGTCGCCGAGGCCTCCCTCACCGGCCGTCAGATAACGGACTTGCCGAGACCGCCGTCGACCTGGAGGGTCTGACCGGTCACATATGAGGCGAGGTCCGAGGCCAGGTACACGGCAGCTGCCGCGATCTCCTCCGGCCGCGCCCACCGCCCGAGGCGGATCCCGAGGTTCTCGACCATGCCGTCCCGTACCTGCTCGGGCGTGATGCCCTTGGCCTCCGCGGTGGCCGCATGACGGTCCAGCCAGGTCTGCGTCAGCGTCATGCCCGGCGAGATGGCGTTCACGAGGACTCCCCGGGGGGCCGCTTCGGCGGCGAGATAGCTGGTCAAGGCGACGACCGCGCCGTTCACCACCGCGGCCACACCGATGTTCGGAACCAGCACGTGCGCCGCCATCCCCGCCACGTTGATGATGCGTCCGGTGCCGCCCTTCTCGATGAGCGGCAGCGCGGCACGAGCCACCCGGTGGTAGCCCACGGTCTTGGCCCGGAGCGCTTCGCTCACCGCCGCTTCGTCGGCATCGGCCAGCGGACCGACGGCCAGCAGCGGGGCGGCGCAGTTGATGACGATGTCCAGCCGCCCCTGCCACTCATGCACCTGACGCAGCGCGCCGGCCACCGCGTCGTCGTCGTTCACATCGGCGGCCACGGAAAGCACCCGGCCGTCGCCGGCCGCGGCGATCCGCTGCTCGGCGGCCTCCAGCTTCGCCTTGGTGCGCCCCAGGACGGCCACCGCGGCGCCCTGCGCGTGCAGCGCCTCTGCCATGGCCAGACCGAGGCCGCTGCCGCCCCCCGTGATCAGCGCCGTACGTCCGTCAAGTCGAATTCCGAGCGTCATCGTCCGAGATCTCCGTTCGCTTTTCACCTGCGCAGCGTCAATGCCGCTGCCGGCGAGCGTGCGCCCCGAACAGGCCGGCGACAAGCGCGACTAACGGCCCGGCTCACTCCGTACGGATTCGGTTAACGAGCGGCTAACACGCGTGTCCCTACGATCTTCCAGATCTCTCCGGGTCCGACGCGTGACGGGATCCGATGTGTTCCAGCTCAAGAAAGCGGAGAACTGCCATGGCGCAATCTGCTGACCCAGGAATTCTGGTCGACGGCATCGTCCGCCGGTCGAGTATCGAGATCATTCCCCTGAAGGGTGCACAGGAGAAGGCGGCTGCCGTGCCGGCCGGAACGACCATCAGCGTGACGTGCTCGCCCAGGTTCGGGCTCTCCCGCACGCTCGACCACGTGGCCGCGGCCTGCCGCTCGGGTCACCGGGTCGTCCCGCACCTGGCGGCCCGCATGGTCGAGGACCGGCGGGCACTCCGGGAGTTCGTGCGAACGGTGACGGATCTCGGGGTCGACGAGATGTTCGTCATCGGCGGCGACGGCGAGAAGCCCGCAGGCCGATTCGGCGAAGCTGCGGAAATCCTGGAGGAACTGGGCGAGTTCGACCACGGGCTGACACGGCTCGGGATCGGCTGCTACCCGGAGGGGCACCCGAAGGTGGCGGACGACGTGCTGTTCGACGCCCTGTTGCGCAAGCAGAGTTACGCCGACTACATGGTCAGCCAGCTGTGCTTCGACGGGGCGGCCCTCGCCGGCTGGCTGCGGACCGCTCGCGAGCGCGGGATACGTCTGCCCCTGCGTATCGGCGTGGCCGCCCCGCTGCAGATCAGGAAGCTGATCGAACTCTCGGTGCGGATCGGTGTCGGCCAGTCCGTCCGGTTCCTGTCCAAACAGCACGGCATGGTCGGCAGTCTGCTGCTCGGGCGCGCCTACGAGCCCATGGACCTGCTGCACGCGGTCCACGACGACATATCCTTCGCCGATTTCTCGGTCGAAGGCCTGCATTTGTTCTCCTTCAACCAGGTCGACGTCACACTCGACTGGCTGTCCCGCACCGGCGGTGCGAGAAATCCGGATGGTTCCCACCATCTGGCTTCGTGACGACCATCATCTTCTGCGCACAGAGGGACAAGCGTGAGTTCCATGAATCTCGAAGAGAAGATCCAGCAGGCCGGCAATGCCGCGCACATGCTGCAGAACGCGCCCCAGGGCCCGTACGCATATCCGATGCGCGCGGAGTACACGAACTGGCGGGACGAGCAGCGTGCGTGGCGGGAGACCGCCGTGCTGTTCGACCAGTCCCACCACATGACGGACATCTACTTCAAGGGCCCGGACGCGCTGCGGCTGATGTCCGATCTCGGTGTGAACGGTTTCAAGAACTTCGGCAGGAACAAGGCGAAGCAGTTCGTGGCATGCAACTTTGACGGGTACTTCGTCGGTGACGCCATCCTGTTCGCCTTCGAGGACGACGAGTTCAGCCTGGTCGGACGCCCGGTCGCACCCAACTGGGCCGCCTTCCACGCCGAGACGGGGAACTACCGGGTGGATGTCACCCGCGACGAGCGATCCCTCGCCAACGAGGGCAGAAGGCTCACGTTCCGGTTCCAGCTCAACGGACCGGCCACCCACAGGATCGTCGAGAAGGCGGTGGGAGCACCGCTCCCACGCATCAGGTTCTTCGCCATGGGGGAGTTCGAGATCGCGGGCGTCCCGATCCGCGCGCTGAACCACACCATGGTCGGGGCCCCCGGCGAGGAGTTCACCGGCCTCGAACTGGTCGGTCCGTCGGAACACGGCGATGCGGTCCGGGCGGCACTGCTGGCGGCCGGGCAGGAGTACGGGCTGCGCCAGGGCGGCGCACGCGCCTATCCGGCCACCGCCGTGGAGTCCGGCTGGATTCCCGCACCCGTACCCGCCATCTACACAGGTGAGGCGATGAAACCCTTCCGGGAGTGGCTGTCCGCGGAGGGCTTCGAGGCGAACGCCTCCGTCGGCGGAAGTTTCGTGTCGGACGATATCGAGGACTACTACGTCACACCGTGGGACCTCGGCTACGGGCGCGTCATCAGGTTCGACCACGAGTTCGTCGGACGCGCGGCTCTGGAGCGGATGGCCGACGGGCCCCACCGCAGGAAGGTGTGGCTGCGCTGGAACGACCGGGACACGGCCGCGCTGATCGGTGACAGCCTGTTCGGCGCCGGACCTCACACGAAGTACCTGGAGATGCCCGTCTCCAACTACGCCACCGGGTCCTACGACAAGGTCCTCGTCGACGGACGGCTGGTGGGCGTCTCCGCGAACGCCGGCTACACCGTCAACGTGGGTGGCTGGTCGTCGCTGGCCATGGTCGACGAGGCCGAGGCCGTCGACGGTCGTGAGGTGACGATCGTGGTCGGTGAGGAGAACGGCGGTTCGGCCAAGCCCACCGTCGAGCGGCACGTCCAGCGACACATCCGCGCCACCCTCAGCACCCGGCCGCTGGTGTGACCGGGCCACGCCGGTGCCGTCCGGGCGCCGACCTCCGCAGCGCGGGAGGTGACACCGCATGACCGCGCCCCGTTACGTCCTCACCCTGAAGTGCCCCGACCGCCCCGGCATCGTGCACGCGGTCTCGGCGTTCCTTCTCGGGAACGGGTGCACCATCGTGGAGAGCCAGCAGTTCGGCGAACACCGTGAGGGCACCTTCTTCATGCGGGTGGAGTTCGAGGCACTGGACCCGCTGACCACCTTGGAGACGCTGCGAGCGGACTTCACCGGCGTTCCGGAGCGGTTCTCCATGGAGTGGCGGCTGATCGACGGCAGCAGACCGCAGCGGATTCTGATCATGGCCAGCCGGTTCGGCCACTGCGTCAACGACCTGCTGTTCCGTGCCTTCAACGGCGGCCTGAACGCCGAGGTCGCCGCGGTGGTGTCCAACCACCCGGATCTGCGTCGCCTGGCCGGGACCTACGGCACCGCCTACCACCACATCCCCGTCACGCCGGAGACCAAGCCGGCCGCGGAGGCCGAGGTCCTCGATCTGATCGACGACCTCGGGGTGGACCTCGTGGTGCTCGCCCGTTACATGCAGATCCTCTCGCCGGAGCTGTGCAAGAAGCTGGAGGGGCGTGCCATCAACATCCACCATTCGATGCTCCCCAGCTTCAAGGGCGCCCGGCCGTACCACCAGGCCCACGCACGAGGGGTGAAGCTTGTCGGTGCCACCGCGCACTACGTGACCCCGGATCTCGACGAGGGCCCCATCATCGAGCAGGAGGTCGCGCGCGTCGACCATTCCATGACCGCTGCCGAGGCCACCACCCTCGGCCGGGACGTGGAATGCCTGGCGCTGTCCCGCGCGGTCCGCTGGCACACCGAGAACCGAGTCCTGCTGGACGGGAACCGGACCGTGGTCTTCCCGTGACCCGCCCACCCCACACGACAGAATCCTTCCATGGAGGTCTGATGCCCATCCCCGGTCTCACCCGCGTCGATCACTTCGGGATCACCGTTCCCGATCTGGACCAGGCGCGCGAGTTCCTCGAAGACGTGCTCGGCTTCGAGTACCTGTACCGGCTCGGGCCGCTGCGGGACGACGAGGGCCACTGGATGAGTGAGAACCTCAACGTGCACGACAGGGCGGTGTCGCCGCGGATCAACTTCTTCCGCGTCGGCGGTCAGGCGATCCTTGAGGTCTTCGAGTACGAGGCGCCGGACCAGCGGCTGGACCCGCCGCGCAACAGCGACGTCGGTGGCCATCACCTCGCCCTCTACGTCGACGACTTGGACGCCGCGGTCGCGGATCTGCGGCGGCGCGGTCTGCGCGTGCTCGGGGACCCGAAGAACAGCAGGGGCCCGCACGAGGGACAGCGGTGGGTCTACTTCCTGTCCCCGTGGGGGCTGCAGTGCGAGCTGGTGTCCTACCCGGACGGCAAGGCGTACTTCCGCACCCCGGAGGCCTTCGGATGACACGGTCCCCCGGCACGGCCTCGCGCCGGGGACAGGCCTGTTAATCACGGAGAAACCACGCTTGACCGGTGCCACGGTGGTATCGATGATTGACACCGTGGGATCGCGGCCGCCGCGTGGTCCGGGCCGGCGGCAGAGGCCGCCGGCCCGGCGGCGCGTGGTGCTGACCAGGATGGGGCGGGCCAGGTGGACGACGATCGCGGTTCCGGTGCGGACGGCCGGCGGATGGTGATCCGGCGCAAGCTCGCGGCGCCCGAGCCCGGGGACGACATCGTCGGACGGGACCGGCTGACCGCGCGGATCCGCTCCCTCGTCGAGCACCACCCCGTGGTCACCGTGTGCGCGACCGCCGGTGGCGGGAAGACCACGGCAGTCGCCCTGGCGCTGCGCGATCTCGGCCGCCCCGTCGCCTGGCTGTCGCTCGACGGCACGGAACAGGCGCCCGGCCGGCTGCTCGTGTATCTCGAAGCCGCTGTCGAGTCCAGCGTTCCCGCCGCCGCCCGTATCGCCTCCGACGCCCTGCGCAACGGCATCCGGACCGGTGAGGCCGCCGGGCTGCTCGCGGAGAGCCTGCAGGACAGCCGACTGGTGCTGGTGTGCGACAACGTCGAGCGGGTCACCGCCGACGAGGCGTCTGCCACGGTCCTGTCGTCCCTGGCCCGGTACCTGCCCGCAGGCGTCAACCTGGTGCTGATCTCCCGTACGGCTATCCCGCTGGCCCCGGAGTCGATCAGCGACCTCTCCCGCGTGGGTGAACTGGGCGAGGAAGACCTCGCGTTCGACACCGGCGAGGCGGCGCAGGCCCTGCGGCTGATCGGCAGACCCGACGTCGACGTCCAGGGTGTCGTCGACCTGACGGGCGGCTGGGTGGCGGGGGTGCTGTTCGAGGGGTGGCGGTCGGCGGAACTCGCCGGTCACCGGCCCGACGCCCTGCGCGACTACCTCTCCGCCAACATCCTCCGCACCCTCTCAGCGGACGAACGCACCTTCCTGCTGCACACCAGCCCCCTGTCCGAGATCTCGGCCGCGGACGCGATGGCGCTGGGCCAGGCCGACGCCGCCCGGGTGATGACCCGGCTGCGCGCCAAGCGGCTGCCCGTAAGCTGGTCACGGGACGGTGCCAGACTGACCCCGCACCCCCAGTTCCGGGAGTTCCTGGCCGGTGAACTGGCCGGCACGGAGGACCCGGGGACGGTGCGCCGCCTGCACCGGCTGCACGCCGACCTCCTGGTGCAGGAGGGCGCTCTGGAGGAGGCCGTGGACGCGCTCCTGCGCCTGGGCGACACGGAGGACGCGTGGCGGCAGGCCGCCGTAGCCCTCCCCGATCTGGTGGCCAGGATGGACTTCGCTTCGGCGGCCCGGTGGCTGGACGCCATGGACGCCTCCGGAAGGACGCCGACGCCGGAGGTCGGCACCGTGGTCCTGCGTGTCTCGTTCGCCCTCGAACAGTGCGGGCGCGGCAACGAACTCCTCGCCCGCTACGGCTACGACTGGCTCCCCGGACCCGACTCACCTCATTTCGAGGAGGCGTTACTCCTGGCGGCGTGGTGCCTGTGGCACTCCGGCCGCCTGAGCGAGGCACGCACGCTGGCCGACCGGCTCCCCGCAGGCCGCGCCCGGGAGGTCGCCGAGAACCTCCTGGCGCTGGCGGACGGCAGTTCGCCGCCTTTCCCCGACTACGCGCCGACCCCTTCGGGCACGGTGGACGGGCTGCTGATGCGGGTCGCGTACTTCCGCGGCCGCCTCAGCGGGCTGGACCGGCCCGCCGCGTTCGACCCGTGGCGGACGGTCCTCGGAGCGCCGTGGGTGATCGCCGGCCTGCGGGCGACAGGCCGCCTCGACGAGGCCATGGAGATGTACGAGGTACGCCGCGACGCATGGCAGCCACCCTGGCTGCACGCGTTCGACGCGGTCGACCTGATGGTCGACCTCGGCCGGGAGGACGAGGCGTGGGCCGCGCTGGAGCGCGGCCGCCGGCTGATCGCCGAGACGGGCTCCCGGCTGTACCACGTCTTCGGCCTGCTCAACGAGGCGAAGCTGTGCCTGCGCCTCCACCAGGACACCGAGGCGGCCGATCGCGCCCTTGCCGAGGCCGAGGCGGGCGGCGCGGCCGAGTACGCGTTCAGCCGGGAGCTCAGCCGGCTGTGGCGGGGACTGTCCCTCCTCCTCCGCAACCACGACGACGAGGCGCGCGCCGAACTGGAGGCCTGCGTCGACGGAATGCGGCGCGGTGACCGGCGCCTCGAACTGGCCACGGCCGCGGTCTACCTGGCGGAGGCGTACTGGCGGCACGGCGAGGAGGAGGCGTCGGACGCGGCGGCCGAACTCGCGCTCACCGAAGCGACGGCGCAGGGATCACAGCATCTGCTGCTCGCCGCCCTGACCGACGTTCCCGCCGTGGCGGTCCGGGAGGCGGACGCCTCGTCGACCCGGATGTCGCGCTGGCACGAGCTCACCGCCACGCTGGCGAGCCAGCACACGCTGCGCGTCACCATGAGGGCTCCGCGGCTGCTGCTGGAGGAGTTCGGGGACCCGGTCCTGACCGTGGACGGGCAGCCGACGGCCCTGCGGCTGAGCAAGAGCGTGGAACTGCTGAGCTATCTGCTCGGAGCCCGGCGTGCGGTATCGCGTCAGGAGCTGCTCGACGCCCTGTTCGACGGCCGCGACAACGCCGCAGGCCGCAGCTACCTGCGGCAGGCGCTGTACCGGTTGCGAGAAGTACTCCCCGGGGAACTCGTCCCGCACCAGGAGGGCGACCGTTTCCACTTCACCTGCTCCGAACTTGTCTGCGGTACGGCCCAGACGGTCCTGGACTCACTGGTGCAGGCCGACCACCAGGACGGCGAGACCCGCCTGCGGACGATGACGGACGCGCTGGCCCACGCCGACCGGGGACCGTTCCTCACGTCCCTGTCCAGTCTGTGGGTGGAGCGGCGCCGCTCCGAGATCGGTGAACGCGTCACCAGCGGCCGTATCGAAGCGGCCAGAATGGCGTTCCGGCTCAGCCGGTACCGCGAGGCCCGGCACCTCGTCGACGACGTACTGAAGACAAGTCCGTACCGCGAGCAGGCGTGGCAACTGGCGATCTCGCTGGCCCACGCCAGCGGCAGCGACGACTCGGTGCTGGCGCTGTACCAGCGGTACACGGTGGCCATGCGCGAGTTCGGGGTCGCGCCGTCAGCCGAGGTCCGCCGCCTGGTCACGCAGCTGCGGCGGTAGGCGGCTCCGCGATTTCGAGGGGATTAACGCCCCGCCGTCCACACTCGTTCCCACCACAACCCGCTCGCCGTGGAGGGAAACTCATGGCTGGTCCCCGCACCTTCGCGGTCGGCAGCGCGTCGCCCGCGCGGCGCAACGCGTACGTCAGGTGCCGTGAGTCACATGGACCGGGCCACCGCTCTCGTGAGACCGGGGGCCACCACCACGGACATCGTGTCCGTCCGGCCGACCGCCCAGGAGTTCGGCCTCCCGGACGAGGAGGCCGCGTTCGCCCTTCAGTACGGCCACGGTATCGGCCTGTCCATCCGGGAGACGCCGATCTTCTCCCGACCGGTCTCGCTGGCACACCCCGAGGTCCTCGAAGCGCGCATGGTCTCCGCGTTGGAGACCTACTGGCCCTCCGCCGACGGACCGGGCGCGGCCCGCATCGAGGAGGAACTGGCGGTCACCGAGAACGGCTGCGAAGTGATCACCCAGTTCCCCGCGGAGGAACTGCTGGTCGCGGGCCGGCGCTACCTCACGGTGGGCGGCCAACTGCCCACGCTGCGGGGTCCGCAGTGGCCTCGTAACCGTCCGCGGTCCCGGCCGGCCGGCCCACACGGCGCGGCACCACACAGTGCCGGGGCCCGACGTCCGTCGGGCCCCGGCGAATCGTCTGTCCGAAATGCGAGGAACGATGACGCAGACAGTCTCCGGCTTCGAGATTCCCCCGATTCCCCGGAACGCGACCGGCCCCCGGGTGCCGAGCTGCGGATACCTGGTCCAGGAGATCAAGGACGGCGTCCACTGGATCACCGACGGTGGATACCAGTGCGCGTTCGTGGTGTGCGAGGACGGGGTCGTCGCCATCGACGCGCCGCCCTCGCTGGGCGGACTCGTCACACAGGCCATCCGTGACGTGACGAGCAAGCCCGTCACCCACGTCGTGTACACGCACTCCCACGGCGACCACATCGGCGCGGTGAACCAGTTCCCGGACGACGCCATCCGCATCGCGCAGCGGGAAACGCACTCGATCCTGCTGGAGAGCGGCGACCCGGCACGTCGTCTTCCCGACGTGACCTTCAAGGACTCCTACCGTCTGGAGGTGGGCGGCCGGGTACTCGACCTGCACTACAAGGGGAGCAACCATGCCCCGGGCAACAGTTTCGTCCATCTGCCGCAGCAGCGGATCCTGATGCTGGTCGACGTGATCTACCCCGGGTGGGTGCCGTTCACCAACATCGCCCAGTCCAAGAACATCCGCGGTTTCATGGCGCATCACGATCACGCGCTCGCCTTCGACTTCGACACGATGATCACCGGGCACCTCACCCGTCTCGGCACCCGCGAGGACGTCGAGACGCAGCGCGCGTACATGCACGACATCCGCCGGGCGGCCCAGCACGCGTTGGAGATCACCCCCGAGAAGCGGGAACTGGCCCGTGAGGCGGTCGGGCTCGACCACATCTACCTCTACTTCAAGACCATGTACGAGGCCGCGGCGGCGGAAGCGGCCCGGCCGGTCATCGAGAAGTGGTCCGGGAGACTGGCCGGCGTGGAGACCCTCGGGGTGAACCACACGCTGACGATGTACCACAGCCTGCGCCTGGACGAGAACGCCGAGCCGCACGTGGTGTTCTTCCCGCCCCTCGCAACGTGACGGCCGTGCCGGCCGCCTGACGACGGTGCCGCCGTACGCCCTCGGGGCGTATGGCGGCACCGTCGTGCGACCCTGTCGGACGAGCAGCCGGAGGGGCTTTCCCGGAGCCGTCGAATCATCACGAACTGCGCGCATCGGATAGCGCTCGTTCCTGCCGCCTTCGCGCCCCCGCACCTCCCCTTCCGCACCCGGCATGGTGGCCGCACGCATAGCCGGACCCCGAGCTATGCCACCCCGCCACATGTGCGCCTGACCTGCGTGTTTCTACGGTGTGGCGACACGTTCCCGTCCCCGCCCAGCGCCCGGAAGTGGTACCCATGGCCACCCCAGCATCCGCTCCCCCGCCCGCGTCCAACCTCCGCCGTATCGTCGCCGCCAGCCTCATCGGCACGACCATCGAGTGGTACGACAACTCATTCGATCAGGGCTGCGACCTGCGGCTTTCCTCCCTCCAGACCTCGACCGCATCGTCATCGCGCTCGATCGCCCGCCGGGCAGGCTGCTGCCAGCTCCAGCCGTGCCGCTTCAGCAGCCGCCCCCTCGACCGTGCAGGAGACCTGGAAAAGCCGACCGATCATGGTCTTGATCCGTGCCAGTGTCCACCGCTGGTCCACCCACCCGTGGGCGAGTGGGCCGCGCTCCAACTCACGCTCCAGCGTGGCGAGCTGGGCTTCGCCGAGCCGAGGTCTTCCCGGAGACCCCTTCCACAGCAACCCCGCCTGGCCGCACTCGCGCCAGACCCGGCGCCCCCGCTCCACGGACCGCAAGCTGATCCGCAGCGCAGTAGCGACCTCCGTGTTCTTCTGCCCGCCCTCGAAGCGTTCGACGGCCTGGAGCCGTAGCCGCTCACGAGCGGCTCTCTTGGCGTCTGTCAGCCCGCCACCCTGCGCATACCTCACGCCTCCGGACTACCGGTGCCGAACGCCGACTGTCGGGCGAACGGCCCCGACACCACCCAATCAAGTTCAGTAGCAATCCAGTCACTGTCTCTATCTGGCTACCAGCAGCCACGACCTTGCCCTCGTCGTCTCGCGCCTCGGAAAGTCTCCTCCGGCCTGGCCGCCGAACGGCATCATCGCCGACATGATTATCAATCACCAGGGCGCATCGCCCACAGTCCACCCCTCGGCCTACGTCGCCCCCACCGCAACCCTGTGCGGGGACGTGCGGGTCGGGCCCGGATGCCGTGTCCTGTTCGGCGCGGTGCTTACCGCCGAGGGTGGCCCGGTCGAACTCGGCGCCAACAGCATCGTGATGGAGAACGCGGTCCTGCGGGGAACCCGCCGCGACCCCCTGACCCTGGGGCGCCAGGTCCTGGTCGGGCCCGGCTCCTACCTGACCGGGTGCACGGTGGAGGACGAGGTGTTCCTTGCCACCGGCTCTCGCGTCTTCAACGGGGCCCGCATCGGCACCCGCTCTGAGGTCCGCATCAACGCGGTCGTGCACCTGCGCACCGTCCTTGCAGCCGACGCGATGGTGCCGATCGGCTGGGTCGCGGTCGGCGACCCAGCCCGGATACTGCCGCCCGACCAGCACGAGGCCATCTGGGCCACGCAGAAAGAACTAGACTTCCCCGGCTACGTCTTCGGCCTGGAACGCCCCACGGAGGGGCAGAGCCTGATGCCGGCCCTGACCGAACGCTTCGGCCGCGCACTGGACCGCCACCACGCCGACCGCTCCGCAGAGGAAGCCCCTACGGAAAACAGTGAGCCTTTTCCATCTTGATCAGGTGGCGAGTTCGAGGGCGACGATGGCACGGACGATGGCGGTGGTCCGGTTGGTGCTGCAGCGGAGCTTCCGCAGGAGCCGCCAGCATTTGAGGGTTGCCATGGCACGTTCGCCGAGGCCGCGGATTCGGGCATGATCGCGGTTGTAACGCTGACGCCAGCCGCGCAGGTTCTTGCCCCGGAACGGGACGCGGACACCAGGGCCTGCGCCCTGATACGCCTTGTCCGCCCAGCATTTGATGTCGTCGGCGGCCAAGGCGGCGGGAATGCCGTGGGTCCGGGCCGCAGTCAGGTCGTGCACGGCTCCGGGTAACGCATCCGAGGCCCAGATCAGACGGCCGGCTGGATCGGCGAGGACCTGCACGTTCATCCCATGGTGTTTCTTCTTCCCGAGTAGTACGGGCTTGATCCGCTTTGACGGACATTCGAGATCTGGGGTTCAGCCCCGGGAGGATGTCCATCATGGAGAGCATGGGGAAGAAGAAGCCTCGCCGCCCTCGTCGTTCGTTCACGCCGGATTTCAAGGCTGAGATCGTCGGTCTGTGCCGACGAGGCGACCGGTCGGTCGGTCAGGTCGCCAAGGACTTCGAACTGACCGAGACCGCGGTGCGGGACTGGGTGAAGCAGGCCGAGGTCGACGCGGGCGAGCGCAACGGGCTGACCAGCAGTGAGCGCGAGGAACTGGCCGCGTTGCGGCGGGAGAACCGTCGGCTGCGTGAGGATGTCGACGTCCTCAAGCGAGCCACAGCTTTCTTCGCGAAGGAGACCCGGTGACGGTGCACCCGTTCATCGAGGCGGAGAAGCGTGCAGGTCACAGCGTCAAACGGGCGTGTGAGCTGATGAAGGTCTCCAGGACCGCCTTCTACGCCCGTCGCTCCGGCCTGCCCGGCCCCCGGGCGGTGCGGGATGCGGAGCTGACCGAACAGATCACCGAGGTCCATGCGCGATCGCGCGGGACCTACGGGGCTCCGCGCGTGCATGCCGTGCTCACAGCCCGTCTTCAGCCGCCCGAAACCGGCGCTCGCAGTCTCCATTCCGAGGACGCCACCCGCTCGTCCCTGGGATGGGTCCATACCTGCGGCAGCGTCGGCGTCGCCGTCCTCACAGCCCCCTTCGAGACTGAGACACGCGCCTCACGGATCTGCAGCAAGGACGCGTCCAAACGGAAGAAGCTTCAGGCGTCCGCTCCGCACCGAAATGCCCGACTGCAACGCAGCGTAGTCAGCACCAAGTCAGCACGGGAGAGGTGAAGACGGGTGATGACGTGGGCTTTTAGTCAGCACCAAACCAGCACGGGAGTCAGCACCGCCCTTGCGAAACATACCGAACAGTGCAACTCGGACAGCCCTCTCCCGCCAACCCCCCGAAGCGGAAACGGACTCGCGCCCCCTCCCCGTGGCGCCGGCCCGCACACCGGCAACCCGAACTATGGTGTCCCGCCACATACGCCCCTGACCTGGCCCTTCCTACGGTATGGCGACACGGAACCGTCCCCGCCCACCGTCCGGAAGTGGTACCCATGGCCGCCCCAGCAACCTCCCCACCAGCACCGTCGAACCTCCGCCGCATCGTCGCCGCCAGCCTCATCGGCACCACCATCGAGTGGTACGACTTCTTTCTTATGGCCTCTGACCTGCGATAACACCAACGCTACTCCACAACCCCCTAGGCGCCCCTGGGGGGTTGTTTTCATCCCATCAAGTCCGATTTCTCCGCAAATCAGGTGAGTTCGATGACCAACCAGGAATTCGAAGCAGTGCAAGAGCAGATCGCCGCGTACGTCAAGGCGACGTCGTTCGGAGACCCGGACGACGACGCCGACGCCGAGCATCACCGCCACACCGAGCACGCCGAGTACGGCGCCGCACGGCACTGAGGGGTTCGTCATGAACATCACCGAGCGGAAGAAGATCCACAAGCGGTTCTACCCGGCCGTCGACTACTACGCCGACGGTCACTGGCACGTCGCTACTCCCCCTCACCCGCTCGACGGCCGAAGCGTCGCCGAGTTCGTCCAGGAGGCCCGAGCCGGCTGGCCCAAGGTGCCAGTCCCGGGCGACCCGCGAAAGGCCGCTCAGGCCCTCGCCAAGAAGTACAGCGCCGGTCTCGACGTATCGGAGTGGAAGTCATGAGCGCACATGTCTGGCCGCCGCACACCCCCGGCTCCCTCGTCTGGGACTGCCCCGGCTGTGAAGACGTCGCCGCCGAAGAGGCCGCATGGTCGGCCCACGGAAACGGCGCCGCGATGAACGTCGACTGGGACGACCCGGAATGAGCGACCACCGGCCGCCGCGAATGACCGACCGGCGGTTCTACGCACTCCTCGTCTACACGGCCCTGCTCACGTTCTTCGTGGGCGGGGTCGTTCTCACTCTCGCCGGAAAGGGCCACTCATGAACGACACGCAGATCATCCTGAACGGCGCGAATGCCGAGCACGAGGAAATGGAGCTTGAAGCCCTTGTTCACGTGCTCGGCAACGAGGAATGCCAGCGCGCCGTTCGGCATCAGATCCTTCCGGTCACCATCGCACGCGTGCAGATCGAAGAGTGATTCCGATGATGGAACTCAAGAGCATCGAGGGGTTCGACCGTGAGCAGTGGACGACTGTTCAGGTTCACCGCCTCCACAAGGGCGACGTCTTCCGTTTCCCGGATGACGAGTCGGAAAGCGTGGTTTCGACTGCGCCGTTTCCTTACGAGGATGACGGCGCCGCGTGGGTGGAATTCGCAACCCGCAATGCGCGCACAGGAGTACGTGAGGGCAAATCCATCTACCGGCGGACGACTTCCGTTCTCGTCCGGCGCGACGTCACGGCGGTGTTCTGACATGGGTATATGGCCACAAGACCCGGACGGCGATATGACGCCGATCCTCGAACAGTCCATTGAAGCCGTCAAGGAACGGCACCCGTCCGGGAAGGCCGTACCGATGGCACCGAATCTCACCGCGCACGACCGGTGCGACGCCTGTTCTGCCGCAGCACAGTTCCGGGTCCACCGGGTCGGCGGGCTCGAACTCGACTTCTGCGGCCACCACTGGCAGAAGCACCACGCCCCCCTCTACGCCGAAGGCTGGTTCGTCGTCGCCGGAACCAAGCTCGCGATGGAAGAGGCGTACGCCGCCCTGGACGGCGTCTCGTGAGCTACCCGGCATGGGTCGAGGAATCCCCGAACCCCGGATACGAACGCCACCTTTTCGACCAGATGGCAAACGCAGACAGGAAACCCGTCATGAACCAGCAGCGAATCCAGCGCCGTAAGGTCACCCGTCGTCGCGAGACGGACTGGGAGACGGCCGCCGATGCTGAGCGCCACGACCGGGAGCAGCGGGCGCGGAGGCAGGCGCGGAAGGCCACCGCGCAGGCAGAACGGTTCGTGGCCTACCTCAAAGAGTGCGAGGTCGACGCGTGAGCGATGGCGAACTGGTCCCGGTGTCTCAGGACGTCGCTGATGACTGGCAGGCGTACGAGACTGCGAAGGCCGCCCGCGCCCGGTGGGACGCCGAGGAGAAGCGACTCAAGCTGAAGATCCTCGGCGCCCTCGGGTACACCGACGACGATGACGCCCCGGCCCCGGTGCAGGCCGTAGCCCCTACTGGGGAGCCCCTGTTCCGGGTCTCGATCGGCCGGTACCGAGGAATGGACTTCAACCACCTCCGTACCAACTATCCGCACATCTACGCCGAGTGCGAGACGTCGAAAGCGACCAAGTCACTCAAGGCATGAGCGGGGGTGGGCATGGACGGCTGTGCCCACCTCTGGAACTCCGCAATCGGCGTCCCTTCGAAGGTCGTTGAGTGCGACTGGTGCGTTCGCTGCTCTGTGACGCGCCCCGGCTATCTGGACCCGAAACAGAAGTGGAAAGAACATGACCCGACCGAACCGCACGCTGACCATGACTGATGAGATCAAGGTCGTAGTGCTCGCCGACGACGACCGGACCCAAGCTGAAGTGATGGCCAAGCGCCCCTTCGGCTATGCGAGCGTCGGAGTAGGTGAGGCTCGGCGCCGCCCCGGCGACCCCCGGGACGCGGAGCTGGGCGAGATGCTGGCCTTGTCTCGGGCGTTCAAGGACGCGCACCGGACCATGACCAAGCTCATCTCCGAGGCGTACCCGAATGGGGCGTGACCCCGAGGCGAAGCCGTGCAAGGACTGCGTGACGGACTGGGCAGGCTTCCCGCCCCCGGCCGCGAAGCAGCGCCCCGCCCCTCACCCGGGGCCCCGGTGCGCAACGCACTGGCGAGCGGAGAAGAAGCGCCGGAGCGCCGCCGCGCATGAAGCGTCGGTACAGCGGACGTACGGGCTGAAGCCCGGCCAGTACGAGCAGCTGTACGAGGCGCAGGGCGGAACGTGCGCGATATGCCCCCGGGCGACCGGGGCGACCCGTCGCCTGTCCGTCGACCACGACCACAAGACGGGGGAAGTCCGCGGGCTGCTCTGCCGCCCCTGCAACGACATGTTGGGGCACGCCCGCGACGACTGGGCGATGTTCGCGAAGGCCGCCCGCTACCTGACGAATCCGCCGGCTCGGGAGGTTCTTCGACGATGACGCCCCGCCGCAAGGTTACTGATCTGCCGCTCCCCCCGGAGGCCCCGCCGTGTTCGGACGAAACACCCGCTGGCACACCGACACCTGCCAGGTCTGCGACATGTTCGCCGCCGTCTCCCACGACACCGGACCCATCACCCCCGAGCCCCATGAGCGCATCCCCGCAGATGTCGTCTACCGGGCCGAGCCCGGCCCCGGCTGCCGGTGCACGTTCTTCAGTCAGTGCACCGCATGCGCCGCCGGGGGTGGGTGAGTTCCGGCAACCCAAGCCGATGTTCGACCAGCCGTCGAGGGCGGGGACGTCGAAGGTGGTGACGTCTGCGAAGCCGATGACGCCGCTGGGGTTGGAGATCACCGCCCGTCTCAAGGAGATGTTCCACGGGTTCTCGAACCGGATGGAGCGGAACCAGCAGGCCACCCTTGGGCCGTCAGAGATCGGCACCCCGTGCGATCGGCGTATCGCCATGTCCCTGATGCGGTTGCCCCCGGTGAATCCGGGTGGCGACAACTGGGCGTCGTTCGTGGGGACGATGGGGCACGAGGGCATGAGCCAGATGCTCGAATGGGCCGACGCAGGTTCCGGCCGGTACGCGTCCGAGCTTCGCATGACGTCCCCCTCGAAGCGTGTTCCGCACGGCACGACGGACCTGATTGACCGGGTCCTGCTGTACGTCGGTGACTTCAAGTTCATGGGTCAGTGGTCCCTCGACAAGCTGAAGACGGAGGGGCCGTCTCCCACGTATCGGGTGCAGGCACACACGTATGCGTTCATGGCGTCGCTGCGAGGCGAAACGGTCAAACACGTTGCGATCCTCGGCATGCCCCGGGACAAGCCGAACCTGGACGACATGTACGTGTGGACGGAGCCGTACAACCCGCAGATCGCGCGTGACGCCCTCGCCCGCGTCGACCGCATCGGGGAGTCCGTAGATGCGCACCTAGCCACTCTCTACGGCAAGGCCGAAACGAACGAGTCGGAGTCCAAGGTTATGACTGCCGCTCAGTTCCCGATCGATGCTGCCGACTGCCGTTTCTGCCCGTTCCACAAGCCCAACTCCTCGAACCTCGAATGGGGGTGCAATGGCCGCAACTGATCTGATGACGCCCCGGGAAGTGGCGAACCTGTTTCGTGTCGACGTCAAGACCATTGCCCGTTGGGCCAAGCTCGGCAAGCTGTCGAGCATCCGGACTCTCGGCGGGCATCACCGGTACCGCCGAGCCGAAATAGAAGCGCTACTGGAAGAGGAAACCGAGTGAGCGAATTCGCGCAACCGTCGAGCGGTGGCGACAAGTTCGAACCAGGGGACTACAACGGCCGGTTGCTGCTGTTCTACCCCAAGAGTTACAACCCCAACGAAACGACGAAGTTCGGGCCGTCGACTTCGGCCGACGTCGATGTGATCGTGGTCGACCTCCCGGACCCGGCTACCGGCCAGCCCACCATCAAGTTCAACGCCCGCGTGTTCGGGAATCTCGCCAACAGCGTGCGCGACAGCATCGGCGCTGTGGTCCTGGCCAGGCTCGGCCAGGGTCCGAACACGAAGGGCAACCCGCCGTGGATTCTCCTGCCCCACACGGACGCCGACGGCGCGATGGCGTCGCCGGTGAATCAGGCGTACCAGGCCGGGCAGTTCAAGCAGCCGGAGCGGCCCCCACAGGGTCAGCAGCCCCCCGCGAACGATGCGTGGGCCGGGATGGGCCCTACGACTGCGGCGCCCCCGGTTGCGGCTGCACCTGTTGCCGCCCCGGTCGCTGCACCTGCTCCGACTGGTGATCCGAACGTTGCCAAACTCATTGCAGCCGGGATCGACCCGGCGAAGGTGGCCGCGATGGACCCGAACACCCGGGCCATGGTCGCCGCGACCCTGTGACCCCTTCCTGTCGGCACGGCTGCACTCGTGGCTGTGACACCGGATGCCCTGAATGGACGACCCGAAAGGACCCGTACATGCCCCCTCGCACGAAGAAGACCACCGTCCCCGCCCCGGAGAAGGTAGAGGCCGTGACCGAAGAAGCTCCCGCCCCCGTCGTCGCCGAGGCGGACGAGAAGCCGAAGCGCGGCCGGAAGGCTTCGCCCCTCACCGCGGTTCTCAAGGAGTTCGAGACGGCGAAGACCAAGCTGGAGCGGGCCGCGAAGAAGCGGGCCGGTGTCGATGCCGTGGTCCAGGAGCACGAAGCGGCTCAGGCCCGGTACGACGCGGCGAAGACCGCCCTGGACGCGGTGTACGCGGACCTGACGGCCTAACCAGAAAGGGCCCCGACCGGAGGTGAGTTCCGGTCGGGGCCCTGCTCTGGGGGTGGGGGTGGTCAGAGAGTGGAGACGAACGACGTCCAGGCAGCGTCGCCGAAGACGACGGCCGGGCCGTCGGTCACCTTCGAGTCGCGGACGGGGATGATGCCGGTGAAGCCGTCGGCGACCTCAACGCACGCACCGCCGTTGCCATCGCTGTACGTCGACTTCCGCCACGTGGCTGCGGTGAAGTCGGGGGCAGTTGCGCTCATGTGCTGTACTCCTTCGCCGCCGACTCGATGAGTGCTAGGGACGCCTCCGGCGACAGTGCGGCGGCCCTGGCGAGATCGTATGACAGGAGACACGCATCTAGCGTCTCCTCTTTCTCCATCATCGTTCCAGCGTGTGGCGCTTCTACGTAGGCGACGGGGGGTGCGTCCCGGAATCGCATGATGATCAGCTGTCCGGACAGTAGGGGGTGCGCGCCGGCTGAGAACGGCAACACCTGTAGAACGATCTTGTTCGAGCGTACTAGGTCTGCGACATGCAGCAACTGACCGCGCATCACCTCGGACGGTCCGATGCAGCGCCGCAACGCCGACTCGTCGAGGATCACGAGAATTTTGGGACCGCCGTCCCGGTCGAGCACCTTGGCCTTGCGCTGCATACGAGCGTCGACCAAGTCCTTGATCTCGGCTTCCGTTCGGAACGGTCCTGCCTTGCGGGTGATCTCCGTGGCGTACTCCGGGGTCTGGAGCAGACCGGGGAACAGGGCGGCCCCGTACCAGTCGATGCGCTTGGCTGTCGGCTCCAGCTCGGCGACGGCCGCGAAGTAGTCGGCGACGCCGTTCGACTCCCCAGCCCGTGTCGCCATCCGGTAGACAACCAGCAGGTGACCGTCAGCGTTCAGCGCGTTGTCGATGCGCTCGACCATGGACTCTTCGGGCTTGCGGGCCCCGGTCTCGAACTGACTGATGTATCCCTTCGATACGAACACCAGCATGGCTAACTGCTCAACGGTGAGACCCCGTTCGCCTCGGATGCGCCGGATCTCGCGCCCCAAGAACTTGAACGGGCTTTCGGTTGGGTCTAGTTCTTTAGGGTCAAACATGCCGCGATCTCCCGTTTAACAGCAGCTGTAAACACGCCGTGGCTTCCGAGCCTACCCACGTCGGGCCAAGCTTGTGCCTGTTCGGTCCCGCAGTACCGAACGGCTTCTCGCCCCCGCAGGCACGTCTTTCCCCTGGGCACGCTGTGTGTCCGCTTGCGGGGGCTGAGAGCCACCACCGACCGAAGGGAGTGCCCCAATGCGGCGCGACGCTATCGAAGGCGCGACGGCGGTCGCCGCCGACCCCCAGCCGGCCCTTACGGCTCCCATCCCGTCGCCGGGATGCCTGACCTGCTCAGCCCGGATGAAGCAGTGGCGGCAGGCACGCGACCCCGACAGCCCGGCGTACGACCTGTCGCACGCCGTGGATCTCGCGGTAGAGATCCGGCGTCACCCCCACCGAACGCTGAAGGGCCCGAACAGGTGAAGACCCTCGGCCGGTACGCGGGCGCCCTACTTATCTTCATGGTCGCCGCGTCCTGCGGCCTGGTCATCGCCATGGCCTTGACCCTCTGAACTTCCGTGCACGCGCACCCCACCCGGAGCGTGCACGGAACCGCTCCTCGACGACCGAGCCCATCGGACCCCCGTCCATACCTCGGCCGTCGGGGGGCACCCCAAGCAACAGACCGAACCGAAAGGGAGAAAGTCTGATGAACTGCCCGAATTGCGGCGCAGGGGCCACGCAGGGCTCCGACGGAAGTTGGATCTGCAACAACTACTGCGGCTGGGCGTCCGGCTTCGCCCCGGCTCCGACCACGGCGGTATCGTTCGAGCATGGATACGCCCCCGACGAGCGGCCCGGAACAGCCTGACCCTGTTCCCATGCCGCTGCCGATGCCGGAGATCACCCTTACCAGCTGCGAGCGGTGTGGAACGGTGATCGCCGGACTCGACGGCCGGTACGCCTGCGGCGGGTGCGGCTGGGTCAACCACTACTCGGAAGGGCATCACCCGATCCCAGAAGTGGTCGACGACGACGATCAAGGCCGCCCCAACATCCTCCAGTAGACCGGAACCCCCCTCGCCCCCGTGAGGGGGGTTCCTCCCCTTGTGGCGCCCCTGAGCCCTTACCGGCTCCGGGGCGCTTTTTGATGCCCCTGGGAGGGCCCCTTGAGCGAGGAAGAACCCCATGTGTGCTGCTGGCACCAGAGCGCCCCGCCGTCGCCGACAGAGTTCGTCGCTGAGCGGGCGGACATCTACCGCACGGCCGTGAAGCTGATCAGCGACTCCGGTGTTGACCACGACTCCGACGACGTCTTGAACACCGCCGGGTGGCTGGCCGGCGACAACCTCCCGGACGTCGTCACGACGATCATGCTGCGGCAGGCCGACGACGACGAGACCGAAGGCGCCGACGATGAGTCCGCGTAGCACCCCGGTCTTCAGCTACGCCCGTTGCGACTGCACGCCGTGCAGTTACCGGCATGGCCCGCCGGTTCGCCGGTTCTACATGAACAGGACCGAGCTGGGCGAGGAAGCCTGGCGGTACCTCGCTCGCATCTTCGGCGTGGCGGTCGCCCGGTGACGCTTCTTCCTGACGCGGTACGCGCGATCCGGATGGGGCTCCACATCTTCCCCGTCGAGCCGCTGGGCAAGACCCCGGCCCGAATCCACCAGGACAAGACCAAGGAAGAAGCGCCATGGACTGTGAAGTGGTCGGAGATAGCAACCAATGACATCAACACAGTTGTCCGTTGGTGGACTTACGCACCTGACTGCAATATCGGAGTCGCGTGCAAGCCGTCGGGGATATTCGTTGTCGACTGTGACGTCCCTAAGCGTGACGGCGTTCTCATTGGAACCCCATGGGAAGGTCTACACGCCGTGTTGGGCCCACGCGTGGACGGAGAGACAGCGTTCGACCAAGTGGTCCAACGTTACGGTGGCGTTGAAAGCATCCCCGACGCTTTCGACACGTACACAGTTGCCACCGGTTCCGGCGGTAAACACTTCTACTATCGATGGCCTGACGGTGTCCATTCTAGTCAGGACAGCATCATCCGAGGACTGCTGGACGTGCGCGGAAATGGCGGCAGTAGAGGCGGCTACGTCCTCGGCGCAGGGTCCCACACAGACAAGGGTCCTTACGTACCCGAGAATGTTCGGGAAATCCGTGATGCTCCTTCGTGGCTGGTCGAACTCTGCCGAGACAAACCCCGCCCGGTCGCTCCTCGATCACCACTAGCGCAACCCCGGTCCGTCTCGTTCGGCGGGCTAGTGATAGCTGTACGGACTGCCCCCGACGGGAACCTGAACAACGCACTGTTGTGGGCAGCCCGCGCCATGTGCGCCGACGGTGGCACCGAAGAACAAGCCGTCGAACTACTCGCCCCCGAATATGTCGCCGCGAACGGCCGAGGCGGACAACGCCAAGCCGAAGCGACCATTCGGAGCGCGTACCGGCTTCAAAACAGAAAAGGGTAAACCCATGACCGATGCTCAGACCTGGTTCATTCTCGTTGGCGCGTTCATCGTCGCCGTTCTTCTGGTCACCCGGGAATTCTAGCGGGTGCCGATCCTTGAACTCTGCGCCGGTTACGGCGGACTGGGGCTATCAGTCCAGGCGTTGACCGGTGACAGGGTGGCCTACGTCGCCGACTCGAACCCTGCCGCAGCAAAGGTTCTCGCCGAACGGTATCCCGATGCCCCGAACTTGGGCGATATCCAGTTCATCGACTGGGCGGAATACATCGGCAAAGTCGACATCATCACAGCCGGATTTCCGTGCCAGGACATCAGCAACGCCGGACGACGGGAAGGGATAAAGGGTGCCCGATCCGCAATGTGGTACCACGTCGCCGAAGCAATACGGGTCATACGACCGCGATACGCGTTCCTGGAGAACGTTGGAGCACTCCGAAATAGGGGGCTCGGCGAAGTCGCCGCATCGCTTCACGAAATCGGGTATGACCTCAAATGGACAACTCTTCGAGCTTCCGCCGTCGGAGCCTGCCATCATCGCGAACGGTGGTTTGGACTGGCCACACCTACCGACGCCGACCGCAGCTGACGGCGTACGCGGACCGGACTACGCCCGAAGGGATCGGGACGGTTCCGGCGGAGATGACCTAGTAACAGCGGTTGCCAGGCTCTGGCCGAGACCCAAAGCGGAGAAACTACTCAAGACCCCGACCGCCAATCTGGCTTCGAACGGGGCGCCGCAGCACCCGGAAAAGAGAAAAGCGGGCGGGCACGGCCCCACCTTGGAAGACGAATTGGCGTTCCTCCTGAACGTCGACCCCAACCAGCCGGACCCCAACACCCCTACCTCACCGGCCGAATGGTGGAACGAATTCGGGCCTGCGGTGAGGCGTTGGGAACTCCTCATGCGTCGGCCGGCGCCGGTCCCAATCGAGTACGGGCCCCGGGGCGGATTGAAACTCCGGGCCCTTTTCGGCGAATGGATGATGGGCCTCCCCGAAGGGTGGGTCACCAATGTTGCCGGGCTCGACCGGGCCGACCAGATCGCCCGAATCGGAAACGGGGCCTGCCCTCAACAGTCATACACGGCATACAGGTGGTTGATGTGCGCGAACGAATAGCCGACTTGGCACAGAACATCGTCGGTTGGTTCATGGACCGAATCCATGCTCTCGGGTGCGGTTGCTGGGAAGGCATCGACTGGGACGACGAGTGAAAGCGCATGAGCACGACTGGCGAAAAAGGTGGGTGATCGTATGGCTGATAGGTCGAGTTCAGGAAATCCCGTACAAGACGTGTCAATCGTGCGGGCAAATCCTTACCTGAGCTACTGCCGCCGATGTTGGGGGGAAGACACGAACACACCCCATGGCCGCTACTACTGCCCCAAGTGCGGGGAAGTCACCTGCGGCATGAAACGCGTCGGGGAATGGGTGGCGCTCCCCCACTACCGGAAACCAAACGAGGGGCAGCGGACACCTGTCGGCCCCCCTTGCCCCGGGGGCGTCATCGACCCGAGGAAGGACAAAGCGCCGTGAACGAATTCGATGGCTTCCTGGACGACGTCACCGACGCGTCCACCCACAAGGGCGGCTGCGGCGTCGGGAAGCTCCTGACCGAGCTCGGCGACCAGGGCGCGCAGATCGGCGCAGCACTCGACCGGCCGGAGATCACACACCAGGCGATAGCGGCGGTACTCAAACGGCGGATCGGGGCCGACGCCCCGTCGGCGTTCACCGTCGGCCGGCACCGCCGCGGGCTGTGTAAGTGCCCCCAGACAGAAGAGAGTTGAAAGTGACGATCGAAGACGACGCGGAGTACGAGGATCGCCTAGCGAAACGGACCCGCGAACGTGACCTCCTCGCCCGGCAGCTGTACGAGGTGAAGCACAAGCACGCCGACTACATCGAGACCGTCCGCGACGCCATCGCCGACAGCATCGGCCGCCTCACCCTCGCCCCGGTCGACCCCCCGACGTGGCAAGAGCTGGGCGGACAGCGAAGGCAGCCGGAACACGCCATCGCGCTCCTGTCCGACATGCAGACAGGGAAGCTCACCCCGGACTACAACTCGGATGTCTGCCGCGAACGCGTCATGCGGTACGCCGCGCGGATCGTCGAGATAGCGGAAGTGCAGCGGGCACACCACCCGGTCGACGAGATCACCGTGTGCATGCTCGGCGACATGATCGAGGGAGTCGACATCTTCCCCGGTCAACAGTGGCTGATCGACTCGACGCTGTACGACCAGCTGTTCAACACGACCCCGGCGATCCTCGCCGACTTCTGCCGGTACCTCCTCGCCCACTTCGAGAAGGTTCACGTCCTGGCCGTGGACGGCAACCACGGCCGGATCGGGCGGAAGGGCCAGTACGGGCCGATGGACAACGCCGACCGCATGGTCTACCGCATCCTCGGCCTGCTCATGCGGGACGAACCCCGCTTCGACCTGACCATGACCGACCCCCAGGGCGAACGGAACTGGTACATGGTCGGGCAGTGGGGCAACTACTCGGCGATGCTCATCCACGGTGACCAGATCCGGGGGTCCAACGGGTTCCCCTGGTACGGGCTCGGCAAGAAGGTCAACGGCTGGGCATCCGGCGGGATCGAAGAACGCTTCGACGACCTGTTCATGGGCCACTACCACCAGCTTGGGCGGATGCCGCTGAACCAGCGGTCGGTATGGGCGAACGGGTCGACCGAATCCACCAACACGTTCGCCGCCGAAACCCTGGCCGCGCAGTCCGAGCCGTCGCAGTGGTTGCTGTTCTGCGACCCCGACGCCGGACACATCACCGCAAGTTACGGGGTGGGGCTCAGGTGAAGTTCCGCATCAACGTGTTCCGCTCCGGCCCCGGCGAGAAAGCCAAGTTCGGGTGGGACGTCCACCGTTACGCCGCCTCGGGGCTCATTCAGGAGTTCCTGTTCCGAGGCACGAACGAGTCAGCTCGGAATGCCCGGAAGGCCGCCGAGGAGTGGGCCGACGCCTACGTCTCAGCCGACGAACGGGCCCTCGGGGCGTACGACTACACCAGTTACGGGGTGAAGAAGTGACCCATCACATCATGTCGTGGTCCTACCAGAACGCCGAGCACTTCATACGGCTCGCCGGCCTCAACCGGAAAGACTGCGTCATCCACACCGCCGAGACCGTCCAGTACTCCATGCGCGGTGTGGCCCGGGGTACCAAGGTCACCGTCCTCGGCCCCGAGGACATGTACGACCCTCATTACGTCCGTGAGGCGTGGGCCACCCTCACCGTCCGGGGCGTCCGCATGATCCCCGACAGCTGCGACCGGCTCATGGGCGTGGTGAGGCCCTGATGTACGAGCCCGTATACGCCCGCGTCGCAGCCTCCGGCCAAACCCGCGACCACATCGTCCGCCTCGGCCAGTTCTTCGACGGAGAAGGCAAAGCACTGTGCGGGGTGAAGCCGTTCCCGGACAAGTGGGTCGAGGTCAACGACGACACCGCCGGGGTCAACCCCTGCCCCGGCTGCATCCAGGAACTCGGGGGGCGCCGTGCCGTTCGATGACTGGCCCTGGGGCCACTGCCGCCCCTGCGGACGAGACGTCGTCACCGTCCCCGAACGACTGACCCCGCTCGACGACACCGGGCCCGTCGTGACCCGGCAGGTACTCAGCTGGCACACCACGCAGCGCATGGCCGGACAGCGCTGCGCCGGCTCCGGCCTACCCCCGTCCGCGCCGAGACCCGAACTCACGGCCGCGCAAGAAGCGGCCCTAGTCCCGATCGACACCGTCGACTACTCGGCGGAAGCCATGTAGCGAGGTGACCCCCATGGGTGGATACCGGCGACCCCGAAGGGTCATGACCGAGACCGAGAGAGAACAGGAACGCCGTAAGGCGAAACACCGGGCGTACCTGAAGCATCAGGGCAGAGGCGGCATGGTCGACGCGGCGGCGGCCGTCCAGTACCTGCGGTGGCTGCACGACGAACACGGCCTCACCTACCGCACCATCGAAGGGGACACCGGACTCACGGTCCGCACCCTGATGCGCACCTACTCCGGACCGCCTGAGATCCGGGCCCGTACCCGGGACCTCATCCTCAACTACCAGCCGGAGTCCCCCGGCCAGTGGCTACCGCCGCACGGCACGCAACGCCGAGGCCGAGCCCTGTACGCCGCCGGGTACACCTTCACGCACGTCGCCGCCATCGTCCGGATACGTGAGTGCCAGTACCACTACATGATCACGAAGGCTGCTGAGCGGGTCACTGCGGAATACGCGCACCGCGTGACCGCCGCATACGACACCCTCACCGCCACGACCCCCGAGGCCGAAGGCGTCAACCCGGGGTCGGCGCTACGCGCCCGGAACATCGCGGCGAAACGCGGGTACGCCCCGCCCGGCTGCTGGGACACCGACACCATCGACGACCCCGACGCCTTCCCCGAATGGACAGGGGTGTGCGGCACACCCAGGGGCCGGGCCGTACACCGCCGAGCAGGCATCCCCATCTGCCCCGCCTGCCGGACCGCCGCAGCCGCGCCCGTGGAGCAGCTGCCCCCGTTCCTCGCCGCGGAACTGAAACTCCACGCCGAAGCCCGCGGCCTCACCCCCGCCACCCTCGCCGCCCGGATCGGCGTCCACGAGAACACCGTCAGCCGGTGGTGGAACGGGTGGCGTGCACCCGGGCGGACCACCCGGCAGGAACTCGCGCACGCCCTGGGCGTGGCCGTCGCCGACTTGGAAGGGCCCACACCATGACCGACACCGACGACGACCCGTACACCGTGGCCGACCTCCCCAGCATCGAACGCTATCTGCGGGTCCGGTGCCGCGCCTACCGGTGGCAAGCCGACTGGGCGGACTGCATCCAGGAAGGCGTCATCTACGCATGGAAAGACATCACCAACCCTGACCGGGACTTCGAGCGGGCCCACATCCGGAACCGTGCGGCACAACGGGTGCGCGCTGTCGCCACATCGGGGCACCACCCGTTCACCGGCACCCCGGAACGGAAGCGCACAGGCACGTTCTACGGCGACCCGTCGCCCCTCACCGCGAAGGTGGGGGCGTTCATCGACGAGTACGCCGCTCTCCACGACGGCTACATGCCGTCGGGGCGTGCCATCGCCGACGCCACCGGTTGCCACATCAGCCAGGTGAAGCGGCACGTCGACCAGGTTCGGGGCCGGCGAGCACAGTACAGCTCAACTCTCCTCAAGGACGGGAAGGTTGACCGGAGGGCATACCGGTATCTGCCGCTCGACGGATGGGGTTCCGGCCCCTTCGAGTCGGACACCACGCCGGAGATCACCGCAGCTTCCGGGGTGCCCTCATTCGAGGGCGGCACCGTCGAAGACCTCTCCTATCAGCAGATGCTGACCGACGTGTTCGGGGACGACGAGCGCACGGTGAAGATCCTCACCCTGTACGTCCAGGACGGACACACCCAACGGGAAATCGGCGACGTCGTCGGCGAATCCCAAATGCAGATATCACGCATCGTCAAGAAGGCGTTGGCCAAGGTTCGGGCGTACTACGAAAGCGGCGGTACCCAATGGGTCTGATCAACATGGAGCTACGGATCAACCCGTGCCAAGACCAGCCGGGGCAGGTCGAGTTGTCCGTCCACAACCAGGCCGGCGAGAAGCAGTGGCGGGTAGTGATCCCGGCAGAGAAGGCGTACCTGGCCGCTCAGCGCCTCACGGTGTGCGCGATGGCTGTCGAGGACGACGCCACGTGAGCGGACCCCGTTGGATGACAACCCCTCACCTCGGTCTAGCTCACATCCTGCCGGGCCAATGGAACTCGCTGTGCGGTGTCGGCGAAACCAAATGGGAGCCCGACACCGAAAAGGCCCGATGCGGAGTATGCCGGGAAAGGTGGGCCGAAATATGCGACGCCGAACCTCAGAAGTGACACGCGCCGACGTCAACGCGTTCATAAACGATGTCCTCGATTTCGACGTGAACGATGTGCAATCCGTCGAGATCACACCCAAATACATCGAGGTCCGTGAATACATGCGGGACAGCTCCGGGACGCTGCGGCTCGATCACCTCGGCCCGATCGTCTGGACACGAACCCTCGAAATCGTCGAGAAAGCCGAGCCCGACAATGATCACTAACAGTGACCTCGACGCCCACTGGTTCACCCGACACACCTGGGAAGAACGCGACGCAATCCTCTGGCTCGAAGAAGACGCGTGCGACCACCTCAACGGACACCCAGACATCGACATGGCGGACCGCTACCGGTGGGCTCACCTACTCCGCGAAGAACGGGCCGCGAACCCTGAAGCCTGGCAGAACCGGCCCCGGACCCCGTACACGCAGGAACTGTTCATGGTGAAGAACGACGACTGCGCGTACGAGCAGAGCGACGAATGCGGATGCAGCCTCTCCACGATGGACCGCCTGCCCTGCAACGTCCTGTCACCGGGACCGCCCACTGACGCCGAACTGGACGCCTGGGTGAACGGGCGCATCAACGAATACAACATGCGCATCCACGCACTCACCAAGGAAGGGCAGGATCTTGGAGTTCCGGCAACCGAACCTGACCCCTCCATCCGAGGAATGTGGCGAGGCATCCGCCCCGGGTACGCCATCCTCGACGAGATCGGCGCCTTCGACACCGAACAGCTTGAACGGGCCGCCGAAGGACTCCGACGGTTCGCCCGGGGGCTCGGCGCTCACGATCGTGCCCTCACCTTCTCCCGAACCATCGCCGACCCCGGACGAGATCGTCCAGCAGATCATCGCCAAGGATCTGAGGGACCGGAACATCCGGGACCTGGCCGAACATGAACTCCTCAAGCGCGACGCCCGCCGCTACGCCGACGCCCTCGAACGCAAGGACGACCGCAAACCCGTCTGGCGGTCACTGAGCGAACAGCTCGAACGGCCACTCAATCCGCAGCTGTACAGCATCGACCGACTGCTACCCCTGTCCGGCAACGGCCTTTTCGCCGGACGGTACAAAGCCGGGAAGACCACCTTCAACGGGCAGCTGCTCAAGGCATGGGCCGACGCCGACGAGGGGGCGAAGTTCCTCGGGGAGTTCCCCTGCTACCCGGACCCCGACCGCCCCAACGTCACCTTCTTCAACTACGAGATGTCGGAAGACCAGCTTCAACGGTGGCTCGCACGGGTCGGCATCATCAACACCCACCGGGTCAACCTCGTACACCTCCGCGGCCTCTCCATGCCGTTCGGGATCGAGGCCGTACGCAAGGAACTCGCGCAGCAGCTGGCCGACGCCGGAACCGGGCTGTGGGTGGTGGACCCCGCCAGCCGGGCCTTCGCCGGAGCCGGCGACGTCAACGACAACTCCGCCGTCGCCACGTGGCTCGGGCAGCTCGACGAGATCAAGGCCGAGGCCGGAGTCAGGGATCTCGTCCTGAACATCCACATGTCACACGGCGCCGCGAAGAACACCGAGGACGAACGCGCCATCGGGGCACAGGCATGGTCCGCCTGGGCCGACGCCCTCTGGTTCCTCAACAAGAAAGAAGAAAAGGGAATTACCTCACGGTGGTTCTCAGCCGACGGCCGAGACGTCCACCTAGACAAACTCCTCGTGTCCTACCAAGCCGAAGACATGAGCGTCGCACTCGTCGAAGCCGACCCCGACAAACACGCCGAACACGAATTGCGGAACACAGTTATCCGGGTAATTAGAGAGGACCCCGGAATTACCGCAACGCAAATTCGAAGCAACGCCGGAGCGTTCATCAAGGCGCGAGTAACGGAGTTCGACCAGACCGTTGCAGACCTCATTTCTGAACAACTCGTAAGGGTTATCCAGAAGGGGAAAGCTAAGCGGCATTACTGGTACGACCAGATGCCTCAACCGGTGGATGACGATCATGACGGGGATGACCCGGATAGCGACAATCCATGATCATCGTCCGTGTGTCCCACATCGTCCGGACGGACGGACACATACCCCGGGTCGTCTGTCTGTAAATGTGTCCGTCCGAACCCCCCCTGAAAGGGGGTTCTGGGACACATACGACGACTCCCTCTGACACATCCGACCCAGAAGGAGAAAATGATCAATGGCGGGACGGATAGAACACCTGAAGCCCGTACCCCCCGGATGGGTACTCGTCGCCGAGGACGAAAGCGGAACCCCCGACGATGCCAGCGTCCGCAACCTGGCCGGATGGGGACGCTCCCAGGAATACACCGAATGGCGAGCGGTTGTATTTGAATTCGGAAAACTCCGATACGCCGATGACGTGTACGGCTTCCGGCAGAAATACGAACTGCGCCACCGGACAGGGTGAGGCATGGGGCAACACATCATCGACACACCACTGAAGGTAGCCACCTGCAATAGGTGCGGCAATATCGTATTCGCCGCAGATGTGGCAGGGCTGAAAGTAATGGCAGACCCCGCACCAATGCAAAGCCTGGCCGAGGCAGGAATAGCACTCGTTGACGGCCGGTCGCTGTACCGGGTGCTGAGGGTCGCGGGGAAGCCCCACAAGCTGCAACTGATCATCAGGGACCCCGGGCGCGTGCCACTGGGCGACATGGTGGCCGAACACGGTTGCGGCTGCTCAGGCCGTGACGCCGAGCCGGTGGAGGTCACCGAGAAGGACCCTCGCCGAGCCCCTGCGACGCGTGGAAGGCCCTGGGCTGGTCTCAGCCTGCCGGATGCCCTCGCAGGGGCGCAGACGAGCGCTCAGGGCTTTTGTTCGGCGACGTCGTCGCCCCTCGCTCATGCAAAACGTGTGAGCCCCCGCCGTTCTGAAGTCCAATTCATCAACCGGGTCTGTCAACGATGCCGACGGCTCATTGGACGCGACAAGAACGTAATCGGCATTGAATACAACGGACGATGGGTGTGGGTGCAACATGACGACTGTTGAAACCAGTGCACACGAAAACAAGGTCCTGGTGCACCTTGGCGGATCACTCGTCGAACTCACCACGCGTGACGCATTCACGTTGGTCACTCACCTACTAGAGGCCATCGACACGGCGCGACGCTTCAATGAGAGCGAAAGGGTGTGGAATGCGGGCTACGGGCGAGATACATGAACACGTGATGCATTTGTGTCACGGCTACGATGAACTCGTCACCTACGGGCCGGCGGGCTCACAAAGCCAACGCAGAGTGCATTTCAAAGCCCTACTCGACCAATTGAGCATCGCGGCCAGAGAACAGCGCTCCATAAGATCCGGCGGTGGCTCAAACCCAAACAAGTCGAGTTCCAGGCCGCCCGTAAACCAAGCGTTCCTGAACATGCTCGACGACATCCACGACAACGCCACACGCACACACCAAGCCATGTGGGCACGAATGTACCCCGATGGTGTCGACGTGCCCCACATGTGGTCAAGGGTGCCCACCCGCGGCCTACTGCACGAGATAGACCGACTAGCAGCAGCATTCGACAGCAGCGATCCCGCTTTCCTGGAAACCGTCGCCATGTGTGTTGAATCATGGGTGCGCTCCGCTAAAGTGCTCCTCGACCATGAGTCACGTGTCGTCATCTTGGCCGACACCGTATGTGGCGCCGAAGGGTGCGGATCACCGTTGCAGGTGGCATTGGACGCGAGTTCTCACGTATCCTGCACCAAATGCACAACGACCTATGAACAACACTCCTGGGCGGAAATGCTCGATGCATCGTGACCTTGACAAAGTAGACGTCCCAACAGACCAGGCAATAGCGTTTCTGGTGCGTGAAGGCGTGAGCGAGCACAACGCCAGGGAAGCGATTCATTACTGGCACCGAATCGGCCGCATCCTCAACCACGGCGGTTCGAAGAGAGGCGAGGCGCGCTGGAATCTGGGCGAATTGCAGCGCGCCACGTGGCCTCGAAGATGAGGGGTTTACGGATTCCCTTTGGCGGGAATACCATCATTTGGTGGCGGTAGCGTCGCCTACACGGAAGCACACTCCGCATTCGGTGCCACACAATGCGTCACCCAAGGGCCTTACCCCAATCGGGGTCGGGCCCTTTTTCATGCCCAAAACACCCTGGACTTAGGGGAGTTGGTACGCATCGCCGGCCCCGAAGATATCGAGTACAGGCGCGGCCGAAGCGGACGCCCCATCCAGCGAATACGGGATCACCTGCGCAAGACCGGTGCCCATATCTGCTGGCTGTGCGGTGGGTTCATACAGGTGGACCTACCGGATACACACCCCATGTCCTGGACCCTGGACCACGTACTCCCACTGAGTACCCATCCACATCTAGCTCTAGAACCTACCAACCACCGTGAAGCACACCGACGTTGCAATAGCAGCAGAGGTAACAGGACTACCACGCAAGGTAAGACATCACGTAACTGGTAGTACGTACCCCATATGCATACCCATATACCACATAGGTACATAGGTAGTGGATGCAGGTATGGGCATGGGCACATGGGTAGGTACGAGGCAGGCACATGGGTAGGTATGGGTATGTGGGTAGGCTTGGGTGTGTGGATAGGTAATGGATACGCAGTGCATATGTGATATGCATTGTGTGTTTGATTACTCAATTCGAGTTCATCATCGAAGAACTTTTTCTTTTTTGTTTTCATTTCTTTTGTCAAACTCACACGCTAAGGAATCCCTTACGGTGTGAGTAGGGTCCCCTTTTAGGGTCCCCTTTTCATGCTTTGTAGCACGCATCGTGTGCCAGCCCCACAACCCCCGAGGGCCGCAGCCCCATGCGCATAGGGATGCACGACCATGCATAGTGGAGCCCCCTTGTGCTGCATCTATATGCACGCGACCGGATGGAGGGGGGTGGGGTGTCGGCCGCTTTTCGCGGGCCCGACTGACCCCGCTCTGTGAACCGTTTCTCTCTCTACGTTGCGGGGGCTGCGGCGATCATGCATAAATGCAGGTCAGAGGCTAATACGAGGTGCGATACAGAGCTCGCTGCAGTTTGACCATGATCGTTGCGCACTCCTGCATGTCGATCATGGAATCGCGTATGCATATCCATCCATGGCCGCAAGCCGGCGCGTATAGCCGTGCATAATTCCGGGAGGTGTTGATCTTGGCTCAGGACTGGACGAAGGACCCGGATGCGGTGCTGGATTACGCATTCGACTGGCAGTACTGGCTTGCCGGTGGAGAAACGATTACGACATCCACGATGATTGCCTCACCGGGAATTAACGTCGACTCATCGTCGAACACATCGGACCGGTGCACGGTGTGGCTTTCGGGCGGTTCGGCGGGGCAGCCGTACACCATCACGAACCGAATCTCTACATCGCTCGGCCGGACCGACGACCGAACAATTACAATTCGGGTGACGAACCGCTAAAGGGGTAGCCGTGGATTTCATCGACGGCGTGGCGACGCATTCCGGGACTTCCTTGGTGGACCCTTTCGACGTGACGGCCCCCGTCATGGAGGACGGCTGCATCGTCCTGTGTTGGATGGTGCTGAACGCATTGCAGTCGTCGCGGACCATCACACCCCCGGCTGGCTGGACGCTCCTCGACGGTGGCGACAGCAGTGCGGGCAGCATCCAGGGCGCCTTGTTCTACCGGGTGGTTATGGACGCGGCCTCGGAGCCGTCCACGTACTCGTTCGACTTCAACGGCACGGTGATCGCTGCGGCGCACATGGTGTCGTACTCCGGCGTTGACCCGGACTTCCCGATCTCTGACCACAACGGCTCGGCCGGAGCTGGCACGTCCGTCACGATCGTGACTCCGTCGGTGGTCCAGGGCCACGACTGGGGTGTGTACTTCGCTGCGGTGAAGGACAACGCCACGGGCGGGAGCTTCACGAACAACCGCACGGAACGGCTCGACACGGCGGGCGGAAACGCCACGCTGTCCCTGTACCTGTCGTCGGCGGACAGTCCGGAGTCGTCGGGCGCCAAGACGACGACCTTCACGTACTCGACGTCCGGGCCGCAGGGCTCAGTAGCGGCCGGGGTCACGCTCAACCCGAAGGGGTCGAACGTCCTCTACGTGGGGAACACCCCGTACACCGACGTCACGTACATGGGGAAGTCCGAGGACTTCGGGACTGCTTCGACAGACACCCTCGTGTTCGTCCCGGTCGCCGGCCTCCGCGTCGGCGACCTGATCATCATGAACGCGGGTACGAATCAGGCGACTTGGTCGAGCATTCCCACGGGCTGGACGGAGACGTACCGGCAGAACGCCCCCACTGACACGTTCTCCGATCACGTGTTCATCCGGATCGCCGACGAGAACGACGTAGCTGCGAGTTCGTTCCTGTTCATCGCGTCTGGGGGCATTACGGCCCCGATCTTCGGGGCGATGACGTTCTGGCGGGGTGCCGACCCCAAGCAGCCGGTGCACTTCCAAGGTGTGTCGACGCAGACGAACACGACGGGTGGAACGACCCCGTCGGGTACGAACACGGTCCCGGTCTTCTGGTTCTACACCAGGGTTGCCCGAAACCCGAACTCGACGAAGATCACGTACACCGGTGCCGGATATGAGCGTTGGGACGGCGGCAACAACGGGGCGGTGGCGTACTCCGGCACGTTCCATGATTCCGGCTTCCTGACGGCTCCGGGTGGCGGGACGGGCGGTCTGTCGATGCCGGGTAGTGCGACCGGCGCGGACTGCATCCTCCGCACGATCGGCATCACTGCCGCGGCGTGCCCTCCGGCTGTAACTGGGCCAAATCCACAGGCAATTGTCCGCGCTGCGCGGTGGTAAGGAGATTCACGCATGACCCTGTACATCGCGCACAATGCTGCGCTTTCGGCGACGACGGGCATTCAGGCCGGCACGTCGTACGCGACGGGTGCGAAGGTGGCGTTGCAGCTCAACGTGCCAGACAACAAGTGCATCAACATCGTGGAAGTCGGCTGGTCGCAGGACGTTGCGACGTCCACTGGGACTCTGCTGGAACTGGCGACGACGGACACAGCGACGACCGGTCTCACAACTCACTCGACGACGACCGTCAAGCCGTTGCTGAACAACCTCTTCAGCGCGTCGGGTCTGACGATGGGCACGGCAGCGACCGGCTACGGGGCGGTTGCGATCACGTCGAACACGACGCTCCGGACCATTCACAAGCTGTACGTCCCCCAGCAGTACGTCTATCAGTACCCGTTGGGCAACTACCCGGTGGTCGGCAATGGTTCCTCGGAATCGTTCGTGCAGCTCCGGGTCAACACAACCGCCACCGTGAACGCGCTGGCATGGATCATCTGGGATGAGGCGTAAACATGGGTAACACTCCTGACAATCTCGGCTGGCATGCGTTCGCGCGGGTCGCCAAGTACACCCCCGAGCAGACAGCAGAGCTGCGGGACTTCCTCGGGCGTGAGCCCCTGGCCGCTGACTGGGAGGCGTACCGCGTCGACCCGGACCGGGTGACCGAGGCCGACGGCAACCTGATCACGACGGCCGGTCTTCAGCGGATCACCAACCTGATCATCGGGACTGGTGCCGCAGCGTTCACCGCGACTCAGGCTGTGATCGGTGTCGGGGACTCCGCGACGGCTGCAACCGCCTCGGATGCGGCGCTGGGGGCGAACGGGTCGAACGCGTGGTATCAGATCGCGGACAGTGCGCCGACGGCCGTGGCCGGTGTCATCACAGCCGTGACGACGTACGACAGCACTCACGGGAACTTCGCGTGGAACGAGTGGGGCTGGGCGGTCTGCACCGGCACCGTCACGGCAGGCGCGACGCTCGCCAGTGTCGGCGCGACGGCGAACCAGCTGATCAACCACAAGATCGCGTCGCTCGGTACCAAGGCGTCCGGCGCGTCGTGGGTGTTCACCACCACGGTGACCCTGTCGTCCAGCTGATCTGAGAGGGGCCCGCGATGGCTAGGTACGGTCGCGGGCGCCCCGCACACGCGCTCATCTTCGGGCGCGTCATTCAGTACGTGTCTGACGGCGACACGGCGACCGTGGCCGAGGCCGGACAGGTCGCCGCGCACGTTCCGTCAGCTGACGCGGTCGGGGCCGTTGACGGGCAGCTGGTGCGCGCCCACGTCTCAGCCGGCGAAACCCTCGCTGTCGTCGAGGGCGGAGCGGCCGGGTACGGGGAGCTGCACACGGACCAGGCCGCGTCGCTGGCCGAGGCGTCGTCCATCGTGGCGTCGATGTCTGACCAGGACACCGGTACGGGCGCGGAGGGCGGTCCGGCTCCCCCGGCGACGCAGACCGGCGCCGAGGCGGCCGGGGTCGTCGAGGCGTCCCCGCGCACGGGCGTACGGGGCGCGACTGAGACAGCCGCTGCGGCGGAGTCTGGGCGGCTCGCGGTCACGAACGGCGACTCGGTCACGACGGCGGAAACGTTCTCGCTCGATGCGTTCGGCGGGAACGAGAAGCTGGGGCAGGAGTCCGGGGCGTTCGCGGAGGCTGCGACGGCTCCCCCGGCGGCCCTGTCCGCTGCTGGTCAGGGTGGCTCATTCAGTGAGGGTCAGTTCGTCACTGTCCCGGACACCGACGACACGCTGTACATCGTCGAGACCGGTGTCCGCCGGAATGTGTTCTCCGCCGACTCGGCCACGGTCACCGAATCCGCGGTGGTCGTTGCTGCGATCAAGAGCGTCGACACGATGGCGCCGACGGAGTCGGCCCCTGCCCGGGTTGTCGTCTCCTTCCCTGGTCTGACGAACCAGACCAGTCAGGTGCGGGACAACGGCATCACGCCTATCGACCTGGCCGAGGATGAGCCCCTGGGCGTCGTCGACAGCGACGGCACCGTTCGGGTGCGCGCCGCCGACGCGGCATCTTTCGCCGAGGCACGTTCGATCGTCGCTTCTCCGCCGGTTCAGTCGGATGGGTTGCGGTACGTCGAGACCGAGCAGTCCCCGGAGGTAAATCTCCCGGTCGGCGTGGACCCGGTCACCGTGACGGAGTCCGCAACGGTTCACGCCACCCTTTCGGCTGCTGACTCCGGCGCCGTGGTCGACGCGTACGACCTGGACCGGGGCACCCCGCCGTCTCGGGTGTTCATCGTCGAGCAAGAGGTACGGCTCAAGGTTGTGCCGGCCGTTACTCGAATCCTCGAAGTTCCCCCGGAGGTACGGGTTTTGGTGGTTACGGGAGGCTTCCGGTGACAGACCCATTTCTGAGTTCCGATGCAGCTGAAATCCATTTCCCTCGCAAGGACTTGACGGACGCCGTCAAGGGGACCCGGCGAGAGCAGTTGGAAGCTATCCGCGACTACGTCGCGAACGAGCTGGAAGTCAACCGCTGCAATTCCTGCACGGCATCCAAGCTTCGCACTGGCGATCAAGCGTCGCTGATCCTCCGACTCCAAACCATCTTGGGCGAGTTGGACGCACTACCGTCTGAAGAAGAGGAGGAAACCGGCCTTGAGCGAATCAAGCGCGGGCTTTTCTCCGTCCCCAATCCAGGGGGATCAACGCCCCCGGCTGTCGTTTCTCCCGACCCAAGTGGCCAGCGCCGGACTGGCAGCCGTCGACCTCGCGCGGCTGGCGGGCCTGGAGCTTGACCCCTGGCAACAGTGGGTGCTGCAACACGCGTTGGGCGAGAAGGACGAGTGGTATTACAACTCGGTCCTCGGCAAGCAAATGCGGAAGTCGTCCGCGTATGAGATAGCGCTCATCGTTGCCCGTCAGAACGGCAAGGGCACCGTTATGGAGGCCCTGGAACTGGCTTGGCTGTTCCTCATGGGCGCCAAGGTGATCTGTCACTCGGCCCATGAGTTCGCGACGTCGAAAGAGCATTTTCAGCGCATCGAGTCTCTGATCTCCGGGACACCGGAACTCAAGGGCGAGTTGGCCCGGGGCGGCATCAAGTGGAGCCACGGAGACGAATCGATCACTCTCGCCAACGGGCAGCGTCTCATCTTCAAGACCCGCACCAAGGGCGCCGCGCGTGGCTTCTCCATCGACAAGTTGGTGATGGACGAAGCGATGATCCTGAAGAACGAACAGGTCGCGGCTATGCAGTTCGCGACGTCGGCCCGTCCCGATGTGCAGATCATGTACGCCGGTTCGGCTGGTGACCGGGACTCCGAGCACTTCGGCCGCGCCCGTGACCGAGGCATCGCCGGCTCCGACCCTCGCCTGTTCTTCGCGGAGTGGTCGGCGGACCTGTGCGACGAGATGTGCTACCGCGACTGCACCGAGCACACGGACCGCCGGGACGACCCTCGCACGTGGGCGCGCGCGAATCCTGGGCTTGGCTACCGGCTCCAAATCGACAACATCCAGTCTGAGTTCAACGGCATGGACCCGGACGTCTTCAACACGGAGCGTCTGTCCGTCGGCGACTGGCCGGTGTTGGGCGAGGCGTGGCGGGTCATCAGCCAAGCCGCGTGGATGAACCGGCTCGACCCTCTCTCGAAGATTCAGGGCGCCCCGGTGTTCAGCATCGACACCACCCCTGACCTTCGCTATTCGTGCATCGCTGCGGCCGGTGGCAACGGTGAGGGCAAATGCCACATCGAGGTGACCGGGCAGAACGGCGTGATGGACCACCGGCCCGGAACCAAATGGGTCGTCCCCCGTGCGGTCGAGTTGTTCAAGAGGCACCGCGGTTCGGTGTTCGTCATCGACAAGGGCACCCAAGCCGGTGCGTACATCGACGAGTTGGAAAAGGCTGGAGTGAAGATCTTGACGCCTACAACTCGCGAGTTCGCCCAAGGTTGCGGCGACTTCTATTCCGGCGTCGTTCCGCGCGGCCAGGGGCCGGACCCGGACATCGTCCATATCGATCAGCCGGAACTCAAAGCCGCTGTAGCGGGTGCCGATAAGCGAGAGCTTGCGGACCTTTGGGCCTGGGACAAGCGGAATTCGTCCGTGGATATCTCCCCGCTGGTCGCAGTGACCAATGCGGTGTGGGGCTACCGGAAGCAAGTCAACAAGCCGAAACCGAAGCCGTTGGCAGCATGGGGCGGGTGAGAACACATGATGGACATACGTAAGCAGCTCGCCTCCCGCCTGAAGAATTTCAGGTCTGGCGGTTGGGACGGCAGGAACCTTTCGATTTGGTCGCCCGACCACCCGCTGAATCAGGCAGCAGCGTTTGCCGGTTCCTCGACAGGCTCTGACCGCGAGAAGATCGAGAACGATTTCGAGGGCTACGTCCAGGGCGCGTACAAGGCGAACGGCCCGGTGTTCGCGTGCGTCACCGCCCGGCAGTTCGTGTTCTCCGAGGCCGTGTTCAAGTTCCGGTCCAAGCAGGACGGGAAGCTGTTCGGCAGTCCCGAGCTGTCGATCCTCGAAACGCCGTGGCCCGGCGGGACGACCGGTGAACTCCTCTCCCGCATGGAGCAGGACGTCAGCCTGACCGGCAACAGCTGGTGGACGCTCACCAACGACCAGGGCGACTTCGGCGAGCGTGCACGCAGGGGCACGGGGCTGCGTCTGGCCCGTCTGCGGCCGGACTGGGTGACGATGGTCATCGCGTCCAAGTCCAACGATCCTCGGGCCCTGGACGCGCATCTCGCGGGTGTGGTGTACACGCCGCAAGCTGCTGTTGGTGGTCGGCCGGCGGCGCCTCGGGTGCTGCTCAAGGCAAGCGAGGTTGCGCACTACTCGCCGATCCCTGATCCGGCGGCACAGCTTCGCGGTATCTCGTGGATGACACCGGTTCTCCGGGAGATCGAGGCGGACAAGGGCGCCACGAAGCACAAGGGTGCGTTCTTCGATAACGCCGCTGTTCCTAACATGGCTGTCACCTTCGACAAGGAAACGTCTCGTGAGGACTTCGAGGAGTTCGTAGAGGCGTTCAACGGGAACCATTCCGGCGCCTGGCAGGCGTATAAGACGCTGTTCCTCATGGGTGGTGCGGACGTCACTCCGCTGTCCCATGATTTCCGGTCGATGGACTTCTCGGGGATCGTCGGCAAGGGCGAGTCGCGTATCGCGTCGGCTGCTCAGGTACCGCCGTCATGGGTCGGTTTCAGCGAGGGTATGCAGGGGTCGGCGCTCAACTCCGGCAACATGGCTGCGAACAGGCGCCGTTTCGCCGATGGAACGATCCGGCCTCTCTGGCGCATGGCGGTAGCAAGCCTCTCGGTTCTCCTTCGTATACCTGCCGGGGCTGAACTCTGGTGGGATGAAAGCGGTATCGCATTCCTCCGTGAGGATCAGCGCGACCGTGCCGAGATCATGCGTATCGACATGAACGCGGTGGACGCTGCGATTAAAGCCGGGTTTGAGCCTGACGCGGCTGTCGCGGCCGTCGAGTCTAACGACATTCGGAAACTTCTCACCAAGCACACCGGCCTTGTGTCGGTCCAGATGCAGCCCCCTGTTGACCCGGATAACGAGGTCGAGGAGACGCAGGGTCAGGCGAACATCATGGAAGCCCAGGCGAAAGCGATTCAGGCGTTCATCACCGCCGGGTTCACCGCTGAGTCTGCCGTTGAGGCAGTCGACAACAACGACTTGAGCAAGCTCAAGAACGACCCCAAGGCCGACATCTGGTCGCCCACGGGGCAGGCCCTGATGACCGCTCCGCCCGGGTCTCCGGGTGCTGCTGCCGGTCCAGCCAAGCCCGCCGGCCCGGGTGCGCCCAAGCCCGCGGCGACCCCCGCGAAACCTGCGGCTGCTGCGAAGCCTGCCGCACCGAAGAAGCCCTGACCGGGCGCAACTACCCCGGGAGGGGGCGGAATGGATAAGAAGTCGCTCGCTCGCGTCGAGATCAAGGACGAGAGCAAGGGAGAGGTCGAGGCGGTTTTCGCGACGCTCGACGTTGTCGACAAGGACAACGACGTGACCCGCAAGGGTGCGTTCGAGAACGGCGCGGAAGTCGTGATCTCCGCGTACAACCACAAGACTTGGGAGGGCGCTCTACCTGTAGGGAAGGGCGTCATCCAGGAAGTCGGCGACAAGGTAGTCATGAAGGGTCAGTTCTTCATGAACACGACCCACGGTCGCGATCACTTCGAAACCGTGAAGGCGCTCGGCGACAAGCAGGAGTGGTCTTACGGCTTCAATGTCGACGACAGCGAACAGGGCGACTTCGAAGGAAAATCGGTGCGCGTACTCAAGCGCATGACCGTCCACGAGGTTTCGCCGGTTCTGCGCGGTGCGGGTGTTGGAACACACACCACATACGCCAAGGGTCACAAGACCCTGAACGAGGAAGTTACGGCCGTGGTCGCGGCCGTGGACTCCGTGATTGAAAGTGCGGGTCGGGTGGTCGCCCTCCGCGCTCAGAAGGGCAAAGAGCTGTCCCGGGTGAATGCCGAGGGTCTGGACGGACTCGCCGCAAAGCTCGACGAACTCAAGTCCCTTCTTTCCGCAGAAGAAACCCCCGAGGCCGACGACGACACGGACTTGATCCTGTCGCTGGTCGCTGCCGAACTCGAAAGCGAGTAACACCATGGAATTCCCCGCACTCACCGAGGCTCAGGGCAAGCTCGACCACGCCCGCAAGGAACTCGCCTCCGTCATGGCCGAGTCGAAGGACTCGACCGGCGCGTACAACCTCGACAACATCAAGTCGGTGTCCGGCGACAAGGCCGCCAAGCTCGCCTGGATTCAGGCCAAGCAGGCTGAACTGGTGCCGCTCAAGCAGGCCGTGGAGGGCGCCAAGTCCCTGAAGCAGGCCGCAGAGTCGGCGATGGAGTACGACGCCGAGCAGGCCGAGTTCAAGGGCGGCGACCAGGGCCGCGAGACGAAGGGCGGCCGTGAGCTGTCCATCGCCGAGCACTTCACCAAGTCGGAGGCGTTCAAGTCCAAGGGGCAGAAGTCCCATCTGGACGTGGACGTGAAGACCCTGTTTCAGACCGGCCGCGTCTCCGGCGCCGGCTGGGCCCCCGAGGTGACCCGATCCGGTCTCGTCACCCTCAAGCCGATGGTGCCCGCACCCTCGGTCGCCGATCACCTCGTGACTGTCCCGATCTCGCAGACCGGGTACAAGTACATGGAGGAGACGACCTACACCAACGGCGCGGCAATGACGCAGGAAGGCGCCACCTTCGGCGAAGCGCAGCTGGCGCTGACCGAGCGGAACCAGCCGGTCGAGAAGATGACCGTCTGGATTCCGGTCACTGACGAGCAGCTGGAGGACGAGCCCGGGGCCGAGGCGTACGTCCACGCCCGTCTTCAGAACATGCTGCGTCAGAAGATCGACGTTCAGGTCCTCCAGGGCGACGGCTCGACCCCGAACCTGCTGGGCACCGTCAACAAGGTCGGCATCCAGACCCGCGCGCTGGGCTCTGACACCCTCCTCGACGCGTCGTACAAGCTGTTCACCACCATCCGTACGGACGGCTTCGCCGAGCCGTCGGTGTGCTTCCTGAACGCTGCTGCCTGGCAGCCCGTCATGCTGCTGAAGACGGCTGACGGCCAGTACATCTACTCGAACCCCGCGTCGGGTGCGCCGTCCGTCCTGTGGGGCGTCCCGGTGGTCCAGACACAGGCCGCGGTGGCCGGAACGATGGTGACCGGTGACTACTCCGGCTACGCCTTCCTCGGCGTGAAGCGTGGCATCGACGTCCAGGTGACGAACAGCCATGACACCAACTTCATCAACGGCAAGCAGGCGATCCGCATGGACACCCGCATGGTCATGGTCCACATCCGTCCGAAGGCGTTCGGCACCCTGACGGGCCTCGACTCCTGACCCTCTCTTCTGCTGTTCGTTGACACGAGTCAACGCGGGCCGTCCCGATCCCGGGACGGCCCTTTCGCATGGGCCAAGCGCGGTCCGCAAACCCAAAGGAAGTACGCGTTATGGGAGTTCAGGGATACCAGTACAGCCAGGGGCGTTCGCGCATCCTGTCGGCGAACTACGGGACGCCGCTCCTCGGCGCTGGCACGGCCGTCCACGCGGCGGTGACAGACACCGGGGTCGACCAGGTCGTGACGACCGGTCTCACCAACCCGGACGTGCCTCGGAACATCACGGCGACGGCGGGCGGCACTGCTGCTGACGTCAAGGCGGTCCAGGTCGTCATCACGGGGACCAACACGCACGGCGACGTGATCACGGAGACCCTTCCGGCGTTCACGGTGAACACCACGGGGACCGTGACTGGCTCGAAGGCGTTCGCGACCGTCACGAGCGTGACGATTCCGGCGCACGACGGAACCGGGGCGACTACGGCAATCGGTACCGGCTCCAAGCTCGGTCTGCCGGTGAAGTTCTCGCGGAAGACGTTCGTCAACCTGTTCGTCGCGGACGCCGTGGACACTATCGCCGCTTCGACCGTTTCGGCGACTGCTGTCGAGTCGAACACGTTCACCACGACTACCGCTCTCGACGGCTCCAAGTCTGTCGTTTTCGACTACTACAAGTAGGCCGAAAGGCGGACGGTGTGGCTATCGGCGACGACTACATATCTACCGAAGAACTCAAGACGTACATGGCGATTCAGTCAGACATGTACGACGCGCTGATAGCGAATGCCATATCGTCCGCATCGCGCGAAATCGAGAAGTACACGCATCGTCAGTTCAACTCGGCCGGCTCGGCTACGGCGCGCGTGTTTCAGCCGGAAGTCGCATACCGGCTGCATGTCGACGACTTCCACACAAACGCCGGTCTCGTCATCGAGACGGACGATTCCGACGACGGCACGTTCGGGACGTTGTGGGACGTCGGGGACTACGAGCTGACCCCGTACAACGGAACGATGAACGGTCTCCCTGGGTGGCCGTTCACCGGCATTACGGCGGTCGGACAGAAGCGGTTCCGCTGGTCCCGTCGGGCTTCGGTTCGCGTAACGGCGAACTGGGGCTGGGCGGAAGTCCCCGACGACGTCAAGCAGGCGTGCTTCATTCTCGCGTCCGACACGTTCCAGCTCAAGGACGCCCGAATGGGCATTGCCGGGTCTGACCAGTTCGGGCAGATCGTGCGTGTCCGCGATAACCAGATCGCACAGAACAAGCTGCGCGCATACGTGCGAGGGTCGGTGTTCGTTGCATGACGTCTTCCCTTTCGGAGATTCGTGACGCCATTAAGCGCACGGTGTCTCAGGCCGGACTGAATGTGTACGACACGGCCCCGGATGTGACGAACAGTCCGGCGTGTGTGATCCAGCCGTCGGAGTCCGATTTCAAGGGCTCGATGCGCATGGGTGGCGACCGGTACTGGTTCGACTTGTTCGTTGTCGTCGCCCGTACAGACACGCGCGAGTCTCAAGAACGGCTCGACCAGTACGTGACTGGTCGTGGCCCAAAATCCATCCGCGAATTCATCTTCCACAACAGCGACTTGGGCTTGCCCGACGTCGATTGCTTCGTGGACCGAATGCGCGGCTATGGCGGCACTTTTGATACCGCCGGAACCAATTTCGTCGGCGCGGTCTTGCGCCTTTGCGTCACCGTCACGTGACAAGAAATGGAGAAAGGGCATGGCTGCTCTCGCAACGCAGAACGTCGTAGCTGCCGGGACTGCCCCCACGTTCGGCGCCGCATCGGCATCGGACACGGCGGAAGTCGGAAACGGCTACAACACCTTCGCGATCTACCGGAACTCCGGCGCGACTCCGGCGACCGTAACGGTTGCCGCACCCGGCAATACGTCTTACGGCGAGCCGAACCCCGATCCGGACTTCACCCTCGCCGACGGATCGGGTACCCCGACTGAGGTATGGGTGCCGCTCCGCAAGGAGTACGACTCAGGCGACGGCAACGGCCGGGCCACCATCACCGTCTCGCCGGCTACCGATGTAACGGTGGCGATCGTCAGGGTCGGCTGATGACAATTCGGCAGGCAGTGCCTGCAACTCCGGTTGAGCCGGAGCCGATCCCTTTCCGCCTTTACGAGGTGGTCAGCCCCCGATGCGTTTGGGGCGCCGTTGGTGAAGTAATCGAACTTCAGCTGACGGATAACCAGGAGCTGTCGCTCCTCGAAGCGGGCACCGTGAAGCGTGCCACCGTCCGGCCTTTCAAGAAGGCCATTCCTGAAAGGTCTACGGACAATGGGTAAGGTCGTCCTGAAAGACTGCTACATCGTAGTGAACGGTACGAACTTCTCCGACCATGTGTCGGAAGTGACGGTCAATCTCTCCAAGGATGACGTGGAAACCACGTCGTTCTCTGGCGGTGGCCGTGAACGCGTCGCGGGTCTCAAGGATGACTCGTTCGAGCTGAAGATCCAGCAGGACTACGCGAACGGCTCGACCGACGCGGTTCTGTACCCGCTCTACAACAACGAGACCGAGTTCACGATCGAGGTGCGGCCGACCAGTTCGGCGGTCTCGGCGACCAATCCGAAGTACACCGGGACCTGCATCCTGCTGGAGTACAGCCCGCTGGACGGCAAGGTGGGCGACCTCTCGGAGACGAAGGTCAAGATCCCGACGCAGCGCGCCGGTATCACTCGCGCTACGAGCTGATGGCGGACCGCGCGGGAGTATCGATCGTTCTTGGGCCGGAATGGGAAACCGTTTCGGCCCAATTGCGTGAGACCGATCCGGCGATGCCCGGCAACCTGCGCGACGCCTTGCGTAAGGCCGCCGACCCCATCGCCAACGACACCCGGCGAGCCGCTCTGGCTCTGCCGGCCCGGGGGCGGAAACACACCGGACTCCGCGGCCGTGTGGCCGCTGGTGTGAGCGTCCAGCCCTCGACGACAACCGACATCGGTGTCCGCTTCACGACGTCCATGGCCGACCCCCAGGAGGCCGAGTTGCCCCGGGGGTTGGACAACGGCGTCAGGGGATGGCGGCACCCGGTGTTCGGCAACTCCAACAACTGGGTCCAGCAGCGCGGCGGGTCGTGGTTCCGATCCACGATCGCCGACGACGGCCCCCAGGTCGAGCGCGCCCTTACGGACGTCCTCGAACAGGCTGCGGCATCGATCGCAGCGGCGGGCATCGGCCCGTAACCCCAAAGCAGGGGCGGGAAGGTTTCGGGTCCCTTCTCGCCCCGCTCTCTGGCCCGAATCAGACCCGTTGGGAGCAAAGTCATGGCACTTCTGTCACGCGATCAGATCCTCGACGCTAAAGACCTCAAGACCAAGGATGTCTCGGTTCCGGAGTGGGGTGGAGACATCCGAATTCGGATGCTCACCGGCAAGGAGCGGGACGACTTCGAAGCGTCGCTGGTGGAGATGAAGCGGGATGGGTCGGCTAAGCGGAACATCGAGAATGTCCGCGCCCGCCTCGCAACGCTCTGCATCATCAACGAGGCCGGTGAACTCATGTTCAACCGGGCCGATATCCGCATGCTCGGCAACAAGTCGTCGGCCGCGCTCGGCCGCGTCTTCGACGCCATCAACGAACTGAACGCGTTCTCAGATGAGGACATCGAGGATCTGGCCGAGGGTTTCGGCGAAACCCCGATCGAGAGTTCTACTTCCGACTAGCTCTCGCTCTGGGGATGCCTGTCCCCCAATTGCTCGCCACTCACACAAGCCGTGAGCTTTCCGAGTGGCGAGCATACGAACGCGCCGCCGGGCCCGTCGGTCCGGCTTATCTGCAAACGGTGTTGGCGGCACTCCATGAGGAAGTGCAGCACACCAACGTCCTTTTGGGTGCCGCTCACTTCTGCGAGGACCCGGAAGACAACCCCGTCGAGTTCAGGCCGTACCCGCGACCGAATGAGATCCTGCGCAAGCCGAGTGAGGAATAGGCACCATGGCAACACTTACCGCTCTCGGCTTCACCATTTTCTCGACGTACAGCGGGACCGGTGTGACTGCGGCCCGTCGCGACATCACCAGCTTGCAGCGTGACTTGCAGCGCGGTTCGTCCGGGCTGAACACGTTCACGGGGCGCATGGGCGCGATGATCGCGACGGCCGGTGCTCTGGGTCCGGCGCTCATCCCGATTGGCACTGCGGCGGCTGGAGTTGGCGCCGCCACCATCGCCATGGGTGCGAGCGCCGGCTCAGCTCTCGGCATCTTCGGTGTTGCCATGAAGGGCGCCATCTCCTCGACGCTCGCCCTGGCCGCAGCACACAAGCAACTGACCCCGGTGCAGACGACGTTCGTCGGCAACGTCAACAAGATGAAGGCTGCCTGGCAGCAGTTCATCCGGGACACGCAGAACGACACGCTGTCCGTGGCGAGCACGGCTATCCAGGGGATTACTGCGGGCATCGGGAAGTTGGCGCCAGTCGTCCGCGCGGTGACGCCTGCGATTCAGGGTGTCGCGACGGCGTTCAAGAACTGGGTCAACGACGGCGGGTTGGACCGGTTCATCTCCGTCATCATCAAGAATGGCGTGCCCGCCCTCAACCACCTCATAGCCGCTGGCAGGAACGTTCTGTCGGTCCTTGGGACTGGGTTCCGGGCGTTCGCCCCGCTGGGCGTGTCCGTCGCCGAGGCCCTGGAACGAGGGTCCCGCGCACTTAAGGGGTGGGCCGACGGCGGCGGGTTCCAGCGGTTCGTACAGACCGTGAACCAGTACGCCCCGTCGGTGAAGGAGTTCTTCAAGGCGCTGGGCGACGCCCTGAAGAACGTGGGCGCGGCCATGGTCGGGCTTGGGCCTCTGTCTCTGGGCTTGGCGACGAGCCTGTTGAAGATCGTGGCTGCTCTGCCCCCAGGCGTGATTCAGGCCCTGGTGGTCGGCTTCGTCGCCTTCCGCGTCGCGATGATCGCGATGACGATCGCGACGGTAGCCCAGACGGTGGCGACGGTCGCCCTGGCGGTGGCGTCCAGCCCGTTCCTGCTGCTCATGGCGGGGGCGGCCCTGACGATCGGTCTGGTCATCGCTGCGGTCGCCGCGCTGGCGGTCGGGATTTACTTCCTGGTCACCCGGTGGGAGACCGTCAAGACGGCGTTGGTCGCGTCGTGGAACGCGGTGTGGAACGCGTTGAAGGTTGCGGCCGAGGCGGTGTGGACGTTCCTTCAGCAGCGCTGGAACACGTTCATCAACAACATGATCTTGGTGTGGACCACGGTGTCCGGCGCCCTCACGACCGCGTGGACGGCGACGTGGAACGCGCTGAAGACGGCGGCCGAGGCGGTCTGGAACGCGCTGAAGACTGCATGGCAGGCGGTGCTGACCGCCCTGTCCACGGCGATGACGGCGACGATGAACGCGCTCCGTACCGCCTGGACGACGGCGTGGAACGCCATCAAGACGGCCGGCGAGGCTGTCTGGAACGCGCTCAAGACGGCATGGCAGGCAGTACTGACGGCGCTTCAGACCGCGGCGACCACGACCCTCAACGCTCTCCGCACGGCGTGGACAGCGGCTTGGAATGCCATCAAGACGGCGGCCGAGGCGGTGTGGAACGCGCTGAAGACGGCTTTCTCTGCGTTCTTTACCGCCATGAACGCGGTGTGGAACACCTTCAAGGCAGCTTTCACCGCTGCTTGGTCTGCGTTCTGGAACGCCGTGAAGACGGTCGCGAACACGATCTGGACGGCGATCAAGACCGCGTGGCAGGCGTTCTTTACCGGCCTGAACACGATTTACAACGCGTTCAAGGCTGCTTTCCAGGCTGCTTGGACTGCCGCGTGGAACGCGGTGAAGACGGCCGCTCAGTCGGTCTGGGACGCCATCAAGGCAGCGTGGTCTGCGTTCTTCGAGGCCATCAAGTCGGCGCTGTCGTCGGGCATGGACGCCATCAAGTCGGCCTGGTCGTCTGCCTGGAACACGGTGAAGGAAGTCGCGTCCGACATCTGGGGAAAGATCACTGACGTCATTCAGGGTGCCGTCGACAAGATCAAGGGCATCATCGGCACGATCGTCGGTGTCTGGAACAAGATCGCTGGTGCGGTCGGCCTCGACAGTCTGAAGATCAACCTGGCCGAAGGCGGGGTTGTCGGCGGGAGCCGCACGGGTGGTGGCCGGTTCGCCACGGGTGGAGTCGTCGGCTACGCGCAAGGCGGAGAAGTCGGTGCCACGATGAACTTCAGTCGTGGCGGCGGGGTCCTCTCCGGCTACGCCCCGGGGAAGGACACCGTCCCGGCGGTCCTCTCCAAGGGCGAAGGAGTCCTGGTCCCCGAGGCCGTTCGAGGTCTCGGCGCCGGGTTCGTCCACGGAGCGAACTACCACTTCAGCAACGGGCGCGCGGGGTCGCGCGGTGCAGCTGCCGCGTACGGCTTCGCTCAGGGCGGCGTGGCCGGCGGATCGCTGGGCGGCGTCCAGGCGTGGCACAGGGATGCGCCGAACGGGTGGCATGCCGCTGTCGGCGGAGTCGTCCCGGGTGAGATCCCGGTACCTGGTGGAGGCACCGCCGGACAGGACCCGGCCGACCCCGAGGTGAAGGACGGCGACGACGGGTTCAAGAGCGTCGTCGGGGGCGCCGTGAAGAACGCCCTGGCCGGTGCTGGGATGGTCCTCGGGTTCATCGGTGAGGCCGCGATCCGCGCCCTGTTCGATGGGGTGCTGGGGCAGGTGACGGGCTTCAACATGGCCGGTCACTTCGGGGAGATCCTGAAGGGCGGCACCAAGAAGCTCCTTGACGGCATGATCGAGAAGCTGGTGAAGAAGGACGCCGACGCGAAGGCGTCCTACACGTCGATGTCTGTCGCTGGCGCCAAGTCGGTGCAGGCGTGGGCTCCGTTGGCTGCTCAGGCTCTCGCGATGGCGGGTCTGGCTCCGGGCCAGTTGCAGGCGTTCTTGGCGCTCATGGCGGCGGAGTCCGGGGGTAACCCGAACGCCATCAACAACTGGGACATCAACGCCACCAACGGTGTGCCGTCTCAGGGCCTGATGCAGGTCATCCCGCCCACGTTCGCGGCGTATCACGTGGCGGGGACGTCAAACAACATCCTCGATCCGCTCGCGAACATGGCCGCGTCTGCGAGCTACATCAAGTCGCGGTACGGCGGCAGCGTCCCCGGTTCGCCTTACGCGCTGGGGACCACCTCGGCGACGCGTGGTTGGCATCTCGTCGGCGAACGCGGTCCGGAAATGGCGTACTTCCGGGGCGGCGAACGGGTCGACGCCAACAACCGCACGCGGACTCTCCGCCGAAGTGGCGGCGGGTCCGGCGGTGACGTCGTCTTCGAGGACGGCTGTTTCCGTATCGACGCCCGGGGCGCCTCGGTCGAGGCGGTGAAGCGGATGGAAACCGATCTGGTTCCGAAGCTTCGCATGGCAGTTCAGGCAGGGACCGGAAAGAGGGGTTAGCCATGGGCAGTTACAACCACTACTGCAACTCCGACTACAGGAACGAGGGTTGGACGTTCGGTGGTAGTGGTGTGTCCCATTGCTACCAGGCTTGGAACAACGACGACGACACCAAGTACGCCTCCTGCCCTTCGTACAAGGGGCGTGCGACCGTCAAGTTCCCGGTGGACATCTCTTCCGGTTCCATCCCGGACGGCGCTGTCATCACATCGGTGACGATCAACATCCGGGTGAAGAAGACCCTGGCATCAACCAAGTCCGTCACGGTCAACATGCTGTCGACGGAGGACACGTCCCGCTACACCAGCCGGACCCTGTACCCGACGATGACGATCGCCAACTATGAGGTCGGCACGTACACCGTCGACCCGGTCGGCAAGCCCTGGACGCGCGACCGGCTCAACCGGCTCATGGTCCAGGTGTTCTCGTACCTCGTGCCCCCGAACGACGGTGTTCGGGTGTACAAGGTGTGGGCCACGATCAACTACCGGGTCCGGCCCACCGTCAAGGTGAACCAGCCGACTGGCACCGTGGGTTCGCCGTCTCCGGTCGTCGACTGGACGTACACCCACTCTGACGGCGACCAGCAGAAGTCGGCGGAGTACAAGATCTTCACCGCTGTCCAGCAGGGCCTGTCAACGTTCAACCCTGACACCTCGTCGGCCACGTATGCCGGCTCGGTGTCCGGCGACATCACGAACTTCAACCTTCCGACCGCTCTCACTCCGGACGCGTACTACATCTACGTACGGGCCCGCTCCGTGTTCGACGCTCAGTCGGCATGGGCCGGTCGAGCGTTCACCGTCCAGGGAGCGGCCCCGGGTGTTCCCGGTGGCGGGTTCGCGGGAGTGGGCACGGGAGGCGGCGGGGGGTTCGAGTCGGTCATCGCAGACCCGGTCACCTCGAACGCGTACCTGACGCTTCGGGACGGCTCCAACCTTCTGTCGGTCCAGCAGGCCGACTTCGAAACGACGACGGACAGCCTCGGGTACACGGCAACGAACTGCACGATCGCTCAGGACACCACGACGTTCTTCAACGTCGGTGGCGGCTCGATGAAGCTCACGGCTTCGTCCCTCGGGACGATGTCCGCGCAGTCGTCGTTCATGGAGATCGCGCCGTCCACTCCGGTGACGGCGCGCGCTCAGTTCAAGGCCAAGACCACATCCCGGACGGTCAACCTCGACGTGCTGTTCTACGACGAGTCGTTCACCGCGATATCGGGGACGCTTAACGGGACCGGCACGGACCTGACGGGGACCTGGACCGAGATCACGTGCACCGGGCCGACCCCTGCTGGGGCGGTCTATGCCCGGGTTCGGCTCCAGGTGGTCACCGCGGCTTCGGGGTCGGTCCACAACGTCGACAACGTCGGGCTAATGTACGGCACCAACTCGGTGTGGTCGCACGGCGGGCACATGTCGCGGAACCTCCTGACGTCGGCTGCGTCCGACGGCGACGACCCGGTGACGGCAGAAGCGTGGGCGGCGGCCTCGGTCGCTTCCTCGTACTCCCGCGTCGCCGCGTCGGGCACGGGCTCGGAGGGCTCCAAGCAGTTCAAGATGACGTACGTCGGGCTGTCGCCGTCGCTCACCTACGTGGCGACGGGCACGGCGTTCTCCGACTCGACGTCCGGGAGCGGATACACCCTGAACAAACCGGCCGGGGTCGCCGACGGCGATCTGTTGGTGGCGTACGTGTCGTCGGAGAAGGGCGGCACCCCGACCCCGCCCGCCGGCTGGACGCTGGTGGACACCGTCATCAACGACGTGGGGCAAGTCGGTCTCACGGTCATGATGCGTGACGGGCTCGCCGCCGACCCCTCGACGTGGGTCGGGGACTTCCCCGTCACAGCGCTCCGCAAGCGGGCCGTGGTGGTCGCCTACCGGGGTGCGGCGGACACGTCGACACAGTTGGCCACGGAGAACGTAGCGACGTCGTCGGGCGGCAGCTACTACCCGACGTCGGCCACCATCGCGAACACCGACCCGAACGCGTGGCGGCTGTCGGCGTTCGCCTACCGCGACAGCGCGTCGACCGGAACGAGCATCGCGAACACCCAACCCCCGGCGACCGTTCCCCCGATCGCGTACGTGGGGAAGGCCCCAGTCTGGTGGTACGGCGGAGCACAGGCGTCGTACACCCTGAACCGGCCCACGGGCGTCGTGTCCGGCGACCTGATGTTGGCGTTCGGCTCATTCTCGGGGACGGCGACACCGACGGCCCCCACGGGCTGGACGCAGGTACGCCGCACGGTGAAGACCGTCGGGAACGGTGATGACCACTCCGGAACGTTGACGTTCGTGGTGTGGAAGCGGACGGCCGGATCATCCGAGCCGGCGTCCTGGTCGGCAGCGTTCTCCGGCTCGGGAACCCCGGCCCTGACTCAGGTGGTGGCGTACAGGAACTGCGAGACCGCGGCGAACCAGTTCATCGACGAGTCTGGGAACTCCACCTCGTCCAGCTATCAGCTGACGACTCCGACCGTGACGAACAACGACTCGAAGGCGTGGCGGGTCTGCGCGTTCGGGGCGACGACCGCGACGGGCGACAGCATGACGTCGACCGAGACGATCGAGCGGTGTGACGACTCGACGGATGTCGGCGCGCACCCCGACCCGCAGGTTGGTGTGTACGACTCGAACGGGCCGGTGTCGACGGGGTCGTACTCGCGTAAGGGCACGGTCCAGAACCAGGACCCTTGGGCGGTCTGTTCGTGGATCGGGATCATCAAGCCGTTGGCCGTCGCGCCGTCTGCTGGGGCGAACGAGACGGAACGGCAGGACGCTTCGATTCCGTCGTCCGGCTCCAACAGCCTGAACCTGTCGGTGTACGACTCCAACGGGGTCGCCCCGACCGGCAACCAGTCGGTGACCGGGCAGTACACCCCCGCTTCGGGTACCACTCCGCTCATGGGGACGGCGTCTTGGATCGGGTTCCTGACTCCGGCCGCCCCAACGGTCGGCGGTGAGGTGGGGGCGACCCTGGTCGACTATGTCGACATCACGTCGGTGGACCCGGCGGTGATCGCCCGGTCCGGGGGGAAGCTCACCTATCAGGCTGCGTTCCTCGGCTCGACGGCCGGGGCCCCGTTCCTGAAGGTGTTCTTCTACGTCGGGAACGAGCTGGTGTCGACGCAGGTTGCTGCGGGCCAGTCGTTCAACACCACGACGTGGGTGAAGTCGTTGGCGACGTTCAACATCCCGACCGGCACCACCCGCGTCAAGGTGGGCGTGTCGGCGACGGACCGGGCCGTCAACGACTTCGTGTGTTGGGACCGGGTCAGTGTGGCGTTCGGGGACTCCCCGGTGTGGCGTCGCGGCACTGGGCGGCCGACGCATCCCATCTTCAACGTGCCGCTGCTGGAGTACGCCGAGGACTTGGGCGACGGGTACGGCGAGTGGAAGACGCTGCCGGGGTCTGAGAGGGCGCTGTTGAAGTACGACCAACTCACGGGGTTGGCAACGTACATCGATCAGACGATCATCCCGCTGTCGTCGAGGAAGTACCGCGCCAAAACCGTCTCGTACGGTCTGGCCGGCGACCTCTTCGCTTCGGGCTATGGCCCGGAGTCCGACGAAGTGACGCTCAACGCTGCTGAGTGGTGGCTTAAGGACCCGCTGAATCCAGATAGTTCGATTCAGCTCAAGGTCAAGGCCATCCCGTTGGCGGTGGCGACGTCGAACACGTCGGCAGTATTCCAGCCTCTCGGGGCGGACCGGCCAATCGTTCTGACCGAGGGATACAAGGGCGACACCGTGTCCATCACGGTGGAGTGTGACCGCGTCCAGTACGCCAAGCTGCGGCGGCTGCTGAATTCCGGCCGAACCTTGTTCCTCCAATCCAACCTGGACAACGCGTGGTGGGTGCGCCCTGTCGGCGACCTAGGCGCGGAAACGCAGCTGACCGGCCACATGTGGACTGATCCGCTGCGTTTCGTGTCTCTCACGTTCACGGAAGTTGCGAGCGACTTGTAAGGAGGTGCGGGCATGGAAGCTGCAACCGCACGATTCCTCTCCCGTATCCGAGCCTCACACCAAGTCGTCTCGTACATCGACGTCCAGGGACCGAACCAGGATGCTTTCCGGTTGACCGCCACGGGTGGGAACGTTGCGGTCGACCGGACGGCAGCCATTCGGCGTCGCTGTGTGGCTTCCTGTGTGGACCCGGACGGAACACTGACTCCTCGGTCCGCCGAGGATCTGTTGACCCCGTACGGGACGGAGATACGCCCGTACCGGGGAATCCGGTACGACGACGGCACCGAAGAGGTGATGCCGCTGGGCGTGTTCCGGATATCGAAAGCGACCGTCACGGACTCCGTGGGAGGTTCGCCCGACATTCAGTTGGAGGCGTACGACCGGTCGAGGACGGTGTCCAGGGACAAGTTCACGTCCCCGTACAGCATCCCCGTCGGGACGAACGTCGTCCAAGCCATCAAGGACATTCTGGCCCGTACGTTTCCCGCTTTGACGTACGACAGCATCACGTCGGCCCTTTCGACGTCGGCCCCGATGCTGTACGACGTCAACGACGACCCCTGGGACATGGCGTGTCAGCTAGCGGTGTCCCTCGGGTGTGAGCTGTTCTTCGACACCCGGGGCGCTGTCGTCATCGCGCCCCCGGTCGACATCGACGCCTTGCCGGCTCCCGCCTTCACGTACATCGAGGGCCCGGGGTGCACGATGCTCGACCTCTCCTCGGTGTTCACGGACGAGCCCGGCTACAACGGCGTCGTGCTGATCGGTGAGTCCGTCGGCGATGAGCTTCCGCCGGTCCGCTCGATCGTCTGGGACGACCAGCCGACGTCGGCGACGTATCACCTCGGCCCGTACGGGGAAGTCCCGATGACCGTCACGGACCCCATCGTCAAGACGCAGTCCGAGGCGGACACGGCCGCCGCGGGCTTGTTGCGGGGGCAGCTCGGGTTCTCGTCGCAGCTGTCGTTGACGGCCTCGGTGAACCCTGCGCTGGACGCGGGTGACGTCGTCCAGGTGGTGCGGGCCCGGTCGGGGGTGTCTGGCCTGTACGCGGTCGACACGCTGACCGTGCCGCTTGAGGTGACCGGGACTCAGCCGATCGGGCTCCGACAGAAGCGGGTGGTGTCGTGACGTCTCCCGCCGAGCCTGCGAGCACTCCCGACGACGTTCCGGTCCCCGAGGCTGCACCCGGGCCCGGGGTGTCGGAGGGGGACATCCGGGACCTGGCCGCGCAGCTGATGGCGCCGCCTCTCTCCTTCGACCCCTCGACTATCCGCAAGGGTGTCGTGACGGCGGTGTCCGCCGGGGACGCCTCGAACGCACCGACGATTTCCGTGACGCTGTCGGGCGATGACTCGACGGTCATCGACGGGGTCAGACTCGCGGCGGACTACTCGCCGAACATCGGCGATACGACGATTCTCATCAAGCAGGGTGCAAGCCTGTTCGCCGCTTTCAAGATTGCGGAGGCCGGTTCCATTACGGCGTCCAGCAGCGTTGGGGGCTGGCAGCAAGCCAACTTGCTTTCGGGTATGGCCCATAACGGGAACTCGCAGGGAAATCTCATGTTCCGCCGGGTCCTGGAAGATGGGTCCTGGAAAGTGCAGTGGAAGGGTGGCGTCTCCATTTCGGGGACGCAGACCGCCATATGCACCGTGGACGGCGACTATCGGCCGTCGGGGTTGCGAACCCTGGTCGCTGCGAGGGATGCGAACGGCTCGAACGTCGTGAAGGTGGACTTCAACCAGTCGGGGTCGGTCTCCATCGTCGGGCCGACGACCCGTGCGGACAGTACTCAGCTAGCCGACTCCACCCATTCACACGGTGGTTCAACGAACGGCGGAGATTACACATCGTCTGCCGGCTCTCACTCTCATTCGTACTCGAACTACACCCTGGGCACCTACTCGACGTCGTCGGGCGGTAGTCATCAGCACTACGCCTATGCGCAGGGAATCAGCGAAAGCACGCACTCTCACGGGTCGCATTCCCATGCGGTTGCGTCCCCGGTCTGGGTGTCTCTGAACGGGTTGGAGTACTTCCTATGATCGACGACACCGGGAGCAATCACGTGATCGGTGGCGAAACGGTCGGCGAACGACTCGTGCGAATCGAAACGAAGTTGGACACCTTGCTCCAGCACGCCATGGATCACGAACAGCGACTCCGAAAGCTGGAGGATCGGGCAGATTCCCCGCTTCGCGCGTACGCCACCCCCATAGCCATGCTCGCGGCCATCGCATCAACTGCGGTCGCCATCTGGCAGACAATCACCAACAAGTAAGGACCCGAATATGTCCGGTGTAGAAGCAATGGTTGCCGCGATGGTTTCCTGCCTCGGTGCAGGCGAAACCAACGGCAACAACACCAACTACATAACCCGTTGGTACGGGCTCAACGACGCGTGGTGCGACATGACCATCACGTACGCGGCCTACCACTCAGGCAACGAATCTGCGGTCTGCTTCGGCGGGAAGTACGCGTACACCGTCGCGCACGCGCAGGCGTTCAAGGACCGGGGAGCCTGGCACACCGACACCGCCGGTATCCGCAGAGGCGACATCGTTTTCTTCGACTGGAACGGCTCGAACAGCATCTCTGCAATCGACCATGTCGGCATCGTCGAGTCGGTCAACGGGTCGGCCGTCCACACCATCGAAGGCAACATCGGGAACGTGTGCGCGCGGAAGGTCCGGTACGCCGACACCATCGCCGGTTACGGGCGGCCGAAGTACGTCAACCCGACACCGACAACCCCACAGCCGCCGACGACTCCGCCCCCGGCCTCGAACCTCCCAACGGTCCGCCTGTCCGTGGTGCAGCGCGCCGCGAACTCGCCGACCGGGAAGTACGGGGTCGACGGCACCGCCGGTTCGTCCGTGAAGGACACCACCCTCGTACAGAACGCACTCATCAAGCTCGGTCTGTGCGTGTTCCCGGGCCGTGGAGAGTTCGGCCCCCTCACCGTCCAGGGCTACGCCAAGTGGCAGCGGTCCCTGGGCTACACCGGGTCTGACGCCGACGGGCACCCGGGCCTCACCTCGCTCACCAAGCTGGGCGCCAAATCCGGCCTGTTCAAGGCGGGTAACTAAACGAACAAGTAAGGATGGTGGGCCCGGTGGCTCACGGAAGGCACAGAAAGAAGAAGGACAGCAGGGTCAAGGCCCTGTCGGTGATCGCAGTGGCCGGAACGGGAGTCGCCGTTCCGGCCACATTCGTTGGGACGGCCCACGCCGACTCCTCGACGGTGTGGGACCGCCTCGCAGAGTGCGAGTCCGGGCAGGACTTCGGGATCAAGACCCCGCCGTACTACGGCGGGTTCCAGTTCCTCCAGTCGACTTGGAACGCGGTGGGAGGGACCGGTAACCCGGCAGACGCCACCCCGGCCGAGCAGCTGAAGCGAGCGAAGATCCTCCTGGCCGAGGAAGGCCCGGGGCAGTGGACGTGCTCGACCATGACCCTGGTGTCCGGGCAGCGGTACGCCGGACAGTACGTGGGCCTCACCCGGGAGAACGGGGCGGCCGAGGGGCTGTCCATCCTCGGTGGTTCCGGCACGACCACCACCCCCGCGCCGGCTACCGGTTCGGGGACGACCGTGAACGCGGCGAAGGCCATCGCGTGGGCGGTCGGGCACGCCAACGCCGGGGATCTTCGGTACTCGTTCGGTGCTGAGGGGCCGACGGCGTACGACTGTTCCTCGTTCGTCCAGGCCGCCTGGCGGTCGGCCGGCGTCAGCATCGGCAGGGACACGTACGAGCAGGACGAGACCCTTCCCCACGTGTCGCAGTCGGACATGCGGCCCGGGGATCTGATCCTGTGGAACTTCCAGGGGACCGGTCAGCCGTCGCCGAACCACGTCACGATGTTCATCGGTGACGGGAAGATGGTCGAAGCGTCTGGGTCGCGTGGCATCACGGTGTCGAACGTCTCCGGTCGCGGCGGTCAGATCGTCGGCGTGGTCCGCCCGGACGCGTCTTCCGTCCCGTCGACTCCCACCACACCTACAACCCCGCCGGTCACAACTCCGCCGACGACTCCCCCGGTTGTGTCTCCTCCGGCAACGCCGAAGCCGCACAACCACAAGGGGAAGGGACACTGGCACGCCCCCGCCGTTCCCAAGACGGCAGGGACGTACACAGTTGTTCCGGGCGACACCCTGTCGGACATCGCGTACGCGCACGGTTCGAGTCACTGGGGCCCGCTGTACCAGGCAAACCGGGACGTTGTGGGCGCAAATCCTCACCTTATCTTCCCGGGTCAGGTGCTGCGCCTACTGGCCGGTTCTGGTGCAGTATCGGGACATTCCGACCACCACAAGGCGACGTCGAAGCCGGTGACCCCGGCCCCGGTCGACACCCCCACCCCGGCCCCGTCACAGACGGCGTCGCCGTCTCCGACGACCACCCCGGGGCAGGTGGCTGACTACGTGTCGCCGGTCGCTCAGGCGCCCGGCTACGCGTTCGGCGTCATCAACGGTTCGTACTCCGCGGGCTTCCACACGGGGACTGACTTCCCGGTGCCGGTCGGCACGCCTGTGCATGCCGTCGCCGCCGGGACGGTCATCGTCGGCGGGCAGGGCGCGGCGTACGGCAACCACATCGTCATCCACCACCCGGACGGGAAGTACACCCTGTACGCCCACCTGTCCCGGATCGACGTCACCGACGGCGCGACTGTCGCCGCTGGGGACGTCATCGGCATGTCCGGGGCCACCGGCAACGTGACCGGTCCTCACCTGCATTTCGAGGTCCGGAACACCAACACCTATGGGGACGTCATCGACCCCGTCAAGTGGCTCCGCAGCCACGGAGTTTCGATCTAAGGAGTTCTCGATGTTGACACCCGTAGACATCGACCGGAAGCAGTTCACCACCGTCCGCCTGAAAGAGGGCTACGACCAGGACGACGTAGATGACTTCCTGGACAGCTGCAAGGGAGCCTTGGCCGGCTCCCTTGCCCGGGAGCAGGCCGCGCAGTCCGAGCTGTCACGCGTCAAGTCTCAGCTTGCCGTTGTTCAGCGGCAGTTGGACGCGTACGGGTCGGCCCCGACCACGGCCATGCCTGCCATTCCCGAGTACCTGGGCGATGTGTCGCGGATTCTGTCCGTTGCCCAGCAGACGGCGGACCAGCAGACCGCCGAGGCCGCGAAGAAGGCTGATGAGCACATAGCGGCGGCTAAGTCGGAGGCCGCCCGCATCATCGGCGAATCGACGGTGGAGGCCGACAACCAGCGGAATCGGGCGCAGGGGGAGCTGTACACGGTGCAGACCACGCTGGCCGGTCTCCGCGACCAGGAACAGAAGCTTCGCGCGTTCCTGACGGATCACCTGACCGCTCTCGGCGCCAAGCTCGACGAGCCCCACTAGAAGGAGAAACCCCCATGTTCACTCTCGGATCGGCTGCCAAGGCTTTCGTGGCCGCAGCTGCCGCCGCTGCCGGAACTCTGGCAGTGGCTACGGCCGACGGTTCGCTGTCGACCGGTGACCTTGTCACCGTGATTCTGTCCGTGCTCGGCGCGCTCGGCGTGACGTACGCGGTCCCGAACAAGCAGCCGTAACCCAAAGGGCCCCCGCTTCTGGCGGGGGCCCGCTTTTTTGTGCCCGAGTTCCGTTACATTCAGGGCGGGCGTCCCCAGCTCATAGCCCGAGCTGGGGGCGCTCTCCTACCGGCGTGCCAGCCGGACCACCGCGTACGTGATGCCGAGGATGACGTCCACGAACGCCCACAGACCGATGATCAGGCCCACGCCGATCGCCGTCCCCGCGTCGGAAGCGTCCTTGCAATCTGCCGTGGACAGCGACCCGCAGTCGGTGGCGCCGCCGGAGTTGGCTCCGAGGATTACCCAGAGCAGGAAGACCACCTGGACGGCTATGAACGTCCACATGAACACCCGCTTCCTCTTCTTCGGAGTCTGCGCCGGCTGCGCCGTCGTATGTATCTGAGCGTGTGTCATGACACTTCCTTCTTTCCTGCTGCGGCGGCACTTCCTGCGGTGAGTCCCGCGACGAACACTTGGGTCATTGCCTCGACTGCCCGCATCCGGGACAGGGTGGTGTGGCCCGCGATGGCGATACCGATGAAGAGGATCGCGAGGGCTCCGTAGGAGGCTCCTGCTTTCTCCGTTACGCGGAGGATTGTGACGACGAGAGCCCCGGCCCATCCCCCGAGTACCGACGCGATGGCAAGCGCCCGTCGGTGCTCTTGTTTCAGACGCGCCGTCATGACGCGTCGCCTCCCGTCATGTCGTCGTATGCGTCCATGAGACGTTCCCTTTCCGCCTCGGTGAGCCCCCGGATTTTGCTCAACTGCCGCTTCACGGCCGCGCGCTGGGCGGTGGGCTCGGGAGTCGGCAGGGGCTCCACGTTGACGATCTGGCCGTCCATGAGGCCAGCGGTTACAGCCAGCCGCAAAGGATCGACTTTAAGCAGCTTAGCCAGTTTCAGCGTTGTGTCCATGGTTGGGACACCTTGTCCGCTTCTCCACCGGCTTACGGCTGAATCATGCACCTTCAGGCGCTTTGCAAGGTCACGCCCCTTTATGTCCTTGTTTCCCATGGTCAGATCCAGCCATCGGCCGAATCTTTCGGCACCGGTCGGCGTGGTTCCCATGGCTCGCAAACTTCCTTCCCAGGCATTAATTGGGACGAACTGCGTACATTCACGACGCTCCCGCAACGTGCGCCGCAGGTCAAGGTACGTTCCCACATAAATAGGACGTAAGCATCCTGACCTGCGCAAACGGGCGAAAGTATTACTTGAGGGTAGAAAGATCATGAAAAGTTCTGCCCTCGAACTCTTGACGCCCTCGCAACTTCGGCGCAAGGTTGAAACCAGACGAACCAACCGAAACAGGTTGAAAGACACCGAATCGGACACGATCGTTAAGACGCGGGAAGCGCGCCCCACCAGGGGAAACAGGTACGACGATCAGCCCGCAAGGGTCCTTGGCAAGATCGTGCGACGGCCCCGCCGGGGGCCCCCAAAAATCCCGGCGCCCGGCGGGCAGGCGATCCAGATCAACTTGGCTGTTTCGATCACCCCGCCGGACATGGGCTACCCCGGACGCTTAGCGGCCGACGGGAGGAGCGCACATCACCGCGCAGCGGGTTCGACTCCCGCGTAGCTCACGGATCACACCCAACCCCCCACGGAAGTGATCACCATGAACGAACATCGAGATCCTGGGCCCCGGCACCGGATCAAGATCCCAGGAACGGACGTCACCGCTCTCGTCTACTGGACGTCGATCGGATGGCGCTACCGGCTCCACACGTCGGATCACCCCGAACAGATGGTGTCGGGATACATCGATTGCCTGCCGTCCGAGGTCACCCCGGAGCAGGTTGCGAAGATCGCGTTCATCCTTCGGGAAACGGACTTCTGATCATGGACGCCGAACGTCTTGAGATCCGCTATGACGGTCGCACGGGTTCTTGGGGAGTCTGGGATACCGAGGCCGCACGGTTTGCCGCACACACGGGCAGTGAGAGGGGCGCAAAGGCCCTCCGCCGACTCGTCCGGCACTGGATTGAGACCGGCGCAGGAATTTACGCCGTTTAGACCGGGGGCGGGACATGCGACCCACACGACTCGCTTCCCGCCCCCACCTTCGAATTACACCGGCCTCCGGATCGGCGTAACCGTCGCATCCGGCGCCACCCCGATGAATCGTCGGCCCCGGAGGTTCCGATTCCGGGCCTCACGCTCAGCCTGCAACCCCAAGTACCGTTCCGTCGTCTCCTGGTTCAAGTGACCAAGGAATGCCGACGTCTCCCGCAATGCGTGATCGTGGCTGACCTCGGTACGGCGCCGGTCAAAGTAGATGCGGGCGACGGACCGCCGGATCACATGCCAGGCTTCCCCCTTCTCGACATGGACGCCCGACGCCTCGAACACCACCTTGAGCCGTTCCGACGCCCACGAGTATGAGCACTGTCGAACGGGGTCGGGCACGTAGTACACGTACCCCGTACCCGAGTGGTTCCGGCGCGACCAGCCAGGAAAGAGAAACCCTTCATCCTTGAGCGTCTGGCCGGTCTCGCGTGTGTACCAAAGGAGGTACCGGCGCAATTCATCTTCGAGATCGAGGGTTATGGGCATTGCGTCGAACCGGCCCGTTTTCATGACCCACACGTACAACTCCCCGGTGTCCATGTCGACGTCGGAGCAGCGCAGCTTTCGGACGTCAGAGACGCGGAGGGCGGTTCCGATGCATACGGCGATCATGGCGCGGAGCATCGGGTGTTCGGCCCGTTCCAGCATCAGCAGTAGCGCCGACTCGGGGAGCCGAGTGGGCAAGCCGTCGTGTCGGGTCCGAGCCTGCCTCGATCGGAAGACCTTGCGAGGTGCGACCAACGGAGAGCGGGACCAGCCGCGCATGTAGCCGTACGCGAAGAAGGAGTTCAGCGCGGACCGGTAGCACGTGCCGGTCTTGGGCTTCTTCCCGACTAGGATTCCCGCCGGCCCGTACAGGAAGTCGTTCAGTTCCTGAGTGTGGATTCCGGCGAACTTCCGCCCCGGGTAGCGGGCTTGGAGCCTGTTCAGTACGTGTCGGTACTGCTGGATAGTGCCCCGTGGGATGTTCTCTTTCCGCTGGGCGGTCTGGAACTCCTGTATCGCCTCTTGCAGGCTGGGACTGATCATGATGTCGCTCCGTGCGAGTGATGGACATTCTACGCCCGCAGGGACAGAAACACTGTTTATTCATTATGGGAACCAACCTGGACATATAGACCCGAAAGAGTCCAATACGACTTCTTCCTCTACGGATCAGCGGCCGCACTGGTCTTCAACAAACTGTTCTTCCCCGATTCCGAGCCGCTCGTCGGAACCCTGCTGTCCTTCCTCACGTACGCCGTCGGCTTCGCCGCGCGGCCGATCGGTGCACTGGTCTTCGGGCACTACGGCGACCGGCTCGGGCGCAAGAAGCTGCTGGTGCTCAGCCTGTTGATGATGGGCGGCGCCACGTTCGCCATCGGGCTGCTGCCGACCCACGCCACCGTCGGCGTCGCCGCTCCGGTCCTGCTCACCGTGCTCCGGCTGGTGCAGGGTTTCGCTCTTGGCGGCGAGTGGGGCGGGGCCGTACTGCTGGTGTCGGAGCACGGGGACGCGAAGCGCCGCGGGTTCTGGGCCTCGTGGCCGCAGACCGGTGCACCGGCCGGGCAGTTGCTCGCCACCGGGGTGCTCTCCGCACTCACCGCGATCATGTCGGATTCGACCTTCGAGGCGTGGGGCTGGCGTATCCCGTTCCTGCTCTCCGGCGTACTGGTGATCATCGGTTTGTGGATTCGTCTGTCTGTCGATGAATCGCCGTTGTTCAAAGCCGCGCTGGCACAGGCCGAGGAGCGCAGGGCCGCTTCCGGGGCAGCGGAGAAGCTGCCGGTCGTGGCCGTGCTGCGGCACCACTGGCGCGATGTGCTGATCGCCATGGGCGCCAGGATGGCGGAGAACATCAGCTATTACGTCATCACGGCGTTCATCCTCGTCTACGCGACGACCGCGGCCGATCTGAGCAAGCAGACGGCACTCAACGCCGTCCTCATCGCGTCGGCGATCCACTTCGCCGTCATCCCGCTGTGGGGCGCGCTGTCCGACCGGGTCGGGCGCCGGCCGGTCTACCTCGTCGGCGCGGTCGGGGTGGGGCTCTGGATGTTCCCGTTCTTCGCGCTGATCGACACCAGGAGCTTCTGGAGCCTTCTGCTCGCCGTGACGGTGGGTCTGTTCTTCCACGGGGCGATGTACGCGCCGCAGGCTGCCTTCTTCTCGGAACTCTTCGCCACCCGGATGCGGTACTCGGGTGCGTCGATCGGCGCCCAGTTCTCGTCCGTCGCGGCCGGTGCCCCGGCACCGCTCATCGCCACCGCGCTGCTCGCCGACTACAACAGCTCGACACCGATCGCGCTGTACGTGATCGCCGCCGCGCTCATCACCGTGCTGGCCGTCGTCTGCGCCAAGGAGACCCGGCACAGGGACCTGGCGGACGTGGAGCCGGACGGAGGGCAGGACACCTCCGCGAAGCCGTCCGCTGACGCCGTGCACAGCGGTACGTAGCGTCCGATCCGCTGGGGTGCGTCGTTCCTGATCCGCAGCGGTACGCAGTGTCTGACCCACAACGGCCGGGGGCCGGGGGCCGAGTGCGGCCGCCCGGCCCCGCGGTCACATCTGCGGGTCGGTGGCCTCGAACCAGGTGGGTCCTTCGGTCATCGACTGCTTGATCCGGAAGAGCGCGAACTCCTGCAGCGGTGGCAGCGCGTCGACGTGGAACCAGTCCACTTCCAGCGACTCGTCGTCATTGACCCGGGCCGTGCCGCCGGTCGCACGGCAGCGGAAGGTGACGTCCAGGTACTGGCACCGGTCACCGTTCTCGTACTGCACAGGAGGCAGGGCCTGGGTGAGCACCACCCGCTCGGCCACGCAGTGCACGGCGGTCTCCTCGTACACCTCGCGCTCCGCCGTCGCCGCCGGCTGCTCCCCCGGCTCGGAGATGCCTCCGATGATCGACCAGTCGCCGGTGTCGGCGCGTCGGCCCAGAAGCACTCTGCCTTCGTCGTCGAAGACGACGGCGCTGACGCCGGGCAGCAGGAGCAACTGTTGACCCGCGGTGGCGCGGATCTCGCGGATGAAGTCAGGAATTGCCATGCCACGACCCTACGCGGCGCGGCGGCCCGCTCAACGGGCACGTCGCGCGCGCACCGCCCCCACCGTCACCCAGCCGAGTCCGATCACCGCGAGCAGCGCCAGCAGTCCTTCGGGAAGCGGGCCCATCCTGGTCGCCGGGGTCAGCGAGGAGCGCAGCGGCACCTCGTCCACCAAGGCGTCCGGCGTGAACATCTTCGTCTTCTGGACGACGGTGCCGTCCGGGCGGATCACCGCGCTGACACCGCTGGTGACCGGGACGACCACGGAACGGCTGTGCTCGACCGCGCGCACCCGGGACATGGCGAGCTGCTGGTAGGTCATCTCGCTGCGGCCGAAGGTGGCGTTGTTACTGGGGACGGCGATCAGCTGGGCGCCGTGCTCGACCGTGTCGCGTACGGCGTCGTCGAACGCGGCCTCGTAGCAGGTGACCAGCCCGACGTCGGTCCCTGCCAGATCGAAGACGCCGACCTTCTTTCCCGGTCCGAAGTCGCGCTGCACACGGTCCACGTCCGAACTGAAGATGCGCACGAAGGAGCGCATCGGCATGTACTCGCCGAACGGCTGGATGTGCCGCTTGTCGTACGTGGCCACGGGGCCCTTGTCCGGGTCCCACTGGATGAGGGTGTTGCGCAGGTCGCCCGTGTCGGGTTCGACGACCGCGCCGACCACGGTCGGCACACCGATCGCCTTCACGGCGTCGTCGATGACGATCCTCGCGTCGGCGTTGCGGTAGGGGTCGAGGTCGGAGGAGTTCTCCGGCCACAGGACGAAGTCGGGCTGGGGGACCTTGCCCGCCTTCACGTCCCGGGCGAGCTGCTCCGTGCGGTTGGCGTGGTTGTCCAGGACGGCGCGGCGCTGCGAGTTGAAGTCGAGGCCGAGCCGCGGCACGTTGCCCTGGATCGCGGCGACGGTCGCGGTGCCGTCCTCGGCGGAGTCGTCCACCAGCGGCAGCGACGCGAAGGCCGCGGCGACCGGCACGAGGACGGCCGCCGCGGTCGCCGCAGCCGCCAGGCGGGGCAGTTCGCCCGTGGCACGGCGGATCCGGAACCGGCGGACCGCCTCGAAGAGCCCGAAGCCGCACAGCACCACGGCGAACGAGAGGAGCGGCGTGCCACCCAGCGCGGCGAGCGGCAGGAACACGCTGTCCGCCTGCCCGAAGGCGATCTTGCCCCAGGGGAAGCCGCCGAACGGCACCCGGGCCCGGAGCGCCTCGTCGAGCGTCCAGACCGCGGCGGCCCAGAACGGCCAGCCGGCGAGCCGGGACACGGCCGAGATGCCGATGCAGCCCACGGCGATGAACAGCGCCTCGGCCGCGGCGAGAGCCAGCCACGGCACCGGGCCGACCTCTTCGCCCGTCCAGTGCAGCAGCGGCAGCATGAAGCCGAGCCCGGCGAGCAGGCCGAGGCCGAACGCGGCGCGGAAACGGCGTTCGAACAGCACCCAGCCGAGCAGCGCGAAACCGGGCAGAACCAGCCACCACAGCGGCCGGGGCGGGAAGCTCGCGTAGAGCAGCACCCCGGAGAGGACGGCGGCGGCGGGCCGTGCGAGGCGCGGCAGCAGACGGCCGGCTCGGGTGGTGGAGACGGGCTTCTGCGGGTCGCCGACCTGGGCGATGGTGGTGCTCACCCGGCGGAGTCTACGGTGACGCGCCATGTCCCGGGGAGCCCCGTCGCGCTGACGGAATCCCTACCGCCGGATCGTTTCTTCGCATCTCCTGCACATATGACCGCTGTGACCGTTAATCTGTGCGCCAGTCCCCCGCCGACCGGCCGGATCCGGCCTTCGCGATCGGGACGGTCACAGGCCGGGGGACGGACGTGATGACTGCACCAGCAGAGCGGGGACCCGAGGACGGCAACGCCTCCGACGTCGCGGGGGCACTGATTCTGGCCGCGTGCGCGATCTGGTCGCTGATCAGCGCGGCCGGACGCGAGACCCGGCCCGAAGGGGTCCTGCTCGCGCTGCTCGCCGTCGCGGCGGGTTTCGCCTGCGGGCGGATCTGCGGAACGCTACTGCCGGTGGCAACCGCGGCCGTGTCCGCCCTGGCCGCCCTCGTCATGGCGCTCCTCTGGCGTCATGGCATGCCCGGTGCGACGGCCACCGTGGACACCGCTCCGGGACACACCGGCGCGGCGGCCGCGCTGCTGGTCCTGGCCGCCGGTGCGGCCTGCTGCGCGGCGGCCGCGGCCCGGCGGGAATGCCTGCGGTTCGCGCTGCGGCTGCTGGCTCTCGGCACGGCCTGTGTCGCACTCGCACTCGGTTCCGTCGCCGGGTTCGCGGCGGCGATCGGGGTGCTGCTGTGTTCCCTGGCAGCGGTCAGAATGCACCGTCGGCTGCTCGGGCTCGCCGGTCTGGCACTCGCCGCGGGCCTGATGGCCGGCCTGTCGTGGGCGATGGCCGAGGAGGTACTGCCCCACGGGCTCACGGTCTCCCTGGAGGGCCAGTTGACCAGCTACCGGGTGCAGCTGTGGCAGGACGCGACGCGGCTGGCCGGGCAGCAGCCGTGGCTCGGCGTCGGCCCCGACCGCTTCGCCGACCTGAGCCCCACCGCGCAGCAGACCCTGGGTTCGGACGGGAAGCCGCACTCGGCGGCGCTGCAGCAGGCGGCCGAGCAGGGGGTGGTCGGTGTGGTGCTTCTGGCGGCCGCGTTCGGCTGGCTTCTGTACGTCCTGTGGCGCTCACCCCGCAGCACCGCGGTGGCTCTGACCGCCGGCGCCGCGCTCACGGCCCTGGCGGGGCTGGCGAGCGTCGGCAACGCGCTGAGCTTCACACCCGTGACGGCCGGGGCGGGGCTGCTCGCCGGGCTGGCGTCGGCCAGGCGGCCGATCGGGGAGGCCGACCCCGCGGGCGGCGTCGCCGTGGAGCGGTTGCCGCACGGCGGGGACGGTGTACCGGGGTCCGAAGCGCAGGCGGACCGCGCGGGACGGTGAGACCGGCCGGGGAACCGCTTGGCTGCGGGCTTCACGCCGGGCGGCGCCGAGGCGTCGGCGGACTCCTCACGGACCGGAGCGGCGACGTCCCGAAGGTCAGGCGCCAGCCGCTGCACCGGTGGACGGCAGGTGCAGGCGGTCGCGGATGAACCGGACGCCCGCCTCGGCGTCGTCGACCGTGACGGTGAAGGTCCTGCCGTCGCCGAGCCTGAGCACCAGGCCCTCGCCTCGGCGCACGACCACGGCCGTGCCCTGCTCGGGCCGCCAGCGGTAGCCCCAGCCGCCCCACTGGCGCGGGGTGACGCGGGGTGCGAACTCCGCGCCCACCACATGGGTGAGCAGGATGCGGCGGCGCGGCAGCCCCATGTGGCCGCAGCGCACTTCGAGGGCGTCGCCGTCGACACGGACCGCCACGTTCACGAAGGCGAGGGTCCCGAACAGCATGAGCAGTCCGGCCGCCACGCAGCCGATCACCGACATGAGCAGCGGAGCGATGCCGGAGGTCCAGGTGGAGCTGACGGCGAGCTGGATGCCGAGCGCCAGACAGGCGGCGCCTGCGGCCGCGAGTACCCACTGGGTCCGGTTGGTGGCCCGGCCGACCCAGACCGCTGTGTGGGTATCGGCACCGGTACGCGTCGGTTTGCGGGGGTGGTCCCTCATGCCAAGCAGCGTACTGAACAATGCGCACGAGGGGACGGGTCTCACGGCCCCGTTCGGGCCGCCGGGCGGTCAGCGGGCGGTGGTGACGGTGGCGAGCCCGCGCCCTTCCGCGTAGGCCAGGGCGGCTTCCGGCAGCTCGGCCGGCTGTCCGCCGAGGAGTACGGCGAGTCCGGCGGACGGTTCGGCCGACGGAGCGGGCTCGGCCCCGATCCGGCGCAGGGCCTGGGCGGCCACGGCGCCGGCGGAGCCGTGCAGGACGACGGGCGGGCGGCCGGGCTGCTGCACGGCGCCCCGGATGCGTTCGGCGACCAGTTCGTAGTGAGTACAGCCCAGCACCACGGCCTGCACATCGGGCGGCGTGAGCGCGGCGGCGGCGGCCAGGGCCTTCTCGATCCCGGCCTCGTCCGCGTACTGCACTGCGTCGGCCAGCCCGGGGCAGGGCACCTCGGTGACGGCGGCGGTCCCGGCGAAGTCACGGATCAGTCCGCGCTGGTAAGGGCTGCCGGTGGTGGCCGGGGTCGCCCAGATCGCGACCGGGCCGCCTGCCGCGGCGGCCGGCTTGATCGCGGGGACGGTCCCGATGACCGGCAGCGCGGGCTCCAGCGCGGCCCTGAGCGTGGCCAGTGCGTGGACGGAGGCCGTGTTGCAGGCGACGATCAGCGCGTCCGGCCGGTGGTCCGCGGCGGCCCGGGCAACGGCCAGGGCGCGTGCCGTGACGTCCTCGGGCGTCCGGGGCCCCCAGGGCATGCTGGCGGGGTCGGAGGAGAGCACCAGATCGGCGTCCGGCCTCAGCCGGCGTACTGCGGCGGCGGCGGCGAGGAGGCCGATTCCGGAGTCCATGAGCGCGATCTTCACCCAGTCACCATAGTCGACCGCCCTTGCGGTCCCGGCTCAGTGGGGCAGACTTCGGCCAATGAGCGCCGTTGCCTGGATCGCCGTGGGTTCGCTGGTCGTGTGGGTGTGGCTGCTGCTGGGGCAGGGGTTCTTCTGGCGGACCGACCAGCGGCTGCCGAGCCGCGCCGCCCCGGCGCAGTGGCCCTCGGTCGCCGTCGTCGTGCCCGCCCGCGACGAGGCGGACATGCTTCCGGTGAGCCTGCCGTCGCTGCTGGCGCAGGACTATCCGGGCACCGCCGAGATCTTCCTGGTCGACGACTGCAGCAAGGACGGCACGGGCGGTCTCGCCCGTGAGCTGTCCGTACGGTGCGCGGGGCTGCCCGTCACCGTGGTGTCCCCCGGGGAGCCCGAACCCGGCTGGACGGGCAAGCTCTGGGCGGTCCGGCACGGGATCGCGCTGGCCCGGTCCCGGGATCCCGAGTACCTGCTGCTGACGGATGCCGACATCGCGCACGAGCCCGACAGCCTGCGGGAACTGGTGGCGGCCGCCGAGTCGGGCGGCTTCGATCTGGTCTCGCAGATGGCGCGGCTGCGGGTGGAGAGCGTCTGGGAACGGCTCGTCGTGCCGGCCTTCGTCTACTTCTTCTCGCAGCTCTATCCGTTCCGGTGGGTGAACCGGGCGGGGACGCGCACGGCCGCCGCGGCGGGCGGATGCGTGCTGCTGCGGACCGAGGCGGCGGTACGGGCACGGGTGCCGGAGTCGATCCGGCAGGCGGTGATCGACGACGTGTCCCTTGCGCGGGCGGTGCGGCGCAGCGGTGGACGGATCTGGCTGGGGCTCGCGGAACGGGTGGACAGCGTGCGGCCGTACCCGCGCCTGGCCGACCTGTGGCACATGGTCTCGCGGAGCGCGTACGCGCAGCTGCGGCACAATCCGCTGGTGCTGCTCGGCACGGTGCTCGGCCTCGCACTCATCTACCTGGCGCCGCCCGTGACGCTGGTGGCGGGGCTGCTGGGCGGGGATCCGGCGGCCGCGTGGGCCGGGGGCGCCGCGTGGGCCGTGATGGCCGGGACGTACATGCCGATGCTGGGGTACTACCGTCAGTCGCTGTGGCTCGCTCCGCTGCTGCCGTTCACCGCACTGCTGTATCTGGTGATGACGGTCGATTCCGCGATGCAGCACTATCGCGGCCGCGGCGCGGCCTGGAAGGGGCGTACGTACGCCCGTCCCGAGGCCGCACCGGATCAGTGACCGCCTGCCGGTCTCACTTGCGGCCGGGGGTCCAGTTCATGCCCCAGCCGTATGCCTGGTCGATGGTGCGCTGGGGGCTCACACCGCGTTGCGGCACGAGGTAGCGGGCTTCGCGCTGCACGGTGAGGTCGTTCCCGTTGGTGGTGATGAGCGCGAGCGCGCAGACCGTCGAGGGGACGGTGCATTCGTCGAGCGAGAAGTCGATCGCCGCGCCGTGCTGGGGCTGGAGGGTGACGGTCGCATGGAGATCGGCGAAACTCCGGGCCCCTTCATAAATGGTGACGAAGATGAGGACCCGGCGGATCCTGGCCTTCTGGTCGAGGTTGATCGTCAGGTTCTCGCCGGAGGCGACGGCGCCCGTGCGGTCGTCGCCGTCGAGCTGGATGTAGGGCGGCTGGTGGAGGGCGCCGAAGGCGTTTCCGAGCGCCTGCACCACTCCCTTGCGGCCGTCGGTCAGTTCGTAGAGGGCGCAGAGGTCAAGATCGAGATCCGCGTGCTGCGCAACGGCCCTGCCGAGCTTGCTGCCCCATCCCTTGAATTGCTTGCGCACTTCCCAGTTGAGATTGACGCGCATGGCTCCCGACGTACCGCCCTGCTTCGCGAGCGAGACGGACGGCGCGTCCTTCGTGAGGGTCACCTTGGTGAGACGGACGGGCTGGGTGACGGGGGGCGCGGGAGGAACCGGCGGGGCCATCGGGGCGGCCAGCGTCGGCTGGGGGTACTGGGGCGGAGGCGGCGTGGCGGCAACCCGCGTTGCCGGGTGGGGCGGTTGGGGTTGCACGGGCGTGTGAGGCTGAGGTGCCCGTGCGGGCTGCTGCGGTTCGTCGACGGAGATCCCGAAGTCCGTGGCGAGCCCTTCGAGCCCGGTGCCGTAGCCCTGGCCGACCGCCCGGAACTTCCAGGAACCCTGGCGTCGGTAGAGCTCCCCCAGGATGAACGCGGTCTCGACCGTCGCGTCCGTGCTGTCGAAGCGCGCCAGTTCCGTGCCGTTCGCCGCGTCCGTGATCCGCACGTAGAGCCCGGTCACCCGGCCGAACGAACCGCCGTCCGCGGAGGCCGCCAGCACCACGCGGTCGACGGAGGGCTCCACCCCGGCCAGGTCGACGGCGAGCGTGTCGGTGGCTGATCCGGCAACGGTCCGCTTCCCCTCGTGACGCACCGCTCCGGACGCGTGGACCGGCTGGTTGTAAAAGACGAAGTCCGCGTCGCTGCGCACCTTCCCGGACCCGAGGAGAAGGAGTGCCGAGGCGTCCACGTCCGGGGTTCCGGGGGCGGTGCGCCACCCCAATTCGACACGCACGGCCTGAGCCGCCACTGGAACATTGGTTCCTTTTAGCATGGTCATGCTCGCCCCCATTGTGAGTCCGGCTGCCGAGACCTTTCCCGGTCAACCTAATGCCCCTCCTGTCACGAGGCCCACAGTGGTGCGCGCGCGGGCACGCGGACCCGTCGGCAACTCCCCGTGAACTCGCCCTCTACACGATCAGCACATCGCGGCCACCGCAGAAAGTGGCCCTCCACCGTTGGTAGCCGACGACCACCAGATGTTCCCGGAACAGCGTCACCTGACCTGGATCGGCTGAGTGAGGTTCACGGGGTTGCCGTCGGGGTCCTGGATATGGGCGACGCGCTGCCCCCACGGCATGTCGTTGGGGCTGCCGCTGACCGAGCCGCCCAGCGCCTCCACCCGGCCGAGCGTCTCGTCGACGTCGTCGACACCGATGCTGAGCAGGATCCGCGGCGCCGCCCCAGGTCCCAGGTCCTCCTTGGCCACCAGCCCGAGGTCGGTGTCGCCGATGCGCAGGCCGAGGTAGAAGGGCGGGCCCTCCGCCGGAATCCGGAAGATCTCCTCGGCTCCGAACAATTTCGTATAGAAGCCGAGCAGAACGTCCTGGTCGGCGGTCACGATCACTGGCTGGATGGTGGACATGGCACTCCTGTCACGAACGGTCGCGTCATTGGGTAGACCGTTCGAGGACGGTGAAATCATCGGCGGAACCATTCCGCCGGACGATCTGCCACACGGAATGCCGCCCACCATCAGCACGAGCACCCCGAACGAGGTCACGCCACCCTGCTGACCGGCGGCTTCACGATGTCGCCGCTTCACTGATCGTGGTCGGGAAGCCGGCCTCCAGCGGCGGCGCCTCGCTCGGCGGCGCATGGAGAAGCGCACGAGAACTCGGTGTTGAGGTCTGCATCGATCATGAGCCGGGCGAACCCCAGGTCTCCCACAACAGGACTTGGCGGAACGGGTGGCCCCCAGTCCGGCCGCAGGAGTGCCCAGGAACCGTAATCCAACCACTGCCCGAATCGAACAGGCCGGGCGCCGTCGACGTGATCCAAGGACAGCGGGACGAACAGGCCACAGGTAGCCCGTCCATCCCACCACACCGTGCCCGCCAGAGAGCCGGTCAGAGCCAGCAAGGTGGAGAAGCCGCAGCCATGTTCCTGGATGACGACCGCACCGGCCGTCTTCAGGTCCTCGAACCTGTCGGCCTCCTCGACCCACACACGCCTGGCCTCCCGGTACGCGGCATCGTCCTCGAACGCCTCAGGCTGTGGTTCACGCGCCATCAGCTCGTCGTCCGCCTCTGCGTAGGAGTCGGGATGCGGAAAGGGAGTTGCCAGCAACTCACGCTGTTCCTCGTCGTTCCCGGCCCACCACCAACCACGCCCGGTCCGCTCAAGCCGGAAGAGTGCCCCGCCGGCGCTCACCTCGCGCAGATACACCCGGTACTCATCGGGAAAGGAAACGCCGAGTTCCCATTCGGCCTCGACGATCTCGGCTTCGGTGAGGGGCGGCTCTGTCATGGAACGAGCCTAAGGGTGTCGTGCGGACCATCGGCCCACTCATGCAGACTCCAGGCAGTGAGGACAGCGTCCGCGCGTGCGAGGGGCACCCGGTAGTCGGCGAAGACCTCCCTCGGTTGACCTTCACCTTGGGGGAGCCCACAGCATGAGCGGGCCGGGCGACGTGCCCGGCATGAGGAGGAGCGGGCATGAGGTTGCTGACCATCGGGGCGTTCGCGAAGGCGTCCCGGCTGTCGCCGAAGGCGCTGCGTCTCTACGACGAACTCGGTCTGCTGACCCCCGCTCGTGTCGACCCGGTGACCGGATACCGCCTCTACGCACCGGAACAACTGGACCAGGCCCGGCTGGTCGCCTGGCTCCGCCGTCTGGGGATGCCCCTCGCCCGAATCCAGCAGATCCGCACGCTGGAGGCAGGTCGGGCAGCCCAGGAGATCCGCTCGTTCTGGGCCCAGGTCGAGGCCGACACCGCCGCTCGGCGGGACCTGGCCGCCTTCCTCATCGACCATCTGTCCTGGAAGGACCCTGCTATGTCCCCGACCACTGTGCCCCTGGGAATCCGATACGCCGCACTGTCCGACACCGGCCTTGTCCGTGAGAGCAACCAGGACACCGCCTACGCCGGACCCCGTCTGCTCGCCGTCGCCGACGGCTGCGGCAGCCGAGGAGCCACTGCCAGCGCAGCCGCCGTGAACGCGCTCAGGCACCTCGAAGCCGACAGCATCCCGGCCGGCAGCCTCCTCAACGTCCTCGAAGAGGTCGTCGAACAGGCCGGGCAGGCTGTGCGCGGCATCGCCGGGAACAGCCCTTCACCCGAGGAGACCGGCACGACACTCACCGCGATGCTCTGGACCGGATCGCAGCTGGCCCTCGTTCACATAGGCGACTCCCGTGTCTACCTCCTGCGGGACGGAGAGCTGTTCCAGATCACCCAGGACCACACCATGGTCCAGTCCATGGTCGACGAGGGACGCCTCAGCCCGGAGGAAGCCGCCTCCCACCCCCAACGGTCGTTGTTGGTCCGGGCCCTGGGCCAGGGAGCCCACACCACCCCCGACATGCGTCTCCGCGACGCCCAGCGGGAAGACCGCTATCTGCTCTGCTCCGACGGCCTGTCGACCGTCGTACCGACCGAAGAGATGCGTCGTGTGCTCTCCGAGATCCGGGAACCCGAGCAGGCGGTCCGCGAACTCATCGCCCTCGCCAACGGCGCAGGCGGCCCGGACAACGTCAGCTGCGTGGTTGCCGACGTCCTGGAGCTCCCGCAGTAGGAGCGAGCGGTGCGGGCGTGGAGTTGCGCCGGGCTTCGGCCGTTCGTCGTACCCGTGGAGAGGCCGGGCGGCATCACCGGGGCACCCGGGACGGCAGGAGACGCTGACGGCCAGTCAGTACGGCGCCGGCCGACCGGACGTGGCCCCGGCCGCGTCGAGAGCAGGAGGCTCGGCGGGCCGGCGCGTCGGCATCGGGAGGCTCAGCGGGCCAGCAGAGCCTGGATCGCCGCCACGATCTCGTCGGGTGCCTCCTCGGCCATGAAGTGCCCCGCTCGTGTCAGCCGGTGGTCCAGGTCCGGCGCCCACGCCTTCCACACCTCGGCAGCGTCGTAGCCCAACTGCGCGCCCCAGTCCTGCTGGATGACCGTCACGGGCATGGCCAGCTGCGTCCCGGCATCCAGGTCCGCCTGATCGTGCACGACGTCGATCTCCGCCGAGGCCCGGTAGTCCGCGACGATCGACGTCACCGCCGCGGCGCTCGCGCGCAGGTATTCGGCACGCACGTCCCCGGGCATGGCGGTCGGGTCGGTGGCCCAGGTGTCGAGGAACGAGCCGAAGAACGCGTCCGCGCTGCCTGTGATCATCGCCTCGGGCAGGCCCGGAGGCTGCGCCATCAGGAAGAGGTGGTATCCGACCGCCGCCGAGGCGCCGTGCAGGACGTTCCACATGTCGAGTGTCGGCACGATGTCGAGGATGCCCAGGTGCGTGACGGTCTCGGGGTGGTCCAACCCCGCCCGGAAGGCGACCAGGGCGCCCCGGTCGTGACCGACGAGGGCAAAGCGCTCGTGTCCGAGCGCCGCCGCCAGGGTCACGACATCGGTGGCCATGGTCCGCTTGGCGTACGCATCCGGGCAGGTGGCCATCGGCTTGTCGCTGGCGCCGTAGCCCCGCAGGTCGGGGCAGATCACCGTGTGCTCGTCGGCGAGGTACTCGGCGACGTGCCGCCACATCAGGTGGGTCTGGGGAAAGCCGTGCAACAGCACGACCGGGCTGCCGCTGCCGCCGACGGCTGCGGCCAGCTCCACACCGTCCGCACCGGGCAGCCGGATGTGATCGAAGCCCGGAATGGTGAGCGTCATGAGAGACCATCTTTTCGGGTCGGGGACTTGACCGGATTCACCGTGGACGACGGCGATCAGCAACCGATCAGTACGGTCGGGCGCAGCCGGCCCTCGGCACGGAGGATGGGGGCATGCAAATCGATGTGCTCGGTGCGGTGCGGGCCCTCCGCGACGACGGCAGCCCGGTTGACCTGGGCGGCCCTCGCCATCGCGAGGTACTCGCCCGGCTCGTCGCCGCCGAGGGACGCATGGTCACCACCGACGCCCTCGTCGATGACCTGTGGACCGATCCGCCCGTCCGCGCCGTGGGCGCTTTGCGGACGTTCGTCGCCGCGCTGCGCCGTGCCCTCGAACCTGACCGGCCGCCCCGCAATCCGCCGCGCGTCATCGTCACCGAAGGCCCCGGCTACGTGCTGCGCCTGCCGCGCGAGGACGTGGACGTCCATCGGTTCCAGGACACCCTGGCCCGCGCCCGCCGCTCCCCCGACGCGGTGACCGCGCTGGGCGCGGCACTCGCGGACTGGCGCGGACCCGCCTACGCCGATGTGACCTCCTCCGCCTGGGCGCAGCGCGAGCGGGCCCGGTTGGAGGAACTGAGGTTGGAAGGGGTGGAACTGCGCGCCCGCATACTCCTCGGCTCCGGGGCAGGGGCAGACCTCGTCGCCGAACTGGGTGCCCATGTCGCAGAACACCCGTGGCGCGAGCCGGCCTGGGAGCTGCTTGCCCGCGCCCAGTACCGCGCGGGCCGCCAGGCCGACGCGCTGGCCACCCTCCGCCGCGCCCGCGCCATGCTCGTTGACCAGCTCGGACTCGACCCCGGGGCAGACCTCCAGCGTCTGGAGACGGACATCCTCAACGGGTCCGTGCCCCCCGAAGGAGCCCCTGCCGCGTGGAGCGGCGCTGGTGTCCGGCTCGGTCCGCGCACCACCGTGGATCTGGCCCGCACCCTCGCGCTGGCGGGTGGGGACGCCCTCGTCCACTCACGGCGCGACCGCCTCGCCGCCATCCAGGCGGCGGAACGCACAGGTGACCTCGCCCTGACCGCCCGGATCATCGGCGCCTACGACGTACCCGCCATCTGGAGCCGGGCGGACGACCCCGAGCAGTCCCGCGCCGTCGTCGCCGCTGCCGAGCGCACGCTCACCGGGCTCGGCCCGGACGGCCCCGCCGACCTGCGCGCCCGCCTCCTGGCCACGGTCGCTGTCGAAAGCCGCAGCGCCGATCTCTCCGGGGCCGAGCTGAAGCACGCGCGGCACGCGGCGCGTCAGGCCGAGGAACTCGCACGGCACCTCGCCGATCCCGCCCTGCTGGCCTTCGCCCTCAACGGAGTGTTCCTGCACTCCTTCACCCGCCCCGGGCTCGCGCCGGAGCGGGACAGGACCGGCGCCGAGATCCTCGATCTGGCCACCCGGCACGACCTGCCGAACTTCGCCGTGCTCGGCCGGCTCGTCCGCCTGCAATCCGCCTCGGCCCTCGGCGACCTCGACGCCGCGACCTCGCATGCCAAGGCGGTCGACCAACTCGCCGCCACCAGCGAGGCGCCCCTCGTCCCCGTCCTCACGGGGTGGTTCAGGGCCCGGGTCACGGCCGCCCGCAGCGCGGAACCCGGCGGACCGACCGCTGCCACGGCCGCAGCGCACTACCGCGCTGCCGAGAACGCCCTCCGGGCGGCCGGAATGCCGGGGCTGCACCGGGGCCTCTTCCCGCTCGCCCTGCTGGGGCTGCGCCTTTTGCACGGCCGGCCGGCGCCCACCGACCCGCACCTCGACTGGGGCCCGTACCGCCCCTGGGCGCGCCCCCTCGTGCTCCTCGCACAGGGCCGGGACGAGGAGGCTCGTGCCGCCCTCGCCGCGGTGCCCGAACCACCGCGTGACCATGTGCAGGAGGCGCTGTGGTGCCTGACCGCGCGCGCCGCGGCACTCCTCGGTGAGGGCGGCACCGCCGTGCGCGCCGCGGCTGCTCTGCGTACCGCCGGTGCAGAGCACGCCGGCGCCGCCAGCGGAATGCTGACCCTGGGCCCGGTGGCGCGGTACCTGGCTGAGGCGGAGGCGTGCGCCGCGGGGTGAGCGTCCGCGATTCCCGAGCCCCCGTCCGCGCCCGCCCGCGGCCCCGCTGGAATCTGCTCGCCATGCCGTTCAGCCGACCGACCCAACGGGTGCGCCGTCTGGGTTCCGCCGCACCATCCCCGACCAGGCCGCCAAGCACGCGACCGTAAGCGGCGCAACTCCCGCAGGGGCCGGCCTTCGCGATTCGATCCGGCCGACGGCCGCGAGTGCCACATTGTCGAGTGCGGGATCCACCGCTTCGAGAAACACCACGCTGTCGCCATGCGAGAGGACGGGCTCACGGTCCGCCACGAGGCAGCCGTTCTCGTCTCTGCCGTCAGCGAGCGACTACGCCCCTCGGCCGTCATGCGGCGGGATCCACGTTCCACACCACAGGCAGGCCGCTGCCACAGAAGACGCAGACGAAGTCGTCCTCGCGCACGATGTTGTGTTCCTGGCAGTCGGGGCACCGCCGGAACACCATCTCGTGAGTGAAGCCGGAGGGCCGCCCGAGCTCCACGTCGTCCAGAGCACGGGCGACTTCCGGCCAGGAGCTGCCGTCCGGGCAGTATCCGGTGGACTGGTTGCTGACCTCGCTCACGGTCCAGCGGTCCGCCTCACGGATGAAGCTGATCTCGCCGGCGCTCAGAACCATGTCTCCGCCGGCGCAGGCCACGTGCTCGCTCCGTCGGGGCGCCAGGCGAAGAGCAGCGTCCATACCGACCACGAAGGTGAACGGTTCGGCCAGTTCCGCCGACAACCGCCCAGCGATCCAGGCGTCGAAGTCAGCCGCCGAGCCGATCCGGCACCCGCCGCCACCAGGCCGGATCGCGTTCCTCAGCTCCACCGGTCCGACATTCCGTAACTCCGCCCCCGCGCACTCACGTCAGCCAATTCAGAGCACGCCCGACAGCCCTTAGCAGAGCGCCGGTCGGCTGTCACCGTTACGGACCATCCCGCACAGCCCCTCGGCCATGATCGGCCCCACGGGCAGCCCTCTCCCGACGCCGGTCACGCCGACGATTCAGCAGGTCAGGTGGTAAGAATCAGCAAAAAACAGATGACCACAAGATTGGGGCTCCCCAATCAGCACATCGTGGGCTTAACTTAGGTGGCATGACCTCCCCCCGCTCCACCTACGGCGGCGGCTACTACGCCGCGCCGTCGTTCCCCGACACTCCGATCTACGACTCCCTGGTCGCGGAGCGGGGCACGCCTCAGATCGCACCGATCCGAGTGCCCGCCGCGTATGACACCGGCAACAGCTACCTGCCGGCGCTCCCGTCGGCCCTGCCGGCGCTGCCCGCGGCACCCTCCCAGCAGAATCCGGCGTACGGCTACCAGCAGCCGATGGCGCAGCAGGGCTACGCGCCCATGCAGCCGGCGCAGCTGCAGCACGCCCCGGCGCCGTACATCCCGCAGCAGCCTTCCGCCGGCCGCGGGGGCTATCAGTCGCCGCCGCAGTACCAGCAGCAGCGGCCCGCACCGGGTACCGGGTACGAGTCGATGCGTCCGGCGTCGCCGCGGCCCGCACCCGCGCCCGCGCAATCTCCGTACGAGGACCCGTACAACCGCCCGTACCAGGGCCGGGGCTACTAGACCGGAGCTGCGGGAGGGGTGTCCGACACCTCTGGGAGCACCGCCCGCAGGCAGCGAGGGGCCGGTGGGGAGTGGCTGGCAGGATAGGGGCATGCCCTCCCCCGAACTGAGTGCCGTCCACATCCACCCGGTCAAATCGCTGGCCGCGTGCACAGTCGGCGAGGCCGCCGTCGAGCCATGGGGACTCGACGGCGACCGTCGCTGGATGCTGGTCGACACCACGGGCAAGGTGATCACGCAGCGTCAGCAGCCCCGCATGGCGCTGATCTCCGCCACCCCCGTGCCGGGTGGCGGAATCGTGCTGGCCGCGCCAGGGAGCGCGGCGCTCACCGTGGAGGTCCCCGAGCCGCGGGAAACGATCGACGTGCTGCTGCACAGCAGCCGGCTCGACGTGGTCGAGGCCGCGCGGAGTGCCCACGCCTGGCTGGGCGGGTTCCTCGGCACGGAGGTCAGGCTGGTCCATCTCGACGCGCCGGACCGGCGCAGACTCATCAACCCCGCCTACGCACGGCCGGGTGAGACCGTCAGCCTGGCCGACGGCTTCCCCCTGCTGCTCACCACCCTCGCCTCGCTCGACGCCTTGAACGCGCTCATCGCGCAGGGCGACCGCCCCGGCGAGGGGCCGCTGCCGATGGACCGCTTCCGGCCCAACGTCGTCGTGGCCGGCACGGCCGCGTGGGAGGAGGACGGCTGGTCCCGGCTCTCGATCGGCGACGTGACGTTCCGCGTGGTCAAGCCGAGCGCCCGCTGTGTCATCACCACGACCGATCAGCTCACCGCACGCCGGGGCGCCGAGCCCCTGCGCACGCTCGCCCGGCACCGCCGGTCCGGCAAGGAACTGCTCTTCGGCCAGAATCTGATCCCGGACACGTCGGGGGTCATCCGGATCGGGGACCCGGTGCGCGTCCTGTAACCGACAAATCCCGGGGACCCGATAAATCCGGGAGAACCGGGAACTCCCGGGGAGGCGGGGCGGGTTGACGGGGTGAGGTTGCTCTCTCTTCGCCGCTCCGGCGCGCGGACCGCGCCGTATCGGGTTATGACGGATACGGAAGGGGGTGCAGGACTGTGCGAACGTTCACGGGAGTCTGGCGTTGGCGTCACAATCCCCTGCGCCGCGCCACGGACAGGCGCGAGGCGTGGGTGGCTCTGGTGGCGTTTCTTCTGCTCGTGCTGGTGGCGCCGGCGCTCGGCTGGTACTGCGGTGCGCGTACCGACCACGCGCTGCAGGCGTCGGTACGGGCCCAGCAGGCGGACCGCCGGCTCACCGACGCCGTCGTGCTGCGCCGCGTGGCCGACCGGCACCACGTGTCGGACCCCGAGGTCTCCACGGACCGGATGGCGCAGACCACCGTGCTGGCCCGCTGGCACACTCAGGACGGTACGGCGCGCAGCGCCACGGTGACGACCACTTCGCGTGACACCGCGCCCGGCGCACGGGTTCGGATCTGGACCGACCTCGCGGGCAACCCCGCGCTCCGCCCCATGGACGCGCCGACGGCGCACACCCATGCCGCGCTGGCCGGATTCGGGGCGGCGATGCTGACCGTCCTGCTGATCGAGGGCGGGCGGCGTCTGATCGTATGGCGCATGGTGCAACGGCGGTACGAGCGGCTCGACCAAGCATGGGCCAAGGCCGGTCCGGACTGGGGCAGGACGGGCACCGGCAGCTGAAGACCTGCTGATCGGGTCAACTCCCGCCCTTCGCGCGCGCTACGGTGGACCGGCCCGCCCGTCACTCCTTCGAGGGGACCCGGGTGGTCGCTGCCGCGAGGCCGGTGACACGGGCATCACACACGCACGAGGTGGGGGCACAACAGCGCCATGGCACAGGGCACGGTCCAGGTGACGCACACCGGCACATCGCGGTGGCGGCGCCGCACAGGCGAATACGCCTCCCTCACCGCGGCTCTGGAAGCGGCGGCGGACGGTGACGTGCTCACCGTCGCCCCGGGCACCTACCGGGAGAATCTGGTCATCGAACGCGCGGTGACGCTGCGCGGGCCCGAGGGCTCCGTCGGTTCGGTGCGGATCGCCCCTGCCGACGGCGTCCCGCTGACCCTGCGCGCCTCCGCCGTCGTCCAGGACCTGCATGTGGAGGGTCAGGACTCCGCCGCCCCGGCCCTGCTGGTCGAGGAGGGCGCCCCGGAGATCGCCGATCTGCGGATCGTGACGCGCTCGGCCGCCGGGATAGAGGTGCGCGGCGCGGCCCGGCCCACCGTGCGCCGTTGCACCGTCGACAATCCGGCCGGCGTCGGCATTGCCGTACTCGACGGGGCGGGCGGGGTGTTCGAGGAGTGCGAGATCGTCTCGGCCGGGCAGTCGGGCGTCTCGGTGCGCGACGGGGCGCACCCGCGGCTGGAGCGCTGCCGCGTCCATCACGCCTCGGGCGCGGGCCTGTCCGTCACGGGCGAGGGCAGTGGCCTGGAGGCGGTCGGCTGCGAGATCTACGAGATCAAGGGCAGCGGGATACAGGTGTCCGCCCGGGCCGCGGCCCACCTCACCGACTGCACGGTGCACCGGACTTCCGCGGACGGTGTCACGCTGGACACCGATGCCGTGCTCACGCTGGCCGACTGCGACATCCACGACATTCCCGAGAACGCGGTGGACCTGCGGTCCCGTTCGGTCCTCACGCTGACCCGCTCGACGGTGCGGCGGTTCGGCCGCAACGGACTCTCGGTCTGGGACCCGGGCACCCGGGTCGACGCCAACCAGTGCGAGATCCACGACAGCACCGGCGACTACCCCGCGGTCTGGGTGAGCGACGGGGCCACGGTGATACTGGATGCGTGCCGCGTCCACGACGTGCCGGACGCCCTCTTCGTCCTCGACCGGGGCTCGCGCGCCGATGTCGTGGACAGTGATCTGTCCCAGGTCCGCAACACGGCGGTGTCGGTCAGCGACGGGGCGACCGCGCAGCTCGACGACTGCCGGATCCGGGAGGCGTCCACGGGTGCCTGGTTCCGTGACCACGGCAGCGGCGGGACCTTGAACAACTGCACCATCGACGCGGTACAGACCGGAGTGATCGTCACCAAGGGCGCCGATCCGACGATCGAGCGTTGCACCGTCACCTCCCCCGCCGAGGCAGGCTTCTACGTATCTGCCGAGGGGCGCGGAACCTTCCACAGCTGCCGGGTCACCGGCAGCGAGGGGTACGGCTTCCATGTCATGGACGGCTGCCGTACGACGCTGACGCGCTGCCGCACCGAGCGGTGTGCCCGCGGCGGTTACGAGTTCGCGGAGGGCGGGGCCCATGGCGATGCCTCGGCCACCGGGCCGGTCGTCGAGGACTGCAGCAGCGACGAGAGCGGTCTGCGTACCGCCACTCCCCCGCCGCCCACCGTCCTGACCGCCACCCAGTCGACGCCCGGACTGCTGGGCGCGGTCCCCGCACCGCGCTCCGCGGAGCCGGTGGCGGCCGAGCCCGCGCGTACGTCCCAGGCGGTGCTCGGCGAACTGGACGCGCTGGTCGGCCTCGACAGCGTCAAGCGCGAGGTGCGTGCCCTCACCGACATGATCGAGGTGGGGCGCCGGCGTCAGCTCGCCGGCCTGAAGGCGGCTTCGGTCCGCCGCCATCTCGTCTTCACCGGCTCCCCCGGCACCGGCAAGACCACGGTGGCCCGGCTGTACGGCGAGATCCTGGCCTCCCTCGGAGTGCTGGAGCGGGGTCATCTCGTCGAGGTGTCCCGGGTCGACCTGGTCGGCGAGCACATCGGCTCGACGGCCATCCGCACCCAGGAGGCCTTCGACCGGGCACGCGGCGGGGTGCTGTTCGTCGACGAGGCGTACGCCCTGTCGCCCGAGGACTCCGGCCGGGACTTCGGCCGGGAGGCGATCGACACGCTGGTGAAGCTGATGGAGGACCACCGCGACGCGGTGGTCGTCATCGTCGCCGGTTACACCCATGAGATGGAGCGGTTCCTCACCGTCAACCCCGGCGTGGCGTCCCGCTTCTCACGGACGATCACCTTCAGTGACTACGCGCCCGACGAGCTCCTGCGTATCGTCGAGCAGCAGACCGAGGAGCAGGAGTACAGCCTGGCCTCCGGGACCGGGGACGCGCTGCTGAAGTACTTCACCGAGCTTCCCAAGGGGCCCGCCTTCGGCAACGGCCGCACGGCCCGCCAGACCTTCGAGTCGATGGTCGAACGCCATGCGGGCCGCGTCGCGCAGCTTGCCGAGATGAGCACGGACGACCTCACTCTGCTGTTCCCGGAAGACCTTCCGCAACTCCCCTGACGCGTCTCCCGGCCTCGTCCGCCTGATGGGGCACTACGGGGACGAGCCGGGCCAGGAGCGCGGCACGCTCCTCGGCGAAGACGGGGTCCGCCTGGTAGTCGGAGTGCCCCAGCACCGGCTCGGGGAGCGGGTGTTCGGGGGTGCGCCCGTAGACCAGCGGATCCCTCAGCGGGCCCCGGTCCACCTCCGGGCCTGACTCCTCACCGAGGCGGACCTCGCCGCCGATCGGGTCGGTGGCACGCCACAGGTTGCGCCAGCAGTGCACCGACCGGTGCAGCCCGTGCAACTGGACGGGCCCGAAGTAGGCAGGGAACCAGCGCCCGTAGAGTCGTTCGATCGGCGAGCCGTAGGTGAGCAGGGCGACCCGGCCACGGGTCTCGGCAGGCAGTTGCCAGACCGCGGAGGCGGCCAGAACGCTGCCCTGGGAGTGGCCCGAGATGACGAGCCGGCCGCGGGTGCGCGCGGTCCAGCCGGACATGCGTGAGGCCAGGTCGGGAACGGCCCGCTCCGCGTAGCAGGGCGGGGCGAAGGGGTGTGCGGCGCGCGGCCAGAACGTCCCCACGTCCCAGAGGATGCCGATGGTGCGCCGCGCGGAGGCGTCCCGGTAGGCGCGCCGTCCGCAGGCGACGAACAGCAGGAAGCCGAAGCCGATCAGCCAGGATCCGGTGGACTGTGCCGCCTCGGCCACCGATTCCACGAAGGGGCTGCTGCCGTCCATCGCGAGCCCGGGAACCTGCCCGCTCGCCCACGCCCCGCCGACCGCCGCCGCGCCGAGCAGCAGGGTGGCGCCGGAGACCAGGCCCAGCATGCCGGGTGCGGAGTCGGTGAGTGCGGCGGTGGCCCGGGTCCTGGCGATCTGCTTCGTGCGCGCCGGGTCGGGCCGCTCCTCCTCGTACTCCGTGTCGATCTGCGGCTCCAGACGGCGGGCCACGCGATAGGTGCGTACGCCGAGCGCGAGGCCCGGGACCAGGAGGAGGACCAGCAGCACGGGAATGACGGAGGCCTGCCAGCTGAGGAGCACCGGCGGTCCGTCTATGACGGCGCTGCGCCCCATGCCGGGGCTGCCGGGACCGTCGAGCCAGTCCGCGACGCGCTGGGCCACTCCGCCGGTCATCACGCCGCCGAGCGCGCAGGCGAGCATCGCGACGGCGGGGCCGCCGAGGCCGCGCAGCACGGTGCGGGGCTCGGGACTGCGCCGGTACAGGTTCAGTGACACGACGGCGAGGACGACGACGAGCGCGCCCTGGGCGAGCGTGACGACGCGGAACATGACGTCACCGGGGAGCGTGCCGGCGCTGACCCAGCCGGGGCGTGACCAGGCGGCGTGCAGTGCGGCGAGGACGAGCAGGGCCAGGGCGGTCGTGGGCAGGTAGGTGACGACGGCGCGGTCGAGGCGGTTGTCCAGGCGCCGTTCGCTCCGTCCGCGCCGGCAGACCACCCAGATCACGACGAGCGTCCCCGCGATGAGCAGCGCCTCGATCAGCCTCCCGAACACCTCGGGCACCGGTCCGGCGACGGACCGGTCCTGGCGGGCCGCCGCGCCGGTGACGAAGGCGGTGACGGTGAGGAATCCGGCCGCGGTGTGGGCGGCGCGCAGTCGTGCGACGAGCCGGCGTCCGTACCAGAATCCGGGCCGTCCGAGCGCGGGCCGCACCGCGGGAGCCGTGTCCGTGCCGGGGGCCGGCGGCGGTGTGTCCTCCTCCGGGTCCGTGCCGGTGAGCGGTCGCTGCGATTCGTACGCGCTCCAGGTCCGGTTGGACAGGTACCAGAGCAGGACCACCAGCGCGGCCGGCGCCAGGGCGGCCAGGGCGAGACGGCGGCCCGGCTGGGACCACCACCCGCCCTGCGCCGCCGACAGGAACCCCAGCCAGGACCGCTGGTCGGAACAGTCCGGCACGCCCGCGCACTGCCAGGCGGTCAGATCGAGCGCGACTTCGCAGACGGCAGCGGTCAGCAGGACGGTGAGGCTCAGCGCGATGAGGCGGACGACCACCCCGTACAGCCGGATCGCCCGGGGGCGGCGCGCGGCTGCCGGGCGCATCCAGTGGGCGAGGTTGATCACCATGAACGGGAGCAGCAGGAGCCAGAGCGCGCGGGAGCCGTTGCCGGATGTCAGGTTGGACCAGCAGTACGCCTCGGCGATGGGCCGGTCCCGGTAGCGCTCGGGGTGCGCCTCCGCGTCGAGGTCTCCGGAACGCCGGAAGATGGCCGCGGTGGCGTCGCCGGTGACCCGGACGGTGCGCGGATCGACGAGCATCTCCTGAGGCGTCGCTCCTCCCACGCCGTGGACCAGCAGCTCCAGTGCGGGCCCCTCGCTCTGCGGGGCCGGGGTGACAGATGGCACGGGGGTGACTCGCTCTCGAAGGTGGAAGCCCGAAGGGGACGCTGCTGATGCCCGGTCACCAGAGTGCTGGACGGGGCCGGGTGCCCGCATCGTTCCTACGGAATCTCCCCAGTGCGGCGGCCCGCGACACCGCGTGGCAGGATGAGCCGTCGGCATGGAGTGCCGCACGGCCAGAGGGAAGGACCGGGCACAGCGTTGAGCGAGAATCAGAATCTGCTCGCGGAGCAGCGGCGTGCGCTGATCCTCGACGAGGTGCGCAGGCGTGGCGGGGTCAGGGTCAACGAGCTGACCAGGAAGCTGAACGTCTCGGACATGACCGTCCGCCGGGACCTGGACGCGCTGGCCCGCCAGGGCGTCATCGAGAAGGTGCACGGCGGCGCGGTGCCCGTGGTCGAGGCGAGTACGCACGAGCCCGGCTTCGAGGCGAAGTCGGCGCTCGAGCTGACCGCGAAGGAGGACATCGCGCGGGCCGCCGCGTCGATGGCCGTGCCCGGCAGCGCCATCGCGCTCTCCGGCGGTACCACCACCTACGCCCTGGCCCAGCATCTGCTGGACGTGCCGGACCTGACGGTGGTGACCAACTCGGTTAGGGTGGCCGACGTGTTCCATGCGGCGCAGCGTCCGGGCTCGCCCGGCGCGCGGCCCGGTGCCGCGACCGTGGTGCTCACCGGCGGGGTACGGACGCCGTCCGACTCGCTGGTCGGCCCCGTCGCCGACCGGGCCATCGCCTCGCTCCACTTCGATGTGCTCTTTCTCGGTGTGCACGGGATCTCGGTGGAGGGCGGGCTGTCCACGCCGAATCTGGCGGAGGCCGAGACCAACCGCCGCTTCGTCCAGTCGGCGCGGCGCGTGGTGGTGGTCGCCGACCACACCAAGTGGGGCACGGTGGGCCTGAGTTCGTTCGCCACACTGGAACAGGTGCACACGTTCGTCACGGACGCGGGCCTGTCCGGGGGCGCCCGCGAGGAGATGGAGGAACATCTTCCGGGTCTCGTGGTGGCGGGCCGGAGCACGGACGGCGAGCCGTCGCAGGACTGAGCCACGATTCCGCTCAGCTCGCGCCGGGGCCATGACGTCCTAGGATCGTCTTGTGGCCGTCTTCCGCATCGAGCGCTTCACCCCTCTGCCCGCAGCCGAGTCCTGGCGCCGCGTGACGGACTGGGAGCGGCACGCCGCTCATGTCCCGCTGACGACGATCACGGTGCCCACCGGGGTGCCGACCCGGAGCGGAACGGTATTCGTGGCCCGCACCGGACTCGGCCCGCTGGCGTTCGACGATCCGATGGAAGTGGTCCGGTGGTCGCCGCCGGCCGGCAGCCGGGCGGGGATGTGCCGGCTGGAGAAGCGCGGCCGGGTGGTGCGGGGCCGGGCGTCGATCGATGTCTATCCGACCCATGCCGGCTCCCATGTGGTGTGGGTGGAGGAGCTGAGCGTGCGGCTGCTGCCGCGGTGGGGCGATCCGCTGATCGCCGGCGCGGGCCGTCGGATCTTCGGCCGGGTGCTGGACTCCATGCTGGACAGGCCCGCGCAGCCGCACCCCTGAGGGACGGGGCCCGGTCCGCCGCGGCGCGGGTCCGGGCACAGGCGCCATGAGCAGGTGATGTGACCGTCACACGATCGAGTCGTTTGTCGGTGTGACGTCTTTCGCCCACGGCTCAGAAGGCACCGAATCATGCCGATCCACCCACCGCGACAGCGGTCCACCGGCAGTAACGAGCGCCCCGGCGTGCAACAGGCCGAGTCCGCGCTCGTGGAGCACTACCCCCGTCTGGTCCGGATCGCCTATCTGGTCCTGCCGCCACCCCTCGGCCGGCACCGCCGGGTGCTCGCCGCACACGCGCTGGTACAGCGCGCGCTGCCCGGCGGGCGAACCGCGCCCGAAACCCCGGCCCTTACGCGGATCCCGGCGCAGACCCGTGGTACTGCCCACCGTACGGCCGCGGACAGCACCGCCCCGGCGTACGCCTGGATGCGGCTGCGCGTGCTGCGCGCCGCCCTGGCGTATGAACGGCGGCCGCGCTGGTGGCCGGGGCAGCTCCCGGTGCCCGCGGCGCTGCGCCCCTCGCTCCCGGCCGTCTGGGGCCTGCGGCTCCACCCACGGGCCGGCGGTGCGGGTGAACTGGCACTGGACCAGGCGCTGTCGGCGGTTCCCGGGGCCGTACGGGCCGCGTGCGCGCTGCGGCTGCTGGAGGACCTGGACGTCCCCGAGGCGCAGGCCCTGCTGACCCAGGCAGGTGCGACGGACCCGGCAGGGGCGGTGCGGGCCGCGATGCGGCTGGAGGGCGCCGACCGGGCGGAGACCGGGGAACTCCTGCGTTCCGGCGAGTTCGACCCGTGTGTGCTGCAGACGCGTCCCAGCGATCTGCTGCGGCGCAGGCACCGGATGCGGGCGGTCGCGGTGGTCGCGGCGCTGTGCGTGGCGGCCGGCGGTCTGGGCGCGCTGACGGAGCAGGGTACGCCGGCCCCGGCACCCGGCGGCGGCGAGCGCAGCGCGGTCGCTCCCGCACTCGATCCGGCGCAGCTGCTGAGGACCGCGGCCGAGGAGTGGGCGGACACCTCCCGCATCGACTTCACGGCCTGGCCGGCCCGCGGCAGCCGCACCGGGGATCAAGCTCTGTTGCGCCGGGCCTTGCGGGCCTGGGGCCGTGCCCAGGGCGGCACCGCTGTCTCGGCCACACCCGGGACGCTCGCGGTGCCGCCGGCGCAGCCGCCGCAGCTGTTGTACGCGGGTGAGGTGGACGGCGCCGCCGTGGTGCTGTTCCATGACCGCGGCGTGCGGGTGGTGCGCTACGCGGAGCCGCGGGCCGGGTCCGGGGCGCCTGCACTGGACTTCGCCCGGACGGACGGCGCGGATGTGACGACGGGCGCCGCTCTGGTCGTCAGCCGCGACGGAGACCGGGCCCGGTTCCTGATGGCTCCCTGGATTGCGCGAACCACGACGCGCGACCTGCTGTCGCCCAACAGCCCGGCGCGCGCCCTGGAGGTGAACGCGGACGGGGTCACCGCTGCCGTACCGCGGCCGTCACCGGGCGGACGCTGTGACTCCTGGCCGGTGCTCCAGTTGCGCTCGTCCGAACGCATCGTGGAGAACCACGCGTTCCTCCTCACCGACCTGGGCGACCTCGCCCCGGTCCACCTGACGTTCACTCCGGGTCCGGCCGCTCGCGCCGGGGCGCGGCAGCCGAGGGAGGCTACGAGCACTCCCGCCCTGCTGGCCTGGGCCCGCACCGCCTGTTCGCTGACGGCGCTGCGGGGCTCCGGTGTCCGCGCAGTGAACAACTGGAACTTCGCCGAGCAGCGTCTGCCGGAGTCCGGCACTCCGGCCCAGTGGCTCTGCACCCGCGCCGACACCTGGCAGGGGCCCGGGCGCGTGATGGTGCAGTTCTTGCCGCCCAGCGCCTCGCTCACCGGGCCGGGGACGGTGGTGGGGGACGAGCGCGACACCGCACGGTGCAGCAGATTCGGACAGCACGTCCTGGCGGGTACGCGCTGGAGGGCGCCGTCCGGACACTGGTACGTGCTGGCGGCGGGCAGCCGTGCGGTGAGCCGGATCGAGGCCACCGGGGCCGTGCGGGAATCGGCGGCCGGGACGGCGCTCGCGGTCCGGGCGCCGCGGGACGCGCCGGTGGAGCTGACGGCCCGGCTGAAGGAGGGCGGATCGCTCACCGCAGTGCGCTGACCCCGTCCGCGGAGCGCTGGCGATCCGGTTCCGTTGCACCTGACGACTTCTGACGGCCTGCCGGTTATGGTGTGCGCGGCCCCGTCCGCCGCCGATCGCACGGGAGGTGCGTTCCATGGCACGCCGACTCCGCTCCGTGGACCTCGACTTCGTCGAGTCCGCTCCGGTCAGGCTGGTCTTCGCCGCCGATGTGTCCGCACCGCCCGACACCGTGTACCGGGCGCTGGCCGACGACGTCGAGGGCTGGCCCGGATGGTTCACCCAGGTGACCGCGGCGCTGCCGCTCGACGGCGGCGCCGGCCGCGAGGTGCGGCTGCGGGGCGGGATCGCTTTCCGGGAGACGGTCGTCGCCGCCGATCCCGGCGAGCGGTACGCCTACCGCGTCGACCAGACCAACGCCCCCGGTATGCGAGCCCTGTTGGAGGAGTGGCGGCTGACGCCGTCCGGGACCGGCACCCGGGTGCAGTGGACCTTCGCCGCCGACGGTTCGGCGCTGTTCCGGTTCACGTTGCGGCGGGCGCGGGGTGCGGTCGGCCGGTCGTTCCGGGACGCGGTGCGCAATCTGGACCGCCGGCTGTCGGCAGCTGCCGCATGAGGGCCGGATCCCGTCCGGGCGGTTCGCTCACGCCGGACACTCCTCCTGCCCCGGCCAGTTGCCCGTGGCGAGGAAGTGGTCGATCGTCCGCGTGTACGGGGCGATGTCGAGGCCCTGGGCGGCCAGCCAGGTGTCGGAGTAGTACTTGTCGAGGTAGCGGTCGCCCGGGTCGCAGATCAGGGTGACGATACTGCCGGTACGGCCCTGCGCGAGCATCTCGGCGACCAGCTTGAAGGCGCTCCACAGCCCCGTTCCGGTGGAGCCGCCCGCCTTGCGGCCGATGGAGCGCTCCAGGGCACGCACGGCCGCGACGCTGGCCGCGTCCGGGACCTTCATCATCCGGTCGATGGCGCCCGGGACGAAGCTCGGCTCCATCCGCGGCCTGCCGATCCCCTCGATGCGGGAGCCGCGGTCACTGGTGGCGTGGGGGTCGTGGTGCGTCCAGCCGTCGAAGAAGCAGGAGTTCTCGGGATCGGGTACGCAGATACGGGTGTCGTGCTGCATGTAGTGCACGTACCGCGCGATGGTGGCCGAGGTGCCGCCCGTGCCCGCCGTGGCGACGATCCAGGCCGGCTCGGGGTACCGCTCCAGCCTGAGCTGCTGGTAGATGGACTCCGCGATGTTGTTGTTGCCCCGCCAGTCCGTGGCCCGCTCGGCGTACGTGAACTGGTCCATGTAGTGACCGCCGGACTCCGCCGCGAGACCGGCCGACTCCTCGTAGAGCTTGCGCGAGTCGTCGACGAAGTGGCAGCGGCCGCCGTGGAATTCGATGAGCCGGCACTTCTCGGGGCTGGTGGTGCGGGGCATCACGGCGATGAACGGGACGCCGATCAGCTTCGCGAAGTACGCCTCCGACACGGCGGTCGAACCGCTCGACGCCTCGATCACGGGCTTGCCGGGTCGGATCCAGCCGTTGCAGAGCCCGTAGAGGAACAGCGACCGGGCCAGCCGGTGCTTGAGGCTGCCGGTGGGGTGCGTCGACTCGTCCTTGAGATAGAGGTCGATGCCCCAGCTCTCGGGCAGCGGGAACCTCAGCAGATGGGTGTCGGCGGAGCGGTTGGCGTCGGCCTGGACCTTGCGGACGGCCTCCTTGAGCCATGCGCGGTACGTCAGGTCGGTACGGTCGATGTCGACGGTCGCCACGGCTTCGACGTCGTGTCTGTGCTCACTCGTGCCCATCAGCGCGCTTCTCCTCGTACGACCGGTCTCGACGGGCCCCACGATATGCCCCCTACCTGGGCAAACATTGACTTTGATACTCCATAGCCCTGCCTTGGTGCCGCGGGGCGCGACCGGCGGTCCATGGCGTCGGGAATGGACATGTGCGTCCCGTTCCGCCCTGGTGCATACGCCCCTGGATGTGCACACTTCCTCTCAGGGGTGCGATGAAGGGGGCGAAGGGGCCGTGCAGGAACTCGAGTTCAGCGAGACGGGCGTGCGCATCGACCGGTGGGCGCGCTCGCTCACCCGGGCCGGGCAGGTCACCGTCAAGGACGGCAGGGTGGCCCTGCTCACCAGCTACGGCGTGGAGATCGACAGTGCGCCGGTGGGAACGGTGAGCGCGGGCAGACCGTGGTTCGCGGGCGAGAACGCGACGGTGGCGCGGGTCAACGGGACGCGGTACCGGCTGACGATGCCGCGACAGCGCGGCAAGCCCGACGACGCCGCCCCCGCCCACCGTTTCCTCGAAGCGGTGCGCAGGGCGGGGGGCGGGACCGGCTGACGGAGCGGCACGGGAGGGACACCGCGAGTTGCGGAGCCGTGGCGGCTGGGCGACATTGGAGACACGTCACTCATGGTTCACCGGCGGTGACACTGCGATCCAGGCCGCCGGGCCAGAATCAGCAGCCAGCCATCTGCTGGATCCGTTCCTTCGTCTTCTTCCGGACCTACTTCGGGGAGTCGCAGCCGTGATCAGCGAGCCAAGCAGGCACTGCACGGTGGAGCTCCAGGCCCTGCCGTCGCGGATCGGTCAGGTCCGCAGAATCATCTCGGCGCAACTGCGCTACTGGCATCTCGATCCTTTGATCGACCAGGCAGCGCTCGGCGTCACCGAACTGCTGACCAATGTCCACCGGCATGCACAGCCGGACAAATCATGCACCGTCGAGGTCGAGTTGCTGCTCGAACGGCTGACGGTGTCCGTCCATGACCACGACCCACGGATGCCGACCGTGCGCGAGGCCAGTGACTCCAGTACGTCGGGGCGCGGACTCGCACTGATTGCCGCGGTCAGCGAGAGCTGGGGCGTCCGCCCCCGGGACGGTACGGGGAAGGTGGTCTGGTTCACTCTTCCCACTCCCTCCCTGTTCGCCACGCAGCCACCGCACGCGCTGTACGGGGCGACGACCGACGGTCCGTTCGAGTGGAACGGCATCACGGCCACGGAAGGTGTGACGCCTTCCGCGGCACGATCGGTGGTCGTCGGCTGACCCGACGGGACGGGGCGCCCAGCCACGGGCGCCCGACTCAACGGAGCGGGACGCCCCTCCACGGGGCGCCCCGCTCCTGTCGTGTGCCTGAGGCCGCTCTCAGTCTGCGGCGATGGCGCGGAGCACGTCCAGCCGCGCCGCCCGCCGGGCCGGCCGCCCGCCGGCCAGTGCGCCCGCCGCGATGCCCACCAGGGCGACCACGAGCAGCCGCGTCGGCGGGAGCGCGAAGGCGAACGCGGTGTCGCCCGTGCCTTCCGACGCCTTGACCAGCACCCAGCCGAGGAAGCCGCCCAGCAGGAGACCGCCGGCCGTGCCGAACGCGGCGACCAGGACGGACTCCCAGCGGACCATGGCCCGCAGCTGCCGCCTGGTCTGCCCGACGGCCCGCAACAGGCCCAGTTCCCTGGTGCGTTCGTGAACGGCCAGCGTCAGGGTGTTGGCGATGCCGAGCAGCGCGATCAGTACCGCCAGGGCCAGCAGCGCGTAGACCAGAGTGAGCATCATGTCGATACCGCCCGCCGAGGACTGCGCGTACTCACCGCGGGTCTGCACCTGCGGGTTCCCGTACGCGGCGACGGCCTGCTCGACCGCGGCCCTGCCGTCGGACGCGGACACCCCGTCCTTGAACGACACGGCGACCAGCGAGTCGGAGTCCTGGCCGCGGTGCGGGGCCCACGCCTGGCGGGTGAGGACGTAGTCACCGGCCAGTTCCGACCGGCCGTACACGGCCCGGACCGTGAAGGTCCGCTCCTTGCCGTCGGTGAAGGCGAGCCGGACGGTGGAGCCGGTGTGGAGCCCTCGCTTGCCCGCCTCGGTACCGGAGACGGCGAGGCCGTGCGTACCCAGCGCCTTCATCGAACCGTCGACCTTGCCGAGGTCGAGGACCGCGGCAAGCGCGGCCGGGTCGGTGACCGTGAGGGCGCGTCCGGAGCCGTTGACCTCCGCGACGCCCTTGCCCAGGCCGACGGCGGTGGCCACGTCGGGCAGCCGGTCGACGGCCGGGGCGAGCCGGGGGCTGAGCCCGCTGCCGCCGGCGCCGAATCCGGGTGCGCTGATGGCCAGGTCCCCGGCGAAGGAACGGTCGACGGTCTGGTTCATGGTGGCCTTCAGGGAGGCGCCGAACACCGTGAAGAGCGAGACCACCGCCACGCCGGTCATCAGTGCGGTCGCCGTCGAAGCGGTCCGCTTCGGGCTGCGCAGCGCGTTGCGCCGGGCGAGGTGCCCCGTGGCGCCGCGCAGCCGGCCGAGCGGTGCGCCGAGCACGCGTACGGCGCAGGTGGAAGCGAACGGTCCGAGTACGACGAAGGCGGCGAGGGCCAGTACCGCGCCGACGGCCGACAGCCGGACGGACAGGTCGGCCAGGGCGCCGGTCAGGACCACCCCGACCGAGGCGAGCAGCAGCAGGAGCCCGGTGACGGTGCGGGTCCGGGAGCCGGCCGAGTCGTCGACGACGGTCTCGCGCAGCGCGGCGAGCGGTGCGGTGCGTCCGGCGTGGACGGCGGGCATCAGTGCGGAGCCGGCACAGACGACGACGCCGACACCGAGGGGCAGCAGCAGGGACACCCCGCTGATGACCAGGGGACCGTCGGGGAACGGGAATCCGATCACGGGGAAGAGCGCCTGGAGCCCGGCGGCCACCCCGATGCCGCCGGCCAGTCCGGCCGCGGAGGCGGTCACGCCGACGATGCCCGCCTCGGTCAGGGTCGATCCGAGGATCTGCCGGCGGGAGGCGCCGAGTGCGCGCAGCAGGGCGTTCTCACGGGTGCGCTGCGCGACGACGATGGCGAAGGTGTTGTGGATGGAGAAGGTCGCGACCAGCAGCACGATGCCGGAGAACACCAGCAGCAGCGTCGTGAAGAGGCTGAGGAAGGCGCCGGAGATCATGTCCTGGTTCTCGGTGGCCGAGGCCTGTCCGGTGATCGCCTCGGTGCCCGGGGGCAGCACGGGCCGCAGCGCGTCGACGAGTTCCTGCTGACTGGTCCCGGGGCCCGCTCTGACCTGGATGCCCGATGCCCGGCCGGGCTTCGGGGTCAGGTGCTTCTCGGCGTCGGCGAGGGTCATTCCGGTGTACGTCACCTGCGCCATGCCGTCCTCGCCGCCGAAGGTGGCCAGGCCGACGACGGTGACGCGGACCGGATCGGGGGTGCGCAGGACGGTCGTGTCACCGATCTTCAGCCCGCCCTTGTCCGCGGTTCCGCGGTTGACGACGACTTCGCCGGGCGCGGACGGGGTGCGGCCCTCGGCGAGCCGGTAGGGGTTGAGCTCGGGATCGTCGATCCAGTTTCCGGCGAGGGTGGGCGGCCCCTGGCCGCCGATCGGTTTGCCGTCGGCTCCGATCAGCTGGCCGGCGCCCTGGATGTCGGGGGCGGCTGCGGCGACCTGGGGAAGCCGTTCTATGCGCGGTACGAGGCCGATGGAGACGGGCTGCCGGGTGCCCTCCGAGTCGCCGGAGACGGTGACGACGTCAGTGCTGCGTACGACGGCGTCGGTGCCGCTCGCCGCGTCGGCGAACATCGTGTCGAAGCTCGCGCGCAGGGTGTCCCCCATGACGAGGGTCCCGGCGAGGAAGGCGACGCCGAGCAGGACGGCGGTCAGGGTGCCGAGGAAGCGGCGCCGGTGGGCGCGGAGCGAGGAGAGACCGATGCGCACGGAGGCGCGGGCGCTGGTCATGGGGTCCCCTGGAGGCCCGGTGCGGGATCGAAGGCCTTGAGCCGGTCGAGTACGCGTTCGGCGGTGGGGGCCTGCATCCGGTCGACGAGCCTGCCGTCGGCCAGGAAGACCACCTCGTCGGCGTGTGCGGCGGCGACCGGGTCGTGGGTGACCATGACGACGGTGCGGCCGGTCTGCCGGACGGTGCGGCCGAGCAGCCGGAGCACCTCCTGGCCGGCGCGCGAGTCGAGATTGCCGGTGGGCTCGTCGGCGAAGACCACCTCCGGATCGCCCGCGAAGGCCCGGGCGACGGCTACCCGTTGCTGCTGCCCGCCGGAGAGTTCGCCGGGCCGGTGGTGGAGCCGGTCCCGCAGTCCGACGGTGTCGATGATCGCGTCCAGCCGGGCCGGGTCGGGGCGCTCCCCCGCCAGGTCCATGGGGAGCGTGATGTTCTCGGTGACCGTGAGCGTCGGCAGCAGGTTGAAGGCCTGGAAGACGAACCCGATGCGGCGGCGGCGCAACAGGGTGAGCCTGCGGTCGTCGAGGGCCCCGAGTTCGGTGTCGCCGATGAAGGCCGTGCCGGAGGTGAGGCCGTCGAGTCCGGCGGCGCAGTGCATCAGCGTGGACTTGCCGGAGCCCGAGGGCCCCATGATCGCGGTGAAGCGGCCGGCCGGGAAGCCGACGCTCACCCCGTCCAGGGCCCTGACCACGGTGTCGCCCGTGCCGTAGATCTTCACTGCGTCGACGACCCGGGCGGCGGTCGTGGTGCCGGTGGCGGGAGCGGCCGTGGTCATGCCGCACCGCCCTTGCCGAGGGTGCCGAACTGCTCGTCGAGGACGGAGAGGCGGCGCCAGTACTCGTCCTCGTCGATCTCCCCGGCGGCGAAGCGCCGCCCGAGCAGGGTGATCGGTGAGGCTTCGGCGGGACCGTTCCGCTCCGCGCGGGCCTGCCAGGGGCCGCGCCGGCCACGCCAGGCGGTGCGGCGCAGGACGGTGACGACGGTGAGGACGACGGCTGCCCAGACGAGCGGGAAGAGAAGGACCCACGGTCCGGGTCCACCGTCGAAGGCCAGGGTGTTCATCTCGGTCAGCTCCTTGGTTCACGGTGCGAAAGCACGCTTTCCGACACCTCCGAGCCTGTCGCCACAGGGGGGTCCGCGTCGTCGTACGGCCAGCGGCCGTGCGCGTACCCCGCCGGGAGTAGACGGCGGTCGCGCTCCTGCTCCCGGCCGGCGCGCACCGGACCCTGGACTCTGTACCTACTGGTATGTACAGTGAACGCATGAGCACTTCGGACCGTCTGATCGAAGCCACCAGGGAGCTCCTGTGGGAGCGCGGGTATGTGGGCACCAGCCCCAAGGCCATCCAGCAGCACGCGGGCGCGGGCCAGGGCAGCATGTACCACCACTTCGCCGGCAAGCCGGATCTGGCGCTGGCGGCCATCCGCCGCACGGCCGAGGAGTTGCGCGCCACGGCGGGCCGGGTGCTGGACGCGCCCGGGTCGGCGTACGAGCGGATCTCGGGCTATCTGCTGCGCGAGCGCGATGTGCTTCGCGGCTGCCCCGTGGGGCGGCTGACGATGGACCCGGAGGTCATCGCGAGCGACGAACTGCGGGCACCCGTCGACGAGACGATCGCCTGGCTCCGCGGCCGGCTCGGCGCGATCGTCCAGGAGGGCCTGGACAACGACGAGTTCGCTCCTTCACTGGTGCCCGACGACATCGCGGCGACGATCGTCGCGACCGTGCAGGGCGGCTACGTGCTGGCACGCGCCTCGGGATCGACGGACGCCTTCGATGCGGCCGCACGCGGACTGCTGGCACTGCTCGCCCCCCGCACAGACGCTTCCTGACCCCCTGTCATTCGTCATCCACCCCGAGGAGCACCTCGCGCATGCGCATCACCAGGAACCGGCCCGACACTCAGTCCGGGCCCGCCGAGCACTTCAATGGAACCGTCTGGCTCGACGAGATCGCGGCGCCCGAACCGCCCTCCAGGCTGCGGCTGTTCAGCGTGCACTTCGCGCCGGGCGGCCACACCGGCTGGCACACCCACCCGCACGGCCAGGTCCTCCACGTCACCGAGGGCGAAGGCCTGGTGCAGCGCAGGGGCGGGCCCGTCGAGGCGATCCGGGCGGGCGACACGGTGTGGATCGAGCCGGACGAGTGGCACTGGCACGGCGCCGCACCGCGCACGTTCATGACCCATCTCGCCCTCGTCGAGGCGGCAGAGGACGGCAGCACCATCCACTGGCACGACGAGGCCCGCGTCCCCGAGTACCCGGAAGCCTGAGGAGGACCCGATGCATGCGATGCAGTACGAGATCACGCTGCCCGCCGACTACGACATGGGCATCATCCGCGACCGGGTGGCGACACGGGGGCACCTCATGGATGCCATTCCGGGGCTCGGCATCAAGGCCTACCTGATGCGGGAACGCGGCGAGGACTCCCCCGTGAACCAGTACGCGCCGTTCTACCTGTGGACCGCGCCCGAAGGCATGAACTCCTTCCTCCGGGGCCCCGGTTTCCAGGGCATCGTCCACGACTTCGGGCGCCCCGAGGTGCAGCACTGGACCGGCCTGTCGTACGAGCAGGGCCCTGCGCCGGCCGCACTCCCCCGCTCCGCCACCCGGCTCCGCCTTCCCGTACCGGCCTCGGCCCCTCCGGCGGACGCGATCGACGCCGCGCTGGAGGAGAGCCTCCGGCTCGCCAAGTCCCCCGGCGCGGTCGCCACGGCGCTGGCCGTCGACCCCCGTCACTGGGAACTGCTCCACTTCACCCTCTGGGACCACCCCGCACCGCAGGAGCCCGGCGACCGCTACGAGGTGCTCCACCTCAGCGGGCCGGAGCGCGAGCGGCTCGGGACGGGGCACCGGTGGTAGCCGCGGTCCGCACCGTCCTCGGGGACATCCCCGCAGACGGACTCGGGGTGTGCGACGCCCATGACCATCTCTTCCTGCGCAGCCCCGTACTGCCGGGCCAGGAGCTCGACGACCCCGTGGCCGCGGCCGGACGGCTGCGCGCCTTCGGCGGGTTCGGCGGCCGGTCCGTGGTCCAGTGGACGCCGTACGGCATGGGGCGGCGGGCCGATCTGCTGGCGGAGCTGTCCCGTTCGGCGGGTGTGCATGTGGTGGCGGCGACGGGGCTGCACCAGGCCGTGCACTACCCGGCCGAACTGCTCGGCCGGATCCGGGACACCCTCGCCTCGCTGTTCGTCTCCGAGCTGACCGTCGGGATCGGCTCCACGACGGTGCGAGCAGGGCTGATCAAGGTCGCCGGCGCCTTCCACACGGTCGACGCCCATGCCCGGCTCACCATGACGGCGGCCGCCGAGGCGCATCACCGCACGGGCGCGCCGATCGCCGTCCATCTGGAGCTGGGCACGGCCGCCCTGGACGTACTCGACCTGTTGTGCGGCACGTTGGGCGTCCCGCCGCACCGCGTCGTCCTCGGTCATCTCGGCCGCTCACCCGACGGTGCCGCCCATCGGGAGGTGGCGCGGGCCGGAGCGTTTCTCGCCTTCGACGGCCCGTCGCGGGCCCACCACGCGACGGACTGGCGGCTGCCCGAGGAACTCGCGGCGCTGGCCGGAGCGGGATTCGGCGGACAACTGCTGCTGGGTGGCGACACCACGGTGCCGGAGACTCCGGGCATGCCGCATCTGCTGCAACGACTGCGCCCCCGGCTGACGGAGGTGCTGGGAGCCGGGGCCGTGGAGGACATGCTGATCGCCAACCCGGCTCGGGCGTTCGCCTTCGAGGCGCCGGCGCGGGTCGCCTGAGGACCGGCCCCCGGCGGCCGGCCGTCACCCCAAGGGCTGTCCCGCAATTCCTGGTGGATCAGCGCGCGGCGTCAGATGCGGTGCATCGCAAGGCGGAGGGGCGCCCGCATACTGGATGTATTCGGGCGTTTCGACAACGCGGCGAGGTGCCGTAGCGGTCGCCGTGCGCCCGCCAGGAATTGCGGGACAGCCCTTAGGCGAGCGCGCCCAGCGGGTCGTCCAGCACCGGCTGCCAGGCCAGCTCCGCCGCGCCGACCAGGCTGTTGTGGTCGAGGGTGCAGGGCAGGATCGGCACGCTGCCGCTGCGTCCCCACAGGCTGCGGTCCGCGACCACCGCGCGCAGCCGCTCCGGATCGGCGTCCAGCAGGGCGCGGTGCAGTCCGCCGAGGATGATGCGGTCCGGGTTGAGGATGTTGACGAGTCCGGCGAGCCCGAGGCCCAGCCGGTCGATCAGTTCCTCCGCGGCGGTGCGCACCGCCGCGTCACCGTACTCGTTGCGCAGCAGGTCGCCGGACTGCTTGAGCAGCGACTCCACGGGGCCGGGGGCGCGTCCGGCCGCGGTGAGGAAGGCGAGCGGGTCGGTCTCGACGTCGAGACAGCCGCGGCCGCCGCAGTGGCAGGGGCGCCCCTCGGGGTTGACGGTGAGATGGCCGACCTCCAGGGCGAGGCCGGAACTCCCGGTGTGCAGGCGGCCGTCCAGGACGAGCGCGCCGCCGACACCGCGGTGGCCGGTGGCGACGCACAGCAGGTGCTGGGCCCCGCGTCCGGCTCCGTGACGGTGCTCGGCGAGCGCGGCGAGGTTGACGTCGTTCCCGGTGAACGCCGGTCCGGTGATGCCCGCTTCGCGGACACATGTGGCGAAGATCTCGCGGACCGGGGCGCCGGCGGGCCAGGCGATGTGGAGCGGATTGAGGGCGGTGCCCTCGGGCTCGGCGACGGCGGACGGCACCGCGAGGCCCGCCCCGACGCACCGCAGACCACTGTCGCGCAGCAACCGTGCGCAGTCGTCCACCACTTCACCGATGACCTGGGCGGGATCGGCCGTGATGGTGACACAGCCGGGGGCGGTCGCGACGAGCCGGCCGCCGAGCCCGACCAGAGCGGCCCGGAATCCGTCCGAGTGCACCTGGGCGGCGAGGGCCACCGGCCCGGTCTCGCGCACGGCGAGCCGATGGGAGGGCCGGCCCTGCGATCCGGCGGCCGAGCCGGGGCTGGAGTCGACCTGGATCAGGCCGAGCGCCTCCAGCTCCGCGGCGACCGCTCCGGCCGTGGCACGGGTGACACCGAGCTCGGAGGTGAGGACGGCGCGGGTGGGCGCGCGTCCGGTGTGGACCAGTTCCAGCGCGGGTCCGAGCGCGCTGCGGCCCCTCTCCAACTTCGTCCGGGTGGTGGTCCCCTTGCCGTTCATGGGGGCGAGTCTCCCATGATCCGGAGGTGGTGCGGACGCCATGGCGCCCTTCCCCTCCCCCGCGCCGCCCGGCTCCCGCGCGTGGAACAGCAGCCCGTGGCACATCCTCCGGGCCGGGTGGGCAGCCGTCTTGCGCACGTCGTCCGCGGCCCCCTATGCTGAGTTTGTGCCGCAACTAAACAAACTGCGGACGGCACTGCCGGGGGGACCGGGCGGCAACACCGCCCCACCTCCGTCGACACGCCTCCGTACCGCGCTGACCGTGTTCTTCGCCCTCGACGGGTTCCTCTTCGCCGGCTGGGTGGTCCGCATCCCGGCCATCAAGCAGCAGACCGGCGCCTCGGCCTCCACCCTCGGCCTCGCACTTCTCGGCGTATCCGCCGGCGCCGTGATCACCATGATGCTCACCGGCCGGCTCTGCCGTCGCTTCGGAAGCCATCCGGTGGCCGTCGCCTGCGGTGTCCTCCTGCCGCTCAGCATCGCGCTGCCCGCCCAGACCCATTCGGCGCTCTCGCTCGGGCTGGTGCTGCTGGTGTTCGGCGCCGCGTACGGCGGCATGAACGTGGCGATGAACAGCGCGGCGGTAGATCTGGTCGCCGCTCTGCGGCGCCCGGTGATGCCCAGCTTCCACGCCGCGTTCAGCCTCGGCGGCATGATCGGCGCCGGACTGGGCGGTCTGGTCGCGGGGGGCCTCTCGCCGTCCGCGCACCTCCTCTGTCTGACCGGAATCGGACTGCTCGTCACCGCCTTCGCGGGCCCGGTCCTGCTGCGGTACCCGTCTCGGAAGCCCGTTCCGACGACGGCCGACGGCGAGGCGGCCCCCCAGCACCTGACCCCACGCGCACGCCGTGTGGTGATCCTGTTCGGCGTGATCGCGCTCTGCACCGCGTACGGCGAGGGGGCCCTGGCCGACTGGGGCGCCCTCCACCTGGAGCAGGACCTGCACGCCCACCCCGGAGTGGCGGCAGCCGGATACTCGCTGTTCGCGCTCGCCATGACGGCGGGGCGGCTCACCGGCACGGCACTGCTCGAACGGCTCGGCCAGACCCGCACCCTGGTCGCGGGCGGCACCACCGCGGCAGCCGGCATGCTGCTCGGCTCCCTCGCCCCGACCAGCTGGCTCGCGCTCCTCGGATTCGCCGTCACCGGGCTCGGACTGGCCAACATCTTCCCGGTGGCGGTCGGCAGGGCCGGCGAGCTGGCCGGTCCCGGCGGAGTGGCCGCGGCCTCCACACTCGGCTACGGCGGCATGCTGCTCGGACCTCCCGCGATCGGCTTCCTGACCGACTGGTTCTCCCTGCCCGTGGCCCTGACCACGGTGGCGCTGCTGGCTCTGGCCGCGGCGGCGCTGGGATACGGCGCACGTCATGCGACGCACACGTGAGTGAGTAGCCGTACTCAGGCAGGAACGGTTCTGCCGCCGCACGATGGAGACGTCACCACCCCTCCCGCCGGCTGTCGCGGGCGGGGTCGGAAACCATCTACGGGGAGCACGCCATGAACAAGCCGGTCCTGACCGAGCAGCACGTCCGCACGCTCGCACGCCTCACGTTCGGCAACGCCGCGTCGCGGATCTACCTGGGCGTGGTGGCGGCGACCACGGTGTTCGTCACCATGGACACGCTGTTCGTCACCCACGAGGACGCCTCGTTCGCCGGGGTGTGGCTCTTCCTCCTGGCGGCGCCGACCGTCTTCGTCTTCCTCGTCGGTAGTTCGACGCTGGGCGCGGAGGCGCTCGGGCCCGACTGGTTCGTCTACCTGGCGCTGGTGGTGTCCGTGCTGGTGCAGTCGCTCGCGCTGGGCTGGTTCGCACGGCTGCTGCGCGGCGGCCGCGGCCGGTCCCGTCAGGCCGGCCCACAGGGCGCCTGATCCCCTGGCACAATCCCAGCCATGAAGATCGCTGAGCACATACATTCCCTGGCCGCCGAGGGCCGGTTGCTGGCGGACGCGGCCGAGGAGGCGGGGACCGGGGCTCCGGTGCCGACCTGTCCGGACTGGCAGGTGCGCGACCTGCTCAGGCACACCGCGATGGTGCACACCTGGGCGGCCGCATTCGTGACCGAGGGCCACACCTCGTACGTCCCCGACGCCCGGGAGCCGGACCTGGACGGGCCCGCTCTGCTCGACCGGTTCCGTGCGGGGCACCGGCTCCTGGTGGAGGCGCTGGAGCGCGCGCCGGAGGACCTGGACTGCTGGGCCTTCTTCGCGGCGCCGTCGCCCCTGGCCTTCTGGGCGAGGCGGCAGGCTCACGAGACGACGATCCACCGGGTGGACGCGGAGTCCGCGCGTGGCGGGGCGCTCTCCCCGGTGGCGTCCGCCAGGGCGGTGGACGGCATCGACGAGTTGCTGCAAGGGTTCCACGCCCGCCCGAAGAGCAGGGTGCGCACCGACGCCCCGCGCACGTTGCGCGTACGGGCGACGGATACGGACACCGTGTGGACCGTACGGCTCTCCACCGAGCCTCCGGCGGCCGTGCGCGAGGACGGGCCCTCCGCACTGCCGCCCGCGGACTGCGAGTTGAGCGCTACCGCCCAGGAGCTCTATCTCACGCTCTGGAACCGGCGGCCCCTCACGGCTCTGACGGTGACGGGCGACCCCGCCCTCGCGCGGCTGTGGCGCGAGCGCTCCTCGGTCACCTGGTCCTGAGCCGGCGGGGACACGCGGCGGGCGGCCTTGTCCGCCCGCCACCGCACCTGTGACACTCCGGGCATGGGACACCGAAGCCAGTCGGACCGTGACGCCGTGACCGTCGAGATCGGTTTCGCCGTGATGACCGGGGCCCTCTCGGCGGCGGCCGCGTTCGTCACGGTCTGCGCCCCCGCGTGGCTGCTTGCCGCGGGCGGCGGTGTGAGCCGCGGGCCGCTCGTGGCGGCGTCCGTCGTGGCGGTGCTGGTCTTCCTCGGCCGCGTCGTCGACGTGCTGTGGCGGTTCGGCCACCGTGACACGGAGCGCGAGATCGGCCGGCGCGGCCCCGTGCTGCCGGATCAGCCCAGCCAGCCAGGACGCACCAGTCCCGACTCATAGGCCAGCACGACCAGTTGGGCGCGGTCGCGGGCACCGAGCTTCACCATCGTCCGGCTGACATGGGTCTTCGCGGTGAGCGGGCTGACGACGAGACGGCGGGCGATCTCCTCGTTGGACAGGCCGATGCCGACCAGCGCCATCACTTCCCGCTCCCTGTCGGTCAGTTCGTTCAGCGTGGTCCCTGCGGCGGGCTCCTTGGACCGGGCGGCGAACTCGGCGATCAGGCGTCGCGTGACGCCCGGCGAGAGGAGTGCGTCACCGCCGACCACCGCCCGGACGGCCCGCAGCAGTTCCTCCGGCTCGGTGTCCTTGACCAGGAAGCCGGAAGCTCCGGAGCGGATCGCCTCGAAGACGTACTCGTCGAGCTCGAAGGTGGTGAGCATGACCACCTTCACCTCGTCGAGCGCGGGGTCCCGGGTGATCGTGCGGGTCGCGGCCAGGCCGTCGAGCCGGGGCATCCGGATGTCCATCAGCACGGTGTCCGGCCGCAGTTCACGCACCAGGCGGACGGCCTCCTCGCCGTCGGCCGCCTCGCCCGCCACCTCGATGTCCGGCTGGGCGTCCAGCAGGGCCCGGAATCCCGCCCGGACCAGCAGCTGGTCATCGGCGAGCAGTACGCGAATCACGGTGTCTCCTTCCGGTGCGCCGCCCGGCCCGTACCGTCGGCCGGGAGCGGAAGTCCGGCCCGCACCCGGAAGCCGCCGTCGGGCCTGGTCCCCGCCTCGATCGTGCCACCCAGGGCAGCCGCCCGCTCCCGCATCCCGGCCAGTCCGTTGCCGCTGCCCCCTGCGTCCGTACCGGTGGCGGGTCCCTCGTCGTCGATGCGGAGCGTGATGCGGTCCGGCTCGTATCCCACCCGGACCTCCGCGGTGCGCGAGCCGGAGTGCCGCACCACATTGGTCAGCGCCTCCTGCACGATCCGGAACGCGGCCAGGTCCGCGCCGGGCGGTACGGCTCCGCGTACGCCGTCCGTGGTGACGGTGACGGTCAGTCCGGCGCCTGCGGCCTGTTCGACCAGTTCGGGAAGCCGGTCGAGGCCGGGGGCCGGCGCCCTCGGCGCGTCACCGGGCGTCCGGAGGGTGTCCAGGACCTGGCGCACCTCGCCGAGCGCCTCCTTGCTGGCGGCCTTGATCGTGGTGAGCGCCGTACGCGCCTGCTCGGGATCGGTGTCGAGCAGGGCCAGTCCGACACCCGCCTGGACGTTGATGACGGAGATGCTGTGGGCGAGGACGTCATGGAGCTCGCGGGCCATCCGCAGCCGTTCCTCGTCGGCTCGCCGCTTCTCCGCACGTTCCCGCTCGGCTCGTTGCGCGGTCCACTGCTCACGGCGTACGCGGACGAACTCGGCGGCCGCGACGATGGCCACCACCCAGGCGGCGACGCCGAGTTCCTGTCCCCAGGGCGCCGCCGCGTCACCGTCGGGCGGCAGCCAACGGTAGAGCCAGTGCCCCACCACGAGGTGCCCCACCCACACCATGGCGACCGCCGCCCACGCGGCCCGGCGGTGCCCGGCGACGACCGCGCTGAAACAGCCCACCGCGACGGTCAGGAAGACCGGACCGTACGGGTAGCCGGAGCCGAGATAGAGCGTTGCCGCGGCCGAGGCCCCGAAGACGGCCACGACGGGGTGACGATGGCGGAACAGCAGTACCGCCACGGCGGCGACCAGGAGCAGCCGGGCGAAGAGGTCGAGCGGGGCCTTCTCGTCAAGCTGCCCGCGGGCCGCGAAGGACGATCCGGCCATGACGACCACGCCGAGCAGAATCGTGGACGCCCAGGGCAGCCGGCCGGGCGACCGGCTCTGCGTACCCGTCAGCCAGCGCGGCGGCTCGCCGTTGTTCCCGAAGCCCCTCGGGCCCTGCGGGCCGGTGGTCCGGCCGTCCGGCCCGCCGAGCGCCCAGGGCGGTCGGCGTGACGTTCCGCCCTGATCCCCAGGGGTATCGCCGCCGGTCTGTGCGCGCTGCTCTTCCATGGCGGCCACGCTAGACCGCGCACCTGCGCCGGGGCGTCCGCCAGGCGTGGTGATCACCCGTACTCCCCGGGGAGTACGGCGAACGCGGCCTGACGGGTGAGACCGCCGCGCGGCTGCGGCTCACGGCCGCGATCGCGCCTTCGGCCTCGAACCGCCCGACAGCCCGGCGGACAGGCTCTACCGCCGGGCGCCGAGCAGGCCGACCGTGCGGGCCAGTTCCGTCACCGCCTGGCGGAAGAAGACCTCACGGGCCTCCACCACGCGGTTGAACTGGCCGAAGATCTCGAACGACAGCAGCCCGAAGAGCTGCGACCACGCGGCGACGAGCTGAGGAGCCACCGCCGGCGGGAGACCCGGGGCGATGTCCGCGGCAAGCCGTTCGGCCTCGGGGCGCAGTTCCTCGGCGAGCGGCGGAAGCGCGAGCCCCTCCTCGCGATGCGCGTCCTCGACGACGGCGATGAGGACGAGGCCCACCCGGGACGCGGGACCGATGGTGTCCTGCGGCGCGGTGTACCCGGGCACGGGCGATCCGTAGATGAGCGCGTACTCATGGGGGTGGGCCAGCGCCCAGTCGCGTACGGCGCACGCGACCGCGACCCAGCGGGCCGGATGAGCACCGGTCCGGGCGGACGAGATGGCCTTCGCGCCGGTGGCGGTTCCGGCGGGTGCGGCGGCCCTGGCGGCGACTGTCCCGGGTGCTGTGGCCCCGGCGCCGGTGGCGGTCCCGGCCGTGGCGCCTGCCGCCTCTTCCACTGCCGTCCGGTGGGCGTGCTCGGCGGCTTCGCCGACCGAGTCGTACGCATCGACGATCAAGGCGGTGAGCAGCTCGTCGCGGCTGGGGAAGTAGCGGTAGAGCGCCGAGGACGCCATACCGAGTTCACGTGCCACTGCGCGCAGCGAGAGCTTCGCCGCGCCCTCGGCCGCGAGCTGCTTCCTCGCCTCGTTCTTGATGGCGGCGGTGACCTCGATACGGGCCCGTTCCCTGGCTCCCCGGATAGCGCTCATGGTCGCCAGTCTGCCACGGAATGGGAACACCGACCAATAACGAGAGCAGTGCTCTTGCTTTTGAACGCAAGTCACGTGCACACTGATCTCAAGCGAGAGCACCGCTCTCTCAAACTGTGGGGGTCCCCATGTCGCAGCCGTACTACCTTCAGGGCAGCGCGTTCGCCATCCGCTTCAACAGCGTCATCGGCTGGCTGGCCCGGCACGGGGTCAGCCTGCTCGGTTCGCAGGAGCTTTCGGTACGGGGCCGTAAGAGCGGAAACCTGCAGCGCATCCCCGTGAACCTCCACACCCATGAGGGCGTGCAGTACCTCGTCTCCGCCCGGGGGCACTCGCAGTGGGTACGCAACATGCGGGCCGCGGGCGGCGGCGAGCTGCGGGTGGGCCGCAGGACCCGCGCCTTCACTGCCGTGGAGATCGCGGACGACGACCTCAAGATGATCGTCGTCCGCACCTACCTGGAGCGCTGGGGCTGGGAGGTCAACCAGTACTTCAAGGGCATCACGGCCAAGTCCACGGACGCCGAACTCCTGGCGGCCTGCCCCGACCACCCCGTCTTCCGGGTCACCGTCGAGCGCTGACCCGCGGCCGGATCGTCCACCGTCCCGATCCGGCCGGACCTGCGACAGGCCGTCGGCCCCGGCAGTCCCTACCGGTCCATCGCCGAGAGCGCGCGCTGCGCCAGCGGGTGCGAACGGACCAGTTCCGCCAGCGAGGTCGTGCCCCGGGTGATGCCCGCGAACGCGTTCCATGCGGGACGGAAGCCCGTCAGCACCGCGTGCAGCAGGCCCGGACGCCGCTCGAAGAGCTTCAGCATGCGCCGTCCCACGCTCATCTCGACCCCGAGTCCGGCCTTGATGGCGAACGCGTAGTTGAGCGCCTGTCGGCGGGCGTCCACCGCGTCGTGCGACTCCGCGACCCGCACCGCCCACTCACCGGCGAGCCGTCCCGAACGCAACGCGAACGAGATGCCCTCACGGGTCCACGGCTCCAGCAGACCGGCGGCGTCACCGCACACGAGCACCCGGCCGCGTGAGAGCGGCGAGTCGTCGCTGCGGCAGCGCGTCAGGTGGCCGGAGGAGATCTTCGGCTCGAACCCGGCCAGGCCGAGCCGCGCGATGAAGTCCTCCAGATACCGCTTGGTGCCACCGCCGTCGCCACGCGCCGAGATCACACCGACCGTCAGGGTGTCCCCCTTGGGGAAGACCCAGCCGTAACTCCCGGGCATGGGGCCCCAGTCGATCAGCACCCGGCCGGCCCAGTCCTCCGCGACCGTCTCGGGCACGGGGATCTCGGCCTCCAGACCGAGGTCCACCTGGTCGAGCTTCACCCCGACATGGGCTCCTATCCGGCCGGCGCTGCCGTCCGCGCCCACGACCGCACGGGCCAGGACGGTCTCGCCGCCGGACAGCACGACCGCGACGGTGCGCCGGTCGGGCACGGCGGCGCCGTGCTGCTCGACCCGGGAGACCGTCGCCCCCGTGCGGAGTTCGGCACCGGCCTTCTGTGCCTCCTCGACCAGACCCGCGTCGAACTCGGGACGGTTGATGAGGCCGAAGAGCATGCGCCTGGAGCGGCGGGTGCGTGCCAGTCTGCCGTTCAGCGAGAACGTGACCGCGTGGATCCGGTCTCGCAGGGGCAGTTCGAAACCGGGCGGCAGCGAATCGCGCGAATACCCGATGATGCCGCCGCCGCATGTCTTGTAGCGGGGCAGTTCCGCTTTCTCCAGGAGCAGTACCCGACGGCCGGCGACCGCCGCCGCGTATGCCGCCGAGGCTCCCGCCGGTCCGGCGCCGACTACGACGACGTCCCACACGGACGAGTCTTCGTGCTCATGTCCGGCGTCTGCGTTCTCGCTGCTCACGATGTGCTTCTGCTCCCGATCCGACCAGTGGCCCAAGCTGCTCCCGGCATCCTACGGCGCGTTCCGGCCGGAACCTGCTGTGGGAGGATCGGCCGGACCTCCGTCGTACCTGCAACGCCACACTCCTGGCGTTCCTGTACCCGGATACGTACACATAACGTCGCACCTACCAGGAGCGTGCCCATGACCGCCCATCCGATTTCCGAGACCGTCGCCTCGCTGATGCCCCGCGCCAAGGCGGAGCTGACCGAGCTGGTGGCTTTCCAGTCGGTGGCGGATCCCGCGGTGTTCCCCAAAAGCGAGTGCGAGGCGGCCGCCTCGTGGGTCGCCGACGCACTGCGCGCCGAGGGATTCCAGGATGTCGCCCTGCTCGACACCCCGGACGGCACCCAGTCCGTCTACGGCTTCCTGCCCGGCCCGGCAGAAGCACCCACCGTGCTGCTCTACGCGCACTACGACGTGCAGCCGCCGCTCGACGAGTCCGCCTGGCTCTCCCCGCCGTTCGAGCTGACGGAGCGTGACGGCCGCTGGTTCGGCCGGGGCTCGGCCGACTGCAAGGGCGGCTTCATCATGCACCTCCTCGCGCTGCGTGCCCTGAAGGCGAACGGCGGGGTCCCGGTCTCGGTCAAGGTGATCGTCGAGGGCTCGGAGGAACAGGGCACCGGGGGGCTGGAGCAGTACGCCCAGGCGCACCCGGAACTGCTCGCCGCCGACACCGTGGTGATCGGCGACACCGGGAACTTCCGGGCCGGTCTGCCGACCGTCACCTCGACGCTGCGCGGGATGACGATGCTGCGGGTGCAGCTCGACACCCTCGAAGGCAACCTGCACTCCGGTCAGTTCGGCGGCGCCGCGCCGGATGCCCTGGCCGCGATGATCCAGCTGCTCGCGTCGCTGCGCGCCGAGGACGGCTCGACGACCGTCGACGGTCTCACCGCGGACACGAAGTGGGACGGTCTGCAGTACCCGGAGGAGGAGTTCCGCAAGGATGCCAGGGTCCTCGACGGAGTGGGCCTGATCGGCGCAGGCACCGTCGCCGACCGGATCTGGGCGCGTCCCGCGGTCACGGTCGTCGGGATCGACTGCCCCGCGGTGGTGGGCGCGATGCCCTCGATCCAGGCGAGCGCACGAGCGCAGATCAGCCTGCGGGTGCCGCCGGGGGAGGACGCCGCCGAGGCGGCGGAGCTGCTGACCGCCCACCTGCGGGCGCACGCCCCGTGGGGGTCGCGTGTCTCGGTCGAGCAGGTCGGCCAGGGACAGCCGTTCCGCGCCGACATCACGAGCCCCGCGTACACCGCGATGGCGGACGCCATGCGGATCGCGTACCCCGGCCAGGAGATGCAGTCCTCGGGCATGGGGGGTTCGATTCCGTTCTGCAACAAGCTGTCCGAGCTGTATCCGGAGGCGGAGATCCTGCTGATCGGGCTGAGCGAGCCCGAGGCGCAGATCCACGCGGTGAACGAGAGCGTGTCGCCCCAGGAGCTGGAGCGGCTGTCGGTGACCGAGGCCCTGTTCCTGCAGAACTACGCCGCCTCCAAGAAGGCCTGAACAGCGGAGTGGCCGGCCGGGACCGGGGCACGCTCCGTCCCGGCCGGCCGCTACGCGCTGAGCGAAGCTCGCCCAGAGCGTAGTTCCGTACGGGGGACGCCCGCTCCCCCGTACGTTCGCGTCATGGAACTCGTCGAGGTGCTTCCCCAGCTGCACATGTTCCGTTTCCCGATCGGCCAGGCCTATCTCTGGCGCGACGGCACGGAGCTGACCCTGATCGACGCGGGCGACGTGAACGCGGCGCCCGCCATCGAGGACGCGGTGCGCGGCCTCGGTCTCGACCCGGCCCGCATCGCCCGGATCGTGATCACCCACGGGCATCGCGACCACTACGGCGCGGCCCAGGAGCTCGCCGACTGCCACGGCGCCACGATCCTGGCGCACCGGCTCGACGCCCCGGTGATCCGCGGTGAGGAGGAGATCGGCGATCCCGTGCTGCTCGACTGGGAGCGCCCGCTGTACGAGCACGGGCTGACCGTGCCCGTGGCTCCGCCGACCCGGGTCGACGCCGAGCTGTCCGACGGCGCGGTGCTGCCGTTCGGCGGTGGGGCGCGGGTGGTCCACTCCCCCGGCCACACCCCGGGCTCCATCGGCCTGCATCTGCCGGAACACGGGGTGCTGTTCACGGGTGACTGCGTGGCCGGTGTGGGGCAGGTGATGCTCGGCGTCTTCAACATCGACCGCGAGCAGGCCGTGGCCTCGTTCCGGCGGCTGGCCGCGCTGGAGGCGGCCACGGTCTGCTTCGGCCACGGCGATCCCCTCACCACCGACGCGGTCGCGGTCATGTCCGCCTCAGCCGACCGGGACGCCGGCCTCCAGGTTGAGCACGGCTGAGCGCTCGCGGGCACGCAGCGCCCATCGCAGCCGTTCGTAGCGGGTGGGCGGCAGCATCGTGGCCGCCTCCTCCTCGGTGACGAACCGCCAGCCACGCAGCTCGGACCCGGGCAGCAGCAGCCGCTCGGCATCCGCGCCCGGCAGCCTCCCGCCGTCGAAGAGGAGCCGCAGCCCTCCGTATCCGGGGGGCTGCGGCGCCTCCCAGTCGACGACGAGGAGTCTGGGCACCCGTTCGAGGTGGATTCCTATCTCTTCGGCCACCTCCCTGATCCCCGCCTGCGCCGGAGCTTCGCCCGCCTCCACGACTCCTCCGGGGAACTCCCAGCCGGGCTTGTACGTGGGGTCGACGAGCAGCACCCGGTCGTGCTCGTCGAAGAGCAGCACGCCGGCCGCGACGGTCTCCGCCGTGGGGTCGGGTGTCTGGACGATCTCGCAGGCCCGGGCCGCCCCGGTTCGCACGGCCTCCGCTATGCGTTCGGCCGTCTCGCGGGGTGTGAGTGCGCTGTTGTCGATGACGTGGGCGTCCAGGGTGATCCAGTCGAGCGCCGAACGGTAGGGCTCGATCCGCTCGTACGCCCACTGCCCGGTCCCGTCCACGTTCTCCGGATCCTCGGGGAACTCCGCCCGGTGGGCGATCCGTTGACGCAGGATCGTTTCCTCAGGTGAGAGCAGTACATGGCGCACCGCGATGCGCCGGGAGGCGAGCCCTCCGAATATCTCGTCGCGATACTCCTGTCGCAAGAGCGTCATCGGCACCACCAGCACCCCACCGACCTCGGCGAGCAGCGCTGCCGCGGTGTCCACCACGAGACGACGCCAGATCGGCAGGTCCTGGAAGTCGGACACCTCGGCGAACTTCTTCTGCGGCAGCAGGGATCCCAGCCCCGTGCCGGTCAGTTCCGGATCGTAGAAGGTGCTGTTCGGGATCAGATCGATCAGTTCACGCGCGGCGCTGGTCTTGCCCGCCCCGAACGCACCGTTGATCCAGACGATCACGGTTCCCCCTCTTCCGTAGCCCCCATGGGCTTGCCCGCAACACCCTGCCGCGAAAACACGACTGTGGCGATGACGTTGCGCGAGCGCAACCACGCCCGGCGGGCGACAGGCGTCTTTCGGTACGGGTAACGGCGCCCGTCCGAACGGCATCCGGCCGTAACGGCGAAGGCGGGACGTCGTTGGAGCGAGCAGCAGAACGAACGACAGGGGGCGGACCGTGCGTCGCACCGTACTTGAGCAGTTTCCCGCCGGGGGCCCGCGGGGGAGCTGGCCCGCGGAGGAGTTCGCGGCGGCCCGCCGTGGGGAGGGTGTCGCGGCGGAGGTCGTGATGGACCTGGAACAGGACGCGTTCCTGGTGGTCGTCCCGCAGCAGTCGTCGGAGCGGGGCCGCTGAGGGCCTGCGGCACGGGACGGACCGCCCCGGCCGCAGGTCAGTACGCCCGGCCGCCGGCACCCTGAGCCGGGACCGCTTCGGCCTCGGGACGGCGGACGGACACCGCGCCGGGCAGGAACGGGCCGTCGGCCGTCCGGGGCACCGTGTCATCGGCACCCCGGCCATGGGCCGCCGCCGGCTCGCCGAACAGAGCGACGGAGGGGGCGGCCTCGACGACGTGTCGCCGGGGCTCCGCCGCGCCGCGGACACGGCCGGGCGCTAAGGCGTGTCGCCCCGCCAGTCCCACTTGTTCGGATCCTCCGCCCGCGGCCCGTACTCGGCGCGGCCACCCGCCCCGTAGGCGCCGATCTCGGTGACCAGCGCGGAACCGTCCGCCAGGGCCACCTTCGTCCAGCCGGTCACGTCCAGCAGCAGCCCGTCGAGCGGTCCGCCCACCAGCTCCCGGTAGTCCCGCCCCGGCCTGGGGCCCGGATCCGGGTCGTCGTGATCGGCGCCGTACACCCGTCGCCGCATGATCTCGTCCATACCCGAAGGATCGCATCGACCACTGACAACTTCCTCGGCCGGTGAACCTGCGTGACTCGATCGGCCGCACGTGCGCGCGTCCTGGCGCTGGTCCGCCGGTTCCGCGCCGGTCGGTCAGCAGATGACCGGCGCACCCCTGCCCACCGGGACCCGTGGCCGCCCTGTCCGTTCCCGGCCGTCCCGGCGCACGAACCAGGAGTGGTCGCACGGTCCGGGCACCAGCCGGGCAGCTCCGGCAGAAGCGCTCGTCAGCCTGCCCGGAGTGGCAAAGAGCCCTGGCCCGGGCTGCCCCGCGCCGGAAACCGGGATGCGGGTACCGCGCGGCCCCTCCTAGGATGCACTCGCGGAACGGGCCGGGCACCGTGACGTCCACCGACGAAGCGGAGATACCGGGAGCATGACCAGTCACCTGTTCGCCATCTGCTTCCACGCGACCCGGCCATCCGGTCTGGCACGGTTCTGGTCCGGGGTCCTCGGCTGGGAGTCGGCTGCCGGTCCGGACAACGGCATGGCCCTCCTGCCCCCGGATCCAGCCGGGTTCCGCATCCGGTTCCTGCCGGGCCAGGAGCCGAAGACCGGCCGGAACCGGGCGCACTTCGACCTGACGAGCACCTCCCCGGAGGATCAGCGGCGGACGGTGGCACGTGCGTTGGAGCTCGGTGGACAGCACATCGATGTCGGTCAACTCCCCGAGGACGGGCATGTGGTGCTCGCCGATCCGGACGGCAACGAGTTCTGCGTCATCGAGCCCGGCAACGAGTTCCTCGCCGGCACCGGGTTCATCGGAGCGCTGGCCTGTGACGGCACGCAGGAGGTCGGCTACTTCTGGAGCAAGGCCCTGCGGTGGCCACTGGTCTGGGACCAGGACCAGGAGACCGCGATCCAGTCACCGCACGGCGGCACGAAGATCACATGGGGCGGGCCGCCTGTGGCGCCGAAGGCGGGCACGAACAGGCTGTACTTCGAGCTGGCGCTCCCTGCCGGTGCCGACGGGGCAGCGGAGGTCGACCGCCTGATCTCGCTCGGCGCGACGCGGACCAACTTCAGCGACGACGAAGGCGGCAGGATTCTGCTGCTCGACCCCGACGGCAACGAGTTCTCCGTGCAGCGGTCTTGACCGCGGAGGCCGCTGCCGGACGACGGCGCTTCACGGACGTCGGCCCGTAGCGCGAGCGCCTCCTCAACTGTCCGCCACGAATCGGCTCAGCCGGTAGGTGGTCGGTTGCACCAGGCGGCCGCAGAGCGTGTCGATCCGGATCGTCGCCTCGTCGACCCGCGCTTCCCGAAGGCTGCGGAGCCGCGCGCGCAGCTCCGCCTGATCCTCGGTCTCGAAGATCACTTCCCACCGCCCCGATCCGGACGATGTGCGTGCGGCCGACCGCAGATTCCCGGCCTCCTGCCGCCGCCTCCTCTTCGCCTGTCCTGGCACCGGCTCAGAATCGCAGGCCGGTGCCGGCGCGGCAAGAGACCCGGCACCAGAACGCTTTCATGGCCGACCGATGGTCGGCGAACTGCGACGACCCACGAGAGATCCACTTTCCCTTCACATCCTGGTCACAAATTCGTCACCACCGGAACATTGGCCTCCCTTACCGCATACGGCGCGGCTAACGTCACCTCTCCACGCACATTTCAGGGGGACTCATGTCGCACAATCCGCCGTCCGTCCAGCCGCCCTGGGGCCAGCCGCCCCAGCCCGCCGGCCCCGGCCCGCACGGGAGCCCGCCGCCGTCCGCGCCCCGGCCGGGCTGGACCAGGAAGCGGATCATCATTCCCGCTGCGATCGTCCTGTTCTTCATCGGCGTCGGCATAGGCGGGGCCGGCGACGGTGCCGCGCCCGAGAAGACCGCCTCCGCCTCGGCGGCCCCCGCGGTGACCGTCACAGCGACCGCCACCGCATCGGCGAAGCCCGGCCCCACGGTGACGGAGACCGTCACGGCCGCCCCGAAGCCCGTGCCCACGGTCACCAGGACGGTGACGGTGAAGGTCACGACAGCACCCGGCTCCGGGACGGCCGCAGGCTCCGAGCCGGATGACGACGGCGGCGGGGCGACGTACTACGCCAACTGCTCCGCCGTTCGGGCAGCCGGCGCCGCACCCATTCACGCGGGAGACCCCGGCTACGGTTCGCACCTCGACCGCGACGGGGATGGTGTGGCCTGCGAGTAGGCGGACGGACCGCGGAGCCGCCCGCCGATCCCTGCGCGGGTCGGCGGGCCTGGTTCCGGAAGTCCACCGGTCACCCCTTGCTGGACCCCAGCGTGAGTCCCGCGATGAAGTGCCGCTGGAGCAGCAGGAAGACCACCAGGGTCGGAAGCGCGACGATCACCGAGCCGGCGGCAAGCAGGTTGTAGTCGGTGAAGAATTGGCCGCGCAGGTTGTTCAGTGCCGATGTGACCGGCAGCTTGTCCCCGTCGGAGATGAAGACCAGGGCCCAGAGGAAGTCGTTGTACATCCAGGTGAACTGGAGCGTGCCCAGGGCCGCGAGCGCGGGGCGGCACAAGGGCAGGGTGATGCGCCAGAACTGGGTCCAGACGCCCGCCCCGTCCACCACGGCCGCCTCCAGGATCTCCTGCGGCAGGGTCCGCATGAAGTTGGCGAGGACGAACACGCAGAAGCCGAGCTGGAATCCGACCTGCACCAGGATGACGGCCCAGTAGGAGTCGAACATCGTCATCGAGTCCGACATCCAGTAGGGCAGCGGAATGCGGTTGAAGACGACGTACAGCGGGGTGACGATCACCTGTTGCGGAAGCAGGTTCCCCGCGGTGAAGAGCATCAGCAGGACGAGCCCGCCGCGCATCCTCAGCCGGGCGAGCGCGAACGCCACGAACGACGCGAGGAACAGGGTGACGAGAACCCCGGGCACAGCGATGATCATGGTGTTGACGAAGTACTTCGTCATCCCCGAGTCGGTGAACGCCTGCCGGTAGTAGTCCAGCGAGAGATGGCGGGGCAGCGAGAAGTAGCCGTGCTCCGAGGTTTCGTCGTACGGCCTGAGCGAGGCGTACACGGCGAGCAGGAGCGGGGCGAGGAAGGCGAGCGAGACCGTCATCAGGAAGGCGTGCACGCCGAGCCGGCCGGGACGGATTCCGCGCCGGGCCGTGGTGGGGACGGGCGCTGCCGGACGGGCGGCGGCTGTTTGCGTGGTCATCGGTCCTTCTCCCCTCGGATCTCCTGGACCAGGTACGTCACGACGAATCCCAGGGAGACGACCAGCAGGACGACGGCGATGGCGGAGCCGAACCCGATCCGGCTGGCCTCACCGATGATGTTGTCGGTGACGAGCACCGAGAGCAGTTCCAGGCCGTTGCGGCCGTGGTTGACCGCGTACACGATGTCGAAGGCGCGCAGCGACTCGATGACGGTGATGACCCCGACGATGATGTTGACCGGGCGCAGCGTCGGAAAGACGATGCGGAAGAAGGTCTGGCTCTCGCTCGCCCCGTCGATCGCGGCGGCCTCCTTGAGGGAGGAGTCCACGGCCTTGAGCCCGGCGAGATAGAGGATCATCACGTAGCCGGTATGGCGCCAGGCGGCGGCGAGCAGGACCATCCAGATGTTGAGGTCGGGGTCGCCCAGCCAGTCGGTCGGTGACGCGGTGTCGCCGACGATCGCGTTGAGGGCTCCCTGGTCACGGGAGAAGACCAGTTGTGCGATGAAGCCGACCACGGCGAGGGAGAGCACGACGGGCATGTACAGGGTCGACTGGTAGAAGCGGCTGAAGCGCACCCCCTTGTCGATGAGTACGGCGAGGAGCAGCCCGAACGGCGTGGCCACCAGACCGAGGAAGGCGAGCCAGAGCAGGTTGTGGCGGGCCGCCGGCCAGAACTGCGGGTAGTTCGTGAAGAGGTTCGTGTAGTTGCGCGTGCCGACCCACTCGATGTCACCGATGCCGTCCCAGCTGGTGAACGAGAGGGCGACGGAGGCGAGGGTCGGCCCCCACACGATGGCGATGTCGAGCAGTACGGGTATGCCGAGCAGCACGCCGAGCACGACAAGGTCGCGGCGGGTGAACCGCCGCGAGCCCCGTCGTCCGGTGCGCCGCCCCGAGATGAACGACACGGTCGGTACTCCCGGTTCACTCCGAGGCGAAGATGGTCTTCTTCTGCCGTTCGATGTCGTTGACCAGCCCGTCCACGTCGTTCGGACTGCTGATGAAACTCTGGATCGCCTGGATCATGACCGTGGACGAGAAGTCCGGGCGGGTGTCCCGGTCCAGGAACTGGGAGATCTGCTTCGCTCCCGACACCAGCTCGACGGCCTTCTTCTGGATGGCGGAGTACTGGGAGGTGTCGGCCTGGTCGCTGACCGCGATGTTGTTCGGGTCGCTCTTGAGGTAGATGTCCTCGGCCTTGCCGGTGGCGAGCCACTTCAGCAGGTCCTTGGCGCTCTCCAGGTTCTTCTTGTTCTTGAGGTTCTTCGACTTCTTCGCCAGCAGGAACCCGTCGATCGGAGCCTCCACGGCATCCTGACCGTGCTCCGGGTTGATGACGGGGAACGGGAAGAAGTCGAGGTCGCCCTGTTCCGCCTTGGGGAACTGGGCTCCGGGGTGCGGCAGGCCGAAGACCGCCATCCCGGCCTCGCGCTTCTGCAGGCTGGTGGCGGCCTCCTGCCAGGTGCGGCCGTTGGCGCCCTGCTGGCAGTACGGAAGCAGGCGTCGCCAGGTGTCGAAGACCTCCCTCACCCGCTTGTCCGTCCAGGCTTCCTCGCCGGCCATCAGACTCTTGTGGAACTCGTATCCGTTTGTCCGCATGTTGATGTAGTCGAACGTGCCCATTGCGGGCCATCCGTCCTTGTCGCAGAAGGCGATGGGGTCCATCTTGTCCTTCTGCATCTGCTTGGCGAGGGCCACGTACTCGTCCAGCGTCTTGGGCGCCTGATAGCCGCGTTCGGCAAAGAGGCTCTTCCGGTGGAAGACGGCCCAGGGATAGTAGTAGTACGGCGTGAGGTACTGCTTGCCGTCCTCGCCGGTGGACTGGGCCTTCAGGGCGTCCGAGAATCCCTCGTAGCCCTCCCAGTTGTCGCTGATGTCGTACAGCAGCCCCTTCTCGGCGAAGAACTGCATGCGGTTTCCGGCGAACCACATGAAGACGTCGTCGGGCTTGCCCTGCAGATAGCGGTTGATGTTCTCCTGGAAGGTGTTGTGGTCAACGGTGTTGACCTTCACCTTTCGGCCGTCGGACTGGTCGGCATAGGCCTTGAAGGCGTCGGCGAACGCCTTCTTCGGGATGGGGTCGGACGAATTCGAGCCCAGGGTGATGGTCTTGCCGTCACCCCCCGGGCCCCCTCCGCACGCGGTGAGCAGCGCGGGAAGCGTGACCGCGCCGGCTCCGACTGCCGCGCCACGCAGCAGACTTCGCCGGGACATCCGATGTCCCGCGACACTGCCGGGCAGATCTGACCTGTCGTACGAGTGCACCACGATCCCCTCCTCCGGAAGGCAACCCAACACAACCGAACGTGCGCTTGGATCACACCCCCAACCAAGGGCCCAGTCAAGGGTTTTGACGAGATACCGAACAACCGGCATCGCCCCTCTTCCAACATAGTTCAACAGGCTCTAACGTAATCGCTCGTCTTGGCGTGCACATGCCGCCCATTGATTCGGCACGAGTACGGAGGAACGTAACGATGCGTCATCTTCCAGGCCGTACCACCCGCACAAGCCGCCTCAGAGTCATCGGAGCGCTGACCGCGGGCCTCCTGTGTGCGGCGGGAGCCACCCTTCCCGCCGTCGCCCAGTCCCCGGCTCCTGCCCCCTCGCCGACGGTGGGCGCACGGGCCGGAAACGGTCTCGCACTCACCCCTCCCATGGGCTTCAACAACTGGAACTCCACCCATTGCCGGGCCGAGTTCGACGAGGCGATGGTCAAGGGCATCGCCGATATCTTCGTCGAGAAGGGGCTCAAGGAAGCGGGCTACGAATTCGTCAATCTGGACGACTGCTGGGCGAAGCCGCAGCGTAATGCGGACGGAAAACTGGAAGCCGACCCGGCGCGGTTCCCGAACGGGATCAAGGCAGTCGCCGACTACGTCCACTCCAAGGGTCTCAAGCTCGGCATATACACCAGCGCCGGCACCAAGACCTGCGACAGCGTCGGGCTTCCCGGAGCGCTCGGGCACGAGTACAGCGACGCCCGGCAGTTCGCCGACTGGGGCGTCGACTATCTCAAGTACGACAACTGCAACAACCAGGGCGTGGACGCGAAAGAGCGTTATACGACCATGCGGGACGCGCTGGCCGCCACCGGCCGGCCCATCGTCTACAGCATCTGTGAATGGGGCGAGAACAAACCCTGGGAGTGGGCCGCCGGTCTGGGCAATCTCTGGCGCACGACGGGTGACATCAACGACAGCTGGAGCAGCATGCTGTCGATCATGAAGCAGAACCTGCCGCTCGCCGCGGCGGCCGGTCCCGGCCACTGGAACGACCCCGACATGCTGGAGGTCGGGAACGGCGGCATGACGGACACGGAGTACCGCACCCACTTCTCCATGTGGTCGGTGATGGCCGCGCCCCTGCTCATCGGCTCCGATCTGCGCACGGCGACGCCCGAGACGTACCGGATCCTCTCCAACCACGAGGTCATCGCCGTCGACCAGGACCCGTTGGGCAAGCAGGGTGTCGTGCTCTCCTCCGACGGCGGGCGCTGGATCGTCGCCAAGGAGATGCAGGACGGCAGCCGGGTCGTGGCGCTGTTCAACGAGACCGGGAGTGCGCAGCGGATCTCGACGACGGCTGCGGCGGCGGGGCTTCCGCAGGCCGCCGCGTACACCGTGCGCGACCTGTGGGCTCACACCACGCGCAACACGGCGGGCGGCCTCTCCGCGACCGTCCCGGCCCATGGGACGGTCCTGCTGCGCGTGGCCGGGGACAGCCGCTGGGCCGCGTATCCGCCCGCGGTGGAACTGGCCCTGGACGGGAGCCCTCTGGTGGAGGCGGGCCGTACGGCGCGGCTGACGACCACGGTCACCGGACTGGGCCGGACACCGGCAGTGAAGGTGTCGGCCGCACTCACCGGGCCGTCCGGCTGGCGGATCGGGGCCGAATCCGCGACCACGGCGGCCGCACTGCCGACGGACAGGGCTCTGACCACACGCTGGCGTGTGACGGCTCCGGCCGGCACGGCCACCGGTACCTACGATCTGACACTCACCGCGCAGTACCGCTCGCCTTCCGGAGAGCGGGTGCGGTCCTCCGTGCCGTTCCAGGCCCATGTGGTGGTGGCGCCACCGGCCGGTGGCGGCTACCTGAGCGATCTGCCGCAGCTCTCCGCGTCCAACGGCTACGGACCGGTCGAGAAGGACACCAGCAACGGTGAGAGCGCGGCGGGCGACGGGAATCCCCTGACCGTCGGCGGCGAGGTGTACGCGAAGGGGCTGGGCGTGCACGCCGACAGCGCCGTCGAGTACTACGTGGGCGGTGCGTGCAGCACCGTGACGGCCCGGGTCGGGGTCGACGACGAGAAGGGTGCCAAGGGAAGCGTGGCCTTCGAGATCTGGTCGGACGGCACGAAGGCGGCGTCCACCGGAGTCCTGACCAACGCGATGGCGGCGCAGTCCCTCTCGGCGGACGTCGGCGGTGCGCAGGTCGTACGCCTGGTGGTCACGGACGGGGGCGACGGCGTCGACTCCGACCACGCGGACTGGGCGGACCTCCGCATCACCTGCTGAGGCAGCCCGTCCGCGGGAACGGGTGGCGGCGTCATACCTCGTCGCCACCCGTCGGGGGTGGGCCTGCCCTTCGAGGACGGGCCGCCCCTCGGAATCATGGCGGTGGCGGACCAGGGCGGGGACAAGGCCCGGCCCCGCCCGCTCCGGGGAGAAGTCCGCACGGCCGTCCGGTCGGCGAGGACAGCGCTCGCCGACCGGACAGCCCCCGAAGCCGACGGCGAACGCGCGCGGTCCGGCCCGGCGGCGAACGCCGTTGCGCGCCGACGCTCAGAGCCCCACGGGGTCAGTCCTTCAGGAACTCGAGCAGGTCCTGGTTGAAGCGCTCCTTGTCACCCGGGACGACGGCGATGCCGTGCGACCCGCCCTCGTACACCTTGAGGACCGCGCCGGGGACCAGCTTCGCGGTCTTGCGGCCGGTGGCGTCGATCGGGACGACCTGGTCGTCGTCACCGTGGACGATCAGCAGCGGAACGTCGAACTTCTTGAGGTCCTCGTGGAAGTCGGTGTAGCCGAAGGCGTCCACGCAGTCGACGCCGCCCTTGATGGTCTGCGCCATCGCCATGTACCAGAACGCGTCCTTGTTGCCCTCCGTCGCCTTGGTGCCGGGCCGGTTCGCTGAGAGGAACCCGACCGCGGTTTCCTTCCAGAACTGCGAGCGCTCGTTCAGGATGCCCGTCTTGATGGAATCGAAGACGCTGCCCGGCACGCCCTCGGGGTTGTCGGGGCCCTGGATCATCAGCGGCGGGATCGCGGACAGCAGCACGGCGGACTTGATCCGCGAGGTGCCGTGCCGGCCGATGTAGCGGGCCAGCTCACCGCCGCCCATCGAGTGCGCGACCAGGGTGACGTCCCGCAGGTCGAGGTGGGTGAGCAGGTCGTTCAGGTCGTCGGCGAAGGTATCGAAGTCGTAGCCGTCGTAGACGGGGGTGGAGCGGCCGTGGCCTCGGCGGTCGTGTGCGATACCGCGAAAGCCCGCGTCGGCGACGGCCTTCAGCTGGTCCTGCCAGGCATCGCCGTTCAGGGGCCAGCCGTGGATGAAGACGACCGGGCGTCCGCTCCCCCAGTCCTTGTAGAAGATCTCCACACCGTCACGGGTCTTGCAAACAGGCATGAGTGACTCCGAATCCAGCGTCAGGGGAAACCTGGTCCACCGGTCGAGGGGTCGAGGGCCCGGCCTGCGGCGCCGAAGACAGACGCACGCAGACATCCGCACTCCTGTGGAAGGAGGGCAGGACGACGACTCGGTGCACGGCCCAGCCAACCGCAGGTCGGCGCGCCCCGCATCCGCCGCACCACGCCGAGGGTCCGAGCGGGTGACAGGCCTTGCGATCGACCGGTACCTCTCCGCGCTGGAGGTCTCGCACAAACGCTCCCGAACTCCCGCGAGAGCGTGGTACTCGTCCTGGAGGTGGCCCGCCGTACCCAGTAGTGCCTCCGCGAGGGACGCGGGCGAGCGGGAGGGAACCCCCGGTCCCAGCCCCCTGTCGCAGCCCTGCCCCTGCCCCGTCCAAGAGCGCATCCAAGGAGCAACGGGGCGGAAGGTCACCTGATCCGAACGGCTGGGCTCTGGACGGAAACGGCCCCGTTCGCTCCCACCCGCGCGGCGAAGGCCGCCGCCGCCGCGCCCACCAGCCCCGCGTCGTTGCCCATGACCGCCGGCGTCACGGTCAGCCGCTGGACGAACGACAGCGTCGCGTACCGCCGCAGGGCGCTGCGGAGCGGGGCGAACAGCACCTCTCCGGCGCCGGCCACTCCCCCGCCGATCACCGCGATGTCGATCTCGACCAGGGTGGCCGTCGCGGCGATGCCCGCGGCGAGCGCCTGTGCCGCCCGTTCGAACGAAGCCACGGCGACCGGGTCGCCCGCCCGCGCCGCCGCCGCGACCGCCGCGGCGGTCGCGTCACCGTCCGGTCCGGGCCGCCAGCCGCCCTCAAGGGCGCGGCAGGCGATGTTGGGGCCGCTCGCGATGCGTTCGACGCAGCCGCGCGCTCCGCACGGGCACGGGTCACCGTCGAGGTCGACGCTGATGTGCCCGATGTGGCCCGCGTTGCCGCTGGGGCCGGGGTGGAGTGCCCCGCCGAGGACGAGCCCGCCCCCGACTCCGGTCGACACGACCATGCACAGGGCGTTGTCGTGGCCGCGGGCGGCGCCCAGCCAGTGCTCGGCCGCCGTGATCGCGACCCCGTCGCCGACCAGCTCGACAGGGAGACCGCCGGTGGCCGCGCTCACGCGTTCCACCAGCGGAAAGCCCCGCCAGCCGGGCACGTTCACGGGGCTGACGGTCCCGGCGACGGCGTCCACCGGACCGGCGCTGCCGATACCGACGGCCGTGGCCCGGCTCCACAGCGGTGACGCGGACAGCTCCGCCAGGACGTCACCGACCGCCGTCATCACCGTCTCGCCGTCCTCGCGGGCAGGCGTCGGACGCTGCACCCGTACCCGGAGCGTGCCGTCGCCGTCCACCAATGCTCCGGCGATCTTGGTGCCGCCGATGTCCAGCGCGGCGACGAGGTCGGTATGCATCGGTGTGGCTCCGTGGGTGAGGGGGTGGGACCTGCGGCTTCAGTGAATAGTCTGCATAGTCTCCATTCACTTGACAACGTTGTCCAGGGCCTATGCTCGACGCCACAGCCTCCGGCCTCTCCCGCGGTACCCTCCGCGGGAGGTCCGGACCGCCCGTACCCGAGGACAGGACTGCGCACCGTGGCCGAGACCACCCGTCACCCCGAGCCCCGCTATGGCAACCGGCCGACCATGAAGGACGTGGCCGCCCGTGCCGGAGTGGGCCTCAAGACGGTCTCGCGCGTGGTCAACAGCGAGCCGGGCGTCACGCCCGACACCGAGCGCCGGGTCCAGGAGGCCATCGACGCGCTGGGCTTCCGCCGCAACGACAGCGCGCGTGTGCTGCGCAAGGGCCGCACCGCCTCGATCGGTCTGGTCCTGGAGGACCTCGCGGACCCGTTCTACGGGCCGTTGAGCCGCGCGGTGGAAGAGGTGGCCCGCGCGCACGGCGCCCTGCTGATCAACGGCTCCAGCGCCGAGGACCCGGAGCGCGAGCAGGAACTCGTGCTCGCGCTGTGTGCACGACGCGTCGACGGGCTCATCGTGATTCCGGCCGGCGACGACCACCGTTATCTGGAGCCGGAGATCAAGGCCGGCATAGCGACGGTCTTCGTGGACCGTCCGGCGGGCCAGATCGAGGCCGACATGGTGCTCTCGGACAGCTTCGGCGGCGCCCGCGAGGGCGTCGCCCACCTGATCGCGCACGGCCACCGCCGGATCGGATTCATCGGCGACCAGCCCCGGATCCACACCGCCACCGAGCGCCTCCGCGGATATCACACCGCCATGAGCGACGCCGGGATCACCGTCGAGGACTCCTGGGTCTCGCTCGGTTCCACCGACCCCGAGCGGGTCCGCCCGGCCGCGGAGACCATGCTCTCCGGTCCCGAACCCGTCACCGCGCTCTTCGCCGGCAACAACCGCGTGACGGTGACCGCGGTGCGCGTGCTGGCCGGCCGGGAACGGCCCGTCGCCCTGGTCGGCTTCGACGACATCGAGCTCGCGGATCTGCTCGGCATCACCGTCATCTCCCAGGACGCGGCGGCGGTAGGCCGCACCGCGGCCGAGCACCTCTTCCGGCGGCTCGACGGCGCCGACCACTCGCCGGCACGCGTCGAGCTCCCGACGAGGCTGATCCCGCGCGGCTCGGGCGAGCTGCGCCCGGCCTGACCCCGGGCCGGGCGGTCTGGCGGAGAGGCTACGGCGCCGTCACGGTCAGCCCGCCACGCCTCGGTGAGGCGAAGGCGTCCAGGTCCGCGCGGGTCAGCCCGGTCAGCCGGGCCACCTCGGCGGTGTCCAGGGCGCCGCAGTCGATGCCCCGCAACAGGTAGCCGCTGAGCGCCTTCGCGGTGGCAGGTTCGTCCATCACGTCGCCGCCCGCCTTCGCCACGTACGCGGCGAGCCGGGCCGCGGCCTGCTCCAGGCCCTCGCGGTAGAAGGTGTAGACGGCCGCGTAACGCGTCGGGAGGTGGCCCGGATGCATGTCCCAGCCCTGGTAGTAGGCGCGGGCCAGGGCGCGGCGGGTGAGCCCGTAGTGCAGCCGCCAGGCCTCGTGCACCTGGGGGGTGGGGCCCACGGGCAGGACGTTGGTGGAACCGTCGGAGACACGCACTCCGGTGCCCGCGGCGGCCACCTGCATCACGGCCTTCGCGTGGTCGGCCGCCGGGTGGTCACTCGCCTGGTACGCGGCGCTGACCCCGACGCAGGCGCTGTAGTCGAACGTGCCGTAGTGCAGACCCGTCGCGCGGCCCTGCGCGGCGTCGATCATGCGGGCGACGGCAGCGGTGCCGTCAGCGGCGAGGATCGACTGGCTGGTCTCGATCTGGATCTCGAAGCCGAGCCGTCCGGAGGGAAGCCCGTGGGCCTCCTCGAAGGCTTCGAGAAGCCGTACGAAGGCGGTGACCTGTTCGGGGTAGGTCACCTTCGGCAGGGTGAGCACGAGCCCGTCGGGAAGGCCGCCCGCCTCCATGAGTCCCGTGAGGAAGACGTCCGTGGTGCGGATGCCCCGGTCGCGTACGGCGGCCTCCATGCACTTCATCCGGATGCCCATGTACGGCGCCGCCGTGCCGTTCGCGTACGCCTGCGAGATCAGCCGGGCCGCACGGGCCGCCGCCTCGTCCTCCTCGGCGTCGGAGCGGGGGCCGTATCCGTCCTCGAAGTCGATGCGGAGGTCCTCCACGGGCTCACGGCTCAGCTTGGCGCGTACGCGGTCGTGGACGGGTCCGGCGAGCTCGGCCGGGATGCCCAGCACGGCTGCGAGCGACGCGGCGTCGGGGGCGTGCTCGTCGAGCGCCCGCAGCGCCTGGTCGCCCCAGGAGCGGATGGTGCCTGCGGTGAAGGCGTCCCCCGGCACGTAGACCGTGTGGACGGGCTGACGCGTCCCGGGGTCGCCCGGGTAGCGGCGTGCGAGTTCGGCGTCCACCGCTGTGAGTGAGGCGCTGATCCCCTCACTGACCGCACCGGCGAGGCTCGTCGCCACCTTCTCCTGCTGACCCATTTCCGCACCCTCCACACTCTCGCTGTTTCCGCTTCCCGGAATCAGCAATCCGTATAGTGAAGTTATAAGCCTGCCGTACCTGCGTCAATGGTGATCGGAAACGGCGCGGGGCCGCACGGTGGGTTTCACCGTGCGGCCCCGTACTGCGGGTCCCGCTGTCGTGCCGTGTACTGCCGGCGGGGGTCAGCCCTTGCGGGCGGTGACCTCGTCGGTGAGCTGCGGGACGACGTTGAAGAGGTCGCCGACGACGCCGTAGTCGACGAGGTCGAAGATCGGGGCCTCGGCGTCCTTGTTGATCGCGACGATCGTCTTCGAGGTCTGCATACCCGCCCGGTGCTGGATCGCCCCCGAGATACCCGAGGCGATGTACAGCTGCGGCGAGACGGACTTGCCCGTCTGGCCGACCTGGTTGGAATGCGGATACCAGCCCGCGTCCACCGCCGCACGCGAGGCACCGACCGCCGCACCCAGCGAGTCCGCGAGCGCCTCGATGACGTGGAAGTTCTCCGCACCGTTGACACCACGGCCACCGGAAACGACGATCGCGGCCTCGGTCAGCTCCGGGCGGCCGGTCGACTCACGCGGAGTACGGGACAGGACCTTGGTACCGGTGGCCTGCGCCGAGAAGGAAACCGTCAGGGCCTCGACCGCACCGGCAGCCGGTGCCGCCTCGACCGGAGCCGAGTTCGGCTTGACCGTGACGACCGGTACGCCCTTGGAGACACGGGACTTGGTCGTGTACGAGGCCGCGAACGCGGACTGCGTGGCGACCGGCCCCTGCTCACCCGCCTCCAGGTCGACGGCGTCGGTGATGATCCCGGAACCGATCCGGACCGCGAGACGGGCAGCGATCTCCTTGGCCTCCGCGGAGGAGGGCAGCAGCACGGCAACCGGGGACACCACGCCACAGGCGGCCTGGAGCGCGTCGACCTTCGGAACCACGAGGTAATCGGCGAACTCGGGAGCATCGGCGGTCAGCACCCGGACGGCACCGTGCTCGGCGAGCACACCGGCCGTATCCGCCGCACCACTGCCCAGAGCAACGGCGACAGGCTCACCCACACGACGCGCCAGCGTCAGCAGCTCCAGCGTGGGCTTGCGGACGGCACCGTCCACGTGGTCGACAAAGACGAGAACTTCAGCCAT